>JBBDRG010000060.1:0-27864 GCA_040905585.1 Verrucomicrobiales bacterium
GATCGACGGCTCCTCGAGCCAGACCCGCTTGGCTTTGTCGACGTCAGCCATGAAGTACTCGCCGGAGTCCTCCAAGGCATTCAAAAACAATGCGTTGGAACCGTATAGGCTGTCGCATCCGACGAAGCCGAAACGCATCCCCCGCTTCCTCGCCTCGAGCACCATCTCCAAGGCCAGCTCCCACTTGGGCCGGTACTTCCGGTGCTCTTCGGGGATCTTGGCCTTGGCACATCGATCCGCGTCCTCCGCCCATTTCTCGGGGAGGTAGAGACGGTAGTCGGTGATGGCGTAACGCTCCCCTTTGCCCAGGCAGGCGAAGACGGCGACCTGGCAGTTCTCGAGCTTGCCCAGCCTGCCGCACCATTGCCGCTGGACGCCTACCGAGGCCTTGCCCTTCTTCACGAAACTGGATTCGTCGATGTAGAATCCGGCGCTTTCCTCGTCGCCGATCAAACGGTCGGCCTCGCTGGCGACTTGCTCCATGACAGCCTCGTGCGACCAAGGAGAGCTGCTGACGAACTGCTCCATGCCTTGGTAGTCGCTACCCGCGACATCGTTCTCGATAGTCTCGATGTTCTTGCGGCGCTGCTTGCCAAGCAGGCCGGAAAGATAATGACGCGCATGGGTCACCCCATTCATCCCTTGACTGACGAAGTGCCTGCTGTAGGACTCGCAAAATTCCATGAGGAAACGGGCCACGCCGCAGTTGGTGGCAGATTCATTTTTTTTAATGCGTCCGGTCACTGATTCTCGAACCGGGAACGCTTGGGTCTCTTCGGGCGGAAGAGCGAGAATAACGGTCTCTAACCTTGATTTCTAAGCCTGTCAAGAAATTTAACTAAGTAGAATTAGAATCTAGAATTAGCCCCCTGACTAGTGGCTGTGTACGATAGCGCGGGAAGGGTCCTCTATTTTGAAGTGCATCGTCCCGCGCAAAAATTACCCGAAAATCTTGACCTCCGGCCCGATTTCCAGTCAACTCGTGCCAACCTCAATGCCATTTCAACCCCGCCGCCCGACTACCATGAAACGAACTCTTCTTATCGTCGCCCTCGCACCGACACTTTGTCTCGCGGAGAATCTAGTTAAAGACGGCACGATGGACACCGCGACCGTGTGGTCCGGCGACCGCAAGTTCGAGACGATCGACGACAACCGGGTGCTGGTCCTCGAATCGAAAAGGAACCGGAACGCGAAGGTCGCCACCGATGTGAAGACCCGCGATCTGCACGATCTCGTCATCACGTTCCGCTATAAAAGCGCGGATTTCGAAGGGCGCGGTATTCAGCTCCTCTGCACCCGGCCCGACTCTTCTTACGTTTACCAAAACGTCAACGTCAGGGCGGACGACAAGTGGCACGAGCACACTTGGAATTTCAGCGAAGTGCGCGACGCCAGATCGCTCGAGTTCTCCATTGAACTGCTGGAAGGATCCGGCTCGGTCCTGATCGACGATGTCGTCATCATACCGAGACCCACCGATTGACCCCCGACTTCCCGGAAGGATCCAGCGGAGCCCGGTTCGGCAACCCGGCAACCCGGCAACCCGGCAACCCGGCAAGCCCTGCGGCAAGCCCTGCGGCAAGCCCTGCGGCCGGCGCCAAGGCTCCATCCAAGCGCCAAAGAGTCCGGAGCCCGGAACATCGCCGCGACGATCGGGACGCGCGCCCGCCACGAGCCGAAGCAGTCGGGAAATCGCCCGTCCCTCGGGCGCTCGGTGTTTCTACGGCGTGCGATGGAGCATTTCACCGCAAAAAAAACCAATCCCCGTGGTTGCAACTTCGGACGCCCGCTTCCACTATTTGACCCTTCGTTCGACCACCACCCGATGAAATCCTACCGCCTCAATCGTCTTTTCAATCGCAAATCCGGCCGCTGCCTCGACGTGGCCGTCGATCACGGGTTCTTCAACGAATACGGCTTTCTCAATTCCATCGAGAACATGCCGAAAGTCATCGAGACCCTCGTCGACGCCGCGCCCGACGCGATCCAGCTTTCGGTCGGTCAAGCCGGGTATCTCCAGCGCATTCAGGGCCGCCAGAAACCGTCGCTGGTCCTGCGAACCGACGTGGCGAACATCTACGGCAAGGAGCTGCCCGCCACTCGCTTCAGCCGGATGATCGAGGAGTGCACGCTCCAAGCCGTGCGGCTGGACGCGGCCTGCTTGTGCGTGAACTTGTTTCGTCTACCGGGCGCTCCGGAGGTTCACGACCAGTGCGTCCAGAACATCCTCCAGCTCAAGCCCGAGAGCGACCACTACGGCGTGCCGCTGATGATCGAGCCGCTCGTGTTCCGGCCGAACGAGGAAAAAGGCGGCTACATGGTGGACGGCGACACGGAAAAAATCCTGCCCCTGGTGCGTCAGGCCGTCGAGTTGGGCGCCGACATCATCAAGGCGGACCCGACCGACGACGTGAACGATTACCACCGGGTCGTCGAGATCGCCGGCGAGATTCCGGTTCTGGTTCGCGGCGGCAGCAAAGCCAGCAACGAGGAGATTCTCAAGCGCACCCAGGGCCTGATCGAACAGGGTGCTTCCGGAATCGTCTACGGCCGGAACATCATTCAGCACGAGAATCCGGCGGCGATGACGAAAGCCCTCATGGCCGTGGTCCACGACGGGGCGAGTGCGAAGGAAGCTCTGGGGATGGTCGAAGGATAAAGGCCTAATTAAGAGACGACGAAATTTTTCCAAGTAACTGTATGACCGTGCAAATAGGAATCATCGGAGGCGGCCTCATGGGTCGCGAAACCGCGTCCGCTTTCGGAAGATGGTTCGCGCTGAGCGACGTCGACGTGCCGGCCGAACTGGTCGGCGTGGCGGACGTGGCGGAGCCGGTGCTGGAGTGGTTCAAGCAGGTGCCGGGCGTTCGGATGCTGACGACGGACTACAAGGAGATGCTGGCCGACCCGGACATCGACGTGATCTACTGCGCGGTGCCGCACCACCTGCACGAACAGATCTACCTGGACGTGCTCCGGGCGGGAAAAGATCTCCTGGCGGAGAAACCGTTCGGCATCGATCTGGACGCGGCGAAGCGCATTCAAGCCGAAGCGGAGCGGTCGGGACGGTTCGTGCGTTGCAGCTCGGAATTTCCTTTCATGCCCGGAGCGCAGGCGGTCATTCGCGAAGCCCGCGGCGACGGCCTGGGTAAAATCATCGAAATCGTCTCGCGATTCCACCATTCCAGCGATCTCGACCCCGACAAAGCCATCAACTGGAAGCGCCAGGTGAAATTCTGCGGCGAGATCGGCGTCATGGGCGACCTCGGCATGCACGTGGCGCACATTCCGCTGCGACTGGGCTGGCATCCCAAACGCGTCTACGCTCAGTTGCAGCACGTCTACACGCAGCGCCCCGACGGAAAGGGCGGCACGGCCGAGTGCGACACCTGGGACAACGCTTTGCTGCACATGGACGTGGACATCGACGGTCGGGAAGTGCCCATGCGCTGGGAGACCAAGCGGCTCGGTCCCGGCGAAACGAACACGTGGGAGATCGAGGTGCTCGGAACCGACGGCGGCGCGAAGTATTCGTCGAAAACTCCCAAGACCCTGTGGCGGTTTCGCCGCGAAGGCGACGAGCAACGCTGGGAACGCATCGATTTGGGATTCCAGACCTCGTTCAAGGCCATTACCGGCGGGATTTTCGAGGTTGGCTTCGCCGACTTGCTCCAGCAGATGTGGGCGGCGTTCCTGACCGAACGCGCGGGAACCCTGGGCGATCGGTTCGGCTGCGCCACCCCGGAGGAAGCGATCTGGAGCCAGCGGGTGTTCAAGGCGGCCTTGACCTCGCAGGAGACGAAGCAGGCCGCCGCGCCATGAACGATTCTCGCCAGGGCATTCTGCTCGCCGGAAACTGGATCATCGACCGGGTCAAGCTGATCGATGTCTATCCGGAACAGGACACCCTGGCGACGATTTCGGCCGAATCCCAGAGCAACGGCGGCGGTCCCTTCAACGTCTCGAAGGACCTGTCCAAGCTGTTCGGCGAAAAACCTCCCTTTCCCCTCTTCGCCGCCGGCCTGATCGGAACGGATCCGGACGGCGAGATGATCCTGGCCGATTGCGCGGAGCACGGGATCGACACGAGCTTCCTGCAGGTCTCGGAGGATGCGCCCACGTCCTACACCGACGTGATGACGGTCGAATCGACCGGACGGCGCACCTTCTTTCACCAGCGGGGCGCCAATGCGCTCTTCGACGGGAGCCGGCTCGATTTCGAGGCCTCGAAGGCCCGCTTTTTCTACCTCGGTTATCTGCTTCTGCTCGACGCCATGGACGAGTTGCAGGCGGACGGAGAAACGCGGGCGACCCAGGTGCTTCGACGTGCCAGCGAATCGGGCCATCGCACGGTCGTCGACATCGTCAGCGAGGATAGCGACCGGTTTCGGCGCCTGGTCACCCCGGCGTTGCCCCAGATCGACGTGTTGTTTCTCAACGAATTCGAAGCGTCCCGCGTGACCGGCCAGGAACTCCGGCCGGACAGTTCCCGCGAGGCCTTCGAACAAGCGGCGCGTCAAATTCTGGAAATGGGCGTGCGGGAAATGGTGGTGATTCACGCCGAATCGGGCGCCTTGGCGGGGACCTCGCAGGGAGAGGCCGTCTGGCAGGGCTCGGTCCGCGTCCACGAATCGGAAATCCGCGGTGCCGTCGGCGCGGGAGACGCCTTCGCCGCCGGATTCTTGCTGGGGCTTCACCGGGGGGATCCCGTCGACGTCTGTCTGAAACTGGGAGTCACCGTGGCGGCCAGTTGCCTGCTGCACCCGACGACTTCGGGCGGCATTCTGCCCCTGGAAAAGTGCCGGGCTCTCGGGGACGAGTGGGGATTTCGCTGAGCGACCACGCCCCGCTTCCCGCTCTCGCGGCGCGCCCTTGTCCATCCGCTTCAGTGCATCTCCACCGAGCAACTGCCGAGCCCGGGGCGGTAGTAGTTGAATTGCACGTTGGGGTGATCCGCCAGCAGCGACATCGGCACGGCGGAGTCCGCCAACCCCTTGGATATCATCAGCGCCGTCAGTCGTTGACCGAGCGGGTTGTCATGGGCGCCGGCGTGCCAAATGGATACTTTCTCCGCCTTCCATGTCTCCTGCGGCCCCACCGTCACGGCTTGGGCCGGAACCATGGTCACGTTTCCTCCTCCGGAGGTGCGCGCATTCTGGGCCAGCGTCACCGGATGCAGTTCCACGATCCGGGTGGCGAGCTGCCGGTATTCTTCCGGCGTGGGCGGCTCGTCGGCGTGCTTCCCTTCCCGTTTCAGGGGGTCGTTGAAAGCCCAGTGCTTGATGTCGCCCTGGCCGCCCTGCATCACCGCGCATCGCACGCCTTCCCAGGTCTTCTTGAATTCCTCGACGTTTTCGTTCGGGAAATGCAACTGACTCTCCGGCATGGCGAGTTTTGAATCGATCCGATCGAAACAGAGTTCGCGGTCGGCTTTCTCAAAGGACAGCGGGTGGCTCGTGGACACCGCCTTTCCGTCCTGGTACCACTCGTCCATGCCCCAGAAATGCGCGGCGCCGAGATTGATTTCCAACTCGTTGACGAGGCGCGCCACCAACGGAAGCTGCTCGGTGGGACCGATCGGGCCGCAGATCCCCACTGGATTGTCGGCCGTGGCTTCTTTCCACGCGTGAATGTACTCCAGCGCCTCGGCCAAGTAGAAATCCTCCAGCGTGTCGTAGAATTTCACCTGGAACCCTGGCCGGGAAAGCTGTCCGAGATCTTCGCCCGACAGCTTCGCGGCGTCGTTGATCAGTTCGTCGTCGAGGGTCGTGTAGTCCCACCAACCGGGGGCGATATGGCTTAGTTTTCTGGGCATGGCAGGGTTCCTTTCTTGATGGCGTCTTCGTAGGCTTGGTTGATCAAATAGTCGTTTCCCAGAGCGTCCGCAAGCGGATCCTGTTCCTTGGCGCTGAAGCCCAGGTGCAAGTGGCGGCGCCAGCCTTCGGCGTGCTTGAATCGTCCCGACATCTTGCCCACTTCCGCCGACATGTCGTCCAGCGCAATGAGGTAGGAGTCCATTCCCTGGCTCTTGTCCAGCCACTCCTTCTGGCTCTTGTGGGCAGCCAGCGCGAGGCGTTTCGACTCGTGAACCTCCGTCGTGTTCACATAGGCTCCGGGCACCACCCGGCGTCGCAGCGGATCGCACAGACCGTGGGGCATGGCGTGGTAGACGGTCACGTCTCCCCCGGCCGGCTCCCTCGGCGGCTGGGTCCCGAAATTCGGCATGCCGTGGGCAAAGGCCGCCGTCACCGCCAACCGCGACGCGTTCGTGTGATCCTCCATGTAATCCTGCGGCGAATGCGTCAGCACGACCGCCGGCTCGACCTCCCGGATCACCGCCGCCAGCCGGCGGAGAAGTCCGATCTCGTAGACAATCTGCAAGTCCTTGCCGATGGGCGTGTGAAACGTCGCACCGAGAATCTCCGCCGCCGTCCTCGCCTCCTCGAGCCGGATCTCGGCCGTCCGCTGCGCGTCGTGCTCGGCACCGCCGCAATCACCGGCCGATACGTTCATGTAATGGATTTCCCACCCCGCCCTCTTGAGCAGTGCGAGCGTTCCGGCGGCGACGAATTCGATATCGTCGGGGTGGGCCATGATGGCGATGGCGGAGGGCATAGTGGAGGGATGGAACCAAACGCTTCCGCGGTTGTCAAGACTTGGGAGAGGCCTCGATTCTCTATCCTCGCGTTGCGGCCTTCGTCACGTCTACGCGCCTCGCGGGACGGTTGCCGTTTCCCGTCCGGCGCTTAGCTTCTCGGAAATGCTTCTCCGATCCGCCATTGGTTTTAGAACCCTGCGTCCGCTGTTGTTCCTAGCGGTCTCGTCCTCTTTCGCCGCCGAGCCACCGGTCTTCGAAAAGGACGTGCGCCCCATTCTCAAGACGCATTGTTTTCACTGCCACGGCGAGGCCGGAGAAACGGAGGGCGGGCTCGACGTGCGGCTGCGCCGCCTGCTCGCGAAGGGCGGGAAATCGGGACCGGCGATCGAGCCGGGCGATCCGGCCAAGAGTCATCTTCTCGAATTGTTGAAGTCCGGCGAAATGCCGAAAGAGAAACCGAGACTGTCGGACGACGAGATCGCCACGATCGAAGCGTGGATTCTCGCGGACGCCCCCACGCTGCGCCCGGAGCCCGAGACGCTCGGTCCCGGACCGATTTTCACCGAGGAAGAGCGCTCCTGGTGGTCGCTCCAGCCCATCGCCAAGCCCGACGTGCCCGACATGTCGGAACCCGCGGGAAAAAACGAGATCGACGCCTTCGTGGCCCGTCGGCTCGCGGAAAACGACCTGAGCTTTTCCGACAAGGCCGATCCCGCCACCCTGATTCGCCGTGCCGCGTTCGATCTCACCGGATTGCCGCCCGAGCCGGCGGCCATCGACGCTTTCATCGCGGCCTCGGAAAGCGATCCCGACGCCGCTTTCGACGACATGATCGACGGCTTGCTGGCGTCCACCGCCTACGGCGAACGCTGGGGTCGGCACTGGCTGGACGTGGCCGGCTACGCCGACTCCGACGGCTACACCGACAAGGACCTGGAACGGAAGCACGCCTGGAAATTCCGCGACTACGTCATCGCCGCGCTCAACGACGACAAGCCCTTCGACGCGTTCGTCCGCGAACAGTTGGCGGGCGACGAGATCGCGGCCCAGCTCGGGCTGAACGCCGATTCGCCGGCCGAGGCGGACCGCGAGCGGTATGCCGAGCTGCTGGCCGCCACCGGCTTTCTGCGCATGGCGCCGGACGGCACGGGAGCGATGAACAATCTCGCCGCTCGCAATGCCAGCATCACCGACACTCTCAAGATCGTCAGCACGGCGTTCTACGGGATGACGATCCAGTGCGCCGAGTGTCACGATCATCGATACGACCCGATCAGCCAGGCCGATTTCTACAGGCTTCGAGCCGTGTTCGAGCCGGGCTTCGATCCCAAGAACTGGCGCGTTCCAAACGCGCGGCTGGTCTCCCTCCAGACGAAGGAGGACAAGGCCAAGGCCGCGAAGATCGAGGCGGAGGCGAAAAAAATCGACGAGGCCCGGCTCGCGAAGCAGGCGGAATTCATCGACGAGGTCCTGGAGAAGGAATTGGCCAAGCGCGACGAGGCGATCCGCGAGGAGTTGGAGGCCGCCTACCGGACGGACGCCAAGGAGCGCACGCCGGAGCAGACGGCGCTGCTGAAACAGCATCCCACCATTCTGAAGCTCTCCGCCGGTTCGCTCTATCTTTACGACAGCACCTACAAGACCAAGCACGCCGCGACTCTCAAGGAGATGACGGCGGAAGCGACCGCGGTGCGGGAGACCAAGCCGGTCGCCGAAATGGTTCACGCCTTCGCCGAATTGCCCAAGAAACCCGAAGCCGTTCCGGCGACGTTTCTCTTTCACCGCGGCGATTTCGAGTCGCCCACCGAGGAAGTCGAGCCCGGCGACCTCAGCGTGCTGGCGGGGTGGCGCACCACCGACCTGCCCGAAAACACCGCGTCCTTGCCGACGACCGGGCGCCGACTCGCGCTCGCCGAGACCCTCACGGACGGACGGCATCCCCTGTTGGCGCGAGTGATGGTGAACCGCGTCTGGATGCATCACTTCGGTGCCGGTCTCGTCGAAAGCGTGGCCGATTTCGGCGCTCTGGGCGACACGCCGAGCCATCCCGAATTGCTCGATTGGCTGGCCGCCGAGTTCATGGAAAGCGGGTGGAGCCTGAAGAAGTTGCACCGGCTCATCCTCACCAGCCACACGTGGCGGCAAGGTTCGCGGCGCGACGCCGACCGCGACCGCATCGATCCCGACAACCGCCTACTCAGCCGACAGAATCAGCGGCGGCTCGAGGCCGAAACCCTGCGCGACGCCCTGCTGGCCGTATCCGGAAAACTCGACCCGGAAGTCGCGGGCGAGCCCGTGCCGGTCATGTTCAGCGAGGAAGGCCAAGTTGTCATCGGGGTGGACACCACCGACAGCGCCGGACGTCCGTCCGGGAAATACGAATCGCTCGAAGGCGACGAATACCGCCGCAGCGTCTACGTGCAGGTGCGGCGTTCGCGCCCGCTGGATCTGTTCGCCGCCTTCGACGCGCCCGACATGACCGAGGCCAACTGCGAAATTCGCCCGGTGACCACGGTCAGTCCCCAGAGCCTGCTGCTGATGAACAACGCCGGGATGCGGGAACACGCCCAGCATTTCGCCGCGCGTTTGCTGGAGGAGTGCGGCGACGCCGATTTCGCGGAAAAGGCCGAGCGCGCCTGGCGACTCGCCTACGGCCGGTTGCCCTCGGACGACGAGCGCGCGGCGGCCGCCGAGTTCGTAGCCGCCCAGACAGCCTACTACGTCGAGAATCCGGCCAAGCTGGAGCGATCCGCCGGGCCGGCGGAAGAAGAAAACGCCCCACCGGAACTGCTCGGGCTCGTCGCCCTGTGCCACGCGCTGATGAGCGCCAACGAGTTTCTCTACCTCGACTGACGAAACGGCCCGCCCCATCGACCCACCGAATACCATGATTTCACGCCGCAATTTTCTCGAGAAAGGCTACGGCCTCGGCGCCATTGCCCTGGCCACCTTGATGAAAGAGCAGGGCCTGCTCGCCAATCCCGAAGTGACCGGTACCGGTCCCGCCCATTTCGACACCCTGCCAAAGCCGCCGCACCACGGTTTCGGGCAGGCCAAGTCCATGATCTCCATGTTCATGCAGGGCGGACCGAGCCACATCGACCTCTTCGATCCCAAGCCGGAACTCGATCGCTTGGACGGCAAGGATTTCCCCGGGGAAATCAAATACGACGACGCCGCCGGCGCCAGCCGCGAGGTGATGGGCTCGCCGTGGAAGTTCTCGAAGCATGGCGAGTCCGGAATGGATTTCAGCGAACTGGTCCCGCACATGGGAAGCATCGCCGACGAGATCACCATGATCCGCTCCATGCATACCGGAGTGAACAATCATGGCCAGTCGATCAACGCCCTCATCAACGGCACCGCTCTCGGCGGGCGCCCCACGCTGGGGAGCTGGCTTACCTACGGGCTCGGGTCCGAGAACCGCGACCTGCCCGCCTACGTCGCCCTGACCGATCCGCGGGGGCTTCCCGTGCTCGGGGTGGACAACTTTTCCAACGGCTGGCTGCCCTCGGCCTACCAGGGGACCGTCATCCGTCCGAAGGAGCCGCGCATTCTCAACCTCGATCCCCCGCTCTCGTTGAAGGGCGAGGCCCAGCGGCGCTATCTCGATTTCGTCGGCGGGCTCAATGAACAACATTACAAAGAGCGCCCCGGCGAAACCGAACTGGAGGCCCGCATCCAGAGCTTCGAGCTCGCCGCCCGCATGCAGGTCGCCGCCAAGGAAGCCCTCGACATCAACCAGGAGAGCGAAGCGACGCGCCGGCTCTACGGGATCGACAAGAAGGAAACCGAAGACTTCGGCACCCGCTGTCTCATCGCCCGCCGCTTGATCGAACGCGGGGTCCGCTTCGTCTCCCTGTTCACCGGCAACCAGACCTGGGACAACCACGCCAGCATCATGACCAGCCTGCCGGCGGCCTGCCGCTACGTCGACCAACCGGCCGCCGCGCTGGTGATCGATCTCAAGCAGCGGGGGCTGCTCGACAGCACGGTCGTCCACTGGGGCGGGGAAATGGGTCGCCTGCCGGTGATCCAGAACCGCTCCGGAGCGAAGAAGGGCGACCGCGCCAAGGTCGGCCGCGACCACAACACCTACGGCTTCAGCATGTGGGTGGCCGGAGGCGGCTTCAAGAAAGGCCACGTCCACGGCGCCACGGACGAGTTCGGCCACTACGCGGTGGAGGACGTGGTCAACCACTACGACTACCACGCCACCCTCCTGCACCTCTTCGGGCTCGATCCCCAGGAACTCGACTTCCTCCGCAACGGCACGCCGCAGCGCCTCGTCCAGAATCCAGAGGCGCGACTGGTGAAGGAATTGCTCGCCTGAACCGGCCGCCCCGACAGGGTCGCGAGGCCGCTCTTCAGGGTTCGAAACGAAATTTCTCCCGGACGGCGCGCAGGGCCCGCCACGGGACCTCCGCGTCGGTGTCCGCTGGCGATGCGCAGGAAAACACCACGGGCTGATCGCCGTGCGTCCAAGTGTGGATCTCGAAGCGGAGGGTCCTTCCGGGTGGCGAAGGGCTCCACCCAGTCGAGGCGGGCCGTCCAGGCCGCGGCTTCCGGGACCGAGGCGGGGGCCCCTTGGTTCGGCTCCTTCGACTCTGCCAGATTCAAGGTGAAGTCGTCGGTCGCGACGGCTTGTCCCTTGCTTTCCATCACGGCGTCCGAAAGGCCGCGGTAATAGGTGAGCAACTCGCGCTCCAAACCCGCTTCGGAAACGTCGGATCCCGGCTCGAGCAAAAAAACAAGCACGTAGGAAAAGAAGTCCGGCGCCCCCGGTTCGAACATGCCGGGGGCAAAGCGGATTTCCTCGACGCCGTGCCATCCCAGGTCGGACGCGAACCCGGGCGGCAGGACGATGCGCTCGCCGCTCCACGCCGGGGGGCCGGTTTCAAACACGAATTTCGGCGAAGGGGCGTTTTCCCGAGCCGAGACCGTCGGCCCCGTCGAAAAGAGCACCGTCGCCGCGGCGAGAAGAGGGACGCGAAGGCATGGAGAAATCATGACGCTCTTCTATCGCTCATCGGAGAACGAGTCAAGGGCGGCCCGGTCTCGTTTCCGTCGACGGAGGCAAGCCGGATCCGATCGGAAACTCGGAAAATCACAACCTTTCCAGCATCTCCAGTGCCTTCGACTCGAAGATCGCCTGCCACTCGGGAGCCAGGAGGCAGTCGCTGTCCTCCTGGGCGCCGCCGCGGTTGAGGAGCTGCTCGGCGGTGGGGGCGTAGTAGAGGTATCCGTTGGTGTAGCCGCTGACGAAGGTCCACTCGTGGGGGGAACGCTCTTTCAAGCCGAGCCCGACGGGCACGGTCAGCTCGCCGGGAAAGGTCACGAGCCGGAAATCGCCGACCCGCAGGCCGGCCACCTCCACTTCGACGGTCGGAGATCCGGACGCGGCGTTGCGAGCCTGGTGCTTTTCCAACAGCGCGAGGTTCACCTGTTTTCGGGTCAGCTCCTCCATGACGTGGATGTTGCGCAGGTAGGCGTCGAGGTTGCGGCGGTTCTCCTCGTCGAGATGCTTCCAATCCTCCACCCCGAGCACTTCGTCCTGGAGATACCGCTTCGCGTCGGCGGCGGGGGTCTCGCCGGAGAGGCGGTGCTTCATGAAAAGCGGCAGGAAGGTTCCGAGGTTCAGACTGGTGCCTTTCAGCCGAGCGAGCAGCGCGTCGATCTCGTCCTCCATCGCCGCGATGCGGTCGGCGAGTTCGGCTCGCGGCAGAGCCAGCGACTCGTTGGCGACCCGCAACTCCGCCTCGGGCTTCGTCTCCAGATCGCGAGCGCCTTTCAGCGCACTCAAGCCGAGCCGGACGCCGAGCGGGCGGGCGTCGCGGGGACGATCGACGGCCTTGTACAGCACCGGGTTGATGTCGCCGCCGCACCCCTGCAGAAACAAGGCCACGGCTCCGTCGCCGAGTTGCTCCTCGATCGTCTGGGCCGCGAAACCGCTCAGGTCCGCGGTGTTGCCGCCGCCGGGCACGCCTTGAATGGGGTGACAGGAAAAATGGAACACCAGCGCCAGCGGGTCGCCGGTGTCGGCTCGGTCCAGCCGCAGCAGTCCGATCTCGGGATCGATGGGCCCGACGGCGGCAATCTCCTCGTCGGGCGGCAACGCGTAGGCGTGTCGTTCGTCGGCTTCGCCGCCGCCTTTCAGTTTCAACCGCCGATTCACGGACACGCCATCCTCGTGTCCACTCCCCGCCGCGACGCGAACCGGCACCCGGTTGTTCCAGGCCGTCGTCACCGCCTCCACCGTCTTCGCCCCGACATCCCCGCTCACCCGGGCGTGGCAGTGACTCGCGTTGACGATCACGGCCTTCGGATCGATGCCGAGTTCGGCGTGCAGCGCTTGCCGGACCTCCGCGAGATAGGGATCGCGAATCGTGCCGATCTCGGCAATGGCCACCGCATCCACCGACACGAGAACCGCCGAGATCCCGCCGGCGTCGTCCGTCAGGACCAGGGCCTTCACGAAAGGCGGGTTGTCGCCCGCGTCGTGATCCGGATGGGTGATGTCGACCTTCGCCGCTCCGGCGCGGAGGGACGGCGATCCCCACGCCTCGGACGCCAGGCAGAGCGGCACGATACTGGCGAGCAAGGCGTGGCGGATGTTTCGGGAAATCGTCATTTTGAGGGGCTTGGGTCTCCCTTTCGGGGTGTCCGGCATTCTACTCCAGCGGAACCTGGTCCAATTCCTCGAGCACGGGTCGATAGGCGTACTCGTTGAGAACGGCGATCACCCCGCGATCGCTGTTGTCGCGGGCGACGTCCGCGTAGATGCCCAGCGCGTTGTGCAGGGCCTCCGCCGCGGCCTCGAGCTGCCCCGCCCAAGCCTCGGCATCCTTGGCCTCCCTGGCGATCCCCGCCTCTCGCGCGGCACTCACCGCAGTCATGTAATGCAGCGCGAAAGTGAAGACCTTGGCGTGATAGAGCAGGAACGGTCGGGCACCCTCCCGGGCGCGGGTGTTGCCGCGATACATCTCGTTGACGGCGGCCCCGTACAGCTCCGCGGCCCGGCCCCACCATTCGGGCGCCGGCTCGGCCGACGCGTAGTGCTTCAGGAACATCGCCGGATCGGGAACGGCGAAGTCGGGATCCTCGCTCTCGATCAGGGCGGAGACCTCCTCGATCGCGGCGAAGCCCGTCGCCAGTCGCTCCGCAACCCCGTCGCCGCAAATCGGCGTCACCAAGCTAGCGAGCGCCTCGCGCGGCGTAATCCCCGCGTCGAACGCGGCGCGGGACAGGTAGTAGACGCCGGGATCCAGGCTCCCGGGAATCCAGCACTTCACCGCGAACCCCCGCTTCTCCTCCTCGCGAATTTCGTCCAGCTTGTCCGGCAGGCCGGCGGTCGAAAACTGCGGCAGCACCCCGCCGCGCGGCTGGGACAGCGCGATCGTTTCGATTTCCGGATCCGCCGCTCCCTCCGACTCGAACGCGGCGGTCATGCCGAGCTCGCGGGCGGCCGAGAGAATGCCCCGACCGAGCTCCCGGGCCGCGGCCACCCGCTCGGCGTCCGTGGTTTTGCCGGAAAAATCCGGGTTTTCAAAGACCTCGGCGCCGTCGAAAACCGCGCGCCCCGCCGTGTCGCCCGACACCGGAAACTCCCCTCCCTCCCAAAGCACGCCGCCGGTTTTGGGCGTCTCGCCCGACTCGAAATCGTAAAAAGGCTGCCAGGGATGCGTCGCTAGAACCACCCGGTTGAACTTCAGCTTCGCCAACTGACCGAGGAGCCTCCGGTGCTCCTCGATGCCCCAGGACGCCTGTCCCGCCGCGCCCGCGTCGATCGTTCGCCAGGCCCGCACGGCGAGATTGGGCGAAAACGATTCGTCGAATCCGGAAAGCCGGAACTCCGGGGCTTCGACCGGCGGAAAATCTTCGTGCAGCGTGTAGCGCATGCCGATATGGTGGCCGAACTCGTAAACCGCCCACAGCGTCGCCACCGGGCTGCCGCCCCCGACGATCAGAACGATCTCCCCCTCCTTCGCCACCGACTTGAGCAGGTGTCCCTGGTCGCCGAGATCGTTCGGCCAAGCCTCGCCGGCCCACTTCGCGACGGCCGGATTCGTCTCGGGGCTGCCCAGGAAAATCAGGTGCTTCGCGTCATCGGGCACCTCGGGCCGCACGGTTACCTCGGCCTCGAAAAGCCGCTCCAGCAGCCCCGTCATCTCCTTCGCCGCGAACGCCTCGAGGGGCGGGGCGTCGGGACCGGTCACCACGGTGACCGCGGGATCCCCGGCTCGCGCCGTCGTCAGCAGGGCGAACGCCGCCGCCAGCAAGGCTGCCACGATGGCGCCGCGGAACGTTTTTTCGTTCTTTTTCATGGAATCGTTTCGATTTACTTCGCTTCGTTGGAAAGACAGAACACGCTCTCCCGGGTGCGGATGTAGAGCCGCCCGTCCGCCACCGACGGAGTCGCCAGGATCTCCTCGCCGAGATCGTTCTTCGCCAGGATGATCAACTCGGGCGCGTCGTCCAGCACCACCACGAACCCGTTCCGGCCGGCGATGTAGATCTTGCCGTCGGCGGCAATCGGGGAGGCGTAGTAGTCGCCGAAGTTCCTGAGTCGGGTTCGCCCCCAGATTTCCTCGCCCGTCGCGGCGTCGAAGCAACTGGAAATACCGCCCGACTTCACCACGTGGAGCCGGTCGTTGTAAACCAGCGGCGAAGCGAGATTCGACGGCGACTTGTTGTCGATGTTCCAGACCACGTGGGTGTCGGTCACGTCGCCGGTTCCCCCGCCCCGGACCGCCTGGATGGTGTTGCCGCCGCCGGCCATGTTGTCGGGATGCTGGAACGCCGTCTCGATTTCGTCTTCGTCGATCACGCCGTCGCCGTCTTTGTCCGAGGCGTCGAACTTCTCGAGGAACTCCTCCGGCATCTCGACGCGCGCCAGTTTCCCGTCCTGATCGGTGTCGAGCCACTCCAGCAGGGCGAACTTCAGGGTGCGGGTCGCGTCGCCGTAGCTCTGCACCGCGAGGTAGATGAGATCGTCCCGCACCACCGGCGAGGTCATGATGGTCCGCAGCAGCGAATTGCAGGTCCAGCGTTCTTCGCCCGTCTCCGGATCGTAGCCTTTCAGCTTGCCGGAACCGGCGATCACCAAGTCGGTGCGTCCCTCGGCCTCGCAGATGACCGGCAGGGAATACCCCGCCAGCATGTCGTTGCGCGCCGTGCGCCAGCGCCGCTCCCCGGTCTCGGCGTCGAGGGAGATCACGAAGGAGGCCAGGTCGTCGTCCTGGGCGAAGATGACCTGGCCATCGTGGACGATCGGCGAAGCGCCCGGACCCCAATCCATCAGGTAGGCCGGCGCCGGCAACGGATGGCGCCAGCTTTCCTCGCCCGACTTCGCGTCGAAGGCGATCAGTCCGAGCGTGCTGAAATAGACGTAGACCCGCTTTCCGTCGGAAGCCGGAGTGGACGAGGCATGGCTGTTGGGTGGCGTGATGCGCGGCAGCTCGCCGGTGGGGAGATCCCGTTTCCACAGCAACGCACCCGAGGCGCCGTCGTGACAGAACACGGTGAAGGTCTCTTCTTCCGTCATCGCCGTGTTGAAGACCAGCCCGTCGGCGATCACCGACGACCCGATCCCGTCGCCGAGTTCCGCCTTCCACAGCACCTTGTCCTCGAAGGAAAACTCCGTCGGCAGGGGGTCCGTCCCCGTCGCGACCCCGGAACCGTTGACCCCCCGAAACTGCGGCCAGTCGTCGGCGCGGAGGAACGAGGCCGCCGCCAGCGAGAGGATGGCGGCGAAGCGAAGCAAAACAATTCGAACATTCATAAGCTGGTACCGATTACAGCAGGTCGAACCGTCCCCGGCAATGGCCGAAATCGGCTAGATATTTCACGAGCGCCGAACCAGAATGCGGCCGTGGGCGCAACCAGCCCGTTCAGTCGGGACTTTCACGAACGCCGCTAGGTCCGAAGATTCAAGTAACCGCCGTCCAGGTTGAACGCCTGCCCGGTGAGATAGGCGGCGTCGTCGCTGCACAGATAAAGGGCCATCCCGGCGACCTCTTCCGGTTGCGCCATGCGGCCGATGGGCTGGACCTTCGACAGCTTCTCGAACATTTCGTCGCGGTTGTCGGGGTAGGTGCGGTCGAGATACCCGTCCACGAAGGGCGTATGCACTCGGGCCGGGCAAATCGCGTTGCAGCGGATTCCCGCATCGAGATAGTCCGCCGCCACGGAATAGGTCATCGTGTGGACGGCCCCCTTGCTGGCGGAATAGGCGAAACGATCCTTCAAACCGGTGATCGCGGCGATGCTGGACATGTTGAGAACGACTCCCCCGCCCCCTTCGACCATGCGGGGAAGAACCGCCTGGAGGCAGTGATAGACGCCTTTGACGTTCACCCGGATGACTCGGTCGAAATCGTCTTCCGCCGTCGTGGTCGCGGTTCCGATATTGGCGATGCCGGCGTTGTTGACCAGGATGTCGATGCGATCCAGCTGCTCCACCGCGGCGGCGACCGAGGAGGAGTCCGACACATCGCAGGGGAAAAACCTCGCCTTGCCGCCAGCCGACCCGATTGCTTCGACGGCTTCGGCCCCTGCCTTCTCGTCGAGATCCAGTATCGCCACCTCCGCTCCGGCGGTGGCGAACGTTTCCGCAATAGCGCGCCCGATTCCGGAGCCTCCTCCGGTGACGACGGCCGTTTTGTTACTCAGTTTCGGCATGCCGCCATCGTGAACCGGATCGGTCCCGGAGGCAACGGCTTTTGCACGGCGTCCACTGGAATCCGCGAACCCCGCTAGCGGGATTTCCCGCCGATGATCGGCTTGACAGACTCGGTGGTTCCGAACAGGAAATCGTTGATCGACGACACGGCATCGAGCAGACCGCCGGAGTCGTCCGAAGTACCGTTTTCCCCGTTGGCGGTGGAGGTTTCGTCGGACTCGGACATCTGCGCCACGGCCGAATCCTCGGACGCCCGGGCTCTTGCTCTACTCGAGGCATTGGGCGTATTCCCGAAAACGCGGGCCTGGGCGGCCGGAGACAGTTTCGCAATCGTCTTGGCCAACTGCCTGCCGTAGTGTTCGTAATTCGAGGAAGGGTAGCCGGAGCTCGCCGCGCATGCCGAAGCCAGACGCATCGCCGAAGATTCATCGTCCGCGATTTGAGCGTGAACCGAGGCCGTCAGCCCCAGGCAGATGATCGAAAGAATAAAGGTCTTCATTGGGTTGTGGTTAATCGCGTTCTCGATCATGATTATCATTGTTTTTATAATCAGTCAATCAAGTAAATAATAAATAATTTCTATCTCTCACGTCAAGCCCACGATGTTTCGCTTTCCCGCGCATCGCTTTTCTCTAAACTGGCGTCGGCTTTTCCGTCCGCATGTCCCTGGGATCTCCTCAATTTTTGGTACTCGTCCCGATTCTCCTGGCGGTCGGGTGGTTTTTTCGGAGTCTGAAATTGTGGGAGCCGCTTCGAGTCGCTCTTCTGCTCCTATTGGTCCTCGTCCTGTGCGACCCGAGGATCCAATTGAAAACCGGCGGCATCGACCTGTGGGTCCTGTTCGATCGTTCCGAATCCGCCCGCGAGCTGGTGGAGGCCGGCTCCGCCGAATGGCGAACGCTTCTGGAGAGGTCGCGACCGTCCGACAATCATCGGCTCCGCTTTGTCGACTACGCCGACGAAGCGATTCCATCGGGGGACGCGGAAACGGCGGTCTACCCGGGGAACCGCAAGCTCACCCGCACCGGACTCGCCGTGCGGGACGCGCTCGCCAGGATGGACCCGGTACGCCACAACCGGCTGTTGGTCTTCACGGACGGTTTCAGCACCGAGCCGCTGACCGGCGTCGCCGAAAAATTGCTCAACCAAGGCGTGCCGCTCGACTACCGATTGCTTCGCGCCGCTGCGTCGACGGACTTCCGCATCGCGGAAACTACCGCGCCCGACCGAGTCCAGATCGGCGAACCCTTCGTCGTGGAGGTATCCGTAGCCGGGAGCGAAGACGGCACGATGCCCCTCACCGTGTCGCGCGGCGGTCGCGAGTTGTTCACCCGCTCGGTCGAAGTCGCCGACGGCTCGGGGCGGCGGCGTTTCGCGGATCGCATTTCCGAGCCGGGGGCCCACCTCTACGAGGCCCGGATTGCGCCGTCCCCGGATGCCCATCCCGGAAACAACCGCCACGAACGATGGATTGAAGTCGCGGCAGGACCGCGGATCGTTCTGGCGACGCACTACTTGAACGACCCCCTCGCGAAAATCCTGCGGGCCCAGGGCTTCGACGTCGACGTGGTCGAAGACACCGTCTCCCTGTCGCCCGGCGTTCTGACCGGCGCCAGGGCCGTCGCTCTCAACAACGTCCCCGCCTACGAGCTACCGAACGATTTTCTCGACGCGATCGAATTTTTCGTGAGGGAACAGGGCGGCGGTCTGCTCATGGTCGGCGGGGAACGGAGCTTCGGTTCCGGCGGCTACTACGAGTCGTCGATCGATTCCCTCCTCCCCGTTTCGATGGAGCTGAAGAGCGAGCACCGGAAGCTCTCCGTGGCCATGGCGATCGTGATGGACCGATCCGGGTCGATGGCAGCGACCGTGGCGAGCGGTCATTCGAAGATGCAGCTCGCCAACGAGGGCGCCGCCCGGGCCATCGAACTGCTGGGAGACTCGGACGCCGTCACGGTCTTCGCGGTCGACAGCTCCGCCCATCAAATTTGCGAGCTTCTCAACGTCGGAGCCAACCGCGGCGAACTCCTTCAGCGGACGCGCCGCATCGAATCGATGGGGGGCGGCATCTTCGTCTACACCGGGATGAGGGAAGCCTGGGACGTTTTGAAAACATCCCCTCTCGGTCAGCGCCACATGATCCTGTTCAGCGACGCGGCCGACTCCGAGGAACCGGGAGAATACAAGGAGTTGCTCGCGGAGATGCGGGACGAAGACGCCACCGTGAGCGTGATCGGTCTCGGCAACCGGGGCGACAGCGACGGCGCATTTCTGGAGGACATCGCCTCCCGGGGGGAAGGCCGAGTTTTCTTCACCGACGTTCCCGGCAGCCTGCCGAACATTTTCGCCCAGGAAACCGTCACCGTGGCGCGCTCCTCGTTCGTCGACGAACCGACGGCCACCCAGCCGACGGGCCGATGGTACGAACTGGCCCGCAGCGACGTCGACTGGCCGGGCCTGGTCGACGGCTACAATCTAAGCTACCTCCGCGAAGGGGACGAAGCCGCGCTGATCACGAACGACGCCTACGCCGCGCCGCTGGTCGCCTTCGGGCGCCGCGGCGTCGGGAAAACGGCGGCCGTGTCCTTTCCCCTCGGCGGCGAGTTTTCGGAAAGCGTTCGCGCCTGGGATGAAGTCGGCGACTTCGCGCAAACCCTCGCTCGTTGGCTCATGGGAGAGGAGATCCCGCCCGGCATCGGCGTCCGCCACGATCTCGTCGGCACGGAACTGAAAATCGACCTGCTCTACGACTCGGAGGAGTGGGGACCGCGGTTCTCGTCGGCACCGCCCCGGCTCGTCATGCAGCAGGGCTTCCAACGGGGCGCGACCGAGGCGCTCGTCTGGGAACGTCTCGCGCCGGGCCACTACTCGGTCCGAACCGATCTCGAAGAGGGGCAACCGGTCCGGGGCGCCGTTCAGCTCGCGGGTTCCACCCTCCCCTTTGGACCGGTCTCGGTCGGGTCGGAAAGCGAATGGCAATTCGATCCCGCGCGCGTCGCCGAACTGCGCGAGACGGCGCGCACCAGCGGCGGGTCGGAACTGCTCGACCTGAGCAAGGCGTGGCGCAAGCCGCCCGCTCCGGCGTTCGAATCCATCCGGGACCCGCTGCTGGCGGTGGCGATGCTGATCTTTCTTCTCGAAGCACTGATAACCAGAACCGGCTGGAAGCTGCCTGTCGCCGACACTTCCCTCCGACACCGACGAAGTGCCCGCCAACCGGCGCAGGCCGCCGCCACCGAAGCAATCCCCGCTCCTCCCGAACCGAAAGCGCCGCCCCCCGCTCCCGCCACCGAAACCCCGGAATCCGTGAGAACGAGTCGAAAAAGCCGCTTCGACCGGGCAAAAAAGCGGCTTTAGCCTTGTTGCCAATCCACCAGAATCGCTAACATTCCCCTCCATGAGAAAATTGCCCCTCGTCGCTGCCGCTCTGACCCTGGCTTCGGTCTGCCTAGTCGTCGCGCAGAAGGCAAAGGACGAAGAACCGAAAACGTGGAAAGAGAAGGCGGCGGCCAGGTTTGGCGAAAACCCGACCCTGGACGAGCAAGCCGCCATCGAGGGAGCGGTTCCCAGACCCTCCGCCCGACGACCGGACTCCGACCGCAAGATTCTGCTGTTCTACCGCTGCGAGGGCTTCATCCACACCTCGATTCCCTACGCCAACCACGCCCTCAAGGCGATCGCGGACAAGACCGGCGTGTTCACCGTCGATCTTGCCGACGAATACAGCGTCTTCTTCGGAGAGAATCTCGAGCAGTACGACGCCATCGTTTTCAACAACACCACCAACCTCGTTCCGAACCAGAATCAGCAACAGGCCCTCCTCGATTTCGTCAACGGCGGCAAGGGTATCGTCGGACTCCATGCCGCCGCCGACAATTTCCGCGAGTGGGACGAGGGAGTCGCCATGATGGGCGGCATTTTCAACGGACATCCCTGGACCCAGAACGGCACCTGGGCCTTCAAGGTCGAAGACCCCGATCACGTGCTCAACGCGGCCTTCAATGGCAAGGGGTTCTGGCACAAGGACGAGATCTACTGGTACAAGCCGGAGAGCTTCCAGGGCCGCGAACGGCTGCGCGTGCTCCTGAGCCTGGACATGTCCAAGGCCGAGAACGCCAAGCCGCTCCGGAACGAGAAGTTCGAGGAGGCGATGGAAGGCAAGGCGCCGAAAGCGCTGGATGTTCCCGTCTCCTGGTGCCGCGAAATCGGCAAGGGCCGCCTTTTCTACACCAACCTCGGACACAACGACATGACCTTCGCCAACCGGCAAATGCTGCAGCACATGCTCGACGGCATCCAATACGCCATCGGCGACCTCGACGCCGACGCGACGCCGTCCGCCGAAGTTTCCGTCGAAGTCGTTCCGGCCTCCGACAACCCGGAGTAGGATCTCCTCCCCGCCCTTCGCATGTTGCCCGAATATCTCAGGTTCGCCGAAGAGACCGCCCGCGAGGCCGGGGCCCTGACACTCGACTATTTTCTCACCGACGCCGCCGCCCCCGAGTTCAAGGGAGACGACACTCCCGTGACGATCGCGGACCGGCGGGCCGAAGAACTGATTCGGCGAAAAATCGGGGCCGCCTACCCCGAACACGAAATCGTGGGCGAGGAATTCGGACAATCCGAGAACCGTTCGACCCACCGCTGGCTCATCGACCCGATCGACGGAACCAAGTCCTTTGTGCACGGCGTGCCGCTCTACTCCGTACTGATCGCGCTCGAGATCGACGGTCGCGTGGAAGTGGGGTGCGCCTATTTTCCCGCCCTCGACGAGATCGTCTCGGCGGCCTCGGGCCACGGGGCCCACTGGAACGGCCAACCGTGCCGCAGCTCCGAGGTGGCCGAAATCGGCCGGGCCGTGTGCGCGCACGCCGACACCGCTTCTTTCGCTGAAAGCGGCAAAGGCGAACCATGGGAGCGACTGCAGAAAGCCGTCTACTACAACGCCGGCTGGTGCGACGCCTACGGCTATCTGCTGGTCGCCACCGGTCGTGCCGAAGTCATGCTGGATCCCGTCATGGCCGACTGGGACTGCGGCCCGTTCCCACCGATTTTCAGAGAGGCCGGAGGATACTTCGGAGACTGGTCGGGCAACGAAGGCCGCATCGACGGCGCGGAGGCGCTCGCAACCAACGGGCTCCTGAAAAACACCGTCGTCGAACTATTGAGCGAATCATGAATCTCCACCGTCTTCGCCTAGGATCCTTCCTCTTCGTGCTGACGCTCTGCCTCGCGCCCGCAGCCGGGGCGAAGGACTGGTTCGTGAACGCGGAGACCGGCAGCGACGAGAACGACGGAGCCGCCGCGACGCCCCTGTTCACCGCGCAAGTCGCCGTCAACCGCGCGGAAGCCGGCGACCGCATCGTCCTGCTCCCGGAAAAGGCCGTCTTCCGTCAATCCATCGCTCTGAAAGATGGAACCGAGAACCTGGTCATCGAAGGTAACGGCGTCACGCTGACCGGCGCCGATCCGATGGACGACGTCGAATGGGAAACCCTGGGAGACGACCTCCACCGGACGCGCCTTCCCAAAACACGCTACGACCGACACCTCCTCGTCGTCGACGGAAGCGCCGAGCGCATGGGGCGCAAGGCCAACGGCTCCGTCGAGTTTCCGAGCGCCGCGGAACTCCTGCCCGGACAGTTCCGGTGGGACGACATCGACGAGGAATCCGGGTGGCTGACCGTGAAGGGAAATCCGGAAAACCTCGAATGGGCGACCCGGGTCAGCGGCATCCGTACCAGCGGGAAGGTCAGAAACGTCAAGGTTTTCAACCTCGATGCCCGCCATTTTCTCAACGACGGTTTCAACATCCACGGAGACGCCCGCGGCTTGCAGTTTTTCAACATCGCCGGATACGAGAATTTCGACGAGGGCTTCAGCGCCCACGACACCTGTCAGTGCTGGATCACTGACGGTCGATTCTTCCGCAACGAAAACGCGGTCGCCGACGTCAACGAGGCCGATACCTACTACACGAACTGCCACTTTTCGGAGAGCTCCGGCACCGAGGTTCTCTTCCAGGGCGGACGGCACGGCCTGACCGATTGCCGCATCACGGGATCGGACCAGTCCGTTTCTCTTTCCATCGTCCAGGGAACCTCGTCGAAGAACAGCGGCGAATCGCGTCCCGCCAGTCTCGCCATGAGAAACGTGACCTTCGACGCTGCCGGATCCGAAGCGGGAACCGTGACCTTCGGGCCGGGCAGCACCGTCCAATACGACGCCGGGACCGCCGCCTCGCTCGCCGAGATGAACGTCGTCCGCGACGAGAACGCCCGGGTGACCGAGTCCCTCCATCGCACCTTCCCGATCGGGAGAACGTCGACCGGAGAACCCATCATGGCCTGGGCCGCCGGGGACCCGGGAAGTCCTTCCTCCGACACCTACCGGATCGTTCACTTCGGCAAGCACTCGCCCGCCGAGACCACCTCGGATCTCTCCCCCAACAACGACTGGCTCGGTTTGATGGAACCTCTCGCCGAAACGACTTTTCCGCCGCGGGGCGACGCCTTTCAACCCGACAACTCGGCCAGTCACGCGATCTGGCGCTGGATCGGCCTGACCGCGCCCGACGCCGTGTTCGTCCCCGACACCTCGGCCGGTCGATCTCTCGGAGCGGCTCTCCAGAAACACCCGCCCGCCCAGGTCGGCATGGTAAAGGTCTTTCTCAGTCGCGAGGGCGAAAGCGACCTCACGGTGCAGCCGCTCGAGGACGACGATCCGGTCATGGCCCGCAGCGAGATGCGCCGGCGCGTGGAGCGCAGCCCCGAAACGGTGGGCCGGCAACTCGCGCAACACTACGGTCACCGCTTTTCCGGAAGCTACATCCAGGCACTCGCGGTCATTGCCAGGATGAAACTCGACCCGGAATCCGACGCCGAGAAACTCGCCCGGGCCCATTTGGAGACGGCCGGCCTCCCCAAGGGCGGAGGCGATGTCGCCGGCACCCTCCTCTACGCCGAGATCGACGAACCCTGGGCTTCCCGGCGCGTGCTGGAAGTGGCCTCGCTCGCCTTCGACGACGACAACGAACCCCTCGAGGCGATGCCCGGCCACAATGAAATGAGCGACGCGGTCTTCATGGCGTGCCCTGTCCTGACCCGCGCGGGGAAAATCTCCGGAGAACCGCGCTTCCACGACCAATGCGTGCGCCAACTTCGATTCATCCAGGAGCGCTGCCTGCGGGACGACGGACTCTACCGCCATTCCCCGCTCAACGAGGCCGCCTGGGGCCGGGGCAACGGCTTCTCCGCGCTCGGGCTCGCCCTCGTCCTCGATCACTTCCCCGCCGATCACCCCGAGCGCGGGCGCATTCTCGACGACTACCGGCAGCACCTCGAAGCCCTGGCAAAACACCAGGACGACGACGGCATGTGGCACCAGATCATCGACCTTCCCGACAGCTACGCCGAGTTCACCGCCACCTGCATGATCGCCTACGCCATTTCCCGAGGAATCCGCAACGGTTGGCTTTCCGACGAGTGGCGTCCGCGGCTCGACCGGGCCTGGGAAGCCGTGAAAGCCCGGATCGGAACCGACGGGCTCACCCTCTACAATGTCTGCACCGGCACCGGAAAACAACCGACGCGGGAGGACTACTACCTGAGAAAGGCCATCCTGGGCCCCGACGACCGCGGCGGCGCAATGGCATTAATGCTGGCGGTGGAGATGGCGAAATGATACAACCTCCCAAAAAAACTCGATTGATCTCGTCATCATGCAACAGGGTATCCTCCGCCACCTGACCGGGTTGGCACTCCTCCTTTCCCTCTGGGCCGGCACCGACTCCGCCGTCGCCGGCGAGCCTCCGGAGAATTTTCGGCGCGAAAACCTGGTGGCCTGGTGCATCGTCCCCTTCGACGCCCGGGAACGTACGCCCCGCCAGCGAGCCGAGATGCTCGGAAGGCTCGGGTTGAAACGAGTTGCCTACGACTGGCGACAGCAGCACGTCTCCCAGTTCGAAGAGGAAATCCTCGCCTACGCAGACCCCGGCGTCGAACTTTTCGCGTTCTGGAACGGCCACGACGGCGCCTTCGCCTTGTTCGAAAAATACGGACTCCGACCTCAGATCTGGAAAACCGTACCGTCGCCCGGCGGGAAGACCACCGAGGAAAGAGTGCGAAACGCGGTCGAGAAGCTGATGCCGCTCGTCGAGAAGACCGCGGCCGAAGGGCTGGAACTCGGCCTCTACAACCACGGCGCCTGGGGCGGCCTGCCGCACAATATGGTGGCGATCTGCGAGGCGCTTCGGGAAGCCGGACACGAGCACGTCGGTCTCGTCTACAATTTCCACCACGCCCACCCGCGCATCGCGTGGTTCTCCGCCGACCTGGAGCTCATGATGCCCTACCTGTTCTGCGTCAACCTGAACGGCATGGCGGACCCGGGTCGAAACGACGTCTCGAAATCGGACCAGAAGATTCGGCCGATCGGCTCGGGAGACCACGAGGAGGAGATGATCCTCACCCTGATCGAACGCGGCTACGAAGGACCGGTCGGCATCCTCGGCCACGTGAAATTCCGCGACGTCGAGGAAGTCCTCCGCGAAAACATCGAAGGTCTGGAACGAATTCTAGCGCGGGCCAAGTAGCCTTTTCGACTCGGCGCGACCAGGGATCGAGGTCCCCCGCTTGTTACCAATCGTTGCGAGTGTGCTATTCGCGATTGGAAATCGTGAGATCGTATTGTCCGATGTTCGATTCGAACGTCCCGCTCGAGAGGTCATCGGCAAAGTCCAGTCGGAAATTCTGGGCGCCCACGACGATCACGCTTCGCTTGCCTCGCACTTTGTAATCATACTCCTGCGCTCTTCCCCCCACGATCCAGCTAACCTTTTTTTAACGTCTTCATACCGTGATTCCCGGTGAAATGGTAACGACTCGCCACTCCCTGCCGAGAAAAAAAGCGAAATTTCTCACTCGTGCGCGTGCCACGGAAATTACAGTGTTCGGCTGGGATTCGTGAAAAAAAGCACTGCCGTTCCCCTTTCCGGACTCTCCTTTTCAGCCCCTTTCTCCCGATGCGGCTCGCGAACGTCGCTGCCCCGAAAGGTGTCCCGAATGCGGACGCGAACCCGCGGCCCCGGCCGAGTGGTCGCGGAAAATTTCACGGCAAGAGCCGGCGGGAAACGTAACCCCTGAACGAAATGAACCAGGTTCTATTCGCCCTCGGCCTCTGCAACATTATCGTCGGACTAGTCTGCATCGGATTGTCCGTCCCGCTCCTGCGGGGACGGGTGAAGATGAATCGCTGGTACGGGGTCCGAATTCCCAAGGCATTCTCCTCGGAGGACAACTGGTACCGCATCAACCAGTACGGCTCCAAGGCGCTGATCTACTGGTGTATTCCCATCATTCTCCTCGGGGTGATCATGCTGGTCGGCAGTTTTTTCACCGACGAAGAAATTCTCAGTCCGTGGTGGTACATCCCCTTCTACCTGACGGGGCTGCTGCTCCTCGGAGCGCTGTTCCAGACGCTGATCTGGAGCAAGAGACTGCCGTGAGCGCGCCCAGACCCTCGCCCGGTCCCGCTCAGGTGGGCTGTTCGCCGCGGGCCATGACCACCTTGCCGGTCCGGACGGTCTCGATAATCTCGTAGGTGGCGAGCAATCGCATCGCGGCGTCGACTTTGTCGCTGGCACCCTCGATGCGGACGACCATCGATGATTCCGTCAGGTCGACGGTCTTGCCTCCGAAATGCTCCATGATCTGCAGGACCTCGGTTCTCTCTTCGCCGCCCCCCGCCTTGATCTTGATCAGAGCCAGTTCGCGAACGACCGAGTGGTCCGGCGTGTGCTCGAAGCAGTGGATGACGTCGATCAGCTTGTCGCACTGAAGCACGATCTGGGGCAGTCCCGTGGGATCGCCGCTGATGCCGAGAGTGAGACGGGAAAAGTGCGGATCCCGCCCCTGCGAAACGACCAGCGAATCGATGTTGTAGGCCCGTCGGGCGAAAATCTGGGAAATGCGCATGAGAACGCCCGGCTTGTTGTTCACGTACATGCTCAAGGTGTGTCCACCGACGATGTCGGGACGCGGCTTGGGCTTTTCTTCGGTGGTGGTGATGGAACGAGGCATCTGTTCGGGAAGTCTAGGGTGAAATTAAAAGGCGGAAGAATCGGGAAAGGCGGGAACCGTAGAGTTCCCGCCTCGATTGGGCGGGACTCAGGTCGACCCGACGGGTTTGCCCATCTTGTGCTTGGGCGGTTCCGTGAGCATGTCCTCCAGCGCGGCCCCGGCGGGAATCATCGGGAAAACGTTGTCTGTCTTGATGCATTCGGCATTGATCAGCACGGGCCCGTCGTTGTGGTCGAGCGCCTCCTGCAGTTTCTTGCGCACGTCGGCGGGCCGCTTGATGTTGATTCCCTTGGCACCGTAGGCTTCCGCAAGTTTCGCGAAGTCCGGGTTGCCTTCGAGATCGACGCCGCTCTCGCGGTTGTCGAAAAAGAGTTCCTGCCACTGACGCACCATCCCGAGATAGTGGTTGTTGAGCACGAGAATCTTGAGGGGCAGCTTGTGAATGACCGCCGTCGCCAGTTCGCAGAGCGTCATCTGGAATCCTCCGTCGCCGACCACGGCGA
>JBBDRG010000061.1:0-4718 GCA_040905585.1 Verrucomicrobiales bacterium
GACGGGCTCTTCCCATCGGAGTGAATCGCTGGAGTTCCTTGAAAACTTCGAGTCGATACAGCAGGACGGATTCGCCAGGTTCCAGGGACAACTTTTCTTCGTGAAGGAAGGCTCCGAGGCTCACCGGCAAATTCTCGATTCGAGCAGGAAGGGCGAAAGACTCACCTACCCGTTGGGTGCAGAGGTGGTTCGTGGTGTTGTTTACCGGCGCTACCAGATCAACGAATCCTTTTTCGAACGACTGGACAAGCAAGCTGGAGATTAGATGTGACACCTAAAAGAAAACCCACCCGTGCGGGGCATGGGTTTTCTCCGACCGACGCACCTCCTTCACGCATTCGGGAGGGTCGGCCTGGGGTCTCCGTTCTTTGTTGGCCGATTGGCCAGTTTGGACACGGGACGGAGACGTCGCGGTCAGCTCAAGTCGAGCTTCCGCTTGCCGTGGCAAGTCGTGTTGGCATGGGTGGCGTGGGTGGCGTGCCGGGCACGCCCCCGGGACCAGTGGCGCAGCCGCTCGATGGACTCGCTCATGCTGGTTGCCAGCGGGACGGAACCGGACAGCACTTCGCCGAGATCCAGTTCGGTCGGTTCCCGGTCCTCGGTGAAGGCCCGATGAAGCGCTTCCACGAAGGCGGCTTCGATCTCGGCGCCGGTGTGCAGTTCGCTGGCGCGGGCCAGGACGACCGTGTCGTAGGCGGTCTTCTCGCGACCGAACTTCTCGATCACGATGTCCCAGATGGCGGCGCGCTCCTTGACGTCGGGCAGGTCGACGAACCAGCACTCGTCCCAGCGCCCCTTGCGGAGCAGCTCGGGCGGGAGCTTGCTGACATCGTTGGCCGTGGCCACGACGAAGACCGGGCTGGTCTTGTCCTGCAACCAGTTGAGGAGGCTGCCGAAGACGCGGGCGCTGGTTCCGCCGTCGCTGCTCCCGGAGGATCCGGCCCCCGAGAACGCCTTTTCCAGCTCGTCGATCCAGAGCACGCAGGGGGCGATGGCCTCGGCGGTCTGGATGGCGGCACGGAGGTTGGCCTCCGACTGCCCCACCAGCGAACCGAAGAGCCGACCGGCGTCGAGCTTGAGGAGCGGGACACCGAACACGCTGGCGGTGGCCTTGGCGGTGAGGCTCTTGCCGGTGCCGGGGACGCCCAGCACCAGCATGCCCTTGGGCACGGGCAGACCGTAGTCTCGGGCCTTCTGAGTGAACGCCTCGCGGCGCTGGAGAAGCCAGGACTTGAGCGCATCCAGTCCGCCGATGGAGGCGAGGGACTCGGTGGTGTCGACGACTTCGAGGAGACCGCTCTTCTTGAGAGCATGGGCCTTCTCGCGGGCGACGATGGCCGGCTGGACGGCGCCGGTCTCGATCACCGACAGGGCGAAGGCGTTCTCGGCCTCCAGGGTGGTGAGTCCACCGGCGGCGTCGAGAGCGGCTTCCCGGATCTCGGGTGACAGCTCGCCCAGTTCGGCCGAGGCGAGGATGCCGTCGAGGACCGTGGCGAGGGCCTCGGTGTCGGGCAGATCCAGGTCGAGACGGGTGATCTCGCGTTCCAGTTCTGACGGCAGGGATTTCCAAACGCCGAGGAACACGAGCAGCTTCCCGGTCGCCCGGGCGCCGCGCAGGGTGTCGCGCAGCTTGCGGACGAGGACGGGATCGTTGTCTTCGAAGTGGATGCCGAAGTCGCGCAGGAGCACGACGACGTCGCCCTCCAGATCGTCGACCTGTTCGAGGGCGGCGACGGGATCGGGACAGGCGCGGACGGAGCCCGAAGCCGTGTCGACGAAACCTTCCGTCAGGCTCCAGGCATGGAGCGGACGTGCGAGTTCGTCGGCGGCCGCCTTGACGACGGCCTCGGCCCGGGCCTCTTCGGGGGTGCACAAAAAAAGGCCGGCGTAACCGGCCCTCGCGTAGCGGATGAGTTGGTCTTTCATGGTGGGTCAGTGGGTGGTCGCCGTTTCGGGCGGGTGGTTGGGTTGATCGGACTGGTTGAAGTAGCGGCGCTCCCAGCGCAGGCAGGCCTCGCGGGACGGGTCGGCGAAGACCCGGGTGCCCGTGTAGTCGAAGACCTCCCATTGCTGGGTGCCGGGATTGAACTCGACGTCGGAGGCGCGGCTCACGTCGAGGACACCGATCCGCTGGAGATCGATGGCCTCGGTGTAGAGACCGGCCCCGGTGCCGTCGGGCTGGAAGTGCAGGACTTCCGGGATGGGGGTGTCGGGTGTCATGTCAGGTGTTCTGGTTCCGTTGGTTGGAGTTCTGGTTCTGATTCTGGTTCTGGTTTTTGTTTCGGGTGGTGTTGCGGTTGGACCGATACCAGTCGCGGGTGCGCTGGCGGCGGCCGACGGTGCCGAGTTCCTCCTCGAGGAAGCGGGTGGCTTCCTCGCAGGTGGAACCGGTGTAGCCATGGGCGGTGATGGTGATCGCCCCCTCGGGGCTGACCTGGACCTCGATGTGTTCGTTGGACTTCATGGAGGATCGGGATCAGGCGGCGAGGGTGAGGCGGATGGAGCCGTCGGTTTCCTGGCGGCGGGTGACGCGGAGCCGCTTGCGGCGGGCCTCGCGCAGGGTCTTGTGGACGCCGTAGAGCTGGAGGAGGCGGCCGTAGCGGGGGCCGACCTCCTTTTCGACGTGCCCGTCCCACCAGTCGGTGGTGAGGGTGTAGGGCGCCGGGTTTTCGGTGCCGTTGTCGCCGTCGTTGTCGCTCTCGCAGGTCTTGCTCTCGCGATTGGCGGCGATGTCGTAGGGGCCTTTGAGCCGGACGACGAGTTCGCCGTGACGGGTCTGGTTGGCGTAGCCGCGGGCCTCGGCGTCGCGGAGGAGTTCCACGCCGAGTTCGGCGCAGGCGTCCTCCAGGGCGGAGACGTCGCGGATCTGGGTCTGGATGGTGACGAAGTGGGACATGGGTTTTTAGGGGTTAGTGCTTAGTGCTTAGTGCTTAGTTCCTGGGTTTTAGGTGGTTAGGTTTTGGGTTTTAGGTTCGGTTGGTTTTTGTGAGGAAAGGAACAGGGTTCGATGCGGAATCGAACCCTGTTGAACGTGCAGTTGGCGAAGATTCACCCCGCCATCTGCAGCTTGCGGCGGCCCATTTGACCGAAGCGTTCGACCAGCTCGGTGGCGTCGCGGGTGGCGAGTTCCCGGGCCTGGTCGCGGAGTTGGGTGAGCCCGTCCTGTAGGGAACGGGTGGCCGTCGGGCTCTGACGGTAGTCCTCGGCGCTGTGGCCGAGCAGTTCGGCGCGGACCCGGTCTAGCTGTTGCTCCATCGCGGTGTCGCCGGCGAAGTTCAGGGACTTGAAGTCGTCGATGAACTTCACCAGCCGGTTGAGGGTCTTCTGGTGCACACCCTCGGTCTTGCCGGAGCGCATGCTGGCGAGCATCTCGTCGCAGAGCCGGGCGGTCTGGTGGCGCAACTCGGTGACGCATTCGCCGACGAACCCTTCGACGCCCTCCCGGATCTGCCGGGCGGCGGCATCGGCGGCCTCGCGACGGGCGCGGCGCACTTCCTGCTGTTCGGCGAAGCTGACCAGCTCCATGCCGAGATCGTCGGGCACGGCGATCTGGAACAGGTTCACTTCGAAGGCGAACTTCGGTTCGAGCCGTTCGCGCGGGGGAAACGAATCGGCGATCTGGGCGAGGAGCGTTTCCTGCTCGTGGTGGGTTTTCGCGATTTGCGCGATGGCGTCCCGCCAGTCGGCAAGGGCCTGCCGCCGGGTATCCCGGTAGCGATGGAGGAAATTCTCGGTCGCGGTGCGGAAACAGACCCTCTGGGCGTCGAGTTGCTCCTGCACGTCGACGAGCTTGCCGTTGGGCAGGAAGTGGCCGATGCCGCCGAGGAACGGGAATGTGTTCCGGTCGACGAGGGCGTGGGTGCGGCTTTCGACGAGGGCGAGGTCGGCGAGCGCTTCCCTGGGAAGGAGCTTCTTGTGACCGAGGCTCACGAGCCGCTCGCTGACCTGGTCGGGGGCGAGCCCGAGGTCGGCGGGACTGAGTTTCTTGTGGAAGCGCGGGTAGCGCACGCTCGCGTTCACGAGCACGCCTTCGCGGGTGAGGACATCGAGGATGTCGGGATTGGATGGGTTTGGATTCATGGTTCGATGGGTTGGGGTTGACGGGTTGGGGTTGACGAGTTGCGGTTTGGGTTTGGGTTTGGGTTGGGTGAAAGAGGGAGGGGAGCGTGGTGGCGGTGCCCGCCGGAAACACGAAGACCCGACTCGCGAACGAGCCGGGCCTCCGTGTGGTGGTTGCCTGGGTTGCTCGGGTTGCCGTTCGTGGTGGCCGAGGGTGGCCGAAACCGGCGGCGATCAGTTGGAACCGGTCGCGATCTTCTTGATCGACGTGAACAGGGAACGGAATCCCCGCAGTTCCTTCCGGTCGTCGCGGCGCTGCCGTCGCGCCGTCTCGAGCGAACCGGTCGCCGACTTCAGTTGTTTCCCGGCGGAGGCGAGGGCCTCGTTGGCTTCCGCGATCCGCGACTCGACCTCGCCGATGGGATCCCGCCCGCGGGACGGGGCGGCGGCGGAGGACGGCCGGGGAGACGTTTTGCGGGCACGTTTCCGAACGGCCGTCTTCTTCTTCGCGGGCTTGGCCGACTTGGCCAACTTGGCCGTGGCGCGGGAAGGTTTCGACGGTTGGGCCGGTGGGTCCGAGTTGGCCTTCGATGGATTCCGACGAACCGGAACCGTCTTCACCGCCGGCTCCAGCCGGGGCCGCTCGATGCGCCCGGGAT
>JBBDRG010000062.1:0-108001 GCA_040905585.1 Verrucomicrobiales bacterium
AGGCCCCCTCACCAAGGCCCCCTCACCAAGGCCCCCTCACCAAGGCCCCCTCACCGCGACGGATCCTCCGCGGAGGGAGGCGAAGCGAATTTCGTCACCGGCATGTCGACCCAGGCCGTTCTGAGAACCTCCCCGGTGATGGCCGACAGGTAGACCACGCCCACGGACACTTGGCCGGAACCGATCAGGTTGAGCATCCAGACAGGCTCCCGCGCCAGCTCGCGGCAACGGAGTTGAAAGTGCATACTTTCGAAACGGACTCCCCGCGCCCGGGCCAAGCCGTCGACGATGCGGAAAACCTCGTCGGAATCGACTTTCAGATCGGGTCGTTCGAGGGGAATGTCGGGCAAATCCTGGCCCGGCAGGGCCGCGACCTTGCGCTCGGCGGAAACGTTTTCCCCGGACACAGCCAGTTCGCGCAACGGTCCGCCTTCGACGGCGGCGTCGGTGAGCACCAGCCACCGGCTCGGCCGGGGCTGACCGAAAAAGCCGACCATTCCCAGAACCCGCTCGTTCGGCTCAAGGCGCCCCGACCCCGCCAGAACAGCCAAAGCCGCAGCCGCGGAACCGGGTGCCGGCTCAGCCACGGCGATGTCTTGAATGCTTGTGCCGAGGCAAACCAGGCCGATGGTAATCCAGTGCTTCATTCAAGAAACTGTCGAAAAACTCCGAAACGCAAAATCTTCGCGAAAATCCTTTCCTTCGGACAAGTTAAGTTTAAATCTTCCTAACTATCAAGCAATCAAAACCTCTAAAATTTCCACAATACATCCCGGCGTCCGGTCGCACGCGGATTTCGTAGAGCTTGGTATGCCCCTATCCAAGCCGGACAGCGCCCTTCTGATACTCGGCCATGGGTCCACGGAAAACCCCGATTCCTCCGCGCCTACCTGGGACCTTGCGGATGCCATCGAAGCCAACGGTAATTTCGGCGGCGTCTACTGCGCGTTCTGGAAGGAGGAACCCAGCTTTCGCCAAGTCTGGCCGATGGTGGAGCAGCGCGAAGTCTACGTGGTTCCGAATTTCATCAGCGAGGGCTATTTCACCCGGCAGGTCCTCCCCCGCGAACTGGATATCTCCGGCCATACCACGGAGCGGGACGGGCGTCTCATCCACTACTGCGATCCCGTGGGAATCCACCCCGGCATGACCGCGCTCCTCGTCAAGAGAGCCCGGGAAATCGTGGACGATTCCGTTCCGCTCGAAGTGACGTCGCTGATCGTCGTCGGACACGGCACGACTCTGAACAAGAAGTCCACCGAGGCGGTCAAGGACCAGGTCGAAGCGATCCGGGCGTCCGGAGAGCCTTTCGGAGAAGTTCTCGACGCCTACATGGAGGAGGCGCCTTTCGTCTCCGACTGGAAAAGTCTCGCCTCCCGGCCGAACGTGGTCGTCGTACCCTTCTTCATCTCGGACGGTCTCCACAGCTATCAGGACATCCCGGTTCTGCTCGGCATCGAATCGGAGCCGACCGAGGCGGCCAGCCGGCGCGAGGTGTTCCGACAGAATCCCCATCGCTTCGGAGATCGGACCCTTTACTACGGCTCGTCCATCGGCACCGAGCCCGCCCTCGCGGAGATCGTGGTGGATCAGGTCGCCCATTTCGACGAACACTACCTGTCATGACGCTCTCCCGGGAATTGGAATCGTTGCTGCCGCCGGGCGGGAAGATCCGATTCGGCGAACTTCACCTGGCCCGCGGGAAAGACGGAATTTTTTCCGCTCGCCATCGCAACGATATGGACGCCGAAAAACTCGAGGACATCGAGACGACGGCCGATCTCCGCGAACTCGCCAAGTTCACGGCCGACGGCGATTACCGACCGCTCAAGACCGCCCCGACGCTCCGCGGCGGCTGGAAAACCGAATGCGGCGACGCCGGGGAATTCCTGAAACGCCTCGACGCCGTCTATCCCGGCGTTTTCGCGACTTGGATCGCATACGACCGAGGCGAACTGGACCCGGTTCCGCTTCGGCGCACGCTGGATCGGCAGACCGGGATGTATCGCCGCGCCGGCACGATCACCGATCAGATGGCGAACCAGATCATGCGCAATCTGTGTTCGCCCGATTGCATCAGGAAAATCGCCTGGCCCATCGACGACGACTGCGCCGTCAGTCGAATCACCGCCAAGCCCGGGGCCATCCCCGTCGTCTGCACGGAGGCCTGCACCCTGGCGGTCAGTGAAGCCCGCAGGCTCGCCAAGGAGGCCTACGACAAGATCAACGCTCCCGAGGAGAAGTAGACACCCTCCCGGCAGAATCAACGGTCCGAGTCGACGCCCCGCCAAAACCGGCTCGATTCGCGGGCGGTCTCGGGATCCCCGTCGGGAATGTCCCTCTCCGTCAATCGATCGGCATGCCCGTCGAGGTAGACCGCGATGATCCTCCCCCCTTCGCCCCACCGCGTCTCGATCGTCTCGATCACGGCGTCTCGATCCTCGAACATGATCACGTTTGGTTCCGTGCATTCGATGTAGAGAAGGGCGTTCGGAGCGAAGAGAAGGTTCGAGAGGGTTTTCTCGGTCAAGTAGGGTTCGGACGATTTGACCGTATCGTAGATCCGGTCGTACTGGAGATTGGCGTTCATCGCGTAGCTGTGCTTGTGCCAATCCCTGTTGGTCGGGTCTTGCTTTGCCGAATGCGTGTTCACAAACACCGTTCCTTCCAAATGCCCGCCACCTCGACCGTAGTTGTCCATATTTGCCTCTTCACCGTCCGTGTCCCGGTACACCTCGCCGGTGGGCTTGCCATTTTCGTCCAGCACTTTCCTGTATGCCTCGAGATAAATTTTTCCGAACACGACGCCGTCGAGCCAGAGTCCTGTTCCGGCGAAATCCCAAAAATCAGGAAAAACTTCGTCGGCGTCCTTTCCAGGAGGCACTTCCATCCCCCCCGGATACTCGGGAGACGGCAGCCTGCCTCCGTTCTCGGCTGCCCATATCGTCGTGGCCATCGCGATCTGCTTGAGATGCTGGGTATCCTTCGTTACCGTGGCGATCTCCTGGACCTTGCCCGTCGCGGGAACCAGAATCGCGGCCAGAATCCCGATGATCGCAATCACGATCAAGAGTTCCAGAAGGGTGAGGCCGGTATTCTGCCTGAAGTTGGAGGGAATGTGCATGGATTGGGCTGTCCCGAGGGAAGATGGTGAAAGGAAAAAATAGAAGGAGGCTGGTTTTTCGAGCCTGTAGCTTACCTAAATTATCCGCTGAACGTCAAGTACCAATGGGAGAAAGCGCAGGCCTAACTGCTTTTCGTAAGGCTCGACGCCGGCGGCGTAAACCTGCAGACTTTCGAGCTTCGCCGGACGCCTCGGCTCGCCGACCCGGCCGATGCCTCCGATCCGTTCGGCATCGGCCATCCCCCGCCACCGCGCCTGGTTTCGGACTTGTCCCTTCCCTCCTGCGGCGGTATGTAGACTCGTCATGACAAAGTTTCTCACGCCGCTCTTCGCTCTCGCCGTCGTCTTCGCCTTCTCCGCCGCCGCGGAGGCCCGACCGAACGTCGTGCTGGTGATCACGGACGACCAGGGCTACGGCGATCTCTCCATCCACGGGAATCCCGTGCTGAAAACGCCCAACCTCGACGCACTCGCCTCGGAATCCGTCCGCTTGGAGGACTACCACGTCGCCCCCACCTGCTCGCCGACCCGGGCCGCTCTGCTCACCGGACACTGGACCAACCGCACCGGGGTCTGGCACACCATCATGGGACGCTCCATGCTGCGGCGAAACGAAGTCACCGTCGGCCGGATCTTCCAGGACAACGGCTACGCCACCGGCATGTTCGGCAAGTGGCACCTCGGCGACAACTACCCGTTCCGCCCGGAAGACCGCGGCTTCGGCGAAGTGCTTCGCCACGGAGGCGGCGGCGTCGGCCAGACCCCCGACTACTGGGACAACGCCTACTTCGACGATACCTATTTCCACAACTCCGTCCCCGTAGCGGTCGAGGGCTACTGCACCGACGTCTTTTTCGACCGCGCCCGCGACTTCATCGAAGACCGGGCCGACGCCGGCAAGCCGTTCTTCGCCTGCATCTCCACCAACGCCCCCCACGGCCCCTTTCACGCGCCGCCCGAATTCGCCGCGCCCTACGAGGAAGACTTCGACACCAAAACCGCCCATTTCTTCGGCATGATCGCGAACATCGATCACAACGTCGGCGAACTGCGCGACTGGCTCGACGGGAAAGACCTGACCGAAGACACCATTTTCATCTTCACCACCGACAACGGCACCGCCGGGGGCTCGCAGGTCCACAACGGCGGCATGCGCGGCACCAAGGGCAGCGAGTACGACGGAGGTCACCGCGTTCCCTTCTTCATGCACTGGCCCGCGGGGGGCTACGGAAAGGAGCAATTCGTGAAACCGATCACCGCGCATGTCGACATCCTGCCCACCCTGATCGATCTCTGCGGGATCGAGGCGCCCGAATCGGTCGAGTTCGACGGCGTCTCCATTCGCCCGCTGCTCGAAAGCGCCGACACCTCCGAGTGGCCCGACCGCATCCTCGTGACCGACAGCCAGCGGGTCAAGGACCCCGTCAAGTGGCGAAAATCGGCCGTGATGACGAGCGACTGGCGCCTAGTCAGCAACGCGGGCAAGGACGGCGAGCCCCGCCACGAGCTTTACTCGATAAAGTCGGATCCCGCCCAGGCCGACGACGTGATCGACGACTACCCCGAAGTCGCCGGACGTCTCAAGGCGTTCTACGACGACTGGTGGGCCGAACTCGAGCCTACCTTCGGCGACCCGGCCCGAATTACCGTCGGCAACCCGGCGGAGAATCCCAGCCGGTTGACTTGCCACGACTGGATCACCACCGCCCTGTCCCCGTGGAACCAGCAACACATCCGAAGCGGCGAGAACCAGCCCCAGAACATGGGTTTCTGGTATCTCGACGTCGAAGCCGCCGGCGACTACGAAATCGAGCTGCGCCGCTGGCCCGACGAAGGCGACGTCGCCGACAAAGCCATCACCGCCTCGGTCCCCCCCGGAGAAGACGTGCCGGGAACGAAGGCCTACCGGACCACACCCGGCGTCTCCATTCCCGCGGAAACCGCCACCATCGAAGTCGGCGGCCACTCCATGGAGCAGGAAATTCCCGAGGGCGCAGCGAGCGTCACCTTCAAGCTTTCGCTGGAAAAAGGCCCCGCGGAACTGACCGCCACCTTCACCGGTCCCGACGGCGAAAAGACCGGCGCCTACTACGCCTACGTCAAAAAGCTGTGAAGCCGCAACCTTGGGACAGAGGCTGTTCCCCTTCCGAGGCGCTTTGTCGAACAGGGTTCGCTCCCGGACCCAACCCTGTCTGGTCCGCCCTTCCGGGCTCGGCCGCCGTTCCCGTTTCGACTTGATGCGTCGAGATTTCGCATCAACCTTGCCTTAACCATGTTTCCTACCCTAGTTGCGGTGGCCACTTCTGGTGGCGGCGCCCCCGGCGCCACCGGCTCGTGGACCCTCCTGGTCGTCTATTTCTGCCTCGCGATCGGGGTTTCCTTTTTCTGCTCGGTGTGGGAAGCGGTCCTGCTGAGCGTCACCAATCCCTACGTCGCCAACCTAAAGAACAAACGACCGAAGATCGGGACGCGTCTCGAGGAATTGAAAAGCCGCATCGGCCGGCCTCTCACCTCCATCCTCACGCTGAACACGATCGCCCACACCATGGGCGCCATGGCCGTGGCCGCGCAAGTCACCGCTCTCGGCGGCGGCCGGTGGGACGCCGTGGCCAGCGCCCTCATGACTATGGCCATTCTGATCGCGTCGGAGATCATCCCGAAAAACCTCGGGGCCAGGTACTGGCGGTCATGGGCGCCGTGGGTCAGCCTCTGCCTCTACTGGTTGACCAGGCTGATGACGCCCATGGTGTGGTTCATCGAAATTTTCAGCAAGGGCCACCACGGCGAAGCGGCCTTCAGCCGGGATGAACTCAAAGTCATGGCCGAACTCGGCACTCGGCAGGGCAAACTCAAGGAAGACGAATCCCGCATCCTGGAGAATCTTCTCCAGCTCGGCGACATCTCGGTGCGCGAAGTGATGACTCCGCGCGTCGTCGTCTTCGCCCTTTCGGAGGACTCCACCGTCCAGCAGTACCTTGACCGCCACGACGACTCGCCCTTTTCGAGGATCCCGATTTTCAGCGAGAACCGCGACGACATCAAGGGCTTCGTCCTCAAGCACGACATCCTTCTCGCGGCGGCCCAGGACAACTACGACCTCCGACTCCGCGACCTGAGCCGAGAAATTCCGGCCATTCCGCAGACCACCAAGCTCACGAACGCCTTCCAGCATCTCGTCGCGAACCGTCACCACGTCGCCATCGTTCTCGACGAATACGGCGGGATGAGCGGCCTCGTCACCATGGAGGACGTGGTCGAAACGCTCCTCGGACTCGAAATCGTCGACGAGGCCGACACCCGGGAGGACATGCAGGAGTTCGCCCGGAATCTGTGGAAGAACCGCGCCGTCAAGATGGGCCTGGAGGTCAACAACCCGACGGCGCCGGCGATCGTCGTCGACCCGTCCGAGTGAGATCCCGGAAATTCGCTACTCCGCGAGTCCGCGACCGGCGAGACCTTCCAGCACTGCGATTTCCTCCCGCAGCGTTTCGCGCGCGGGCCGACCGTTTTCGCAGGAGCGCCCGCAATGGGTCCGGCACACGAACCCGTCGTAGTCGTCGTATCGTTGCGGATCCGAGTCGGCGTCGTGAAGCGTCAGGCGGGGCTTTCCGTCCGGCCCCGGGACGATGGAAAGCGGGTGCATCCAGCAGGTCTCCGGCTTGTAGTGCCACGGCGACAGTCCCCGCTCCGTCGCCAGAGCCTGCAGGCCGCATCGCGCGTCGGGGAGCAGAAACGCGCACCGCGTCTCGGGGAAGTGGGCGGGGTATCCCGGAACTTTCTCCCGCATCGGCGACGGCAGGGTCGCGGTCTTGGGACCGGAGATTCGTCCTCGCCAGCTGCCGTAGACGACGACTTTCTCCGGCAGGTCGAGGCCGAGCGCTTTGAATTCCTCGCGGGCGGTTTCGGCGAGTTCGCGAACGACCGTCGCCTCTTCGCCGGAAAGGTAAACCCCGTCGTGACAGCAGGTGCCCCCGCAGCGGGCCAAGTCGCATCGCTGAAGCGGGCGTTCCAGCGCCTCGGCATCGACGGTCAGCCCTTCGAGATTCTTCGCCAGTCTCTCCATCGTCTTGGGAAACGCCGAGTTCGCGTGAGTCATTTTATCTCCAAAAAAGCGTGAGATCCGCGACATTGGGGAAGTACACTGGGGGGGTCCTCTCGCGTCTCCCGGACACGGACCGGGTCAAAACATGCCACAATTTTTCTCCATCGTCCTGTTGCTTCTCGCTACGACGGCCCGCGCCGACAAGATCGAGTTCAACCGCGACGTGCGCCCGATTCTCTCGGACAAGTGCTTCAAGTGCCACGGTCCGGACGCGAAGAACCAGAAGTCGGACTTTCGGCTCGACACCCGCGAGAGTGCCGTCGCCGATCTCGGAGACTACGCCGGCATCGTGGCGGGCGATCTGAAAAAGAGCGAAGTCCATTGGCGGATCCACAGCGACGACGACGCCGACCTCATGCCTCCTCCCGAGTCGAAGATGAAGCTCACGGCGGAGGAGATCGCGGTGATCGACCGGTGGATCGAGGAGGGCGCCGAATACCAGGAACACTGGTCGTTCGTTCCGGTCCCCGAAGACGTTCCGGTTCCGGAAAACAACTCGGAGTGGATTCGAAACGAAATCGACGTCTTCGTTCTCGCCGGACTGGAACGCGAGGGATTCGCCCCCTCGGCCGAAACCAGCCGGGAGAAATGGATCCGGCGCGTCACCTTCGACCTGACCGGTCTTCCGCCGACGACGGCCGCGATCGACGCCTTTCTCGCCGACACGTCTCCGGAAGCTTTCGAGAAAGTGGTGGATCGCCTTTTCCCGACGGACGCCCACGCCGAACGGCTCGCCGCCGAGTGGCTCGACGTGGCCCGCTACTCGGACAGCTACGGCTTCCAGGTCGACCGCGACCGCACGGTCTGGGCGTGGCGGGACTGGGCGATTCGGGCGTTCCGGGACAATCTGCCCTACGACGAATTCGTCACCTGGCAACTCGCCGGCGATCTGCTGCCCGACCCCACCCGCGACCAGATTCTCGCCACCGCCTTCAATCGCCTCCACCCCCAGGAGGCCGAAGGCGGCAGCGTCCCCGAAGAGTTCCGGGTCGAGTACGTGTCCGACCGTCTCCACACCTACGGCACCGCGTTTCTTGGACTCACGATGGAGTGCGCCCGCTGCCACGATCACAAATACGACCCCGTCACGACGAAGGAGTACTACGAGCTGTCCTCCTTTTTCGCCAACATCGACGAGGCCGGGCTCTACTCGTTTTTCACCCCCGCCGTGCCGACACCGACCCTGTGGTTGCCGACCGAAGATCAGGAAAAGACCCTGACAAAGGTCGAATCGGATCTCGCCGCGGCGGAAAAGGAACTGAACCGCATGGCCGAGAACGCGGGACCGGCCTTCGAGCGTTGGCTCCGCGAAAACCCCGGTCCGCTCGAGGTCCCGCCACCGACGGCCGCGTTTTCGTTCGACGCGCTCGAGGACGGCAAGCTGGAAAACGACGTGCCCGAGGGCGAACCCGCCACGACGCCCGCCAACAACCGCCTCGTCCCCGGAAAGTCCGGCCAGGCGATCAAACTCACCGGAGACGACGGCGTCAAGCTGCCCGTCGGCAACTTCGCCCGCGACGACCCGTTTTCGGTCTCGCTCTGGATGCGGACGCCCGACTCGAAAGAACGCGCAGTCGTTTTCAGCCGCTCCAAGGCCTGGACCGACGCCGCCAGCCGCGGTTACGAACTCCTCCTCGAGGACGGCCGACTCAGTTTCGCGTTGATCCATTTCTACCCCGGCAACGCCATCCGGGTCGTCGCCAAGGAGGCCTTGCCAACCGACCAGTGGAAGCACGTCGCGGTCTCCTACGACGGTTCCAGCCGCGCGGCGGGGGTGCGGCTCTTCGTCGACGGCGAACGCGTCGAGAGCGAAGTCGTCCGCGACAAGCTCACTCGCGAAATCACCGGCGGCGGCAGCGATACCATCGTCATCGGCGAACGGATGCGCGACAGCGGATTCAAGGACGGCCTCGTGGACGACTTCCGCGTTTTCGATCGACAACTCGCCGAGGGAGAGATCGCCGCCGTCGCGGAACTCTCGACAGCGACGCCGGACCTGGACTTCTACCTGGCGAACGTCGACAGTGCCTACCGGGAGCAATTTCGCAAACGGGCAGACCTTCGAAAGCAGCGGACCGAACTCGTCGAAGAAATCGCCGAGATCATGGTGATGGAGGAGAAAGCCGAGCCGCGCCAGTCCTACCTCCTCGACCGAGGGGCCTACACCGACCGCGGCGCCCCCGTCTCCCCCGAGACGCCCGAGTGGCTCAACCCGTTTCCCGAAGCGATGCCGCGCAATCGTCTCGGCTTGGCCAAGTGGACCGTCGATCCGGCCAATCCCCTCACCGCCCGCGTCGCCGTGAACCGCTACTGGCAGATGCTTTTCGGGCGCGGGCTCGTGACCACTTCCGAAGACTTCGGCAGCCAGGGACGCCCGCCCAGCCATCCCGAGTTGCTCGACTGGCTGGCCCGGGATTTCATGGACCACGGCTGGGACCTGCGCCACCTGCTCAAGCAGATCGTTCTCTCCGCCACCTATCGACAGAGTTCCGACGTGGAATCCGGGGACTACGCCGCCCGCGACCCGGAAAACCGCCTTCTCTACCGATACCCCGCCCCCCGGCTCAGCGCCGAAATGATACGGGACAACGCCCTCGCCGTGAGTGGTTTGCTGGTCGAAGAAGTCGGAGGTCCCTCGGTCAAACCCTACGACATCGCCGTGTCGTTCGCGCCCTCGGAACCCGGAACCGGCGACGATCTCTACCGCCGCAGCCTCTACACCTACTGGAAACGAACCGCTCCCGCGCCGCTCATGACCACGCTGGACGCCTCCAAGCGCGACGTGTGCCGCGTCAGGCTCGAGCGCACCGACTCCCCTCTCCAGGGACTCGTCCTGCTCAACTCGCCTCAGTTCGTCGAGGCGGCCCGCGTCCTCGCGGAAAAACTGGTGGCCAAACACGGAGGAGACGACGACGCCGTCATCGAAGACGCCTTCCGCCGTCTCACCAGTCGCCGTCCCGACTCGGAAGAACGTCCCATCCTTCGCCGAATCCTATCGGAACAACAAGAACACTTTTCCGACGAACCCGGCGAGGCGAGGAAACTCGTTTCGATCGGCGACAAGCCCGCCCCGGAAACCGACGACCCCGCCCGCCTCGCCGCCGTCGCCACGCTGGTGTCCACCGTAATGAATTTCGACGAGTGCCTCGCCAAGCGCTGAGCACCGTTCCCCTTCTTCCTCCACCCTACCCCCTTCTCCCTGTCCCGAATGCCTTCCTCGTCAACATCCTGCACCGGCTTCGACTCCCCCGTCGGTCTTAGCCGCCGCGACGCCCTGACCCGCTTCGGCGGCGGACTCGGCGGCGTCGCCCTGGCCGGCTTGCTACGGGATTCCAGCGCGAAGGAGCACGCGCCGCCCTACCTGACCGACGCGCCGAAGGCGAAGCGGGTCATCTACCTTTTCCAGGCCGGCGGCCCTTCGCAGATGGATCTCTTCGACCACAAGCCCCGCCTCAACGAAGAGCAGGGCAAGGAACTCCCCGACTCGGTGCGGCAGGGTCAGCGTCTCACCGGCATGTCGGGCAGCCAGGCGAGCCTGCCCTTGGTCGGCAGTCCCTTCCCCTTCGCCCGGCATGGCGACAGCGGGGCGTGGTTCAGCGATCAGCTTCCCCACACCGCGAAAATCGCCGACGAGATTTGCATCGTGAACTCGATGTACACCGAGGCGATCAATCACGGCCCCGGCGTCACCTTCATGCAGACAGGCTCCCAGATCGCCGGGCGGCCCAGCATCGGCTCGTGGCTTTCCTACGGACTCGGATCGACCAACGACAATTTGCCTTCCTTCGTGGTACTGGTGACCAAGGATAAAAAGGGTCAGCCCCTGGCAAGCCGACTCTGGGGAAGCGGGTTCATGCCCGGCGAACACGATGGCGTCCAGTTTCGTCCCGACAAGGACGCCGTTCTCTATCTCAACAACCCGGAAGGACTCGATGCAAAATCCCGCCGCTTCATGCTGGATCGACTGGAGGATCTGCATCGGATCCAGTTGGCCAAGTCCGGCGACCCGGCGTTGGAAACCCGGATCGCCCAATACGAAATGGGATTCCGCATGCAGACTTCGATTCCCGACGTGACCGACCTTTCCGACGAATCCGACGCCACGTTCGAACTTTACGGAGAGGATGCCCGCCAGCCTGGAACCTTCGCCGCCAACTGCCTCCTCGCCCGCCGCATGGCGGAAAAAGGCGTGCAGTTCGTCCAGCTCTATCATCAGGGCTGGGACCACCATTCCGGCGTGCCCGGCGGAATCAAGCGGCAGACGAAGGAAACCGACCGGGCCTCGGCCGCCCTGGTGGTCGACCTGAAGCAGCGGGGTTTGCTCGAAGACACGCTCGTCGTCTGGGGCGGCGAGTTCGGCCGGACCAACTACTGCCAGGGAAAATTCAACGCGGAAAAATTCGGTCGCGACCACCACCCCCGCTGCTTCTCCGTCTGGATGGCGGGCGGAGGCGTCCGACCCGGCTACACCCACGGCAAGACGGACGAATACGGCTACAACGTGGTCGAGGGCGGCGTCCACGTCCACGACTTCCACGCCACCATGCTGCACTTGCTCGGCATCGACCACGAGCGACTTTCCTACCTCTACCAGGGCCGCCATTTTCGCCTCACCGACGTCCACGGGCACGTGGTGAAGGATATTCTGGCCTAGGAGGAATGGCGCAAGGTTAAGGCCCGGTATCGGGCTGCTCCAGTGGCCCGCGCAAAGGCAAGCCCGCGGGAGACGGCTACTTCGCGAACATCTCGTTCTCCGCGTCGCCGCCGCTGAGCACGTAGGCGACCAGGTCGAGGACCTCTTCCTTGGTCAGCATGTTGAGCAGCATCGGCGGCATGGGCGATACCTCGGAGACCTCGATGCTCTCGACTTCCTTGCGGTCGACGTTGACCCGCTGATTCGGATCGGTGAGGTCGGTGTTCAGAGTCACGTTGTCGCCGCTGAGATTGACCACCACGCCGGAGACGATGTCGCCGTTGCTCTTCGTGACCACGACAGGCGCGAACTGCTCGTTGATCTCCTTGCTGGGGTTGACGATCTGGTCGAGGAAGTCGTGCGGGCTGTAGCGGCCGCCGGAACCCGTGAGGTCGGGTCCGTTCATGCCGCCGGCGTTGCCGAAACGGTGGCAGGCGTAGCAGGCTGCGGCGGAGAACATCTTCCTTCCGTTGTCGATATCGCGACCGGTCAATCCGTCCTCGGCCGCGTCGCTGAGCTCCTCCAGCGTCCACATCGTCGGGGCGCGCCCGGCGAAGACGGCGCCGACGTTCTCGATCGCCGACTTGCGCTCGGGCTTCCGGGCGATGAGTTCGGCGTGCTCGGTTGTCTCGGCTTCCGTGAAAGTGGCGAGGCTGTCGGCGCGAATCCCCTCGATGAATTTCTCGAAGCTCGCCCCGCCCCGGTAGTTGGCGGCGGTGAGAAACCACTCGAGCTGCTGCCGGCGCAGTTCGGGCGTCCAGCCGGCCTTCAGGTGGCGCAGGCTGCGGGCGTACTCCATCTGCGGCTCCTGGCTCCCGGCCTCGGCGATGAGAGCCATGCCCTTGGCGGCGGTGTTCGGGGCCTGGAGGTGGGACAGGGTTTCGACGAGCAGCCAGTTTTCCTCGAAGCTGTCGGCCGGAAAGGCGGGATCGAGCGTGGCGACGAGCGCGTCGACGGTAGTCCGGTCGGGATCGCCGAAGCGGTTCAGCACGATCTGGACGAGGCGGACGTAGCCGAGCCTTTCCTCGTCATCGAGGTCCGCCCAGTCGAGTTCCAGCAAGGAGGCGAAAATTCGGTCGCGGGTCGCGGTGTCGACGGCGGGGCCTGCTTCGGGACGATGACTCGGGCAGACGCCGCGGACGCGAGCCAACGCGAGCAGCGCGGGAATGCGCTTCCCGGAAACGGGCTCGGCAAGGGCCTTGCCCGCCCATTCGGCGGCGGGCTGGTGTTCGAGCGCGATGCGCGCCGCCCAGCGAATGAAGCGGTCCTCGTGATCGAGATGGGGCCACGCGGCGGCGACGGCTTTCGGGTCCGCCTTGCCGTGGAAACTCTCCAGCCGGTGCCGCAGTTCGCGCTCCGGCGTGACCGCGGGCGTCAGGTCGACCGCGGCGGTGCTATCGCCGCCGGTGTAGCTCACGCGATAGAGCCCCGACTGGACCCGGCGGCCGCCGATGGCGAAATACATGGCGCCGTCTCCGGGATGAACGATGGCGTCGGTGACGGGCAGCGGGGCGCCCGTGATGAACTCTTCCTTGGTCCCGGTGTAGCTGGCGCCGTCCTCCTCCAGATGCACGGCGTAGACCTTGCCCCAACTCCAGTCCAAGGCGTAGAAGGCGTTCTGGTACTTCGCGGGAAACTTCGCGCCGTAGCCGAAGAGCGTTCCGGTGGGCGAGCCGGGGCCGATGTTGACCGCGGCGGGCAGGTTGTCGGAATAGAACTCGGGATATTTCCCCGCCCCGTTGCGCCAGCCGGCCTCGGTGCCGCCGACGACGTGGTTCACCCGCGTGGGACGATACCACGGGGTGTTGAAGTCGTACTCCATGTCGGCGTCGTAGGTGAAGAGTTCGCCGTCCTTGTTGAGGGATGCGTCGTAGATATTGCGGAAACCGGAGGCGAAAATCTCGAAATCCTTTCCGTCGGGATCGAGGCGGTAGATGATGCCGCCGGGAGCGAGGACGTGACGATTGTGGCCGCGGCCGTCCGGCATGCGGGGAAGAAGGTGGTCGTCGCCCCAGTTTTTCGGCACGGGGGAAGAATCGGACGTGCCCTCGACCGGTCCGCCGTCGATGACGGCGTTGTTGCCGGTGACGAGGAAGAGTCCCTCGCCGTCGGGCGTCGGAAGGACGGCGTGGACGCCGTGGTCGCTCTTGGACTCGAAGGCGCGCAGCAGTTCCAGTCGGTCGAGCTGGTCGTCCCCGTCGCTGTCGGTGATGCGGTAGAGACCGCTCTGCATCACGCGCTCGTAGTCGTTCACCCCGGCGTAGAGGGCGCCGAAGGCGAAGACCATGCCGTTGATGGCGCGGATGTTGACCGGGACTTTTTCGATGTCGGCGGGTTTCAAAGCCTCCCCCGCGGACGGCGGAGTGAAGCGGTAGAGATCGCCGTATTGATCGCTCGCGTAAACGCGGCCTTCGTCGTCGTGGCAGAGAGCGACCCAGGATCCCTGGTCGCCGCCGGGCACGGAGTAGAGAAGCTCGACCTCGAAGCCCTCGGGCACCTTGATCCGGTCGACCGGCGTGGCCTTGTTCTCGCCGACTTGCGGACCGACTTCGGCGGGCCGCTTGGGACGAGGCTTGGCTTTCGCCTCTGCTTTTCCTTTTCCTTTTCCCTTGCCGGCTGGCTTCGGCTTTTCGATCTGCTGGGCGTCGGAGGGGACGTCGGCCTCGGAAAAAGGCGTCACGCCGCCATCGGGAAGCGTCTTCAGCCGCACATCCTTGATCTGCACTTCCATGGCGGGACCCTTGTGAATCTGAAAGGCGAGCAGTCCCTCGAGCGAGCGAGCCGATTCGTCGTGGTCGACCAGTTCCGCGGTGACCTTGCCGTCGATCTTCTGGGTGATGCGATTGCCCTTCGCGACCACGGTGTATTCGTGCCACCGCGCCGTGTCCACCTCCACCGGGTCGCGCTCGGCGACGAGCCACTTGCCGCCGTCGGGATCGGTGACGACGCTCTGCCCGTTCTTGGCCACGATTCCCCGGCCCCTCTCCTCGTAGACCATGGCGTTGTTTTCCGCCTTCGGGTGGACGTCGCACTGGTAGCCGCCGACCGACCATTTCCCGACCTCCGGCAGTTCCCGGCTTCGGTATTGAATACCCGAGTTGTTGCCCGCGACCCGGACTTTCGCACGCAGCTCGAAATTCTTAAGCGTGCCGCCGCGCCAGATGAGAAACTCGTTGTATTCGAGGTGGTCGGGTCCCTTCGTCCGGCCGGTGATGGCACCGTCCTCGACCGTCCAGAGATCCGGATTGCCGTCCCAGTCGTCGAGGTCCCGGCCATTGAAGAGAGATCTGAACCCGTCCTCCGCCGCAATCGGCAGGCAGACGGCAAAGAGAATGGATAAACTTAGAAGAAGGCGAGAGAACATGGCTGGGAGCGAAGGTTGAAAACAGGGACTCGGAATGTCTCGCCGCGAGGGGGATTTGCAAGTGGCATCAACAGGCGCCGGTTCCCACCCCGGCTTTGGCCGCCGTTTCGAAAGCCGGACCGCCGGAGCGGAGCCTGCCCGGCCCCCGATTTGTTCTTCCCGCCCCTCGCGTTTCATGAGAGATTACCGGCGTGAAAACGAAACCGCCCCTCCGCTTCCTGCTCGCCCTCCTCGTGATCGCCGCCTTGGCCGCGGGGCTCTGGTACGGTCCCCTCACCAGCAAAGAATCCCGCGCCCTGGGCGGGGCCGCGATGCGGCTGGACGAACGGCTCCGCGCTTCCGATTCCGGCCAACCCGGCGACGCCTTCACCGCCACGGTCCGAGTCGTCGAGGTCGAGGGATTGCCGAAAGCTCTCGCCGGCGGGGAATTCGACCTCGCGGCGCAGTTCCCCGGTCGGCTCCGCCTCGACGGTGAAATCGGCGACCACGCTTTCCGGCTCGGCCGGGACGGCGAGACGGTCTGGATTTTCGTCCCCGAGAAGAACCTCGTCATCGAGGGTGCCAACGACGTCCCGCGCTTTGCCGGGGACCCCGCCAGCACGCGCCCCGTTGTCCTGCCCGAGCTGCGAAATCCGGCACCCCGCTGGCAGCTAGCTCTCTTGCCCGCCGCCGTCGAGATCGAAGCGGTGGAGGGGGCGGGAAACCGCTTCCGCTGCCGGCCGCGCGGGCCGCTTGCCCGGCTCGCCGGTCTGCCGGAAGATCTCGTGGTGGCGTACACCGTCACCGACGCCGGATACGTCGCCGAGGCCGAAATCTCCGTGGGCGACAAGCGCTTGGATCTGGCTTTCGAATCCTTCGACCGGGTGCCGAACAACGACGCGAACGACTTGGCCTGGAGCCTCCCCCCGGACGAGGTCGAAAAGGCCGAGAGGGTATCCCTTTCCCACCTCGACAAGTTCGCCCGCGTGGCGTTGGCGAACCTCGACGCGAAGATCCAGCCCCTCCCCCCCGCGGACGGCGGACGCGAAGTTCTCGCCGCCCATGGCCGCGGTCGGCTCGAATTGATCGACGGCACCCGGGTCCTCTTTCTCGAGGGCACCCCCGAGGAGATGGGCGAGCAACACGGCGTGCTGCTGCGCGACGAGATCCGCCACCTCGTCGACAGCATCGTCTACGGCGTCGGGGTAGGCACCTCCTTCGACAAGGGGCGTTGGTTCTTCGGGGAAATCGAGGAAGCCCAAGGACGGCTCGAGCCCTTCACCGACCCGCGCCATCTCCGCGAGATGGACGCGATCGCCGAAGCTACCGGACTTCACCCCCAGGAGATCCGCCTCGCGAATTTCTTTCCCGAACTGTTCCACTGCTCCGGCTTCGCCCTCCACGGCACCGCCACCGTCGACGGACAAATGTACCACGGCCGCGTCCTCGACTACCTGCGGGGACTCGGGCTGGAGCAGAATGCCGTGGTCATGGTCGTGCAGCCCGACGAGGGCAATGCCTGGGTCAATGTCGGCTACGCCGGATTCATCGGCACGGTCACGGCGATGAACGAAAAGCAGGTCGCCATCGGCGAAATGGGCGGCGGGGGCGAAGGCGACTGGGACGGCAAGCCCATGGCCCAGCTGATGCGCGAAGTCATGGAGCGCGCCGATACCGTCGACGACGCGGTCGCGATCATGCGGAAGGCGCCGAGGACCTGCGAATACTACTACGTGATCTCCGACGCCAAGTCGAAGCGGGCCGTCGGTCTGGAAACCACCCCGGAGATTTTCGAGACCATCTGGAGCGGTGAATCGCACCCCCGCCTGCAACGCCCGATCAAGGACACCGTCCTCATGTCCTCCGGGGATCGCTACGAGGCGCTCGTCGATCGGGTCGAGGCGAACTTCGGTGGCTTCGACGCGGATTCGGCGCGCGCGCTGATGAATCGCCCCGTCTGCATGACCTCGAACATCCAGTCGGTCCTGTTCGCGCCCGACACCCTCGATTTCTGGGTCGCCAACGCCGACTCCGAGAATGTCGCCAGCCACACCCGCTACACGCAATACAATCTTCGCGACTTGCTGGGTGGTGCCGACCAGAACACCGACGCGCTGACCTCGACCGAGTGAGGGCTGCATGGAGGGCAACCGCGCGACCGACGTAGCGGAATTTGCATTGAGATTCGACCGGTTCTCCCTCATCCTCCGTGGCCATGCCTCGATTTTCGATCATCCTGATCCCGCTCTTTTTCCGCGCGAGCCCCCTCATCCGAAAGCCGGGCCATCAGTGGCTCGCCCGCCGAGCTGCCGGAAAGATCGACCAGGCCCTGGTCGGAATGAAACGGCAATTCTCGATCTTCGCTCTCGCCTGGATTCCCGTGGTCCTATCCGCCCAGTCCGACACGCCCGCCTGGCTCTGGACGGAAAACGACACGGGGGAAACCGTCTCCTTTCGCCACGAATTCGGACTCGACTACGTGCCCGAGGACTACACCCTCACCGTGACCGCCGATTTCGCGGATCTTGAAGTCGTCGTCAACGGAGAGACGGTCGAACGGATCGAGGCCTACGATCCCGTGGTCGAGTTACCGGTCGCGGATTTTCTCCTCCCGGAAAGTGCGAACGAGATCGAGTTGATCGCTCGCCCGGTAGCCGGTCCCTCCGCCGTTGCCGCCGAAATGCGATTCACCCGGCGGGAGGGAGACGAGATCCGGCTAGTCACCGGCAAAGGAGACTGGGAAGGACCGGACGTGATAGAGAAGGGCCGCGTCCTTCCGGCGCGCTGGGAGCTCAACGAATTGCCGGAGGTTCCGCCCTCGGCCGAGTACAATCAATGGAAAGAAGCGCTCGAGGACAGTGCCGTGCAGAACGTGTCGCCGCTGCCGGACGGGTTCTCCCTGACCACGGTCCGGGCCGCGCAGAAGGACGAGGACTCCTGGGTCAGTCTCGCGATCGATCCCCAAGGTCGCCTTGTAGTGGGCAAAGAGAGAAAAGGCCTTCTCCGCTTCACTCTGTCCCAAGACGGCGAGCGAGTCGAGAAAGCCGAGACGATCAACGACACGCTCGAGGAGTGCCGCGGTCTCGCCTTTCGCGGCGCGACGCTCTACGCCAACGCCAACCGCTCCAAAGCACTTCATCGGCTCCGCGACACCACCGGCGACGATCTCTACGACGAGATCGTAGAAATTCAGTCCACCGAGGGCACGACGGGTCACGGACGCAACGATCTCGCCCTCGGACCGGAAGGCACGATCCACGCCATCCACGGCGACAGCGTCGAGGCTCCGGACAACAGCACCTTCTTCACCGCGCCGGAGCCCGGTGATCCGAAACCGCTCGGCTATTGGTCCTCAATCGGCGAGAACGAAGACGAGTGGAATCTTTACAACCGCGGACTGCGCAACCCCTACGGCATCGACTTCCACCGAGACGGCGACCCTTTCACCTACGACGCCGACAACGAGGGCGACCTCGGTCTCCCCTTCTATCGCCCCACCCGGATCAATCACCTCGTCGCCGGCGCCAACTACGGCTGGCACCAGCGCCCCGGCAACACGCGCAGTCTCCCGGTCTACGCTCCCGATTCCGTCCCCACCACCTACGACGTCGGTCGCGGCTCGCCCACCGCCGTGAAATTCGGCTACCGCAGCAACTTCCCCGAGCCCTGGCGCAGCGCCCTCTTCGCCCTCGACTGGGCCTACGGCCGCATCGTCGCCGTCCACCTCGTGTCGCGGGGCGCCAGCTACTACGCGAGCGGCGAGGTCTTTCTGGAGGGACGCCCGCTCAACGTCACCGATCTCGACTTCGACGACTCGGGAACGATGTACTTCGTCACCGGCGGACGAAAGACCCGCTCGGCGCTCTTTCGACTGAGCTACGAGGGAAGCACCGAAAGTCCCCGCCCCTCCCCCGATTTGTCCCGGCAGGCGCAGGATCGGGAGAGCTTCTCCGCGGAGGCGCGGGAATCCCGTCGCCGCCTCGAGTCGGGAACCGGCCCGCTCCCGGATGACTCGGAATGCTGGTCTCTTCTCGGAAGCCCGGACCCGTGGCTGCGCAACGCCGCCCGCGTCCGGCTGGAGCGGCGCCCCGTCGAAGAGTGGCGGGAGAAAGCGCTGGGCCACGATGCCGACCTCGGCTGGCTAACCGCCCTGCTCGCCTTGGTGCGCCAAGGATCGGATACCGATAGCGCCGCCGCCCTCGAAACCGCCGCGGCCCACCCGACCGAGGCGTGGCGCCGAACCGAAAAGCTAAGCCTTCTGCGGATCGGCGAACTGGGGCTGTCTCCCGATACGCCCGAGCCGGTCCGGGACGAACTCGCAGCCCGCGCCCTCGCCTGGATCGGGAACCCCGCAGCACCGGTGACCCGCGAAGCGGTCCGGCTTCTCGCGCTCCTCGACGCCCCGGAAGCGGTGGAAACGGCCCGACGCTTCCTGTCGCTCTCCCAGACCCAGGAAGATCGTCTCCACTACCTGGAAATGCTCTCCCTGGTTCGCTCCGGCTGGACCCGCGAAACCCGGACCGCCTACTTCAAGGAACTCGCGGCGGCGCGGCGAACCTCGCGAGGAGACCGCTTCATGCCGCCGTTTTTCGACGAACTCGAAGCCTCGGCCCTCGCCTCCGCGCCCGAAGACGCCCGCGAGGAAATGGGCGACCTGCTCGCCCCCGCCGCGAGTGAAGAGGACATCCCGCCGCCGCGGCCCTTCGTGAAAAACTGGACCCTGTCCGACTTTTCCGACGAGGACTTCGAGGCTGCCGAGAGCGTTTCCCCGGAAACGGGGCGCGAACTGTTCCGGGCCGGTCTCTGCCACCGGTGCCACACGTTCGGGGCGGATGGCCACCCGGTCGGACCCGATCTCGACCGCGTCGGAAGCCGCTTCAGTCCGCGCGACCTGCTCCAGTCCATCCTCGAACCCTCCGCCGTGGTTGCCGAAGTCTACCGGAACACCACCGCGACCCTTGAAGACGGCACCACCCTGACCGGTCGCCTCCTCCGCGACGATTTCCGCGAATCCACGCTCCACCTTTCCACGAATCCCTTCGCTCCCACCGAAATGACACAGGTGCCAAAGGACCGGATCGCCAGCCTGAGCGAATCCGGGGTGTCGCCCATGCCACCGTCTCTTCTCGCGGGATTTCAAAAGGAGGAAGTCGTCGCTCTGGTGCGATGGCTCTCCGAGGGGCCGGGCACGTCTGAAAAATAATGGCTCCCAGAAGAAGCTTGCATGAAGAGAACCTCTCTTTCGCTAACACAGGCACAAGAACGGCGTATTCCGGAAGTTGCGCCCCCTTGCCCGCGAGCCGACATTTCCTTCTGAAACCGAAACTCCCCACTATGTCCAGACTCACGATCTCCGGCGTTCTGACGCTGCTTCTCGCCGCTCTCGCTTTTGTCGAGACGACTGCGCAAACCCTCGAAATCCCCGCCGGCGACGGTCCCGGCGCAGGCAAGCACGTCGTCCTCGTTTCCGGCGACGAGGAATACCGCTCCGAGGAAACCAATCCGATGCTCGCGAAAATTCTCGGCATCCATCACGGATTCAAAACCACGGTCCTCTTCGCCATCAATCCCGAGACCGGGGTCATCAACCCCGAGATCCAGACGAACATTCCAGGACTCGAGGTGCTCGCCGACGCCGACCTCGTCGTTCTCAACACCCGCTTCCGCGACCTGCCGGACGAGCAATTGCAGCACTTCGCCGACTACGTGAACGCCGGCAAACCGCTCATCGGTCTGCGGACCGCGACCCACGCGTTCAACACGAAAAGCGAGGCGGCGGGATTCGACTGGAACAATTTCGGCCTGAATTATCTCGGGGAAAAATGGGTCGCCCATCACGGCAAGCACAAGGTCGAAGGCGCCCGAGGCGTCGTGGTCGAGGAAAACGCCGACCATCCGGTCCTCAACGGCGTCGAGGACATTTTCGCGCCCAGCGACGTCTACACGGTGAAGAATCTGGACGAGGAGAAAGCCACCGTCCTCGTTCGCGCCGCCGTGACCGAAACCATCTCCCCGGACTCGAAAATTCTCGAGGACGATCCCCGCAACCAACCCATGCAAGCCGGCGTCTGGCTCCGTGAGTACACCGCCCCGAGCGGCGAGACCGGGAGGGCCCTGACCAGCACCATGGGCGCCTCGGTCGATTTCAAGAGCGCCGGCCTGCGGCGGCTCGTCGTCAACGGCGTCTTCCACCTCCTCGACCTCGAGGTTCCGGAGAAGGCGAACGTGAACCCGGTCGATCCTTTCAGCCCCACCTTCTTCTCCCGCAATCCGAAGGAATACTACGAGGAGATCAAGCTGAAGCCGGAGGACTTCGCCCTCGGCAAGTCCACCGCCACCGGACTCGCCTCGACCCGCAAGCCCAAGAGCGACGTCAATTACGGCAAGGCCCAGAAGGAAGCCGACAGCCAGCGCCCCACCTACGAGCAGCCGGGCACTCCGGAGCGAAAACCCGAACCCGTCTCCCTGCCCTTCACTCCCGCCAAAGGCGAGCGCATCGTTTTCATCGGCAACAGCCTCGGCGAGCGCATGCTGTGGCACGGCTTCTTCGAGGCGGAAATGTTCTCCCGCTTCCCCGACGCCGACCTCTTTTTCCGGAACATGTGCCACCCCGCCGACACGCCCGGCTTTCGCGCCCATCCCGCCCGGGCAACGCAATGGGCCTTCCCCGGAGCGGAAAAATTTCATCCCGACAAGCAGACCCATTTCGGCAAGGGCCACTACCCCTACCCCGACGAATGGCTCACCCTGCTCGAGGCCGACACCATCGTCGCCTTTTTCGGCTTCAACGAATCCTTCGACGGGCTCGAGAGCGTCGACAACTTCAGGGCCGAGTTGAGTGCCTTCGTCGATCACACCCTGGCGCAGGCCTACAACGGCAAAACCGCGCCGCGCCTCGTGCTGGTGACGCCCATCGCCTTCGAGGACCGCAGCAGAGACTACACGCTGCCGCAGGACGACGAGCACCGCATTCGCTACAAGCTGCCGCAGGGACTGGAGGAAAACAAACGCCTCGCCGCTTACGCCGAGGCGGTCGAAGCCGTGGCCGCCGAAAAGAACGTCGGGGCGATCGACCTCTTCCGGCCGACCCGCGCCTGGCTCGCCGACGAGGAAACCGACCTGACTCTCAACGGCTGCCACCTCAACGAGGACGGCTACGAAAAACTCGCGCCTCACCTCGCCGAGCAGCTGTTCGGCAAGCGCGACGGCCCCGTCGAGCACCGCGAGGAACTCCTCGCCGCCATCGGCGACCGCAACTGGCTCTGGCATCACGACTACCGCATGCTCAACGGCGTCCATGTCTGGGGCCAGCGCTGGGCCCCCTACGGCGACTTCAACTATCCCGAGGAGATCGAAAAAATCCGCCAGATGACCGCGCTGCGCGACGAGAAGGTCTGGGCCGCCGCCCGGGGCGAAACGATCGAAGTCGACGACTCGAAAACCCGGCCGCTCACACCCGTGCAAACGAACTACAATCGGCCCATCGAGTACCTGGAGCCGGAGCGCGCCAAGCCCCTCTTCCAGCTTCCCGACGGCTACGAAATCTCCCTTTTCGCCAGCGAACGCGAGTTCCCCAATCTGCGGAATCCGGTCCAGATGTCCTTCGACAAGCGGGGCCGGCTCTGGGTTTCCACGGTGACGAGCTATCCCCACTACCGGCCGGGGAGAGAAATGCCCGACGACAAACTCCTCATCTACGAGGACACCGACGGCGACGGCAAGGCCGACAAGGAGATCGTCTTCGCCGACGGTCTCCACATCCCGATCGGGTTCGAACTCGCGCCGGAGGGGGTTTACCTCAGCGAGGAACCCTATCTGATGCTGCTGCAGGACCTCGACGGCGACGATCGGGCCGACAAGAAGATCCGGCTCGTGGACGGCTTCGATTCCCACGACACCCACCACGCCATTTCGTCCTATTCGGCCGACGCTTCCGGCGCGTTCTACCTTTGCGAAGGGCGCTTTCTTCACAGCCAGGTCGAGACCCCCTACGGCCCCCAGCGGATGACCGACGGCGGACTCTGGCGCTTCGACCCGCGGACGTGGAAACTCATCCGCCACTCCCAGGCCGACTACTCGAACCCGTGGGCCGTCGCCTTCGACGAATACGGCCAGGATTTCCTCGGCGACGCCTCCCCCGGGGCCAACTGGTGGCTGCTGCCGCTCAGCGTCAAGGTGCCCCACGGCTACGAAATCGGCCAGGTCGAGCAATTCACCACTCATCAGGTGCGCCCCACCTCGGGCGGCGAATTCGTCTACAGCCGTCATTTCCCCGAGCAGTCCCGGGGCCACTACCTGCTCAACAACACCATCGGCTTTCTGGGAACGAAGCAGCACACCATGATCGAGGACGGGGCAGGCTTCACCGGAACCCACTACCAGGATCTCGTCCGCTCCGACGACGGCAACTTCCGCCCCTGCGACCTCGAGTTCGCGCCCGACGGCTCGCTCTACATCGTCGACTGGCACAACGCCCTCATCGGGCACATGCAGCACTCCGCCCGGGATCCCAACCGCAGCTCCGACTACGGTCGCATCTATCGCGTCACCTACGCCGCCAACGATCTCGTCGATCCGCCCGTCGTCGCCGGCGCGGCCATCGAGCAGCTCCTGGCGAACCTCGAACTCGACGAGTACCGCGCCCGCTACCGCACCCGGCGGGAACTGCGCGAACATCCCGCCGCCGAGGTCACCCCCGCGGTCAAGAAGTGGCTCGGCGGCCTCGACAAGAGCGATCCCAAGTACGGCCGCCATCTCCTCGAGGGACTCTGGGCCACCTGGGCCCAGGGATTCGCCGACGACGATCTCGTCGCAGAGGCCCTCGGGCATCCCATGCACCAGGTCCGCTGCGGAGCGGTCGACGTCATCCGTTTCAATCACGAGGAGATCACCGGAGCCCTCGGCATGCTGTTCGAGGCCGCCCGGGACGAGCACCCCCGCGTCCGCCTCGAGACCATCGTCGCCGCCTCCTGGCTCGACGACGCCGACGGTGCCCGCCTCCTCTTCGAAGCCCTTCGCAAACCCCTCGACCGCTGGATGGGCCCTGCCGTCGAGGCCGCCTGGGTCACCCTGAAGCCCCACGCCGACGGCATCGATCTGACCGACAATCCCGTCGCCCGTCAACTCGTCGACGGCCAGCTCGACCTCGCCGCCAAGCAGGAAGAGCGTCCCGAACTGCCCGCAAACCTCGAAGGAACCGAAAAGGAACTCTGGCTCGTGGGCGAGGAAATCTACCACCGCGACGGCTACTGCACCACCTGCCACGGCGTCAACGGGCTCGGAACCGTCCCCGACATCTACCCGCCGCTGGTCGACAGTGAATGGGTCACCGGGAACGTGGAGCGCCTCGCCAAGCTGACCCTCCACGGTCTCTGGGGTCCGATGGAGGTGAAGGACAAGCTCTACGATCCCGCCAAGGGAGTTCCTCCCATGACCGCCTTCGGACCGATGCTCGACGACGAGGAAATCGCCGGCGTCCTCACCTACGTGCGAAACGCCTGGGGCAACCAGGCCGCGCCGGTCGAGCCCGCCACCGTGAGTAGAATCCGGAAGCAAACCGAGTCGCGGGGACCGGGCCAGTTCTACAAGCCCGAGGAGTTGCTCAAGGAGCATCCGTTGGAGTGAGGGGGGGCCTCGTAAATCGTCAGCGAAATCCAAAAAGGAGTCTCGAAGCGACGAAATACGGTAGTCGGTGGTGCACCGGAGCGGAGCACCGTTACGTCTTCATCAGCGCCAAACCGGATAGAAAAACGGCGTCTTGAAATCTTTAATTAACTCTAAATCCATCAGTTAGGAAATTTTAGTCCCGCCTGAAAAATGGTGCGCGAAGAGGGATTCGAACCCCCGGCCGCCTCGGTGTAAACGAGATGCTCTACCGCTGAGCTATTCGCGCAAATGGATTGGAAGTGGTGAGTCGTGGGAACTTCGACAGTTTCGGTTGAACTTTTTTTGCCGCAAAACCGTTCAGCGAACCCATAGAAGACCGGCCGGATTCCGATGATCGCATACGCCCTTACCGCAGCGAATGCGACGGAAAATACTCCGCTTTCCTCCGCCATCAAATCCTTTCCCCGGCAGCCGGGTTCTGCTATCGGTAGGTCGACATGAAATCCGACCCGCCCGCTCTTCCTTCCCCCGACAAAATCCTCCAGACCGGCCTCGGATTCTGGGCGTCGAACACGCTGCTCAGCGCCGTGGAAATGGAGGTTTTCACCGAACTGGAGAAACATCCCGAAGACCTCGCGGCGATCACCGGCCGCCTCGGTCTGCACCCGCGCGCGGCGCGGGACTTTCTGGACGCCCTCGTCGCCCTCGGCTTTCTCCGCCGGGACGAGGAGGGCGGCTTCGACTACACCGGAGCCGATTGCCAAAGCTGGATGGAGGCCGCCGGCTTTCGCGAAACCCGCGTGGAGCATCTCGTCGGACCGGATTCGATGGTCATCGGAATCAAGTGAGCCTCGAGTTGCCATGCGAAACACCCTTGATCCGTCCTTCCTCGCCGTCATGATCCGATTCCCGATACTTTGCCTACTTGCCCTGGGTCCGGGTTTGGTCCCGGCGGAGGAACCGTTCCGTCCCAATCTCGGCCCCGACCTGCCCCGGATCACCGTTCGCTGCGGCGAGGTCACGCTGATCCTCCGGCAACTTTCGCAGTGGACGCCGGGACGGATCGACTATCGCGGAGAGCCCATGACGACCGAAGGCAGCGCCTACGGCACCGTGTTCTCGTTTCCAGGGGTCGGGTTCATCGGGACCGGGCACTTGGAAAACGAACCCGAACCGCTCGAATCGCTGACCTTCGTGCTCGACGGCGAAACGATCGCCTCGCCGGGAGAAACGCTTGCCGGGGAGACTTTCCGCTTCGAACGGGTCTCGCGCGTTCGGAATTTCGCACTGAAAGGGGTCATCGAACTCAAGGACGATCGCCTTTACGAGACCGCCACCGTCTCCACCGACGAGGCCGCGCCGCTCAAGCTCGTCTATCATTTCATGCATGCCTGGCGGCCCACGGTGTCAGCCTTTCTCGCCGCCAGCGACGACGCGCCCGAGGAGTCGATCGGCGGAGAACTTCGCGATACCGACGACGTGGCGCGGCAGTTCTACATCCGCCGCCGGGTCGACTGGGTCGCGGTGTACGAGCCCGAGTCCGGGCAGTTCGCCGTGTCGCGATTGCTGGAAACACCCGAACTCGGCGGGCACGAATCGATGATCTGGAACGTGCCCGGAACCTACCGGAAGTATTACCTGAAGTCGTTCGAGGGCGATACCATCCCGGCGGGTTTCGAGGGCACCTGGCGGATGGTAACCGGCTTCGGCGCGGCCGAACCGAAGCAGTGGGAAGAGGGGGCCCGTCGGCTGGCGAAAGCCCTGCGCGAAGCAAAGTGACGGCGCGATGGCGTTGATTCGGACGTGGCGCCGACTGCGGAAAACGGGCAGACTTCGGCTTTCATGATTCGAATCGTCGCCCTCCCCATCGCCCTCGGCCTGCTCGCGCCGCTGGCGGCACCGAGCCAAGCCGAACCGCTCGTTCTCGACTCGGAGTTCCGTCACGTGCGCAACGCCGAGCCGCGCGAGTGGTCTAGCTATCCCGAAAAAGCCGAGGCCGCCCGGTTCCACCTCGCCTTCGACCTCGAGTCGCCGGATTCCTTTAAGCTCCTCACTCTGCGTCAGGAGGGAATCAAACAGTTCTGGGACGTGTTGCTGAACGGCTCGAAACTCGCCAGGCTGACCCGCGATCACAATCACCTCGAGCACGGTATCGAGATCCCCGCCGACCTGCTGAAGGCGACCGGGAACGAACTCGAAATCACCACCGGCTCGGACGAGCCCGACGACATCCGCGTCGGCGACATCGCTCTCCACGAGGAGATCCAGGCGTTCGCCGATCCGGAACGCGCCGAGCAACTCTTCGAACAGCGCGGCTACCGGCGCGCGCTCCCCCCGATGACGGCGACTCTGGGACTCTCGGCCGTCGATGCGGACACGGGCGACCCGATCCCCTGCCGGTTCACCGTCACCGACGCGGACAGCGGCGCGTTGGTGTTCATCGGAGCGGAATCCGACGATCGCCTCGCTATCCGCGAAGGCGTCGTCTACTCGCTCGACGGCGAGGCGACCATCCGGCTCGCGGGCGACGCGAACAATCCCCGCCGCTACCGCGTTCATTGCGGCCGCGGGTTCGAATACGGACTCGATCGCGGAGAGGTGGTCGTCGACGACGCCGACGGCGCCTCCGACCTCCGCTTCGAGATACGCCGCGAAGTCCCCACGCCCGGCCTGGTCGCCAGCGATCCGCACCTGCATACGTTCCAGTTCGACCGGCACGGGGACTGCAGCCTGGCGGAACGGCTCATTTCCATCGCCGGCGAGGGCGTCGAGCTGCCGGTCTCCACCGCGCACGACAAGCACATCGACTACAGCGACGAAGCGGAGCGCATCGGTGCCGACCGGTGGTTCACTTCCGTGCTCGGCTGCGAGGTCACCACGGGGCTTGGCCACTTCAATTCCTTTCCGATCGAGCCGGGCGCCGAACCCGCCGAGCACAAGTTGCGTCAGTGGCCGCAGATCTTTCAAAACATCTTCGCCACTCCGGGCGTCCAAGTCTGCATTCTCAACCACGGTCGCGACGTCCATCGTGGCTTCCGCCCTCTCGATCCCGAGAATTTCGACAGCGAAACGGGCACGTTCCGGGAGGGACGAGAACTCCGGGCCAACGCCATGGAGCTGGTCAATTCCGGAGCCCAGCAGACCGATCCGCTGCAGCTGGTACGCGACTGGTTCGCCCTGCTCCGGAGCGGTCACCGGATCGCCGGGATCGGGTCGAGCGACAGCCACACGACCAATATCGCCATCCCCGGCCAAGCGCGCACCTACCTGGAGGCGCCCGACGACGCCCCCTCCGCCATCGACACCGATACCGCCGTGGCATCCGTTCTCGACGGTCGGACCTGGATCAGCTTCGGTCTGCTGACCCGACTGGATCCGGACCCGCAGGCGGAAACGGTCACCGCGAAGGTCCTCGGCCCCGGCTGGACGCGGACGGATCGTCTGCGCGTGTACCGCAATGGCGAGGAAGTTCAATCGATCGACATTCCGGAGGACGAAGGCAGCCGCCCCGGCGAAAAATTCGCCCGGACTTTCACCCTCGACGACCTGGGAGCGAAACCGGGCGATTTCCTCTGCGCCGTCGCCACCGGACCCGGCATCGCCGAAGGATGGTGGGCCCTCAAGCCGCCCTACCAGCCCACCTCGCCGGACTTCGAACCTTTCGTGATGGGCATCAGCCCGGCGGTATGGGTAGAATGAGCATTCGACCGCCCTTCACGAGAGTAATTCTTTTTTTCAATCCCTCGCCGACCCATGACGGTTCCTGAAATCCAAGTCTTTCGAAACGGCACGGTGGTGTTGCCCGACCTGCTGGTGGAAGACGGCGTCGTGGTGGCGCGGGGCGGCCGGATCGAGTCCGTGGGCCGCGCCGCCGAGTTGGAAGTTCCGGAAGGGGCCGGAATCGTCGATGCCGGGGGCGGCTACATCGCACCGGGCTTCGTCGATCTCCACGTTCACGGGGCGTGCGGCGCCGACTTCATGGACGGAACGGAGGAGGCGGTGCGCAGGGCGACGACCGGCCACACCCGGTACGGGACGACGACGATTTTTCCGACCACGACCACCGCGACGCCGGAACATCTCGACCGCATGCTCGACGCGTGCGAAGCGGTCCAGCGTTCCTGGAAGCCGGGCGATCATGCTCGCATCGCGGGCGTTCACTGGTACGGGCCCTACTTCGCGTCGAGCAAAGTGGGGGCCCACCCGGGCGGTTTGGAGCGGGCACCCGATCCGGGAGAGTACCTGAAGGCGTTCGAGCGCGGCATCGTCCGGATCGCCACCTGCGCGGCGGAGTTGCCGGGAGCGGAGGATTTCTATCGCGAAACGAGGCGACGGGGGATGCTGGCGACCTGCGGTCACTCCAACGCCTCCTGGCCGGAAATGGAGCGGGGTTTCGAGGCAGGGCTGCGGCACGTGGATCACTTCTGGTGCGCGATGAGCAGCATCCGGAGTTTGCAGGATCGGTTCGATACGCCTTATCGGGGAAGCATGGCGGAATTCGTACTCTTCGAGAAGGAAATGAGCACGGAAGTTCTGGCCGACGGCGAACACCTCGCCCCGGAGTTGTTGAACTTCGCCTTTCGGTTCAAGGGGCCGCAACGGCTCTGTCTCGTCACCGACGCCAACCGGGCGGTCGACATGCCGGAGGGCGAATACCTGATCGGGCCGGAGGAGGCGGGCAACCCCTTCCTGAACAACGGCAGGGTGGGCGTCGGCCTCGATGGTGGATTGGCGAGCACGGTGCGGGGGATGGACCACATGGTTCGCGTGATGTTCGCCCAGACCGAAGCCAGCCTCCCGGAGGTGGTCCGGATGGCCAGCCTGACCCCGGCGGAACGAGGCGGCATTTCGGAAGAGACCGGCAGCCTGGAGGCGGGAAAACGGGCCGACGTGCAGATTCTGGGCCGGGATCTCGAAACCGAACGCGTCTTCATCGAGGGAATCGAATTCCAGGACGATCGACCGTGAGCGGGCTCTTCGTCGCCCCGTATGCGCCCGGCGAAGGCTTGACGGAACGACCGCCCGGCGTTCAGTCTGGGGAATGAACGCAGCTCGCCCCCTCCCGCCGTTGCACCATCCCCGGCCCCGGACCGAAAGGGCCAAGAAAGCCGTCGGATCGGAAAAGCGAGTCCGCGGCGACATAGGCGGTAAAGGCGGGATGGCCGTGGCGTTGGCACTGCTGATCGGGGTGGCGGGGAGCTGGAACGCAAAGGCGGCCCCGGAACGGGTGAACCTCATCCTGCTGGAGTCGGACGATCACCACCCCGACCTGCTGGGAGCGATCGGCGGCGAAGTCGAGACCCCGAACATCGATCGACTGGCCGCTCGAGGGGCCTTGTTCCGCAATAACGTGTGCCAGGGAATGAGCTGCGCTCCCTCTCGGAATTCGCTGCTCACCGCCAAGTACCCTCACAGCACCGGCGTCTACCACAACCGGGACGGAAACATGGCGGAAGGCGTGTGGACGTTTCCCCGGGCGCTGCAGCGGGCCGGGTACCACACGGCGCTGATCGGCAAGAACCACTTCAAGCCGCACGCCGCCACCCGGGCCAACGAGCGCACCGCCGAAGGCCATGAAGAGCAGCTGGCGGAGTTGGGTTTCGATTTCATCCACGCCATCAACGGCAAGGTAACCGCGGCCAAGGGCCGGGGCGGACCGGGCGACGATCACTACCGCGACTACCTGCGCGGCCACGGGCTGCTGGAAGCACTGGAAACGGACTACCGCGAGAATCGCACGACCCGCTTCACCGCCCACGCCTCGGTGTTGCCGGAAGAGCATCACCACGACACCTACATCGGGACGCAGGTGGTGGGGTTCGTGGAGCGGTACCGCGAAGAGCGACCGTTTTTCCTGTGGGTGGATTTCGTGGCGCCGCATCCGCCGGCCGACGCCCCCGAACCCTACGCCTCGATGTACGATCCGGCGGAGATGCGCCTGCCCTTCGACTTCGACCGCTCCACCACGCGGGGCCCGCTGAAACAGGCGACCGACGACGAGTTGCGGGCGTTCCGGGCGGGGTATTACGGAATGATCACGCACTTGGACGCGCAGGTGGGACGGATCGTCGAGGCCCTGGAGACGTCCGGCCGGCTCGAAAACACGATCGTGGTTTTCGCGGGCGACCAGGGCTCGATCGTCGGCGACCACGGCAAGTGGGGCAAGGGCGAGTTTTACCGGGGCTCGGTCAGTTCGCCGCTGGTGATCGCCGGTCCAGGCGTGAAGCCGGACATCGTGGTGGACCATCCGGTCGAACTGGTGGACTTGGCGCCAACGTTCCTGGAAATCGCGGGGGCCGCCGAGGAGGACTTGCGGGAATGTCACGGCTACAGCCTGCAGCCCCTGCTCTCCGGAAAGGGGGAGTACGAGCGGCAATACGCCTACGCCGAGTTGCACGACGAAAAGATGGCTATGGACGAGCGGTACAAGTACGTCGACCGGGACGAGGAACCGATGCTGTTCGAAATCCAGACCGATCCGCGCGAACTCGAGAACCTCGCGGGAACCCTGCCCGAGGTGGAGGAACGGTTCAAGAAAGCGATTGCCGACTGGCTGGAATCCACGCCGCCGGTCCTCGAACCGAACCCGAAGGAACGGCGTCGCTAGCGGGGTGCAGGTAGTCGTTGAACCTTTTCACCTTCCGTTCGAGGTACCTCGTCATGTTTCGACCCTACGTTTTCGCTCTACCGGTTCTTCTGGCCTGCGCCCCGAGTTCCGGGGCCGACGACTACCCGGTGGAGGTGCTGCCCGAAGAACGCGCCTTTACGATCGAAACCGGGCGCATGCGGGTCACTTTCCAGGACGGCATGATCGTCGCGGTAAAAAACCTCGTTACCGGAGAACTTCACGCCGATCGCGGCCGCGCGGACTACGGCATGCCGCGCGGGATGGGTCACATGCGCGGCGGCGTGGAGGCCATGGAGAGCCTGCACGTCCCTTGGCACACCTCCTCCATGCTCCTGGCCGAGGCGGACGAAATCTTCGAGATTCCCGACCAGCGGGATTACGCCGTCTACTTTCGACCTCATGAAGATTCCGAGTTTTCCACCCGTCCCATCGAGAACGGCGTGGAAGCGACGTGGCGCGGCCTCGGCAACGGCGAAGAAGCCTTCCCCGACGACTCTCTCACGATCCGGGCCCAAGTCGATCCGGAGACGGGCCATCTGCTCTTTCAAGCCACCGGGCGCAGCCGCGACCAGGGCGTCTTCGGCGTGCAGGCGCCACTGACCAACCTCGCCGAGTATCACCGATTCCACGTTCCCAGCTTCGGCGGCGTTATGATCGACCGACACATGAAAACCGGTCTCAAGTCCTTCGCGGGCCTGCGCAACTTTCTGGAAGCCCGCGTCCTCGGCATCGAGGGAAAGCAGGGCAGCCTCGGCCTGTGGGCGCAGGACGAGCAGTTCCACGACCACTACCTTTTCCACCACTGGGACGGCCGGAGTTTTTCGGTGGCTTTCGAGCACCTCAACCTCATGCCTTTCGAAAACCACGAGGTTACCGAGTCGGTGGTCTACCGCCTGGATGTCTTCGACGGCGGGTGGGTCGATGCGATGACGCCCTACCGGAATTGGTATCGGGAACTGTTCAAGGAAGAAATGGCCCTGCGCGCCACTCCCGAGTGGGCCGATCGGATCCGCATCATCGTCGACAACTTCAGTCAGGGCGACAGCGAGATGTACGCCCAACTGGCCGACATGTTCGAACCGGACACGGTCATGTTCCACGAGTGGAACGCCCGCGCCGCCGGATTCGACCGGGAACTCCCGGACTGGACACCCCGAGAGGAATTTTCCGAGCGCGTGCGGCAGCTTCAGGAATTCGGTTTTCGGACCATGGCCTACGTCAACACCTACTGCGTCAACTACAACTCCCCCGTCTTCCGGGAGGACAACATCGCCGAATTCGGTCTCACCCGGAAGATGACGATCAATAAATACGGGAATCGAAAGCTCGGCGAAGACCAGCAATCCCAATGGCGCGACTTCAGCGACGGGGAACTGCTTTATCTGGATCCCCTCTCCTCCGAATGGCGAAAATACCACACCGACATGATGATCGAGTGGAACGAAGAAACCGGCGTCGACGCCAACTACGAAGACGTGCTGGGAACGGCGGCCGACTTCGGCAATGGCACGCTGGAAGGCATCCACTCCGGACAGGGCGCCGTGGCCCAGGTCCGCGATCTGCTCCGGCGAAATCCGGGGGTTCCCATGGCCTCGGAGTACGGTCCGGAGAATGTCGCCTTCGGCGTGCGCTGGCCTCTTTGCTATCTCACGGTCTGGGGCAGCACCGAGGTGAGGCTATTCTGGACCGAACGAAGCCGGCCTGTCTCGGCCTACATCCACGGCCCCTTGCTTCGCGCCTGGGTCCCCATCCTGAGAGCCCAGGACGACGTTCGCAGACACTGGGTCATGTCGTGGTCCGACGCCCTCGGCGGACTGGCCCAGCTCCGCGGAAACACGACCGACCTCAGCGCTACGAAAGGGCCCCTCGCGCTGCAAAACTACCGCGCCAAGCTTTTCTCCTCGCTCCAGTTGACACCCTACTTCGTCCCGGATCGTGAGGACGACCATCTCGTCTGCCTGTACCAGGACGAGGACGGTGGCGTCTATCGATACCAGGCAACCGAGACCGTGCAGGAACTGATCGATCCGGCCGGGAAGCCGCTTTATCAGCGCATCCGCGGCGAGGACTCGTTCCAAAGCTCGCTCGCCATTCGTGGTTGGCCCGCACGGGATGGCGACCGGTTCCTCGGCCTGAATCCAGATGTGTATTACCCTTTGATGCCCGAGGACGAAGATTCTCGGAACGGTCCCGATATTGAGATCACCTCCCTCCCCGATGGAATCATGGTGCGGCGTTACTACGACAAGAACGACATCAGTGTCCTCGCGCTCGAGAAAACCGGGGAACAGAGCCCCGAGTCCGGCGCAGTCGAGTTGTTCACTCGCGCCGAGGTTCGGAGCGTCGTCGTCAATGACGCCACGCGGGATGCCCCCGCCTGGAACGACGACCAGGCCCGCTCCGAGACGCGGCTATACGAAACGGAGTTCCCCGCGTATTTCGTCTTCGTCAAGGATGACGCTCTCCCGGTGGAACACGGGCCTCTCGAAAGCCCCGACGAGACCGGCGTTCATCTCAGCCCCGCCACCGGAATCGATATCGGCGTCGATTTCACCATCGCCGGCCAACGCCCCTGGGAAGTGCCCGACGCCGGGGGCACCGGGGAGGCGGGCTTGGAGAATTTCCGAAGAACCTCCGGCCTGGAGGAAGTCACTCTCGACTATCTGATCCGGGTCCCGGACGAGCCGACATCGCTCGTGTTCTACCTGAAAACCGACCAGAACGTTCACGGCAACGGCGTGATCGCCAGGCTCTACCTCAACGGCAGGATGGTGCGCGCCTACGACTTCGGCGCCATTGCCAATCCGGAATGGAAGGCGGGCATGGACGTTGGCGAGCGAGACTTATGGCCTGAACAGAACGTGCACCGGTGGCGGATTCCTCTCGGCGATCTCGCCGGCGAACCGGCTCTCGTCACCATCGGGACCGACTACAAGAACAGCACCAATGCCGACAGTTTCTGGTGGTCCAAACCCATCCTGACAAAGGACCGCAATCAAAGCGAGGCGTTCGTCGAGATAACCGAGGGAGGTGAAGTCGAAGCAGAGGATTTCCGGATGCTTCCCGCCGACTTCGTGGTCGAAGAAGGTCGGTCCCACGCTCCCGGCGGCTATTGACCGCTTGTATCCCGTCGGAGTAACGCTGTTTCATCTAATATTGAACCGGACCCCGGCCCGATGGGTCGTAATCCTCGTAAATGCTGAAAAATCGCTTCTCAAATGCGGGAAATGAGCGATCTTCGGCGCTTTCCCCCCATTATGGCATCAGACGACGACACTGTAGAACTCGAAGGAACCATCCACACTGTCCTTCCCGGCACCATGTTCCGGGTCGAATTGGATAACGGTCACCTCGTTCTCGCCCACATCTCGGGCAAAATGAGAAAGCGTTTCATTCGTCTCGTCGCCGGGGACCGGGTGAAGATCGAAATGTCTCCCTACGACACCGAGAAGGCTCGGATCGTCTACCGGGTCGACAGCCGGAGACCGGGAGGACCCGGCGGGCACTCGGGCAAGCGTCGCTCTCCGCGCAGCATGTCCCGTCCCGGTCAGCCCAAGAGGCGGGCCAAGCCGAACCCGACCCCCCGCCGCGGCAGCGGTGGCAAGAAAAAGTAGGCCGCTTTCTGTCCAGCGCCGCTCACACGATGGCGTGAATGACCAACTATTTCGCCGTTCTCGATTTGCCGGAAACCCTAGGATTGGAGTCGTCGACGATCGAAAACGCCTGGCAGGCGGGCGCGAGAAAACATCATCCGGACGGCGGCGACGAGGGAGGCGAAACGGAACGAGCTTCGGAACTGAACCGGGCGCGCGCGACTCTAGCCGACCCCACCTCGCGACTCGAGCACTGGCTCGCGCTGAAAAATTCTCCGCCGCCGCCAGATCGTTCCATCAGCCCGGCACTGATGGATCTGTTCGCCAGGCTCAACTCCGTTCTCGCCGACGCCGACGCGGTGACCTCGAAGCTTAAAGGATCGTCCACCGCGCTGGCCAAGGCGATGCTGGCCAAGGAAGCGGTCGCCGCGCAATTGGCGGTTCAGAAGATGCTGCAGGAGATTCAGTCTCTTAAAGACGAAGTGACCGATCGATTCGAAGAATTCGAAAGCGACGCCGAATCCGGCAGCCTGGCCGAAGCCTCCCGCGGCCTGGCGCAACTCAAGTTCCTCAGGAAATGGGAGCAACAGGGTCAGGAGCGGCTGTTGACCCTGTTGGATTGCTGAACATCTGGAAATGGACGAAACTCTGATCATCGGCATCGACCTCGGAACGACGAACTCCCTCGTCGGCGTGGTGGATTCGGGTTTCCCCATCATTCTCGCGGACGAAAACGGCAACCGCCTCGTTCCTTCCGCCGTGGCGTTCCCGCCCGACGGGGAACCGCTCACCGGGCGCGAAGCGCTGCGCTCGGGCACGGTGGCGCCGGAGCGGACCATCACCTCGATCAAGCGGTTCATCGGGCGTCGGTTCTCCCAGCTTTCCGAAGCGGAAAAATCCCAGGCCGGCTTCCCTCTCGAGTCGACGCAGTCCGACGGCATTCGGGTCCGGATCGGGGAGAACGCTTACGCCACTCCCGAAGAAATCTCGGCCATCCTTCTCGGACGGCTCAAGACCATCGCGGAGGCGGCGCTCGAGGAACCGGTCGAGCGAGCCGTCGTGACAGTGCCGGCCTATTTCAGCCACAGCCAGCGCGAGGCCACCAAGTGGGCGGCGGAGTCGGCCGGATTCGTCGTCGAGCGCATCGTGAACGAACCGACCGCCGCCGCCCTGGCCTACGGCCTCGACAAGCTCGACGACACTCAGTCCGTGGCGGTCTACGATTTCGGCGGCGGGACCTTCGATCTTTCGATTCTGCAAATGCGGAACGGCCTCTTCGAAGTCGTCTCGACTGCCGGGGACACGCAACTGGGCGGCGACGACCTGGACCGCGCCGTCGCGGAGGCCCTCGGAAACCGGCTGCCCCCGGGACAGTTGACGACAGAACAATACGAAACCCTGAAAACCCGGGCGCGCGAAGCCAAGGAAGCGCTCAGCGAACAGGAAACCTTCACCGTTCGCCTTCCCTTTTTCCGGGACGGAGAGAGCTTCGAGATCGAGCTTTCGCGGGACGACCTCGAAAAAATCGTCGCTCCCGTGATCGAGAGAACGCGTCCGATCTGCCAACGGGCGTTCGCCGAGGCAGGGAACAAGAGGCTCGAATCGGTCGATCGTCTCATTCTCGTCGGGGGCAGCACCCGGATCCCGCTGGTGAGGGAGCGGCTGGAGACGTGGTTCGGTCTCGAGCCGAACCTCAGCCAACATCCCGACGAAGCCGTCGGCCTCGGCGCGGCGATACAGGCCGGCATTCTCTGCGGCCGGGTGCGCGACGTCGTCCTCGTGGACGTGACGCCGCTTTCGCTCGGCATCGAGACCTTCGGCGGTCTGATGAACGTCATCGTGCCGAGAAACTCCACCATTCCCACCAAGGCGGGAGAAATGTTCACCAATGCGGTCGACGGGCAGGAATCCATGACCATCCGCATTCTTCAGGGAGAGCGGGAGATGGCGAAGGACAACTGGCTCCTCGGTGAAATCCACGTTCCCTTCGCCCGGGGTCCCAAGGGAACCGCCCGGGTCGGGGTGCAGTTCGCCCTCGACCAGAACGGCATACTCGGCGTCCTCGTCCGCGACACCGCGACCGGCGAAGATCACGTACTCGAAATTCGCGATTCGGCCGTCGACGTCGACGACGACGCCGTGGAGAAAATGGTGAGCGAATCCATCGACCACGCCTTCGATGACATGAACGAGCGGGTCTGGACCGAGGCGAAAATGAAGAGCGAGGAACTGCTTCCCGCCGTCGGCAGCGCCTTGGAGGCGATGGGCGACCGTCTCTCAGAGGAGGAAGTCGGGACAATTAAGGAAACGGCCGCGGAAATAGAACGAATCCTCGGGAGCGACGTCCACGACGCCAAGGCTCTCAAGGCGGCCAACCAGGCGCTCGACGACGCCACCCAGACGCTGGCCGCCATGCTGCTCGAGGCCGCCTATTCGGAGCCGGACTCCTCCGGTCCCTCCTCTTCGTCGGAGCGCGAAGGATAGGGAAGCTCCATTCCGCGGTCGGCGATCTCCACCGGATCGCGGGTCAATTTCTTGCCCCAGTAGTAAAGATGGAAGGAGGGCGAATCCTTGGGATACGCGTAGACGAGAAGCCACCGACCGGCGGCGGGCGCCTCGGGCGGAAGTTCCCTGGCCACCTTTCCTTCGGCGTCGAGGGGAGTCGCGTGGGGATCGCTTCCGTAGCTGATCATCGTCGCCCCGTCGACGATTTCGATGTCGTCGATGTCGAAAAAGGGAGTGTGTCCCGAAATCGTCACGTCGACCGCGACGAGACGAGCCTCGATCGCCGCGTCCGGGTTCGGACTGAGATAGCTGTAGCCCGTGTAGTTCCACGCGCCGTTCACGCGAACCTTGCCGGACCCCAGTCCCTCCGCCTGCTGCCGGGCCCGGGTTTTCATGATCTCGTCGACCATCCTCTTCTGCTCCTCCGGCGTGAGCTGCCGCTGTTCCTCCGCCGCCTTGACGATGATGTCCTCGTCTTCGGCGGACGCCGCGGGCACGGTCTCGCTTTCGACAGCCTCTTCGGGCTCTTTCTCGCCGCAGGCCGCCAGGAGGCCCGCCAGCACGGCGATCACGGGCAGGAGACGGCAACGGAGTATCTTCATGTTAGATCGATGTTAACTTCTTGAGGCCTATCAAATTACAGGAGCCCGACGAATTTCAAAGCTTCCCTTTTCATCCCCTAAGCTCACGCGTAAAGTATGGCATGGAACACGAGGTGATCGAAAACAATTTTCAGATTGCGCGTCTGGCCGAGATCGAACCGACCCCCTGCCCCTGCGGACAGGCCCGTCGCGCCTTCATGAACGCCGAGAACGACGTCGCCTCCATGCATCTCGTCGAAATCAAACGGGACAGCGAAACGCATTTCCACAAGAAGACGACGGAAATCTACTACGTGCTCGAAGGCGAGGGACACATCGAGCTCGACGATCAGGTCCACCCGCTCACTCCGGGAACCGCCGTGCTGATCAAGCCGGGCTGCCGTCATCGCGCCGTGGGCAACAACCTGAAAATCCTGAACGTTCCGGTTCCCAAGTTCAACCCCGACGACGAGTATCACGCTTGATCGTCCGTTCCGGAGAATTCGTCATGCCATTCAACCCCATCGAAGAGGTGATCGCCGACATTCGAGACGGCAAGCTCGTCATCATCGTCGACGACGAAGACCGTGAAAACGAGGGTGACTTGGTCTGCGCCGCGGAGAAAATCACCCCCGAAATAATCAATTTCATGGCAACCCACGGCCGCGGGTTGATCTGCGCTCCGATCCTGGCCTCGGCGGCGGAACGACTCGGCCTTCCCCTCATGGTGCGGCGGAACACGGAGGCGCACGGAACGAATTTCACCGTCGCGGTCGACGCCGCCGCGGGAGTCACCACCGGCATCAGCGCCGCCGACCGAGCCAAGACCGTCCAGGTTCTCGCCAATCCGCTCTCCGAGCCGCAGGACCTGGTTCGTCCCGGACACATCCTCCCCTTGCAGGCGAAGCAGGGCGGCGTGCTTCGGCGAGCGGGACACACCGAGTCGGCCGTCGATCTGGCCCGCCTCGCCGAACTCGAACCCGCGGGCGTCATCTGCGAAATTCTCAACGAGGACGGCTCCATGGCCCGCCTGCCGCAACTCGTCGAGTTCGCCGAGAAGCACCAGCTGAAAATCGGAACCATCGAAGCGCTCATCGAATACCGCAGCCGCCGGGAAAAGCTGGTCGAACGCGTCGAGCGGATCAAGATGCCGACCGAATACGGCGTGTTCGAACTTCTGATCTATTGCAGCACGCTGAACCCGGACGAGCACCACCTCGCCTTGGTGAAAGGCAAGATCGATCCCGACCAACCCGTCCTCGTTCGCGTCCACAGCGAGTGTCTCACCGGCGACGTGTTCGCCTCCCGCCGTTGCGACTGCGGCAGCCAGCTTCACTCCGCCCTCGCCCAGATCGAAGCGGCCGGGTCGGGAGTGCTCGTCTACATGCGCCAGGAAGGACGCGGCATCGGACTCGTCAACAAGATCCGCGCCTACAAACTCCAGGAGGAAGGGCTCGACACCGTCGAAGCCAACGAACGCCTCGGTTTCGGTTCGGACTTGCGGGACTACGGCATGGGTGCCCAGATTCTCTACGACGTCGGCGTTCGCAAGATCCGGTTGATGACGAACAACCCGCGGAAAGTCGTCGGTCTCGACGGCCACCACTTGGAGATCGTTGAAAAAGTCCCCATCCGCATCGATTCCAATCCCGAGAACGAGGGCTACCTAAGAACGAAGCGGGATAAAATGGGGCATATTCTCTAAGAAGGGACGGAGGGATAAGGGACAAAGGCACAAAGGGGTGAACAAACAACCCTGGCAGACCGCTCCGTCCGCCACTTTGTGCCTCGATGCCTTATCCCTTTGTGCCTAAAAAAACACCATGTCCAAATCATCCCCCGAAGCTCCTGTCGGCACGATCGAAAGCGGAACGGTCTGCATCGTGGCGAGTCGCTACAACGCCGTCTACACCGATGCTCTCGTCAAATCGGCCGGCGAAACCCTGGCCAGGCTGGCCCCGCGTCTCACCGTCGACGTCGTCCGGGTTCCCGGTGCCTTCGAGATCCCCGTCGTCGTGGAAGCCGTCGCCTGCAGGGAAATGCAGCCGCTCGCCGTCATCGCTCTCGGCGTCATCATCCGCGGCTCGACCGCCCACGCCGATCTGATCGCCCAGTCGATTACCCGCAGCCTCCAGGACACCAGCGTTTCGAACCTCGTTCCGGTCATACACGAAGTACTGCTGGTCGACTCCGCCGAGCAGGCCGAGGCGCGCACCGTCGGCGACGAATTCAACCGTGGACGCGAAGCCGCCGAATCCGCCGTCGCCATGATCGAGGTGATGGCCTCGCTCGAGAATTCATCCCCGATCGCGTAGCCGCATGCCCGACAAACTCGTCTTTCTCGACCGCGACACCACCGACCGCGGCGATCTCGATTTCAGCGAACTCGAGTCCTTCGGCCAAGTCGTCTACCACGGCACCACCGCACCGGAGGAAACCGCCGCGCGGATCCGCGACGCGAACATCGTTCTCGCGAACAAGGTCGTGGTCGGCGCGGCCGAAATGGACGCCGCGGAGAATCTCGAACTGGTCCAGGTCGTCGCCACCGGCGTCAACAATATCGACCTCGACGCCGCCCGCGAGCGCGGAATCGCCGTTTGCAACGTCGCCGGCTACAGCACCGAGGCCGTGGCTCAGCACGTCTTCGCCTGTCTGCTCGCCCTCCGGACGAACGTCCATCGCTACGCTGCCGAACCCCGAAAGTGGGCCGAGTCGCCCGTGTTCACGCGGCTCGACTACCCGGTCGGGGAACTGGCGGGCAAGACGCTCGGGATCGTGGGGCTCGGTTCCATCGGCACGGCCGTCGCTCGGATCGGCCGCGCCTTCGGAATGCGCGTCGTCGCCTACGCCCGCGAAGATTCGTCGCCCTCCGGCGATGTCGAGCGTCTTCCCGGGGAAGCGTTCTTCGCCGCCGCCGACGTCGTCACGCTTCACTGCCCGCTCACGCCCGAGACCCGTCATTTCATCGACGCCGACTCGCTGGCCTCGATGAAGCCCGACGCCGTTCTCGTCAACACCGGCCGCGGCGATCTCGTGAAGGAGGCCGATCTCGTCGAAGCCCTCCGCGGCGGCGTCATTGCCGCCGCCGCCGTCGACGTGCTGACCCCCGAGCCCCCGCCCGCCGATCATCCGTTCCTGAAAGCGAATCTCGAGAACCTGTTCATCACCCCCCACACCGCCTGGAGTTCGCGGGAGGCCCGCCAGCGACTGCTCGACGGCATCGCCGAGAACATCCGCGCGTTTCGCCGGGGCGAACGAGCGAACCGAGTGGATCGCGACTGAAGCCGCGTCCGGTGTCGCCCCCGATTTTGATCTTACCCTATTGCGTGTGTTCCCGCCAAGTCTTCGCGGCTCAGTAGGTCCATTTCGTTTCAAACGCCCAGCTCTTGGTTTCGGGCTTCCAGATCTGCTCGATAACGACCGATCGCCAAGGGACGACCGGCGGAAAATCGAGATAAGACATTCGAAGTTCGGCGAGCTTGTCGACGATATTTCGGTGAACCCCTCCACGAAGGCGGTTGCTCAGGCGATCTCCAAACTTGACTTTGATCGTGAACTTCTCGGGGATCGCCGGGTGTTCACAGTCGACACTCGCTTCGAAGCGGTAACCTTCCCATTCTGGAGGACGATCAGCGGCGAGGAGCGTGGCGACTTCTTTCCAGCGCGGTTGCATCGCCGCGTAGAAGTTGTTTTTCTCGGTTTGACTGGGTTCGTGCATCCCGATGATTTAATACGGGATCGCATTTTTGGTCAACGCAGAAGGCGCTCGCAATATTCGCTGCCGTGCGGGACCATGCGCACGGCAGCGTTTCCCGAAAACAAATCGTCAGCCAGACACTTTCGGCGGCCGACCCTGCTCCGCGTGCACTTCCAAGTGCCGAATGATCTTCTCAGTTGGCGAAATGGCGTGAGATGGCTTCGTCGAGTTGATCGTTCGGAAAAGTGAACTCTTCGCCGGAACTTTCGATGAATATCTCCGATTCCTTCGAACCGAATTCGATCTGAATCGCCTTTCCGTCTCCGTCCCGCCATGCGAGTTCGAGAAAGCCTTCGACGATGAAACCGGCCTCCGCCACTCGGTCGAGTAGCCAGCCGAGTTCCGATTCCACCGCAGACCATCCCGGATATTCGGAAGAAACGATCAGCGAAAGGACGCGGGGACCGAAACGAATCTGAAACCCGTCCCCTTCGAAGGCCGCGAGCGGCCGGTGGGTCAGCGACGCCTCGCCACGACGAACCTCGTCCGGGATCGCCGCAAGCGGGAGATCGGTCGGTTCGCCGTATCGGTCCCGAATATGCTGATGAAGAAGACCGGGCAGGACCGTCCATCCCTTCTCGGTCACGAAACGGATTTCAAGAATCGCCTCCACGATCGGGCACGGCGAGATGCGGGTGGGCAGTTTTTCAGGAACGGGGATGTCGATCCTTTCATAACTGGAAACCGCCGGCTGGATCAGAAGGCGGTGAAACGCTTGCCTAGAGTCCTTGAATCGACGAAGTCGATCAAATTGAGTCAAGTTTTCGAGCGACGGGGATTAAGAGTAAGAGTAAGAGTAAGAGTAAGAGTAAGAGAGGCGGGCTTGCCCGGTCTGAGGCTCCGCCTCGCTAGGAGATGGTTCAGGTTCCACTTGCGGGTGGTGTCGAGCGAGCGCTCCAGACAGATGAAGAAGGGTTCTTCCCTCCGCCCGCTCCTCTTCACTCGGGCTCGACGACGGTGGCCCGGATCGGCGGCTTCTCCTCTGGCTTGGGTTCGAGGAGCCCCTTCAGCAACTCGTTCACTTCGTCGCCCAGTTCGAGGCCGGTGGCTTCTTCGATCTTGCCGGAGATGACTTCGGCGGCGTTCTCCCCGTCGCCGAGAATTTCCTTCAGGGTGCCGAGCGTCTCGGGCGAGGTTCCGAGGACTTCGCCGAGCTTCTCGGCGGCGAATTCCACGGGAAAGTCGCTGACGGTGAGTTCGGGACTGGCCAAGGCGCCGGTGCCGTGGACCTCGATGGTCTTGTCTTCGAGATCGGTGGCGGCGGCGAGGGCATCGTTGAGGCTTGCGACGGCGGTGAAATCGGTCGTTTGCTCGGCGAGCTTGACGCTGCCGTTGACGAGCAGATTGGCCTCGGGATTGACGACGGTGAAGTCGTTGGTCACGAGGACGCCGGATTCCACGATGTAGGCGCCGGTGACGGTGCCTCGCCCGTCGAAGCCGAGCGCGGGGACGACCCGTCCCAGCAGTTCCTGCACCGGCCCGACCACGGGAAAGGAAGACAACTGCGCTTCGTCGACGCGGATCGTTCCGCCGCCCCGGATCCGGGCAACGTCGCCGTGGCCGATGCCGCGGAACGTCAGGTAGAGGTTGCCGGTCATGCCGATGTCCTCTTTATCGTAGTGGGCGGCCACCTCCGAGAGTGACATACCCGAGATTTCGATCAGGCCGCTGAACGGGCTCCCTTCGGCGTCGAGGCTGCTGATGCCATTGATCTCGACCTGTCCCCCGAGGAGAGCGACGGCGAAGTCGTTCGTTTCCAGAACACCGTCCTTCACGTTGATCCGACCGCGCAGATCACGAATCGGCAGATCGCCGTGCCGGGAGTGGTAGACGAGACCGCGGCGGTGTTCCCAGTCGAGCTGGAGCCGCGCTTCCTTCGGTGTCTCGAAGGGCACGTTGCCGCTGAACCGGACCGTGGGCGCGTCGGCGAAGCTCACGTCCTCCAACTTTTCGCCGAGCTCGGCATCGTAGTCGGAGAAAAGCGCGATCAAGTCCACGGTCGACTGTCCCTTCTCGATGGCGACTTGTCCGGCCTCCGTGTCGACGGTGAACACGCCCCCCACGAATCCCCCACCGTAGCCGAGCTGGAAATTGTCGAACCGGAGAATCCCGGCCGTCGGATCGAAATCGAACACGGCGGCGACCGACTCGACGGAAACTCCCCGCCAGGCGAAGTCGCGCCCGGTGAGAGTTCCGGCGAGCGCGAGGGAATCGGGGTCTTCGCCGTCCATCTCGAAATCCACCTTCAGGACCGGTGGTTCGCCCTCGGGCACCACCGCGAGCCACCTTTGAAGCTGTTCGAAGGCGGAAAAATCGAGCGACAACGCTTTCGGACTCTCTCGATCACTGCGGCCTTTTGCTCCTCCCCCGGTTCCGTTTCTCTCCGACAACTTGACGACCCCCGAGGCTTCGATGCGGAGTCCTTCCGCGTGGGCGGAGAAGCGTTCGACCCGAAGGCGATCCCGATCGACGAGCACCTCCCCGTCGACGTTTTCCACCGCCATCAGAACCTCGCCTCCCTCGAAAAACGAAACGTCGGAATCGGCCAGCGAGATTTCCGCGCCGCTACCGGTGGCTCTCTCCACCGCGAGCCCCAGAACATCGATGTTCACGCCGACGTCGGAGGCTTTGATGCTCGGTCGTTCCCGAGCGGCGGTTTCGTAGACGGTCACGTTTTCGAGGACCAATCCGCGGGGAAACTGGTAGCGCCAGCCTTCGTAGTCGAGATGGATGCCGCGCTCCTCCAGCTTCCGCGCGGCGGTCGCGGCGATTTCCGCCTCCAGATCTCCTCTTTTCGCCCAGACGACCGCTCCGCCCACGGCGATCGCGACGACGAGCAGAAGGGCCGCGATGAAGAAAATCGTCGCGAATACCGTCCAACATCCGGCTCGCCCTTTTTTCGACGGGGGATCCCCGGAAACGGCAGCCGACTCGACGGGTTCGGCTTCGGCGCTCGCCGTGTCCGGCGCGCCGCCGGGTTCCTGGGACGCTCCGGTCTTCCCCCCGGCCATCTCGGCCGGCTCGGGAGAAGGTGGCATCGCGGCGAAAGCGATCTCTTCCGGCTTCGCCGTCGCTCCGCCTTCGAGGGGGCCGGCTTCCATCGGCTTGCGGGCGGCCGCGGGCACCGACGTGCTCTCGTCGCTCTGCGCGGGATCCCCCAGGGCGACCACGGGCGTCTCGCTCTGCCCCGCGCCCTCGGCGGCTCCGTGCTCCTTGGAAACCTCGGCTTCGGAAATTTTCGCGCGGCTCGAACTGGCCGGTCCCACCAGTTCGGAAAGATCCGGCTTCTCTTTCTTCGGCGATTCGCCCTTGCGCGGCTCCGCGCCGAGAAGTTCGTCCAACTCGGACGACTTGGGTCCGTCCGGCTTTTCGGCGGCGGCTTCGGGGGTTTTGTCAGGCTCGTCCGAGGCCGGTTCGGGCACGGCATTGCCTTCCGCGGGTTCGGCCGTCTCCTCCCCTTCGGACTTTCGGTCGACCGGTTCGGATTCCGACGGCGAAGCCTTCGCCTCCGAGAGACCCTCGATCGTCTCTCCCTCCTCGAGCTTCCGGTTTTGGCGAACTTCCTTTTCGGAAGCATCGGCATCGTCCCACCAGCGATCGGCGATGGGGTCGAGGCGATCACCGTCCTCGGGATCCAGCGACAGCTCTTCGCCCGGCGGAATGCCCGGCTCCTCCAGATCGGAATCAGCCGGGCTCTCGCCTTCGGTTCCCTCGTTCTTCGCGCTTGCCTTGTCCTTCATCGATCTTTAATCATTCGGGTTTCACCATATTCTACCAGTCAATACAATGCGCAAATTGATCCTCGTGTGTCGTTTTTCGATCTTTCCGCTCCTCGTCGCCGCCGCGCTTCCGCTCGGCGCGCAGGATTCAACCAACTTTCCGGTCATCGGGGAAGTCATTCCTTTGGAAGATTCGTTCTCCAACCTCGTCTCGGACGACGCCGTCGTCGAGGTGCTTTCCTCGGGCTTCGCCTGGTCGGAAGGACCGGTCTGGGTAAACGAGGCGGATCATGACCACGGAGGCTATCTTCTCTTTTCAGACATACCCAACAACCGGGTCGTGCGGTGGGACGAGGGCAAAGGCGCGGAAACCTGGATGAAGCCGTCTGGCTACACCGGGGTCGAACCCTACGGCGGCGAACCCGGCAGCAACGGACTGTTGCTCGACTCCGAAGGCCGCCTCGTCTCCTGCGAGCACGGCGACCGCAGGCTCTCGGTGCTGACCCGGAACGGCGGCAAGCGCACCCTGGTCGACAACTACGAGGGCAAGCGGCTCAACAGCCCCAACGACGCCTGTCTCGGTCCCGACGGAAAGACGATCTACTTCACCGATCCCCCCTACGGCCTCCCCGAACGATGGAATGATCCTCGGCGGGAACTCGATTTCTGCGGCGTCTACCGCCTGTCGCCCGATGGCGAACCGACCTTGCTGACGGACGAACTCGCCCGCCCCAACGGCCTCGCCTTTGCTCCGGATTTCAAAACGCTCTACGTCGCCCAATCCGATCCCGAAGCGGCGATCTGGATGGCGTATCCGGTCGAGGAAGACGGCACCCTCGGCGAGGGGCGCGTCCTCCACGACGCCACCCCGAACGCCAAGGACGGCCTGCCCGGACTGCCCGACGGGCTCAAGGTCGACCGGGACGGGAATCTCTGGGCCACCGGTCCGGGCGGCGTCTACGTGCTGTCGCCCGAAGGACGGCTGCTCGGTCGAATCTCCACCGGCGAACGCACCGCCAACTGCGCCTGGGGAAACGACGGAAGCGTCCTCTACCTGACCGCCGACACCTACCTCTGCCGGATCCGGACGCTGACCAAGGGAGCGGGCTGGTGAGAACGATCCGAACGAGCAGAACGCCGCAAGATTTTCGCGAAGCTCCCGTATTGGAAAAAAGCCATCCACGCGTCATTGCGGCGCGCCACGCTCTCTGGCATCTTTGACGCCATGTATCGACCCATTTTCGTTTCGCTGGTCTTATCCGCCCTGGCTGGTCCCGTCGGCTTCGGTGCCGAGGATTTCGAACTTGCCGAAGGGCTGGCCGCCTCCCCGGCCGTCGAACCCGGCCTCGTCAAGCATCCCATGATGGGCGCGCTGGACGACCAGGGGCGGCTTTATCTCGCGGAAAGCACGGGCGTGAATCTGAAGAAAGAAGAACTCCTGGAAGACCCGCCCCACTTCATCCGCCGGATCGAGGACACCGATGGAGACGGGGTCTTCGACAAGTCCGTCATTTTCGCCGACGGCCTCACCTTTCCCCAGGGGGCGCTCTGGATTCACGATTCGCTCTACGTGATGAGTCCTCCCAGCCTGTGGCGTTTCCAGGACGCGGACGGCGACGGCAAGGCCGAGATTCGCGAAGAGCTAGTCGGCGGATTCGATTTCACCGGCAACGCCGCCGACGTCCACGGTCCGTTCCTGCATCCCAACGGTCGCCTCTTCTGGTGCCACGGCCGCAAGGGATTCGCGGTGACCGACAACGACACCGGCGAGATGATCTTCGAAGGAAAGGGCGCGCGCATCTGGTCGTCCCAGCTCAGCGGCGGCGAGGTGGAGCCCTTCGCGGGAGGAGGCATGGACAATCCCGTGGAAATCGACTTCACCGACGAGGGCGAAATCCTCGGCACCGTCAACCTGTTCTACGGCCGCCCGCGCGGGGACACCCTGACGCAGTGGGTCCACGGGGGCGCCTACCCGCGCTACGACCAGGGCCTCGTCCTGGAGGAGTTCCGCAAGACGGGCGACCTGCTGCCCCCCGTTCACGATTTCGGTCACGTCGCCGTCTCGGGCATGTGCCGCTACCGCAGCGGCAAGATCAATCGCGACTGGGCGGACCAGTGGCTCGTGTCGCATTTCAACACTTCCAGGATCACCCGAACCCGAACCACCCGAAAGGGAACGCTTTTCGCCGCCGAGGAAACGGAGACGCTGTTCGAACTGCTGAGTCCCGACGCGCATCTCACCGACGTGCTGGAGGACCACAACGGCGACCTGCTGGCGATCGACACCGGCGGCTGGTTCCGGATCGGATGCCCCACCTCGCAGATCGCGAAGCCGGAAATCGCCGGCGGAATTTATCGCATCAGCGCCTCCGATGCGCCGCCCTACGTCAAGCCGACCTATCCGAAATGGGATCGCCTCACCAGCGAAGAGGTCGCCGCCTTCCTCGACGCGGACGAACACTGGCTCCAGGAGCGCGCCATCACCGAACTGGCGGTCCGGGGCGATCCCGCCATCCCCGAGCTAAGCCGCGTCATCGAGGGCGGAGAGTCTTCGACCGACGCACGGCGCAACGCCGTGTGGACGCTGGCGCGAATGAAATTTTCCGAATCCGCCGACTTGATTTTCGCCGCGCTGACCGACCACGACCCCGGGGTTCGGCAGGCCGCCTGCAACGCCGTCGGGGTGACCCGCAGCTGGCAACTCGTCGCCGCGAACCAGCCCGCGGAACGCGAGATCGAACTCGAGCGCAATCGCACGATCTCCGGAGCGCTCGCCGGCATCCTGCGCGGGGACGAACCCGCCGTCGCCCGGGCCGCGGCCGTCGCCCTGGGAAAAATGGGCGAGTCCAGGGCCATCGGCGCCGTCCTCGGCCGCCTCGGCCGCGTCGAGGACGACCGCTTTTTCGAGCATTCCCTGATCCACGCCCTGATCGACATCGATGATTTCGACGCCACCCGCAACGCCCTCGCTTCGGAGAATCCGAAAGTGGTCGGCGGCGTCCTGCGCGCTCTGGATCAAATGCCCTCGTCCAGCATCGAGGCGCTCGATATCCTGCCGTTCTTCGAGATGGACGACGAGAAGCTGCGGGGCACCGTGGTCGACATCGCGAAAAATCACCCCGAGTGGGACGCGGCCCTGGCCAACCGGTTTTTCGAATGGAACCAGAATCTCGACGAACCCCGGCGGGCCATTCTCTCCGAGCTGATTCCTCCCTTCGCCGACGCGCCGCCGGTGACCGACTACCTCACCAGCCTGATCACCTCGGACAATCGATCGCACCGCCGCCTCGGCCTGACCCTGCTGAGCCGCTCCCCGGACGCGCCTTTCCAGCCGGAATGGAAGCCGGTGCTCGACGCGAACCTGAGCCCGAAGGCTTCGCCACAGGCTCCCGGGGAATTCCGCGAACTGACCCTCGACGCTATCGCCGCGCGAGGCGGCAAGCACTTCGAACCGGCGTTGAAACGCATCGCGGCCGATGCCTCGCTAGCCAATATCACGCGGGTGAAAGCGGCTCGCGCGCTGACCAGTCAGAACGACGCCTTGTCTTCCGAGGCCTTCGATCTGATAATCGAGATCCTCCGGGAGGAGTCCGGTTTCGAAACCCGATCCCGCGCCATCGGCATCCTCGCGGATTCGAAACTGACGCCCGCCCAGCGCATCGCCCTCGCCGAGGTCGCCGACAGCTTCGGCCCCGTTGAGATGCAGTCGTTTTTCGACCTTTTCCCGAAGATCGACGAGGAGGAACAAGCGCGAACACTCGCGGACGCGGTCTTGAATTCGTCCGCCTTCGCCAACCTCGACTTCAACCGCCTCCGGCGCGTTTTCGCTCGATTCGACGAGGCCATTCTCGATCGCATCGAAGAGAAGATCGCGGAAGTCGAAGCCGTCCACGCCACGAAACAGGAGCGCATCGCCGCGTTGATCGATCTCATGCCGGAGGCCGACGCCGAACGCGGAAAAGCCGTGTTCGCCAGCGGCAAGGGCGCGTGCCTCGTCTGTCATCAAATCGGCGAGGCCGGTGGCAAGGTGGGGCCCTCGCTCTCGACCGTCGGACGCATCCGCACGTCCCGCGACCTCTTCGAGTCGGTGCTCTATCCCAGCGAATCCATCGCCCGCGATTTCGAAACCTTCGAGATCCACCTGAAAGAAGAATCCGCCGGCACGCGGCTCGGCCTCATCGAGGCGCGCACTGCCGACAACATCGAACTGATCGATCCCGCGGGGCAATCCCACCTCATCGATCGCTCGACCATCGCCTCGATACGCCCGGTTCCGGCCTCCCTCATGCCGATGGGTCTCGAGCAAACCATGACCGAGTCGGAGTTGCTCGACCTGGTGGCCTACATGCTCGAGCAGAAGTAAGGCGATCGTCCGCGTGAAAAACGGACGTTGCGGTCTCATTCCTCCCACCGTAGGAATCAGTCCCGCGACAGCCTCCGTCCGACTTCCACTTTCAGCCGATTCCTTCCCTTTTGACGACCGAAACGAAAACCGTTCCCCACGACGTCGCCCGCGAAATCGATCGACGACGAACCTTCGCCATCATTTCCCACCCCGACGCCGGCAAAACGACCCTGACGGAAAAACTGCTCCTCTACGGCGGAGCGATTCACCTGGCCGGCAGCGTCACCGCGCGCAAGAACCAGAACGCGACCGCGAGCGACTGGATGGAGATGGAGAAGGAGCGGGGCATTTCCGTCTCCTCGACCGTGCTGCAGTTCGACTACGGAGACAGCCGCGTCAATCTGCTCGACACGCCCGGTCACCACGATTTCTCCGAAGACACCTACCGGGTGCTCGCCGCGGTCGATTCCGCCGTCATGGTGATCGACGCCGGCAAGGGAATCGAGGCCCAGACGCTGAAGCTTTTCGAAGTCTGCCGCCGTCGCGGGGTTCCCATCTTCGTTTTCATCAACAAGATGGACCGCCCTTCGCGACCGCCGCTCGAGTTGATCGACGAACTGGAGCGAGTTCTGGGGCTGCCGCCGGTTCCCATGAACTGGCCCCTCGGCGACGGCCCGAGGTTCCGAGGCGTTTTCGACCGGGAGAAAAACCAGGTCAATCTCTTCGAGCGCACGCCGCACGGCACGTTCAAGGCGCCGCTTTCGGTGGGCGGCATCGACGACGACAAGGTCCGCGAAGCGATCGACTCGGAGATCCACGAGGCGGCCAAGCAGGAAATCGAGCTGCTCGACGGCGTCACCGAGGAGCTGGACGAGGAAAAACTCCGGGCCGGCAAACAGATGCCGATCTTCTTCGGCAGCGCCATGAACAACTTCGGCGTGCAGCTCATGCTGGAGCGGTTTCTCGAACTCGCTCCCGGTCCGGCCCCGCGGGAATCCAGCAAGGGTCCGATCGATCCCCACCACCGGGCCTTTTCCGGCTTCGTTTTCAAGATCCAGGCGAACATGAACCCGCGCCACCGCGACCGCGCCGTCTTCGTCCGCATCGTCTCCGGCGAATTCGAACGCGACATGCAGGTGGTCGACATTCGCTCGGGCCGGAAGGTGCGCCTCAGCAACGCGCAAAAGCTGTTCGGCAAGGAACGCGAAACGCTCGACAACGCCTATGCGGGCGACATTCTCGCCCTCGTCGGGAACTACGACTTCCTCATCGGAGACACCCTGACAAGCGATCAAAAAATCGTCTACGACGAAATGCCCCGTTTCAAGCCGGAGTGCTTTTCCTATCTCTACAACAACGACACCGCCAACATCAAACGCTACCGGGCCGGCATCGAGCAATTGCTCAAGGAAGGCGTGGCCCAGGCCTACGACGTTCACGGGGCCGCCCAGCGGGTTCCGCTTCTGGGCGCGGTGGGACCTCTGCAATTCGAGGTGATGAAAGCTCGCTTGGAAAACGAATACAACGTGGACTGCCGCCTCGAAGCGTCGCCGTGGAACGTCGCCCAGTGGGTGCGCGAAAAGGAACCCTCTCCCGACGCCAACGCCCTCGACGCTCCCGCCGTGACGCTCCCCTCCGGCTGCTCGCTGGCGAAGGACCAGGAGGGCCAGTGGCTCGTCCTGCTGCCGGCCCAGTACCTCGTCGGCATCCTGCGCGACCGCAGCGAAGGCTTCGAGTTTTCCGACACGCCCTTCGAGGATTGAAGCATGGCAGCGCCGGAAACGCCGGGATGGGGAGAGATCGCGCTTCCGGTCCTTCTTGCCGCGGTCCTCGTGGCCGTCGTGGTCGCGCTGATGCGACGTCGTTCGCAGGCCGCCCGCGAACGACGGCTCCTGGAGCAGCCGCTTTCTCCGGAAAACGTCGCCACATTGGAGAAACGCTTCCCCCGCTTCCGCGCTCTGCCGGAGGAATTGCGCGCGAAGTTGGAAAGCTACACGAACTACCTCATGAACACGAAGCGCTTCGAGGCCTGCGGCGGCCTGTCCGAAGTCACCGAAGAGATGAAAGTTCTCATCTCCGCGCAAGCCGCCCTCTTGCTGGTGGGCTTGGAGAAACATCGCTTCTACCCGCGGCTTCGATCGATCCTCGTCTATCCCCGGGCTTTCCGCGACCGCGGCAGGCGGCGTTTCGGAATCCCCGAGGAAGAGCGCGGACTGCTCGGCGAATCATGGGAAACGGGTTCGGTCATTCTCTCGTGGGACAGCGTGGTGGCCGGCGCCCGCAACGACGACGACGGCATGAATCTGGTCATTCACGAGTTCGCGCATCAACTCGACCAGACGGACGGGGCCGCCGACGGCGTCCCCGTCCTTTCGAACCGCGACTTCCACCGACGCTGGGCCGACGTCTTCCGGAAACACTACGAGGAGCTGGTCGAAGAAGTGAACGATCCCAAGAGCCCCGAGCCTTTTCTGGATCCCTACGGGGCGACCCACCCCGCCGAATTCTTCGCGGTCGTCTCCGAGGCTTTCTTCGAGGAACCGCACGACCTCGAGGAGATGCATCCCGAACTCTACGATCAGCTGCTCGCCTTCTACGGACTCGACCCGGCCGGATGGCCCGAGCCGTAGGAGACTGTTGAAAAACTCTGAAACGCAAAATCTAATTGGAAATACAGTGGAAGAGTCGGCGGCTTCGCCGAATTGATATGCAAACGCCCCTTCGGGCTGCGGCCATTTTGTCCGCTGGCTTTGTTGCTCCTCAGTCGTGGGGCACGCCCCACTCGCTCGTCCCGCCTCGCCAGCAAACAAAATGACTCGCAGTTTTCCATTCCAGAGTTTTTCAACAGTCTCTTAAGCCGCGTCACTCCGCGAGCGCCGCGCGGCTTGCCTCGGATAGCTTCGCGACCGGGTAGCGATGCACGGTTCCGTTGCTCGTCCGCAAAAGGGCCTCCTCCCCCTCGACCCCGACAAGGGTCGCCGTGATCGACTTCCCTTCGCGGTTGGTCCACTGGCGAGGCTCCGGCTTGGAATCGGGTTCGCCGGCCGGTTCGCCCGTCTCCACGTAGCCGGGATCTCCCCGCCCCGGCATCTCCCCGCGCTCGCCCCGCTCGCCGTTGATCGGCGCCCCGTCCGCGATCCACTGCTGCACCAGCACGACCTCCTCGGGAGTGAGGCGTTCCCCCTTGCCCTTCGGCGGCATGGCGTCGTCGTGCCCCTCGGGACGGAACAAGGAAATGAAGAGGTAGCTCGCGTCCCAGTCGCCCGGCACCACCACGCTGTTCTTGCCGAAGCGCTGGTGAAAGTGCTCCGGGTCGTCCAGTTTCAAGCCGCCCTTCACTTTTTCCGAGTCCTTGCCGTGACAATCGCCGCATTTCTTTTCGAAAATCGGCATGATGTCGCGCTCGTAGTCGAGAGCCGGGAGGGATCCGGCAAGACCGGCGAGGGGCAGGATCAACGAAAGCAACTTCATTCCAACACGATAATACCCCGGCTTGCCCGACTTGTTACAGCCTCCCGGCCCCCCCGCAGCGAATCCAACGGGGTTTCGTCCCCAATCGAACCCTCCCGAGCGCGCTCACGCGAAATTCCCGTTCGAAAATCTAAAAAGCTAAAAAGCTAAAAAGCTAACAGCTAACAGCTAACAGCTAACAGCCAACAGCTAAACCGCTACCTCCCGAGCGCCATCGCGCGAAAATCCCGTTCGACAGTCTGTTCGGGTCTGGCTTACCTTCGCTCACAATCGGGAGAGGATGGACCTTTCCCTCTTGCCCTCACTAAAGCACCAGAAATCATGGCGGACACGGTAACCGATACTCAACTCGGCAGCTCGGACAAAGAGATCATCGAAGACTTGCGGCGGGTCTACGAGTCGATGAAACAGCAGCTCGATCTCGTCATCGTCGGGCAGCACGACGTCATCGAGCAGTTGCTCATTTCCATTTTCTGCCGCTCCCACGCTCTGCTTGTCGGCGTTCCAGGGCTGGCCAAGACGCTTCTTGTTTCCACCCTTTCGGAGGTTCTCGATCTCAGCTTCAAGCGCATTCAATTCACGCCCGACCTCATGCCCGCGGACATCACCGGCACGGAGGTTCTGGAGGAAGACATGAGTTCCGGAAAAAGGATCTTCAAGTTCGTGAAGGGTCCCGTGTTCGCCAACATGATCCTGGCCGACGAGATCAACCGGACTCCGCCGAAAACGCAGGCGGCCCTGCTCGAGGCCATGCAGGAGCACCACGTCACCATCGGCGACGAGACCTATCCGCTGCCGGAGCCTTTCTTCGTTCTGGCCACCCAGAACCCGATCGAGCAGGAAGGCACCTATCCCCTGCCCGAGGCCCAACTCGACCGCTTCATGTTCAACATCCGCGTCGACTACCCCAGCGCGACCGAGGAGGAGGACATCATCAAGCGGGTCACCGGAACCTACCGGGCGAACATTTCGACACAACTTGACGGCGCCACCGTCCTGCGGCTTCAGGAAGTCGTCCGGCGGGTGCCGGTGGCGGACCACGTCGTTTCCTACGCGGCGCAGATCGCCCGCGCCTCCAGGCCGCGACAGGAGGACGCCCCGGACTTCGTTCAGGAGATGGTTTCCTGGGGCGCCGGACCGAGGGCGGGCATCTACCTCATTCTCGCGGCCAAGGCCCGGGCGATTCTCCAGGGACGCTACCACACGACCACCGCCGACGTCCGCGCCGTCGCCCATCCCGTTCTGCGCCACCGCATCCTGACCACTTTCAACGCCGAGGCCGCCGGCGTCACCAGCGACGAGATCGTCTCCATGCTGGTGGAGCGGTTCCAGCCGAGCTCCGATCTCGAAGTCTGATCGTCCCCGGGATCGCCGATGGTGGAAACAACCCAGCCTCAATTCAGCGAACTGCTTCCGGCGGAGGTCATCAACATGATCGGCCGCCTGGAATTCCTGGCGCGCTCCTCGAAAGAGGGCTCCATCAGCGGACGGCACACGAGTCCGCACAAGGGATTCTCCGTCGAGTTCGCCGAGCACCGCCAGTACGTGGCCGGAGACGATCTCAGGAACTTGGATTGGCGCGTCTACGGAAAAAGCGACCGCTACTACGTCAAGCAGTTCATCGAGGAAACGAACATGCGCGTCACGCTCCTCGTCGACGCTTCCGGCTCGATGAACTACCGCGGCGAGAAGGCTTCCTCCCTCGCCGGCAAGGAGCACCTGTCGAAGTTCGACTACGCTCGCTATCTCGCCTCCGCCCTGACCTATCTTCTCATCCGGCAACAGGACGCCGTCGGCCTCGTCACCTTCGCCGACGGGATCAAGCGCTACCTCCGGCCCGCGGCGAAACCGAGCCAGGTGCGCTCCATCCTCGAGGAACTCTCGAATACCGCTCCGGCCGAAACCACCCGGTGCGCGGAGACCTTTCACGAAATCGCCGAGCGCATCCCCGCCCGCGGCCTGATCATCGTGATCAGCGACCTGTTCGACGACGCCGAGGCCATCCGGAAGGCGCTCCACCACTTTCGCTACAAGCGCCACGAACTCGTCGTGTTTCATCTCATGGCCGAGGAGGAACTCACGTTTCCCTTCGAAAAATTCGACGATTTCCACTGCCTCGAAGTCGGCGGTCGCCGTCTCAACATCGATCCCTCGACCATCAAGGCCTCCTATCTGGAAAGGGTTCGCACCCACCTGAAATCGATCGAGCTCGCCTGCGGCCAGATGCAGGCCGACTACGTGCCGGTGAACACGAAAACCCCGGTTCCCGACGCTCTCTTCGGCTATTTCTCCCAGCGCAGAACCTAGCGTGGCGAACTTAGCGATCGCCACACTGGCGATTTTTCGTAACTCCCCCCTCTCCCCCCTAGTGCTCTTCCTCAACACAGCGCTTCTTCTCGGTGCTCTCGGAATTTCCATTCCGATCGTGATCCATTTGCTCAACCGCCGATCCAGCCGGGTCGTCGACTGGGGAGCAATGAATTTTTTGCTCGAGTCGCTGGCGATCCGGAACCGCCGGATCCAATTGGAGGAAGCCCTGCTCATGGCGACCCGCTGCCTGCTCGTGGGACTGCTGGCGCTGGCGCTGGCGCGGCCGTTCGTTCCGCCGGGATCGACCGTGCCGTGGCTGCTGGTCCTCCCTCTCCTGCTTCTTTCGGTCGTCGGACTCGGGGTGACCGCCGTGCTACACGAAGAACCCAAGTGGCGACGGTGGATCGGCGGAATTTCGCTGTTGCTCCTGCTCGCCTGCGTCGGCCTGGTTGCGTTCGAAAAATACCTGAACCTTTCCCGCTTCACTCCGGGAGCCAGGCAGGACATCGCCCTGATTGTCGACGGATCGACGTCGATGACAATGAACATCGACGGAGCCACCAATTTCGAACGCGCCGTGGAAGACGCCCGCACCCTGATCAAGCGCGCTCCGCGAGAACACGCCTTCAGCCTGATCCTCGGCGGTCCCTCCCCGAGCGGAAAGGTTCTCGAACCGACCACCGACCGTGCCGAACTTGAAGCCGCGCTGGACGATCTCGCACCGCTGGACGGCGCCATGACCACCTACCAGGCCTTCACCCTGGCGTCGCTGAGCCTGTCGCGCGGAGACAACCCGGCCAAGCAGATCGTCATCCTGACCGACGAACAAAACGTCGGGTGGGAGATCGGGAAGAGTGGCCGCTGGGGTTTCCTTCGCGACGCCTTCCGCAATCTCCCCTCGGAGCCCCAGATCATGCTCCGGAAAATGCCTCTGCCGAACTATATCCGGAACGTCGCCGTCGTCGACGTGACGCTGTCGAGGGAAATCGTCGGAGTCGATCGCCCCGTCGAGATCACGGTGACCGCGGAGAACACCGGAAACGAAGCCGTCACCCCCGGCGCGCTCGTGCTGACGCTCGCGGACGGCCGCGAGCATCGCGACGAATCGCTTGGACAGCTCCGGCCCGGAGAGCGGCAATCGGCAAAGTTCCTCCACCAGTTCTCCGAACCCGGCGCCCATTCGCTCGCCGTCACCCTCGAGGTCGAGGACGACATCGCCGGCGACAACACCGGCTACCACGCCGTCAACGTAGCCGAAGAGCTGAAAGTGCTCATCGTCGACGGCAGGCCTTCGGGCCGGGCGTTCGAACGCGCCTCGACCTTCGCCGCCGTGGCTCTGGCGCCGTCCGCCCTGACCCTCGACCCCACTCTTTCGCCCAACGTCCCCGGCGTCGCCGACGAAGCCTCGGACGAGTTCGACCTCGACTACGATCCCACCCTCGACCCGATCCGCTTCCTCGTGGATCCGCAGGTTGTCGACGCTCCCGGGATCGCCGCGATCCCGAATTTCCGCGAGTTCGACGCCGTCATCCTCAGCGACGTCCCCCGTCTTCCGTCCACCTCCGCGGAGGCCCTGGCGGACTACGTGACCAGCGGGGGCGGTCTACTGGTCGCGGTGGGAGGCCGGGCCCGGCCCGACTTCTACAACGACTGGAGTCTCGACAACGACGTGCCTTTTCTGCCGGCAAAAATGGATTCGAAACTCGAGGTGGCGACCGAGGACCAGCGTTTCTCCCCTTCGGCGCGAACCCTGACGCACCCCGCTCTCCGGAAGGTAGCCGACACCTCGAAGAGCGATTTCGCCGGCACCGTGATCGACAGCTACCGATCTCAGCGCGTCCCCGACGCCCTGACCGGTGATACGTCCGTCGGCGCGCGGCTCAACAACGGAGACATCCTCCTGACGTCGCGCCGGGTCGGAGACGGAAACGTCGTCCTGCTCGGCACCCCCATCGATCTCTCCGGAGGGAATCTCGTAACGCGGCAGGCGTTTTTGCCCTTTCTCCACGAACTGGTCTACCACCTCGCCGACCCTGCCGCCTACGAACTCAACCTCGAACCCGGCTGGGAAGTGAACATCGGTCTCGTCGGGAAACGCGGACGGGCCATCGGCGAAGGCTTGGTCGGCCGGTACTTCGCCGACCATTCCAGCGACACGCCGGACTACACGCGCCAGGACGACGGCATCCGGTTCAACTGGCTCGGAGGCAGCCCGGCGCCCGGCATTCCGGCGGACCGATTCAAGGTGGAGTGGTCCGGGAAGATTCAGGTTCCCGAATCGGATCGCTACACGTTCTCCGCCGAGGTCGACGATTTTCTCGAGATCCGGCTCGATGGAAAACGACTCGGGGACTTCACGGGAATGGACGGTCGGCGCCGCATGAACGCCCGGCTGGAGGCGGACCGCTGGTATGAGTTCCAAGCGCTCTTCCGGGAGGACACCGGCAACGCCGCCGCCGTGCTCTACTGGGAATCCCGGGACCTCCCCCGTCAGCCGATCCCCTCGAAATCTTTCCGTACTTTCTCGGGCGACGCGGAGGAGGGCGGCCGGGAATCCACCCTGACAAACTACGAAGTCGAAGGTCCCGGCAACCGCATGCGCACCGCCCAGCTCAGTTCCGCCGATAGCGGTTCCGTTCTCAAACTCCAGGGCGAGATATCCTCCGGACTCTACCGCTTGAAGGTGCCGGAGGAGCAGAAGCCCTACTTCGCCGACTTCCTGAGGCCCGGCAGCGCCGAAATCCCTTTCACGGTCAAGCGGGACGCCTCCGAGAGCCGCCTCGAAGGGTTGACCGAAGCGGACCTCGAGTTCGTCTCCAACTTCGTCACCCTGTCGCGGCCCCAGACCCTCGAAGAGCTGATTGGGTTTCTGAACGGAAACCAATTCGGCCAGGAGCTTTGGAAGTATCTCGCCCTGGGTGCCTTCGTCCTGCTGCTTCTCGAGGTTGCCCTGGCCCGGTGGGTCGCCCGCAGCCGGAGAATGGGCGAAAAAATTACCATCCAGTTCGAGTCGAAGGACGCGCCCAGCACCGCCTTTCGCGAACAACTGGTGAAAATGGGGAAGGCCTGAGTCCCGACGCATCTGCCTAGTGAATCTGGAAAATTTCAGTCGAGACGATTTGATCGAGGGCCTCGGGCCCGCGCCGGCCGCCGTGTTTCTCGTAATCGGCGTCGCGCTTTGGACGATCACGCTCCTCGCCAGAAAGCGATTCCCCGCCGCCGCAGTCGCCTTTTCCCTCGCGGGCTTCGTCCTCGCCACCGCCGTGTTCTGGCTCGGGTTCCAGTTTCTGGGAAAGGTCTTTTCACTGGCGACCTCCTGGCCCCTCATCGTCGTCGCCCTGATCGGTGGCGCCTCGGTCGAAGCGGTTCTCTGGCTCTACGGATTCGAGAAATCGCTCGTCTCCAAGGTTCGCGGCCGAACCCTTCTCGCCCTGCGGCTCGTCGCTTTGGTGCTGCTCCTGCTCGTCCTCGCTCAACCGGTCCGATCGTTTCTCGAAGAGCGCGAGATCGACCGCGAGATCGCCATCCTCGTCGACGAGTCCGACTCCATGCTCCTGGCCGACCAGCGCCTCTCCGCGTCCGAAAAGCTCGACCGCGCCGCTCTCTTCGGCGTCGCGTCCGTGCAAGACCGTCCCCCCTTGCGAGAGGTCGGTCAACTCGCCCGCGAAATCGACGACGCCCTCTCCCGGGAGCTCGACGCCGTCCAGGCGGCCCCGAGTTTGGAGGCCGGCTTGGAGAATCGCTCCGACCGGCTTCCAGAGTTCTTCGACGGGCTCGGGGATCGCAACACGGAACTGACCGATGCTCTCGACAAAATGCGGGAGCGCCGACCTCCCGGCGACGTCGCCGGACGGATCGACGACTATCTCAAGCGCAGCCGGGACGGACTGACCCGCATCCTTGCCGCCGCCCGGCAGGCGGCCGAAAGCGACAATCCCGACGAATTCGTCCGGCAGTTGAACGTCGCCCGAGAGGAACTCGACGGCATTCTCGAAACGATTTCTTCGACGGTGGCCGCGGCCGACGATGCCTTTTACGAAGACCTGGACCAGGAGGCGCGCGATCGCGTCGACGAAGCCGCCGCGACGCCCCGGATCGAGATCTCGCGACGCGTCCTGGAAGCGCCCCTCGGCGAGAACGAACCGGGTCGATCCGACGACTCGAGCCTGTTGCAAGGTTCGCTGCTCGATCGCCTCGCGGCAGACTACAATCTGCGTCTCTACCGATTCTCGCGCGACGTCGAGCAAATCGCGAACTTGGAAGATTGGGACGTCTCCGGAACGCTGGGCGCGGCACCCGCGAACGCGCAGACGGACCTGACCGGCGCCATCGAACACGTCATCGAAAACACGTCGCCGGAATCGCTCGCCGGGGTGCTGCTCCTGAGCGACGGCCGTCACAACACCGCCGACCTTCCCGAAGACGGGCTCCGCCAACTCGCCGTCCAGAATACGCCGCTGTCCGCCGTCCCCATTGGAGGCGATATCGGACCGGTCGACATCTCCCTGCTCGACCTCGCGGCCCCCGAGTCGATCTACCTCGACGACCGCGTCGTGGTCGCGGCGGAGGCGAAGCTCAACGGATTTCTGGGCGAAAAAGTGACGGCGGAACTGATCAGCGGCGGCGAGGTGGTCGACACCGCGACCATCGACGCGACCGACGTGAACTTCCGAACGGAACTGCGGTTCGTTCATCGACCGGAGGAAAAAGGCATCGTCGACTACCGGGTCCGCCTCGAGCCCGACGAGCGCGAAATCTTCCAGGACAACAACGTTTGGGACTTCAAGGTCGCCGTCACCGACGACCGCACCAACGTGCTCCTCGTGGACGGCTTGCCCCGCTGGGAATTCCGCTATCTCCGCAATCTTTTCTACGGACGCGACAAGTCGGTGCATCTCCAGTACGTGCTTCTCGATCCGGACGAGATCGCCCGCAGTCGCGGTCCCGAGCCGATCGCCGCGAGCGCCACCCGACCCTTCGGCGAAGCCGAAGCCACCCGCCTGCCGACCAGCCCGAAGGAGTGGCAACTCTTCGACGTGATCATCCTGGGAGACATTCCGCCGGCCGCACTCGGGATCCGCGACTGGCTCGCGATCGAAGAGGCGGTGACGCGGCGCGGCGCGCTGCTCCTTTGCGTGGCCGGGCCTCGCTACATGCCGCACGGACACGACAGCGACGTTCTGCAGAATCTCCTTCCCATCACCTACGACGCCGACGCCTCGGTCCGTTTCGACAGCCCGGAACCGGCCTACAAGATCGAACTTTCGTCGGCGGGCCGAAATCATCCGGTCACGTCCCAATCCTCGAGCCCCGCCCTCAACCTCGACCGCTGGGCCTCGTTTCCCGCCATGGACTGGCGATTCACGGGCGGCGAAGTGAAGGACACGGCCGAGGTCCTCGCCTATGCCCGGCCGGTCGGCACGCCGAGCATCGCCGAGGCGCTCTCCACCGACGGCTCGCCGGACTCGGTGGAGGCGGCGATCGAACAACTGGCCAACCGACAGGAATTCGAGCAGGACCATGCCCTCGTTTCCACGATCCGCGCCGGTCTCGGAAAGGTGATGATGATGCACTTCGATCAAACCTGGCGGTTCCGCTACGGGGTCGGCGACACCTACCACCACCGATTCTGGGGACAGGTAACGCGCTGGGGGGCGGGACCGAACCTGCGTTCGGGCAACGAGTTCGTCCGCGTCGGTACCGATCGCCTGAGCTACACCCCGAGCGACCCGGTCGAAGTCACCGCCAAAGTCCTCGACGAGGAGCGGCGTCCCGTCACCGATACCGAACTCGACGTGGAAGCGTGGAAAGACGGGGAGCGATTTCTTCGCCAGCGGCTCAGCTACCGATCGGACTCCTCCGGCCTCTACGAGACGAGCCTCGGCGGCTTGTCCGGGGAGGGCGAGTACGAATTGAAGCTGGTCGGCGACGCCGTGGCGCGTTCGGTGGAAATCTCCGACGACGGCTCCGACGAGGTTGCCACCGAACTGCTCGTCCTCACCACCCGCAATCCGATCGAACTGGCCGAATTGACCGCCGACCGCGACTTCCTGAACCGGGCCGCCGGGCTCACCGGTGGTCGGGTGGCGGAATTGCACAACCTCGAAACCCTTCTATCTTCCTTCGGAGAGCCGAAGGAAACCCTGGTCGAGCGCCGGAACGTCACCCTGTGGGACACGTGGCCGATGCTGCTGGCTTTTCTCGGATTTCTCACCACCGAATGGATCCTGCGCCGACGCAGCGGTCTCGTTTAAACTTCCCACTCCATGAGCACGCTCGAAACCGCCCTTGGCCGACTGCCGCCGCCGATCCTCGACAAGCTCGAGGCGATGATCGGGCGCGTGCGGCGTCTGCTTTTCATCCGCGGATTCTTCGCCACGCTCGCGGTCGGCCTCGCCTGCCTGCTCGCCGTCATGGCGGTCGACGCGGCGGTCACGCTGTTCTCGCCGGTGGCGCGTTGGTCGTTGAGCCTGGCCGGTTTGCTCGTGACCCTGGCGGCCGCCTGGCGGTTCCTAGTCCTGCCTCTTTCCCGGCGATTCACCCTGACCCACATGGCGCGGATCCTGGAAATCCGGCACCCGGAATTGCAGGAGCGCATTTCCACCGCCGTCGAACTTCTTTCCAGCGAGGATCCAGAGTCGATCAAGGGGTCGGAAGAACTGATCGCCGCAGTGGTCGAATCGGCCGTCGTCGACGTGAAGGCAGTCGACCCGAAAACCGAGTTCACGACTGTCCGGACCCGCCGTTATATGAAATTCGCCGCAGCCGGCGGGGCCGTCGTTCTGCTCCTGCTCGCCCTTTGGCCGCAACAATCGTGGACGCTCATGACGCGGGCGGTCGCGCCTTTTCTCGATATCGGCAACGCCTACGCCGACTCCCTCGTCGTCGATCCGGGGGACGTTCGCATCGCCAAGGGCGACAACGTCACCGTCGCGGTGTCCGTCGACCACAAGCGCCTCAGGCGAGCCGAGATCCGCCGCCGCCTTCCCGACGATTCCGAGACGGTCGAACGAATGAGACTGGTCGCCGACGAGGGCGGGCGGAAGACCTTTTCCATCACCTTCCCGAACGTGCGGGACAGCTTCGAATACCGCGTCCGGGCCGGCTCCGCTGTCAGCGAGTATTTCGACGTCGAGGCCGTCGATCCTCCGGCGGTGGAAACCCTGACAATCCGCTACGACTTTCCCGACTACACCGGCGCTCCGGCCGTCGAAGCCGAAACGGAAACGGGAGAAATCCGCGCCGTGGCCCACACCCGGGTCACGGTGACGGCGCTGACCAACAAACCGCTGCGCTCGTCCAAGCTGCTCCTCGACGACACCACCGAGATCGCACCGCCCTCGGCCGAGGGAGATCGGGTGACTTGGGATTTCGAACTCGACCCCGGCATGAGCGGCACCTGGAGTCTTGAACTCGTCGACACGGACCACTTCGCCAATTCGCCCGTCTCCTACCCGCTGGAGGTTCTTCCCGACAAACCTCCCACTGTCCAGATTTCCCGACCCGCCCTGCGCGAACTCACCCTCAGGCCCACCGAGCGCCTCCCTCTTTTCGCGGAACTAACCGAAGACTTCGGCGTCGCCGACCTGGCGGTCCTCGTTACGCCCGAAGGTGACACCACCCCCATCGAGATCGAAAAGCCTCTCCCTGTCCGAGGAAACCGCGGCGGACAGTATTTCGCCGACACGTTTCTGGATCTCGCCGATCTCGATCTGAAGCCCGAACAGCGTCGCCTCGGCGTGCAGCTTCGTGCCCGGGACGGTCGCCCCGAGCAATACGACGGCCCCGGAATCGGCCTCAGCGAAACCATTTTCATCACTCTCGATCGCAGGGCCAAATCGCTCGCCGACCAGGCAATCGAGGCCCAGCGGCAGGAACTCGACGGGCTGCTCCGCGAATCGAAACGGGAACTGGAGCGGGCGCGCAAGGAAATGGGGGGAGCCGAGCAGGAACTGAAAAAGTCAAGCGAGGTCAATCCTCGTACCCGGGACACGCTGGAGCGGTTCAGCGAACACACCGAAGCCGCCCGCGACAACCTGGATGAAATGGCAACCCTGCTGGAAAGCACCATGTTTCGAGAGGAAGCGCGGCAGGCCCGGCAAATCGCCGACGAACCCGTCGCCGAGGCGCTCGCGAAGGCGGATCTCATCCCCGTCACCGACGAAAAGGAGGAAAGGGTCGCCGAAGCCGGGCGGTCCAAGGAGAAGATCGAAGAAGCGCTTCGAGGTTTGGACGAACTGGAAAAATCGCTGCGCGAAGCGGACGAGGTTTACGATACGATATCGAAGCTGAACGATCTCGCCAACCGGCAGCAGGAAGTGGCCCAGCGGGCCGAAGAGTGGTCGGAACGCGCGAACCGGGAACGCGCCGAGCTTCCCGCCGAGGCAAACGAGAAGGCCCGACGCCAGTTCGACCAGCGGCAGCAGCGGGAACAAAAGCAGTTCCGGTCGGAACAGGACCGGGTGGAGAACCAGCTCGGCGAGATGCTGAAGGACAACGCCGCCGCCCTCGCCGAAGTTCTGGAGCAGCAGCGGAAAGCAGCCGACCGCATGGCGCGGGAAGCGGCCGCCCTCGCCGAGGAACAACAAGCGCTGGGCGACATCAACCGCGAAGCGACCGAGAGCGGATCCGATCAACAGGAGCAGCTGCGCGAACGACTGATTGCCCACTTACTGAAAAAGCAGGAGCACTTGGCGAACGACACTCGGCGAAAAGCGTCCCCGCCTCCGCAAAGCGAGCCCTCCGCCAACGAGCGCGACGCCGACAAGGCACTGGCCGAAGCCCTTTCCAAGGCCGTCGAAAAAACCCAACAGGCCGCCGAGGAATTGGCGAACCGGGATCTCGACCGCGCCGGCGAAGCCGCGGCGGAAGCCGGCGAGTCGCTCGCGGAAGCAGCGGAACGGGACCCGCGCGAGGCGAAGCCGGAAGGCGATCCCGCCTCGGAGGCCGCGCCCGAAAAAGACGATGCGGAGGACACGCTGGCGCCGCTCCCCTCGAATCTGGCTCTCATGGAGATGCAGCACGCCCTGTCGCAACAGCTCGAAGCGGTCAAGAGCGGAAACCTCCAGGAAGCTCTCGGCCAGATGGAAGCGCAACTCGCCGAAGAGGCCAAAGATATCCAGGCCGCCGCCGGACAAATGGAGGCGACCATGCGAAACCTCGACCAGGACAGCGCGGCGACGGCGACCGACCAAGCGGAGCAGGCTTTGCGCGACGGAGCCAAACAAGCCGGCGACTCCTCCTCCCAGCTGGACCGCGCGCAGCAACAGCAGAGCGCCGCCGCCGAGAAGGGCCAAGTGGAGGAGGGCGAACTCGCGCCTTCCGCCGAAGCGACCATGCGACAAACCCAAGCGGCGCAGCAGCAGTCCCGCGATTCCCTCGCCCGCGCCTCCGAAGCCTTCGGCGAGTCCTCCCGGGAGATCGGGCAGACGCTCGAGGGACTGGAGCCCTCGGACATGGACGACCGCGTGACCAACAGCCAGGACCTCGCCGAAGGCTTCGAGGAAGTCTCCGAATCGTCCCGCTCCCAGGATGCTCAGGAAGCGGCCGGACAATCGAAACGGGCGGCCGAGAGCCTCCGGGAACTGGCCCGGAGCGCGATGCGGAAGCTGGGCGACAATCCCCCGGGCGACCCTCTGGACTCCCAGCAGCCCCTGCCCCCTTCGGACAATCCGGAAGATCCCAACTCGACGAGTTTGAACGAATCGGGCCTGAAAACGTCGGATGCGAGCGGGGACGGCGTGCCGCCGGAACTCTCGGAACTCGGAATTTCCGCCGCGGACTGGACCCGGTTCAAGGGTGCCCTCGCCGGAGGGAACGCCACCGCCATCGAAACCCAGCTTCCCGCCGAATACCGAGAACTGGTCGGCCGTTACTTTCAGGTCATCGCCAAGGAAGCGAGAAAAGAGGAATGAGACGAATTTTCACTACCATCGCGATTCTCCACGCCTTCGCGGTCTGCACGGCTTCGGGCCAGACGCGGTCGAACGCGGTCTTTCTCAAGCACCAGACGGACGTCGAGTCGGCGGTGGACAAGGCGCTTCGCTACCTCGCCGCGAACCAGTCCGAAGACGGCACCTACAACGATTCCTACGGTCGATCCGTCGGCATCGTCTCGCTGGTCGGCATGGCCTATCTCTCGGCCGGTCACATCCCCGGCCACGGGGAATACGCCGAGAACCTGGACCGCTGCCTCCGCTACGTCCTCGACAGCCAGCGCACCAACGGGCTCCTCGACAAGGGCGATTCGGGCCACGGACTCATGTACGCGCACACCATCGCCGCCCTCTTTCTTTCCGAATGCAGCGGCATGGTCGATCCGGAAACCCAGGAGCGCCTCGACCCGATCCTGGCCCGCGCCACCCGTCTCATTCTCGACGCCCAGGCCGTCCCGAAGAACGAAAAGCACCAGGGCGGCTGGCGCTACAAGCCGGATTCCCGCGATTCGGACCTCTCCTGCAGCGGCTGGGCGCTGATGGCGCTGCGGTCGGCCAAGCTCAACGGCGCCCCGGTTCCCGACGCCGCCATCGAGGACGCCGTGGGCTACGTCCTCAAGAACCACGACAAGACCGAAGGCCGTTTCGGCTACACCGATCCGTGGGGCCATTCGGAGACGCTGACCGGCTGCGGCCTTCTCTGCCTCGAACTGAGCGGATTCCACGGGACCGAGTCGACCTACCGGTCCGGCGATTTCATTCTGAAGCACCGCCAGGCCATCGTGAAGAACGCCCACGAATTCTACGCCAACTACTACAATTCCCAAGCGATGTTCCAGCTCGGAGGCCGATACTGGGAGCAGTACGCGGACTGGATGTACAGCGAATACCTGCCCAAGCAGCAGTCGAACGGTTCGTGGTCGAACGGACGAAACGGCGGTACCTACGGAACGTCGATGATGGTGCTTTCCTTCACCGTCCCCTACCGCCAGCTTCCCATCTACCAGAGGGACGAAACCGTCGACGAGGTTCCCTGATGGGAGAAGGCGGTGCCGTTTCGCCTGTTTCCCGCCGGGCTTTCAGGAGTTCAGGAGTTCAGGAGTTCAGGAGTTCAGGAGTTCAGGAGTTCAGGAGTTCAGGGGTTCAGGGGTTCAGGTCCTACTCCTACTCCTAATCCTAATCCTAATCCTAATCCTCCTACTCCCCGCGGAGCCTCGCTCTTTTTCTTTTTCCCTCGCCACCTCCGATTCATCGACCGAAGCCCCGGTCTCGAGGTAGGAGTCCAGCGTCTCTCGGATTTCCTTCTTTGCCGGAGCTTCTCGTTCAGGTTCTTCGACCAGCCCTTCGGCCATTGCGGACATCGCTCTGTGAAGGGGGCGGCCGTCGACCTCTTCGGCGAGGGCGAAGCGGGATTCGGAGTCCATGACGGATTCCCAGATCTCGGAGACGTCCCGCCAGAAGGCCTTGGTCCGGTCCCAGTAGTCGCGGGCGGGAGCGAAGTCGACTTCCTCCGTCCGGTCGTAGTAGTTCACCCCCGTTTCCCCGGCGAGATAGTAGGCGGGTTCGCCGTCGCGCTCGAGAACCAGTTTCAGGTTGTCCTGCTCGTGCACCCAACCGTGGGGGGTCAGGGCGTGCCGGTTCACCGCCATCAGAATGTCGTAATCGCTCCGCGCGGTGTGTTCGCGCCGAGGCAGCGGCCGGGCGACGCGGTTCGATTCCCATAGCGACACGCCCCGGTCGTGGACCCATTTCCCGATCCCTTGGTAGCGCGGACTGTCGTCGACCTGCGTCACGAGCTGGCTCCAGCGGCCGGCGACCTCGTCTTCGTCCAGTTGGCGGACTCGCCATTCGCCCCGGCCTTGGAACTCGACGAGGCGGCGATCCTGCCAAGTCCAGATTTGCTTCCAATGCTTGACGACCTTCCCGGTGCCGGTTTGCAGGATATGCTGGAGGGCGATTCGCAGTCCGGTATCCTCGGCTACGATCACGATCTCGGTCGCCTCCTCCTGGTAGGGATCTTTCAGGCGGTAGCCGTCGACGTAGCCCACGGTCTCCTCGAAATTGAACAGCACCTCGAACTCGCCGGCCATCGCGAGGATTGCCTCGCGGTCGCGTTGCGATGGTTCGCCTTCCCCACCGCCCGCGATCCGGGCCGAGAGAAAAAGCGCGAGAACGGCTGTGAAGAATCGAAATGGCGTCATGGCAGAGCGGTTACGTCCGCCGAGTTTCCAATGTGCCGGAATTTCGCGAGGATCGCCTCGACGCGGGAGGCGACCGGGTTCCCGGACTGGGCAGCGAGCGTGTCCCGCCTTCATCCCTGCTTCGAATCCTTCTTCTGCCGCGCCTCGCGAACATCCCGTTCGAGCCGCCGCAAAAGTCGAACTCGTTCGGCAGGCAGGTGGAACTTACCTTTCACTCGCGCATCGAAGTTGGAGTAGACCATGCCGGACTATCCCCGAGACTGCCGTGGTCCACCCGTGATGCCTTGCGCGATGTTGGCGCTCGTTTGCCAAATGCGCAACCCGGCGCGATTGGAGAACAAAACCCCACGGGCGGACCGTCGGAGCCCTTTCAAGATGACGCATGCAAACGAAAGCCATGCTTGCCTCTTGCGAGGCGATGGTGCTGAAGATCGGTTCGAAGACCTTCCTCGATCAGTTGCGTCACTACTCCGACGTCCGCTTGGTCGTCCGCGCCGGAGGCGTCACGCTGTTCCGACGCACCCGGTTCGGGATCTTTCGGGTTCCCGACGCGGAAGCATCCGACACGCTGCACGATCCACGGACCGGTCTTCGGATCCTGCCCCGCCATATCCGCCGAATCTGCCATCTCGCAGGCGGTTCGATCCCCCCCTGCTTCGAGATCGAATTCGCGGGAATTGGTTTCTCCGTCGCGATCTTTCCGGGGAACGGTTCCGGAGATCGACGCTGCACGGCCCGTCTGTTGTCGCCCTGCGACGGACATTCCGTCCCGCTCGCAGCCCTCCGCTCCCGGGGTGCGGGGGCGTGGCTGGACGAAGGGCTCTTTTCTCACGGAAATCATTGGCGAAATCAGATCCAGCTTGTCGGGTCCCAAGGTGGAAACGTCCGCCTGGGACTTTGCTCCCCAGCGCTGGAAGTCGCCTGCCGGATGAAACTCTCCAGCGTCGACCACGACGGATCGGTCTGGCGGCTCTCGGATTCCTCCGCCGGAACGGTCGTCCATCTGGATCCGCGACATCCCGCGATCGACGCCGACGACGCGATTCGGTTCTCGGACGAATTGCCCGCGTTGAACTTCTCCGGACTTTCCCAAACCCGACTGCCCCATGAACCCGCGCCTCACTACTGAATCCGTAATCCGACTGAACGACTGCAACCGCCACATGGTCGAATCGCTGGCCGGTCTCGGGAGCATCTATGTACAGGCGCGAAGCCGCAGCGGAGGATTGGGCAAGCGAATACCGCGCCTCGAGCCGATCGTGATCGACGGTCTGGACTTCGTTTTCGATGCGGACAACGGGATTGGATTCTCCTTCGACCGGCTCGTAGCGATTCACGCGGGATGCGCCGCCACCGGACAATTCCTCGCCCCGACGATGGACTTTGAATTCGACGGATTTCCCGCCGGGATAAGTTTCCACGAGTTTCCCGGAATGAGCAAAGCCGGCTCGGTGGAAACCTTCATCCGGTCATTTCCGGGAACCTCGCTGAGCGTGGACGCGTTGAATGCCTGGCGGAAGTCTCTGGAGTTCGAGTACGCGATGTGTCCTTGCTGCCGGAAACGCTCCGAGAACCGGGCAAAGGCGGTGGCCGAACATCCTCTCCACACGATTTTCAGCCACGCGACCCGCAACCGCGTTCGGATCGAGGCCCGGATCTTCTCCGATCATGTGGACATGACTTCCTCGTTCGTTCCCGAACTGATTGCCTTCGAGAATGGGTTTCTGATCCTGACCAACGCAGAATGCGACCGCGCGTTGCACCTCGACATGCGAATGGTCCATGCCGTGACCGTCGACCGGGAGACCTTCGACGGCTCGACCTACTCCGCCCTGCGGCTGTTCGACATGCATGGGAATCCTACTTTTCACTTCATGAGCGAGGGTTCCATTTTCGCCACTATCTGGCGGAACGCTCTCGAAGCCTCCGGCGACTTGTTCGGACCGAACAATTCCGCGTGAGCGGGACGGCGGCGGGCTAGGCGGCGTCGTATTTGGAAGGCAGGCACCCCTTCACCTGTTGGAACGCCTTGCTGAAATGGCTCAAGCTCTGGTAACCGACTTCGAGCGCCACTTCGCTGACGTTGAACTTCCCGCTCAGGAGCAATTCCGCCGCCGCCTCCACGCGAAGTTTTCGGATGAATTGACTGATCGTCATCCCGGTCGTCGCGGAAAACGTCCGACTCAAATAGAACGGGCTGCAACCGACCTCGCCGGCCAACCGCTGCAGGTCGATGGCTTCGTCGAGGCGGGACTTCAGGATGGCCTTGACCTTGCCGACGCGGTCCATGGCAAGACGCTTTTGCCGCGAACAGAAAAACTCCCCCGTCCCGGGTGCCGGCCGGAAACAAACGAGCGCGATCATTTCGCGGATCTGACTTTCGTACCAGAACGGAAGCGCCGCTCCCGACACCTCCGGATTGCGGAACGCGGGGATCAACCGCCCGCTGGCAGCCTCCGGCAGCGGTATCGCCACCCGCATCTCGGTGGAGGGGAAAGAGATTGTCTCCCGAACCTCTTCCCTGAGCCCCGGACGGAAAGATTCCAGCATTCCGCTCAACAAATCCCGCTTCAATCCGACAACGATCAATTCGGAAGCGTCCTGGGGCCGCGATTCGACCAGAGAGGCGCCCGTCCCGACCAACGCGACCTGGCCTCCCGCAAACTTCGTATCCCCGAGGGCCTTCGAGTCGAGCACCATCTCACCCGAAACGACGAACAGAAACACCACTTGATCCCGCTCCAGCCGAATGAGCAACTCCCCGCCCGAAAGCGCCGCCGGAGCATCCAAGGCCCAAATGGACGAGCGATTCATCTCGCCGAAGATGGGTTTGCCGGGAACTTGCAGTTTCATCGCGCTTATTGATACTGGGTTTCTGTCTCAATACCAGCGAAATGAAAAGAATCTGGGGTTTTGGTTGGCTCACAGCAGCACGTCGTAGGGTCGTTCGCCGGTCTTGTCGAAATAGCCGACGAAGGCTTGATTGACGACCTTGTAGCCGCCCGGGGTCGGGTAGTTTCCGGTGAAATACCAGTCGCCGTTGTGCCCGGGAATCGCGGCGTGCAGCGCCTCGACAGTCTGGTAGACGACTTCGACCTTGCCGCCCCAGGAAGTGTCTTCGGGGGTGACGAGGCGGCTCACTTCGTCGGATATCTCCTCGTCGGTGAAGGCTTCGTAGACCGCCTTGACGGGGTTGCGCATTTCCTCGGTCGGCTTCTTCAATTCCTCGCGGCACTTGTAGTAGACGTCGGTGAGCAGGTTGCGGTTCCCGCTTCTTTCCACCAGGTTCACGGCAGCCTGGAAGGCGATGAACTTCCCGAGTTCGGACATGTCGATGCCGTAGCAGTCGGGATAGCGGATCTGCGGCGCGGTCGAGGCCACGATGATTTTCTTCGGATTCAGCCGCGCCAGAATCTTGATGATGGAATCCTTCAAGGTCGTCCCGCGCACGATCGAGTCGTCGATGACCACGAGGGTCTCGTCCGGCTCTATCTGGCCGTAGGTGACGTCGTAAACGTGGGAGACCATCTGGTCGCGGCCCTTCTCCTGGGCGATGAAGGTGCGCAGCTTGATGTCCTTGTGCGCGATCTTTTCGCCCCGTGGCCAGCTGTGGAGAACGAGGCGGTCGACCAGATCCTCGTCCAGGTCGCCGGAGGCGGCGGCTTCGAAAATGCGTTTCTTGACCTGGTCCCGGCGCAGTTTGCGCAGTCCGTGCATCAGCCCGTAGTAGGCGATCTCGGCAGTGTTGGGAATGAAACTGAACACGGACTTGTCGAGATCGTCCTCGATGCGCTCCACGACTTGGGGAACGAGATTCTCTCCGAGTCGCATTCGCTCGCGATAGATGTCGGGATCGTTCCCCCGCGAGAAATAAATGCGCTCGAAGGAACAGGGACGCACCTCCCTCTCCTCGGCGAATCGACTGATCTCCAATCCGCCCGAATGTTTCATCACGCCGACGTGGCCGGGCGGCAACTCGTGAACGTCGTCGACGCCCGCGTTGAAAACGGTCATCAATGGCACCCGCTCGCTGGCGAAGGCGACGACCTCGTCGTTCTGGTAGTAGAAACACGGTCGGATCCCGTTCGGATCGCGCAGCACGAAGCCGTCGCCGTTCCCGATCACACCGGCGATCGCGTAACCCCCGTCCCAGATCTTGCCGCACTTTTTCAGAATCCGAACGACGTCGAGTTCTTCCGAAATGATCCCGGGGATCTGCGCGCCCGGCGTGCCGAGGTCGCGGTGTATCCGGTAGATCGCGTCGTGAGCCTCGTCGAGGTGATACCCGATCTCCTCGAGCACGGTCTGGGTATCCGTGTCGAAAACGGGATGCTGACCACGGTCGATGAGGTGGTGGTTCAGATCCCGAGCGTTGGTCATGTTGAAATTGCCCAGGACCATCAGCGTCTTGGTCGGGTAGTTCGTCCGACGCACGTAGGGATGGCAACCGCCGGAACCGAAGGTTCCCGAGGTCCCGTAGCGCAGATGACCTAGAAGGATTTCGCCACCGTAGTTGAAGTTCCTCTTGAACGTCGTCGGGTCGTTCTCGTCCAGCAGCCCTTTCCGCTTCAGCTTCTCGTAGCGCTTGATGCGGTTCTCCATCACGCTGATGAGCGAGTCCCGCTTCGCGCTCCGCTCCCGGAACAGGTAAGGCTGGCCGAGCGGCATGTTGAGTTTGCAGCACCCGATGCCGACGCCGTCCTGGCCGCGGTTGTGCTGTTTCTCCATGAGGAGGTAGAGCCTCTGGAAGCCCCAGAGGCAGCTGCCGTACTTGTGCAGGTACCATCCCAGGTCCTTCTTGAGCCTCACGAAGGCCAGCCCGCACTCATGATTGATCGAATCGCTCATGCGGACGTTCAGACGATCATCGAGACCTTGACGGTTCCCGAGTCGTCGACCTCGCCGATGACGCGAGCGCCTTCGTGGAAAGCGGCCGCCGCCTCCGCCTCGTGTGCCGGTACCGCGGCGACCCAGCCCCAGCCCATGTTGAACGTCCTGGCGGCCTCGACATCCTCGACGAACGAAAGGATCTTGCCGACGGGACCGAGTTCCCAGCGGGGTATGGAAATGTCGGCCCCTTTCGCCCCGAGGAGACGCTCCAGGTTTTCCGGCAGCCCGCCGCCGGTGATGTGGGCCATCGCCTTTACGTCGAGGTTCAGACGACGCAGCCCCGCCACGACGTCGTGGTAGAGCCGGGTCGGAGCGAGAAACCCGGTCCATTCGTCGTCCTCGATCAGACCCGGGTTCGCCGCCAGAATCTTGCGGATCAGGCTCCAGCCGTTGGCGTGGAATCCGTCCGAGGGATAACCCACGAGCTTGTCGCCGACCTCGATGCGCGACGGGTCGATCAGGTTCGACTTCTCGGCGGCCCCGACGCAGAAACCGCTCAGCTCGATGACGCCGTCGGGAACGATCCCCGGCATTTCGGCGGTTTCCCCGCCGGCGAGAATGCAGTCGCAGCTCTCGAGATGCTCGACCATTCCCGCGATGAGCCGCTTGATCCGGGTCTTGTCGATGCGGCCGACGCCCACGTAGTCCAGAAAGAGCAAGGGATCGCCGCCCGTGGTGAGGATGTCGTTCACGTTCATGGCGACGAGATCCTTCCCGGCGATCTCGAGTTGATCGTGTTCGAGCAGCAGTTCGAGCTTGGTCCCCACCCCGTCGCAGCCCGTCACGATGACAGGCTCGGCGTAGTCGCTGAGGTCGTAGCTGGCCGCGAACAGCCCGAAGGACTGCATCAGCGAGCGCTTGGCTTCGGTGCGGCGTCGAAGTTCCCCGATGTCTCCCACGAGCGCGGCAGCCTCCTCGATGTCGACCCCCGCGGCTTTGTATGTGAATTCGCCGCTCATTCAGGAGACTGTAATGTGTTCATAAAGCGAGCGAAACAGATAATAGCCGCTGCCCCGCTCTTCGTCGCCGTCTTCTCCGGAATCGTTCCGCCAGTCGGGGTCGTAGTGGTCGGAACGGTGGAGAAAACGTTCGGGATGGGGCATTAACCCGAAGACTCGCCCGGTTTGGTCCTGCAAGCCCGCGATCCGTCCAAAACTACCGTTCACGTCGTCGCGATAAACGAGCGCCGCCGCGCCGCTTTCGACGTATTTCGCCGCCTCTTCCGGGGTCGACGTCACGAGCCTTCCCTCCGCGTTGGCGAGGGGCAATTCGAACTTCTCCGGAAGCCGGGAAAGAAAAGGACTGTCCGCCGCGCGATTGTCCATCGTGGCCCAGTGACACTGGAAACGCCCGCTCGCGTTCTCGATCAGCGTGCAGGCGGGCAGCAGACCGAGGTGCGCGAGAATCTGGAAACCGTTGCATATCCCCAGCAAATACCCGCCGTTGTCCCGGAATTCCTCGAGCGTCTGCCCCACTTTCTGTTCGATCACGAGCTGGGCCAGCCGGCCCGCCATGACGTAGTCGCCGTAGCTGAAGCCTCCGGAAAGCACCACGACGCTGACGCCGACGAGCTTCTCCGGCTTGAACGCGGAGATCGGCAGCAGCTCGGTGACGAAGCCGACCGCCTCCAGGGAGCGAGCGGTTTCATGGTCGCAGTTGGTGCCGGGAAACTTCAGTAGTACTGCGCAAGGCCGCTCTTCCATATTGATTTCAAATCATCCAGGGGTTCGTCGATCAGGGTTTTTCCACCCCGCTCGATGCGGAGTTTCCGGTGTGCCTCGGTGGCGACGCCCAGAGACGCGAACGGCAACCCCTCGAAGAGAGCGGCCATCTTTTCCAGATTCTCCGGGGCGATCTCGACGACCAGTCTCGAAGGGGATTCGCCGAACAGGAGCGCCGCGTCGGAAGCGTCGTCGTCCGCGGGCAACGAGCACAAGTCGATCTCCAGACCGCCCTTGCCGGAAAACGCGGCCTCGGCCAGACATCCGGCGAGGCCGCCCTCGCCGACGTCGTGAGCCGAAAGAACGAGGCCCTGCCGGACCGCTTCGTGGTATTTCCGGTAGGTCGCGAACGCCTCCTCGAAGTTCGTGGCCGGGACCTCGGCGTTCTCGATCCCCTCCCGGCGGGCGAAGACCGATCCGCCCAGTTTCGCCCCGGTGCGTCCGATCACCGCGAGGACGCTGTCGCTGCGGCGAAGCGAACTGCCGGTCACGTCGCCGGCGTCCTCGACGATTCCGATGCCGCTGATGAGAATGGTGACCGGAATCGAAACCGGACCGTCCTCCGTCTCGAAGTAGTTGTAGAACGAATCCTTCCCCGAAATGAACGGCGCGCCGTAGGCTTCGGCGGCGGCGGCGATGCCCTTGACCGTCTCCACCAGGGCCCCGAGTTCCTCCTCGTCTTCCGGGTTGCCCACGCAGAAATTGTCCAGGATGGCGAGCCGGCCCGGATCGGCACCCGATGCCACGAGCTGACGCACGCACTCGTCGACGCAGGCAGTGCCCATGGCGTAGGGATCGCTCTTGCCCCATTCCGGCAGGATCGACACGCTCATCGACACGAGACGCTCGCTGCCGTCGATGCGCAGCACGGCGGCATCCTGCGGCGCGTCCCCGGAGGCGCCCGCCAACGGCTTGAGAACCGTGTTGCCCTGCACTTCGTGATCGTATTCGCGGATGATCGGTTCGCGCGACACGATGGCGAAATCGCCGAGCAGCTCGCGCAACGTCTGCCCCGCGTTTTTCAACACGGGCGCTTCGGGCGCTTCCGTTTTCAGTTCCCACTTCGCCTTGAGACGGCGAACCGGCGCGTCGTGCAGCTTGCTGCAGTCGAGCTTGCAGACCGTTTCGCCGCGATGCGTCACCTTGAGAATGCCGGACCCGTCGGCCGATCCCAGATCGGTCAGTTCCGTCTCGTAAAGATCGGCCAGCTTCTGCAATGCGGCCACCGACTCGCCCTTCACCGCCAGCACCATCCGTTCCTGGCTTTCGCTGATGAAAATCTCCCAGCTGACCAAGCCCGGTTCCTTCAACCGAACCTTGTCGAGGTCGATGGTGCCGCCGCACTCCTCGAGCATCTCGCCGCAGGCGCTGGAAAAACCGCCCGCGCCGCAGTCCGTGATGAATTCGATCAGGCCCGCGTCCCGGGCGGCCAGCACGAAATCCGCAGCCTTCTTCTCCTCGATCGGATTCCCGATCTGCACCGCCTGCTGATCTTCCTCGTGACTCTCGGTGTCGAGCGCGGCCGAGGAAAACGTCGCTCCATGCAACCCGTCGCGTCCGGTGCGGCCGCCGACCGCGATCACCCGCATGCCCGACCCGACTTCTTTTTCGATGTCCTTGATCGGAATGACCCCCGCCGTGCCGCAGAAAACGAGAGGATTGTAGATGTAGGCGTCGTCGAACTGGATCGCCCCGCTCACCGTCGGGATGCCCATGCGGTTGCCGTAGTCCCGCACCCCGCGGACGACACCGCGCAAAACGCCGAGCGGATGAATCACGTCCTCGGCCTTGATGTCGCCCATCTCCGTGTCCGGCGCGCCGAAGCAGAAGACGTCGAGCGAGCCGATCGGTTTCGCGCCCTTGCCCGCGCCGAGAATGTCGCGGATCACGCCGCCGAGACCGGTGTTCGCCCCGGCGTAGGGTTCGATCGCGCTCGGGTGATTGTGCGTCTCCGCCTTCAGGCACACCGCCCGTTCCTCGTCCAGCTTGATGAATCCCGCGTTGTCGTGAAACGCCGACAGAACGAAGCCCGGCTTCCGTTCGAAAATGCGCTCCGACACGTCCTTGATGTAGGTGGCGAAAAGCGACTCGATCGTTTCCTGCTCCCCGCCGACCTCGTGTTCGATCACGGCGCCGAAGATCCGGTGCTTGCAGTGTTCGCTCCAGGTCTGCGCGATCACCTCCAGCTCCACGTCGGTCGGTTCGCGGTCCCACTCCTTGTAGATCTCCTGAACCGCCAGCATATCGTCCCGCGACAGCGAGAGCTTCATCGCCCCGCTCAATTCCAGCAAGTCGTCGCCGCCGAGATCCGATATCTTCAGAATCCGGTAGTGATCCGCCGGCGCTTCGGCGATCCGCTCGAGCACGGACGTCGTCGCCGACTCCCCCGAGGAGTCCGCAGTCGGATCGGAAGTGGAGGCTGTGGCCGAATCAGACATTTCCTTCGATGACATTCCAATTGTGAATCGCGGCGTTGCAGATGTCGCGGACGAAGCGGCTCGACTCCTCGCCCTTCCCGCCGAACACGTAGAGCCGCTGCCGGAACACCAGGTCCGTCAGCTTGAAACCCGGCTTCTCCATGCCCCGGTAGTAGCCCAGAATCGCCTCCTTCTCCAGATCCAGCGCCCCCGGCTTCATGCCGTATTCCAGCAGGAATGAAAAGCCGCTCAAAGCCGGTCCCTTGCCGTGATGCAGCTCCTGGCTGATCCCGTCGAAGAGCGTCGACCTCACGAACGACACCGCCCGCTTCCGCTTGCCGTCGAACTCGATCTCGTACCGCCGGGTCCGACGAAACGTCACGCCCCCGGCGAGCGGTTCGTAGAGAAGAGTGTTCGCGTCCCCGGCTTCGATAAACCGGTCGCTGATTTCGAAAAATTCCCGCATCGATGAAATCAGAGTGGTCTTTCTCCCTAGGCCGGATTCCTTCGGAGTCAACCGCCCAGACTCAAGAGACTCCGTTTATTTTGCGGAACGCGTCCAACTTTCCCGCCGAGCGGTAGAACCCGATCTCCTCCAGTCCCGCCGCCTCCAGCTCCGAGCGCACCACAGCCGCCTCCGCCGCGCCCAGCACGAAGTCGCGGATCGCCGTCATCTTCCGCCGCTGGATCGCCAGAAATCCCTCTTCCACCGACGGCGTGCCCGGATAGACGCCCCGCGCCTGCCCCGCCTCCAGGATCTCCGTGAACGCCACCCCTTCCCGGCGCCCCAGCGACTTGGCCGTCTTGATCCCCGCGATCCAGTCCTCGTGGAGCAAGGAGAAATAGTCCCGCATCGCCTGCTTGTTGTAGTGAATCGCGAACCGCTCCCCGCCCTCCTCCAGGAACATCGTCGCCCGGAACGAATCCGTGTCGATCGTGTCGACGAAAACCAGATCCTTCCCGTCCTTGGCGAACTCCCACTTGATGTCCCACATTCGCAGCCCGATCTCCTCCACCAACTGCCGCACCATCCAGGCGCCCAGCACCGCCATCTTCCCGCTCTCCGCGAACTGCGCCCCGCTCAGACCGCTCATCGTCAAAGCCTCCTGCTTGGCCACCATGCGGTCCTCCGGCTCGAATTTGCTCGTGAAATCCCCGATCGGCCTCTCCAGATACCGCCACGCCTTCAGCGGACCCGACACCCCCAGCTCCCGCTCGAAAGCCCGCCGCCCCCCCTCGTCCATCGCCGCGTAGGCCCGGTAGACCGAACTCGCGCTCGTGATCCCGAACCGGACGATGTACTCCAGCGGAACCACGAACCCGTCCTCGCGGGCGAAGCGCGAATAGTCGAAAAGATGCGCCCCGAGAAACGCCGTCCTCTCCGGCTTCAGTATCCGGTAGCGCCGCACCACGTTGAAAGCGCTCGGATTCGCCGGCGTCCCCTCCCGCGACACTTCGCCCGTTTCCCCGTCCAGCATCCCCTCGTGATGCGTCCTCGCCCCCCGCTCGCAACAGACCTCCAGCGGCCCCGCCAGCAGTTCGTCGCGATAGGCCGGGTCGAGCTTCGCGTCCGACCGGATCGCCTCCCGCACCCGCCGCCACGCCTCCGGCCGACCCATTCGGGAATAGAGCGAGTGCCGAAAAAGCGCGCGGTTCACGTCCTGCCCCTCGATCTCGAACAGCGCCCCCACGTCGAAGACCGACCCGCGCGACGTCGTCTGCGTGACCATGATCGAGTCGTCCCCCGGCACCGCGAACAGCCGCTGCACCGACCCCTCGTAGAAAGGTTCGGCGAGATCGGAAACGGGAATGGTTTTCACCCCTCCGACAAAAGCCCCGCCCGCCCGATTGTCACGCGAAAAAGATCCCCGCGACGGGTCGGGGCGGGACGTCTCGGGGAGCGGGGTCGCTTGAACCGGTCGACGGACTGCTCTGCTCGGGCGATCGAGGGCGATTCGAAAGGCGGCAGAGGACTGCCCGCACTCCAAGACGCTGTCGCGGCGGCGGGCGATGCGGACGGAGTCACAAAGGCCACACCCACACGATGACGGGTATGGCGGTGACTAGAACGAGGAGGCTGAGGGGGAGGCCCATTCTCCAATAGTCGCCGAATCGATAGCCGCCGGGGCCCATCACGAGGGTGTTCGACTGGTGTCCGATGGGCGTGAGGAAGGCGCAGGAGGCGGAGATGGCGACGGCCATGAGGAAAGGGTCGGCGGAGGCTTCGAATCCGGCGGCCAGACTGATGGCGATGGGCGCCATGAGGACGGCGGCGGCGACGTTGTTGATGACGTTGGAGAGAGCCATGGTGATGAGGAAAAGGGCGGCCAGGGAGATGACGGCGGACCATTGGCTGGTGACGGCGAAGAGGCCCCGGGCGATGAGGTCGGCGCCGCCGCTGGTTTCGAGGGAGGCGCCGATGGGGATGAGGGCGCCGAGCAGGACGATGACGGGCCAGTCGATGGCGGTGTAGACTTCGCGCAGGGGCAGGACTCCGGTGAGAATGGAGAGCAGGGCGGCGGCGGTGAGGGCCACGGCGGGCGGGAGCCAGCCGAGCATGGTAGCGGCGACGGCGACGGCGAAGAGGGCGACGGAAAGGAGCAGGCGGCGCGGCTGGCCGATGCTGAGGTCGCGCTTGGCGAGGGGGAGGCATCCGAGGTCGTGGAGGCTGTCCTTCAGGGTCTCCCCGCCGCCTTGCAGCAGCAGCACGTCGCCAACGCGGAAGCGGATTTCCTTGAGGCGTTTCTTGAGCCGGCCGCCTTCGCGGGCGACGGCGAGGAGGTAGAGGCCGTAGCGGTCGAGCAGCCGCAGTTGTTCCACGGAGCGCTGGATCATGGGCGAGTCCGACTTGACGACGGCTTCCACGACTTCGAGGTCCTTGGCTTCGGAGAGGCGCTCGGAGAACGCTTCGCCGGAGATTTTCAGTCCGCCTTTTCTCGCCAGATCCTTGATGTGGTCGGGGTCGGCCTCGACGAGAACAACGTCGCCCTCGCGGAGGGTGCCGTTGAAATCCTGGACGGGAATCCGGCGCTCGCCGCGCATCACGGCGACGACGGCGATGATCTCTTCGCAGCGTTCCCGAAGTTCCCCCAGCGTCCACCCTTTGGCATCGGATTTCTCGACGACCTGGAGTTCCGAAAGATAGTCGGCGATCGCGAACAACTCGTCCGTGGTGGAAGGTTCCTTGCGCTTGGGGGCGAGCCGCCAGCCGAAGAGAGTGAGGAAAACAAGGCCGACCACGAGCACGACGCCTCCCACGGGAAGAAAGTCGAACATACCGTATTCCTCGTTCCCCGTTTGTCCCCGGAAAGTGGCGATGATGATGTTCGGCGGGGTCCCGATCAAGGTCATGAGACCGCCGAGGAGGGAGCCGAAGGCCAGCGGCATGAGGAGGAGCGAAGGCGGGTTGCCGTTCTCGCGGGCCATCCGAATCGCGACGGGGAGCATGAGGGCGAGGGCGCCGACGTTGTTCATGAAGGCCGACATGACCGCGACGCTGCCGGCCAGGGTGAGGATCTGGAGGGTGGGACGCCCCCCGACCTTCATGGCCTGGGCGGCGATAAGGTCCACGAGGCCGGACCGGAGAAAGCCTTGGCTGAGTACGAGCACGGCCGCCACGGTGATGACGGCCGGATGTCCGAACCCGGCGAAGGCGTTTTCCGCCGGGACGAGGCCCAGGAGGACGGCGGCGATCAGGGCGAGAAGGGCGACGAGGTCGTAGCGGATGCGGCCCCAGAGAAAGCCGCCGAGCGTGAAGGCCAGGAGCAGATACACGAGGATGTGGTCGGGTATCGGGGCGGTCGGCATTCGATTCTCGGGAAACGTCGGAGGCGCGGAAGGCCGCGGCGATGGTCGTCTGTCTTCAAGCAAGCATTACGCCCGAATCTTGCGACCGGTTTTTTTCGGCGCGGGGCCGGTGGATTCGGTCCTGCGGGCGGGCGAAAGTGAGCTGCCGCCGACCTTTACTTTCGGCTCCCCGGTACGTCGCGCAGGCAAATGGGGAAACGGAGGCTCTGGGCGATTCGAAAGCGGCAGAGGCCTGCCGCGCTCCAAGACGCTGCCGCGGCGGCGGGCGATGGTCGAGTTTCGCGCGAGCGTCTTGCCGCAAAAAAAGTCTTCGGCTGGTTTGACGAACCGGGGCAAGTCGGCGCACAATCGCCGCGCATGTCTCCCGAAGCCGCCGCCGCCCTCCAGCAGACTCGTTTTTCCACGATCGACGGCATCATCGTGGTCGTTTACCTCGCGCTGTCGTTGCTCATCGGCGTGATGGTGCGGCGCTACGCCCGCAACATGACGGCCTACGTCGGGGCGGATCGCAAGATCGGCACCTGGCTCGGGGTGGCCACGATGCTGGGAACGGAGATGGGGCTGGTGACGGTGATGTACAGCGCCCAGAAGGGATTCACCGGCGGGTTCGCCGCGTTCCACATCGCCCTCATCGCCGGGGTGACGACGCTGATCATCGGCGCGACCGGCTTCATCGTCGGGCCGCTGCGACGGGCCCGGGTGCTGACGATTCCCGAATACTACGAAAAACGCTTCAGCCGACGGGTGCGGGTCCTCGGCGGCTGCATCCTGGCCTTCGGCGGGATCCTCAACATGGGGCTCTTCCTGAAAGTGGGATCGAAATTCATCGTCGGCATCACCGGCCTGTCCGGCGAAGGCTGGGCGCTGCCCTCGGTGATGGTCGCTCTGCTGCTCCTGGTGCTGGTCTACACGGCGCTGGGCGGGATGATCTCGGTCATTCTCACCGACTACGTGCAGTTCGTGGTGCTGTCGTTCGGCATCCTTGTCGCCACCGGCATGGCCATCGCGAAACTGGGCTGGTTCCATATTTTCGAAACAACGCACACGGTGCTCGGCGACGCGGGATTCAATCCGGTGGCGGAAGGGTCCGGCTTTGGTTGGTCCTACGTGCTCTGGATGTTCGTTACGGCGGGGCTGGTGGGCTGCGCGGTCTGGCCGACGGCGGTCTCGCGCGCCTTGGCGATGGAGTCGGAAAAGGCGGTTCGTCGCCAGTACATGGTGTCGTCGATTTCCTTCACGGTTCGGTTCATGATCCCCTACTTCTGGGGCATCTGCGCGCTGGTGTTCATCCATGCCTCGCCGGAGGGCGCCGACCTGAAGGCGCTGTTTTTCCCACCGGAAGGGTCGGGGGTGGAAGCGGTCGACAACCTCTACGCGCTGCCGGTCTTTCTCGGCCGGCTGCTGCCGCCGGTGCTGATCGGGATCATCACGGCGGCGATGATCGCGGCCTTCATGTCGACTCACGACAGCTACTTTCTCTGCTGGAGTTCCGTCATCACCCAGGACATCGTCGCGCCACTGCGCGGAAAGCGTGGTCTCTCGGAGGCGGCGCGGGTGCGCCTGACCCGGCTCATCATCTTCGCGCTCGGCGGCTACGTGCTTTACTGGGGCCTGTTCTACGAGGGAAGCGACGACATCTGGGACTACATGGCGGTGACGGGGGCGATCTATTTCAACGGCGCCATCGCCGTGCTCGTCGGCGGGATCTACTGGAAACGCGCCAGCCGCGCCGGCGCCATGGCCGCGCTCGTCGCGGGTTGCACGGCGGTCTTCGGGCTCGGGCCGGTGCAGCAACTGGTCGGCTTGCAGACCCGCGATCCCGCCACCGGCGAATGGGTGCAGCGGCTGACCGGCGCCCAGGTGGGCCTGATGTCTGTCGGACTCGCCTTCGCGGTCATGGTCGTTTTTTCGCTGGCCATGCCCGACCGGCGGCCTTCAGTATCGGAGGGAGAAACTTCCTCGCCCGCCTCCTGACCCATGGACTGGACTCTTCTCTGGAAACTGATGCTCGTGGTCATGCTCGGCCTGTTCGCCGTCATGGCGGTGTTCGGCACGATCCTGGGCGGGCGGGATGTGCGGCGACTGCTGAAGCATCTCCGCCAACCGGAGGCCGACGAGGAAACGGAAACGGAGACGGAAGCAACGCCGCCGTCGGATTGAACGGAGGCTGGACCCTGCGCGAGCGAAACGGAGGTCACTGGCTTTCCCGCCACTTGGGAAAGCGCGAGAGGTAATCCCACCGGAAATTTTCGTCTCTGCGGTAGCCGAGATCCCGATTGGCAAGTTGCTCATCCGCGAAGCTCTCCACGTTTTCCGGATCGAGAAACGGATCGCGGGTTTCGCGCCGGAAGTCGGCCAGAGCGGCGAGGAGTCGCTCCCGGATTTCGGCCATGCCGGCATCGTCGGCCAGATTGTTCCATTCGTGAGGATCCTGCCGCAGATCGTAGAGTTCGATTTCGGGAGGATTCAGGTAGCGGTCCAGCGCCGCCGAAACCTCGGCGGAAGCCGTGGCGCGTTCCTCCGGAAGCAAGCCGGGAACGACGAAGAATCGGTGCGACGGATCCAGGTAACTCGCGGCCGACAGGTTTTCCGTGCCGGGCAGGAGATTGAGGATCAACTTGTAGCGCTCGTCCCGGATCGACCGGCGGAGACACAGGTTGCCCGGGAACGATCCGGTGGTGAACCCGAAGGCATAGCGCCGCCAGCTCTCCGGCTCCCCTTCCCGGAGCAGGGCCTGCAGCGGAAGACCGGGAAGCGAGTCGGGCACGTCCGCGCCGGCCGCCATCAGCGCCGTCGGGAGGATATCGACGGTGGAAACCAGTTCGTCGCGCACCAGGCCCGGGTCGGCTTCACCTTTCCACCTGACGATGAAAGGGATGCGCAAACCGGCTTCGTAAACCGAACCTTTCCCGCGCGGAAACTGCGCCCCATGGTCGCCGATGTAAATCACGAGGGTATCGTCGGACTTGCCGGCCTTCTCCAGTTCGTCCAGTAAAAGCCCCACGCCTTCGTCGAGCCGGTTCATGCAATTGTAGTAGTCCGCGGTCACCTGCCGGAGGCGCTCCGAATCCACGCCCACCCACGGCAGCGGCCGCACGTCCTCCGCCTCGACGGGTTCGCTCGGTCGGCCGAACTTCCGGCGGACGAAAGGCAGGTGCGCGTCGGGGTAGTTGACGGACAGGAAAAACGGCTCGTCCGAAGCCTCGAAGAATTCCGCCGCCGCCTCGGCGTATTCTTCCATGGGATTGGCCCGATCGAAATTGGCGCCGGGGATCCGACGGAAATCGAACGGGAAAGCGCTTTCCGGGTTGACGTGCAATTTGCCAACGAGCCCCGTCCGGTAGCCATCCGCCTTCAAGAGAGAGGCGATGTTCGGCGTGTCCTCGTCGTACATGGCGAAACGGTGAGTCGCCAAGCCGATTTGACCATTCTGGTGCGTGTAGAGGCCGGTGAGAAACGACGACCGCGACGGGCTGCACACCGAGTAGGTCACGGAGGCGTTCTCGAATCGCACCCCCTGCGCGGCCAGCCGGTCGAGGTTCGGTGTCTGCGCAAAGGGATCGCCGTAACAACCCAACTCGGGACCGTTGTCCTCGGAGACGATGAGAAGAATATTGGGCCCGGCGGGCGAAGCCTCCGCCGAGGCGGGCTTCGCCGAAATTCCGGCCCCCGCCAGAATCAAGGCCAGGACAGCCGAGGGAAAACGATTCGCGAGTCGCTTGGTCATATGGTCGGATTCGACCGAATTCCCCGAACCTCGTCAAGCTCCAAAAACCTCCCCGGTCCCTTCGCCTAGACCGGCACGCACGACGCGCCCTCAGCCGCGCGAGACGTCGACAATCTTGAGATGCTGGATCTCGAAATTCACGCGGTCGGGCCGATAGTCCTTGGTGTGCGGCCTGTCCTCGCCGTCCTCTTTGATGATCCGGTGGCGCAGGCCGCGCCTTTCCGCGAGCGCTTCGCCCTGGGAAAGGGGCAGGCCAATGAAGTCGGAATCTCTCGGGTCGGAAGCTGGCTTGTCCCCTCGCGGGGAAGAACCGTCGGGCAGGCAGGAATTGATCGTCGGGGCGGCGATGACGAGCAGGAGAATCAGGGCGAGTCGAGGTAGCATGGCTTTCGGGGGTTCGGATTTCGTTGGAACATTGTGGCAGAATTCCACGATCCGCTCAACGTCGAATCCACGACGCGCGAGGTGCGCCGCTCAGCCCGCGGACGGCGACTCGGTTGCGCCGCCGACTTCGGTCTCTTTTTCCTCGTCGGGCCGAGACTCCGCCGTTCCCTTCCCCATGAAGGCCGAGATCCAACGGAATTCGTTACTGTTGTCGAGCATCACCTTGACCACCATGGTCAGCGGAACCGCCAGCAGCATCCCGACGGGGCCCCAAATGAATCCCCAGAACAGAACGGAGAGGATCACGATGACGGTCGAAAGGCCGAAGCGGTCTCCGAGCAAGGTCGGCTCGAGGAAGTTTCCTATCACGATATTGATGAGGAGGTAGCAGCCCAGCACCCCCATCGACGGCCAGAAACCGTGGAGAATGAGCGCGAGGATGACCGGGGGAATCGCGGCCACGATGGAGCCGATCGCCGGCACGTAGTTGAAAACGAACGCGACCAGTCCCCACAGAATCGGAAAATCGACTCGGAAAACCATGCAGGTCGCCATGGCGAGAATGCCGGTGGCGAAGCTGACCCCGGTCTTGATCCCCAAGTATTTCTGAATATCCCGGGAGGTGCTCTCGAACCGGCTCAGGTCGGGCCCCCGGACCTGAAGAACGGCCCGGACCTTCTGGGCGTAGAGTCCGGATTCCGCCAGGACGAAGATCATGACGATGAGAACGAAAAACGACTGCGAAGCAATCGAAGTGAATCTCGACAGCACGTCGACCTGTCCCAGGAAGCCGACGATCCGGTTCGTATCCCAGTAGCGCATGAAGAGGGCGTTAAAGCTGGGAACGGGAGACTCCAATCCATCTTCGTCCCCCGCGTCGGCGGCGGCCACGCCGTCCTCGTTTTCGCTAGGCACCACCGTCACCTCGGACCCTTCGCCGGAAGCAACGACCTTCAGTCTTTCTCCTTCTCCGGGGGCTTCGACGGTGACGCTGTCGTCCGGGGCGTCGACCGCCGCCTCGGGCTCCGCCTCCGGCGTCGACTGGTTCAACTCGGGATCGCCGGCTTTGGGGGAGTCGGAATCCTCGTCTCCCATTTCGGTCCAGAAACTGCCCAGTTTCTCCAACTGACGATCCATCGTCTCGGAAAACTCGGAAGCTTGGGCGCGCAGTTTCTCGGCGTAGACACCGCTGCGGTCGGTGAATTCGCCGATCACGCCGGAGGCGAGGAATACAATGCCGCCCATGATGAGCAAATCGATGAGAACGGTCGCGAGCACGGCCAGCGGGCGCGGAAACGCCCGACGGTCGAGCCAGTTGAGGATCGGAAGGGAAAGCAGGGCGAAGAAGAGGCCCAGCATCACGGGAATGAAAAGGGCGGCGGCGGCTTTCAAGCCGGCCATTATCACGACGACGCTCGCCATCGACAGCAGCACGCGAATCCCGCTCCCGGTTTGTTTTCTCCCTGCCGCCGCTTCTGCCATACTCGTCCGTGAACATCCTCAATCACGCATCGGAAACAAGGGAATTTTCGCGCGGCCCCAAGCCCGTTTGTGGTAGCGTAGCCGTTTCCAAGGCTTACGGCTCGTTCCGCCCACGCCACTGTTTTTCGTCGATGCAGGCCACGCTTCGCTACCTCTCTCTCGCCCTCTGCCTTCTGTCCGGGCCGACCGCGTTCGCCTGGATCCGGTTGAAGGGCATGACTCATCTGAACTGGGCGCTTCCTGCCGCCGCCATCCTCTGGGCGGCCCTGCTCGGGATCTGGTATCTGGTTTTCGGGGAGGCCCGATTCAAAGTCCGGGCGTTGCGGGTAGGGCTGGCTGCCGGCCTCTTTCTCCTCCTCGCGTCGACCGGCGCGCTCCTGCTTCGCTACGAAGGGTCGGCCTCGGGTTCGTCCTTTCCCAAGTTTTCCTGGGTCTGGGAGGACGAAACGGACTTGGCCGAAGAGACGCCAGTGATCGTCCGCCCCGAACTCCCCGCTCCCCTGTCCGAACTGAAATCGGCGGCCGGGGACGTCACCCAGTTTCTCGGTCCGGACCGGAACGGAACGTGGTCGGAACGTCCGTTCGGAGTCGACTGGGACGAGAATTCCCCCGCGCTGATCTGGCGTCGCCCGATCGGGAAAGCCTGGTCCAGCTTCGTCGTCGAGGAGGGCAAGGCCATCACCCAGGAGCAAGCCGGCGACGAGGAGCGCGTCGTCTGTCTCGACCTTTTCACCGGAGAAGAACGCTGGCGACACGCCGATCCCGGCGTTCGGCTGCTCCTGGTACGGGAGGAGAACGCGGGGGCGGCCATGGGCGGCGACGGTCCCCGCTCCACTCCGACGATTCACGCGGATCGCGTCTACTCGCTGGGTGCCACCGGGATCCTCAACTGCCTCGATCTCGAAAGCGGCGAGCGAGTCTGGTCCCGCAACATCGTCGCCGACCATGACGGCCGGCTGCAGAAATGGGGGATGGCGAACGCCCCCCTCGTTCTCGCCGAGCACGGCACCGTCGTCGTTCCCGGCAGCGACAAGAAGGGCGCCACGCTGATCGCCTACGAGTTGGACACCGGAGAGGAGGCGTGGGTCTACCGCGGAAGGGGCGCCAGCTACAGCTCCCCGCGCTTGACGACTCTCGCCGGTATTCGGCAGCTCGTCAGCGTCAACGCCGTCGATGCCACCGGGCACGAGCCGGCAACCGGCAGCCTGCTGTGGAAGTACGACTGGCCGGGTCACTACCCGAGAGTGGGCCAACCGATCCGCGTCGGCGACGACAAACTGCTGCTCACGGCGAGCTACGGGGCGGGAAGTCCGCTGATCCGAATCGAGAAGGAGGGCGATTCGTGGACGGCGACCGAGGTTTGGAAGTCGATGCGGATGAAGACGAAGTTCAGTTCCGCCGTCGTTCGCGATGGCTTCGCCTACGGCCTCGACGAGGGCCGACTCGCCTGCATCGACCTCGAAAGCGGCGACAAAGTCTGGAAGAACCAGAAGTACGGATTCGGCCAGCAACTTCTCTTCGACGACTGGCTCCTGATCCAGACGGAGCCGGGAGCCGTGGTCGTCGGGCGGGCCAGTCCCGAAGGGTTCACCGAACGAGGCAGGCTGGAAGCGCTCGACTCCATGACCTGGAACGCGCCCGCCGTCGCCGGTCGGCTGCTTCTCGTCCGAAACGACCGGGAAGCCGCCTGCTACCTGCTTCCCCCGCGCCGCTGAAACACGGTTCAGGAAACTTTCTCGCGCAGATGATGCACGACGACCCCGCGGGCGGCGAGCTGGTCGAGAAACTCCAGCGCCTCCCCTCCCTGCATCACGAGAGAAAGCGGCCTCGCGCGGCCGTCTTCGAAACTGGTGGCGGCGGCGAAGCCGATCACGAGCTGAATGGCCGGAGCGGGCTCCTCGCCTTCCCTGGCCGGAGGGTTCCGAGTCGTCACGAATGCTATGGCGTTCACGTTGACGATCTTACCGCAGGAAGTGGAAATGAAGTCGCTCATGCCAAGGTCGAGGAAATCCCCGAGGGTATCCCTGTACTAGTCCTCGGACAAGCCCTCAACCACAACCAAAGCATGGGCGCCGCTTTTGAGGTTGCCGTCCTGGTTTTCGATGACCAGGCGCGTTCTGAGAGTCTCGCTGGAAGGATCGATCGCGGGAGAGACAAACTCGATCGTTCCGACCGCATCCGTAGCGGAGCCTTCGCGGTCCAGGCTGAGGCTGCTTTGCCGAAGGACGCGGATCGGCATGGTGTCGCCCATCCGCAGAAGGGAAGCGTGGCCGACCGGCACGTGAACGACGAGCTTCAGTTTCTCGATCTGCGCCACGACGACGAGGGGCTCGTCCTGGTTCCTCGCGTGGGGCGCGGCGGCCGTCTCCGCGATTTCGCGATTGATCTCCAATACGACTCCGTCGATCGGGCTGCGGAGAATGCGCCGCTCGATCTGAGCCTCGATTTCTTCGACGCGGAACCCCGCGATCTTCTTTTCCTCGTTCGCGATGCTCAACTGCCCCTGCGCCTTCTTGTGGTCAGCGTCCGCGCGAGCCACTTCCGTGGAGTGGGCCGTGCCGCTTTTTTTCAGTTGCGTCAGCTTGTCGAAACGCGTTTTCGACACCTCGACCTCTGCGGTGGCCACGAGAATCGCGGCGTCGCTTTCCGCTTGGATTTTCGCAATCTCGAGTTGCGCCTCGAGAACCCCGTTGTCGAGACTGACGAGCGGGTCGCCGGCGCTGACGGACTCCCCTTCCGCAACGAAAATCGTGTCGATGGCTCCCGTTTCCGCAAAGCCCATCTCGATCTCCCGGTAGGGCTCCAAATAACCGAGAACGGAGGCGGATTCTTCCGCGAGCGCCGCCGGGCCGAAAAACGGTCCGAGCACAAGGCCGAGGAGGTAAAGGAGGGGACGGATCATTTTGCGAGAGATTCTTTGGTTTCTTCGAGCCATTCGTCGCGTTCCGCCATGCGTAGACGCATTCGATACCGCAAGCGTTCGACTTCCGACTGAACTTTATCAAAGAGCCTTTTCCAGTGGCCGGGCAGTTCGCCGCGTTCGTCGGGCTCCGCGGCGAGCAGCTGTTCCCTGATTTCGGGCGCGTAGACTTCCAGCAGATAGTCGTCCGCCGAAACGAACGACTGGGCGGCCCCCGGCTGCCCCTGCCTGGCTCCCCGCCCCGCAAGCTGCCGGTCGATCCTCGCCGACTCGTTGCGCTCCACCGCGACGACGTGCAGCCCGCCCGCGGCCTCGGCGCGTTCCGACAAGTCGATGTGGGTTCCTCGCCCGGCCATGTTGGTGGCTATCAGGACGCTGCCTTCCCGGCCGGCCGTGGAGACGATCTCCTCCTCCTCGGCGTCCTGTTTCGCCGTCAGCACTCGGTGGGGAATCTCGGCGGCCTCCAGCAAGGCGGAAAGGCGCTCGCTGTCGCGTATCGTCCTCGTGCCCACGAGGACCGGTTGGTCGGCCGCGTGCCGCGCGGCGACGTCCTCGGCGATGGCCCTGTCCATCGACGCGTGGTCGATGAAAATCCGCTCCGGCAACACGACTCGGCGGCTCGGCTTGTGAAGGGGCACGGCGACCACCGGCATCCTGAAAAACCGCCAGAACTCGCCCGCGCTCTCGGCGGCGGTCCCCGTGAGACCGCAGACCGTCCCGTAAAGCGCGTAGAACCGTTGTCGGGTGATGCTGGCAGCCGAGTCCGCTTCGGGGCGAACCTCGACGCCCTCCTTCGTCTCCACCGCCTGGTGTTGGCCTTCCCGCCAGCTCCTGTCCGCGAAACGCCTTCCGGTGAACTCGTCGACGATGACGACCTTGTCCTCCTCGACCACGTAGTGATCGTCCCGATGGAAGAGATACTCCGCCTTGAGCGCGTTGATCACGTAGGCCTCCCACGGCCGCCGCAGCAACTCCCAGGGAATCTCTTCGTCGTGTTCGAAAATCTCGCGTCGACCGTCGGAACTCAGATCGATGCGACGACGATTGCGGTCGAGCGTGAAATGCTCGCCCTCGACCATCTTCAGAGCCATCCGCCGGGCCGCGAAGAACGGCTTGGACGACGAGGCGTCCGGCCGGGCGGCCTCGCTGATGAGAAGCGGGCTTCCCGCCTCGTCGATCAACACGCTGTCGACCTCGTCGACGATGGCGTACTCGAGTCCCCTTTGGCAGACCTCCGGCTCGGGCTTGTCCCGTCCGAGAATGGCGTAGCGCAACGCCTCGCCCGGACCGGTAAAGGGATGCCGCATCCGCCGCAGCTGATCCCGCATGTAGTCGAACCCGTACTCGTAGCCGACCCCGTAGGTCACGTCGCAAGCGTAGGCTTCCTTCTTCGCTTCGCCGCTCGCGCTGGCCCCTTCGGGAACCAGGCCGGCGCGGACTCCCAGAAACTCGAAGATCGGCCGGGTGAATTCGAAGTCCCGCTCGGCAAGGTAGCTGTTCACGGTCACGACGTGAACGCCTTTTCCGCGGAGAGAGAAAATGAAGGCGGGCAGACTGACGGCCAGCGTCTTGCCCTCTCCGGTAGCCATCTCGGCGACGCCCCCTCGGACCAGAGACAGGCCCGCCAAAACCTGCTCGCCGTAGTGAAAAAGCCCGGTAGTGCGTCTCGACGCCTCGCGCACGAGGGCGAATCCTTCCTCGACCGCATCGGACAAACTCAGGCCCTCGTCCTGGACCGAGCGGCGAAGCACCATCGCCCGTCCGAGAATTTCCTCGTCGGTCGCCCGGGAAAGGGACTCGCCGGCCGCCTCGATCGCCGCGAGTCGTTGCGCGTCGGATCCCGCCTCGCCGCGACGGGACAGCGTTTCCCATCGTCCGTGGATACGGCTCCGAAGATAGGCGGGCCGGTCGTATTGCCCCCTGAAAGAAATCGCTGCCATCGTTGCTCTCGCCCGCCCTTCACCGACGGAAGCCCGACGGCTTCCTTGGAAGATTTTCGAAAAATCGCGCTCCAACGCCGAAGGATCAGTTGCCGACCGGTCGGGCGCTGGCACTGGGCTTCGGCGGGGCCGCCTCCCGGTCGGCTTCCGATTCGGCGGCGACCTTTCGGACGCTCGCCGCCGGCGTTTCCCGAACCGGGGCGGGAGCGTCCGCCTCGTTCGCGGCAGAATCAACCTCCGCCTGGGATTGTCCGGGAACCGGTATTGGCGCGGTTTCCGGTGCGGGCTCGACCGTCCGGACGGCGGCCGGAACGACGTTCACCGAAGGCGTTCCGCCCCGCGACGACCGACGCTCCGCAAAGAGACCGTTGTCGGCATTCCTCGCGGCGCTTTCGTCGCGTTTCCTGGTTCGATTCGTGGAAGGAGCCCCACGCGACACCGCGGAACCAGACTCGCTCGCCTCGTTGGCCGACAGAGGCGGCACTTCGGGAATCGTCTCCTCGACGGGGCGGCTCGAAGTTTCCGGGGCAGTTCCTCCGTAGCGATAGGTTTCGCCGGTTTTCCCCGTCACGTAAGTCGGTTTGCCGACTTGGAGCCGCTCGAGATCTTCGCCCGGATGCGTCGCGTCCGTGTCGAGAACCCGGTCTATATCGACGTCTTCCGAGCGCAGCAGAGTGCCCTTCGCGCGTTCCAAGGCGGCGAACGACGAGTTGTAGGCGACGACCGAATCGAGAAAGAGTTCCTCCGCCGACTGCCGTCGATCCATGGAATCGAGAATAAGCTGGAGCTGCGAAGCCGTCGTGCGTCCTCCCTCCTCCTCGGTGTCGACCTCGAGGCGCTCCCGCAGCTGGCGAAGTTCTTCCCGGGAGGCGTTCAAAGCCGAGAAGCGTCCCTGCATGTCGCGGTAGGCGGTGATGAGTTCGCGATAGGATACCAGAGCCTCCAGCAGGACCAGATCGATCGTGGACCGGAGCTGGTTCGACGTCTGTCTCAATTCGAATTCGCTTCGCAGTAGCTGCGCGCGGTCCTTGTCGTTGTCCCAGGGCTGCTCGAATTGAAATCCCACGGCGTAGCCGGTGCCGTCGCCGAACTGATCCTGGAAAGCGCGGCCGGTCGCGTCGTTGGGCTCGATGTCGCCCAGCATCAACTCGGCCACGATGTTCAACGTCGGCCACTTCTGATTCTTCTGCACGTCCCGCCGAACGATGGCCGCCCTCAACTCGTCGAATCCCTGCTGGATCTCCGAACGATTGCGCAGGGCTTCTCTCGCCACTTCGCGGACGTCGTCGACGAACCTCGACATGATCGGAGGCGTCGCCGGAATAATCTCCGTGTTCGATCCGATATCGTGATCCGGGTCGTTCACGAGAACGCGGAGGCGTTCCTCGCTGTTTCGGATCGCCATTTCGGCGCGGTTCAGAATGGACTGCCTGGTGGCCAGCGAAGCCCGGGCGCGCAGCACCTCGCTCTGGAGCGCGTCGAGATCGAAACGCTCTTCGAGTTCATCGAGAATACCTCCCGTGCTGTCGACCAGGTCGCGGCTGAGCAGGTAGTAGGACCGGGCGTAGTAAAGCGCCCAGTAGGAACGGTTCACCTGCACCAGGTGATCCTGCAGCTGACGCACGAACTCGGCGGACGCCATTCTCGCGTCGAACTTGGCCAGCTTGATCTTGGACTGGTTGTAGTGGTAGCCGCCCCCTTCCAGAAGCGGCTGGACGACGGACAAGACCATTTCCGAACTGCCCTGTTCCTGGGGCACGAGAAAGGAGGAATTGTTGCCCAGCGTCGAGAAGCGATTCGAGAGAGTCGCTTCGCCACCGGTGAAAAATTTCTTCCGAACTCCGCCCTCGACGTAGTCCTCGTCCTCGCGGAATCGGCGCGCGGCGTTTCCGGTCGTCAGCGTCGACCCGATGGGCTCGTTGCGCCGGATGGACCGTCCCTCGATGAACGTCTCGATGTCGAACTCGCCGTCGGCTTCCTGCATCCCCGTCTCGCGGATCAACGGGAGATCGCTGAAAGCCTTGATCTGGTTCGAATATTCCAGCGTGCGCCGGTAGATATCCTCCATCGAGTGATGGACGGTCCGCTGCTCCGGCCAGACGGGAGCGTCGACCGTCGATTTCCACAGAGACGGAAAGCCGTCGGGAATCGTGCCCATCGCACGAATCCGGGAGCCCCGGAGATCAGGAGGGTCCATCTTGTCGATCCGGGCCTCGTAGGCCTCGTAGATCATCTCGATCAGATCCTCGATGTTCTTCTGCGAACTGTTCCGGATCGTCGAATACCCGGGGATGTCCGGATAGCGCCTTACCGGGTCGTTGGTCCGTTGCTCGACGGTGGGCGGCGGTTCGGCCACCCCTGCGGAGACGGTGTCCGTCTCCCGGTCCATGTAGGCGTCGTGAACCCTTTCGTTGTAGGTCGGGGGAACGGGCCGGGACTGCTTGTTTCCGGAAAAAATACGCTCGAGGAGACCGCGCCGTTCCCTCTCCGGCGCCTCCTGGGCTTTAGCGGTTCCACCGAGCGCCAGCAACACCAACAGCGCCGTGGAAAAAACACGGAGGACGTTCCTCGATTTTGAAAGCATTTCCATGAACGCTGAAGTCAGGATAGGATGGCGACGACCCTTCGAAGCCGCCAATCCAACCATGTGACAGGCTTTCTGGCATAGTCTGGTCGCGCGAGCAACCAGAAAAGAACAATTCACAGGTCCCTCATCCGGACAAAAGCACGGAAAGAACCCGATTCGACCGCAACCGACCAGACCCCATGAAATTCCAGACCCACTCGCGCGAACTCACCGTCGACACCCGGGGAAAAGGAACCTACGAGATCACCGGGGAACTCCGCGACTTCGTCGAGTCAACCGGCCTGAAGACCGGTCAGGCCACCGTCTTCGTTTGCCATACCAGCGCGAGCCTCGTGATCATGGAAAACGCCGATCCCGACGCGCGAACCGATCTCCACGCGTTCTTCGACCGCCTCGTCCCGGAAGATCTCCCCTACCTCGTCCACACCTGCGAAGGACCGGACGACAGCCCCAGCCACCTCCGCATGGCCCTGACGCGCACGAGCGAAGTCATCCCCCTCCACCGCGGCCGCCTCGCTCTCGGAACCTGGCAGGGCGTTTTTCTTTTCGAACACCGCCGGGCGCCCCACCGCCGCCGGATCGTGTTGTCGGTCTCCGGCACGGCGGAGTAGACGTCTCCTATATCTTCTTGAGTCCGACGGAACGGCCGATCGAACGGAAGCCGCGGAGCTTCAGCCGCATGAACAAGCGGGAAGCCGCGGCGACGGCAACGTAGGCGATCGCCAGCGTGAGGAACTCGCTCTTGAATCCGAAACCGAACCACACCGCGATCGGAAAAGCGATCAGCAGCGGCAACACGATCAGCCGGGCGGCGAGTTGAGGACGGGCGAGAAGCCGGAGGCGCGTCAACCTTCCCTCGTCCTCGTGATACTCCGTCACCGTGAGCAGCGCCCAGTTCCAGAACCAACCCGATTTCAGAATGACGTCGGTTTCTCCCGTCGGATCGTCGGTCGAATGCGGCATGCTTTCCCGGACCTTTTCCAGCAACTCGTCCCGACCCACGCCCTTGTCGCTCCAGAAATACAATTCGCCTCCCAGCTTCCACCAGTCGGTGAAGAGCGTCCCCACCGCGACTTGGCCGAACGATCCGAGACTGCGGGACCACCTGATCGAACGCCAGCTGTGGAACACCCGGGCGCTGCTTCTCAGGAAGCCCTGGGCCAGAACGAGTCCGCCCAACGCCCAGCGCGCGTACAGCGAATCGTAGACCGGGACCACCACGCAGCGCCCGGCTTTCTTCCGCGCGATCCGCAGCGACGCCAGCGCCATCAGGGCGGCGGCGAACCACAAAGGCGGAAACCAGACTCCCGCGATCGCGAGGACGGCGCACGCGAACCACCACAGCACGTGCAGCAACAAGTCGGAAAAGCCCGACTCCGGCGAGGGATAGACCAGTTGGAACGGTTCGTAGCCGTATCGCCCGTGATACACCACCTGGCCCATCGGCAGTTGCGGCGTGTAGACCCGGCCTTCCCATTCCGCTCCCCCGAACGTCCGGAAACGCTCCTGGTGGATCGGCATCAGCAAGGCCTCGGCCTTCCCGTAGCCAATCTGCTGGCGGAAGTAGGTGCGCGCGGAAAAACGCCGGTAATGCCAGATGAACGCCGCGGCGTGAAACCGGAGTTCGTAGCCCGCATCCGCCACCCGCCAGCAAAAATCGACGTCGTCCCCCGCCGTCCGGAAGACGGGATCGAAGCCGCCGACCTCGTCGAACACCATCCGTCGGATCGCCAGGTTGCAGCCCGGCAAATGCTCCGCCCGCGAGTCGTCGAGCAGGACGTGGGCCGGCCCGCCCGGCGCTGCGGCGATGCGCGCCTGCCGCCCGCTTTCCGGGGGCGGCGGAATATTGGGCCCCCCGGCGCACCCCACCACGCCGTCCCGGAACTGGATGGCCAGCCATTTCAGCCAGTCCGGCTCGGCGATGCAGTCGTCGTCGGTGTAGACGAGGATGTCGCCCCGCGCGGCCTTCGCGCCGACGTTCCGAGCCGCGCCCAGTCCCTGGTGCTCGATCGAGACCAGACGGATCGATTCGTAGTTCGCGGCGAGTTCGTTGACCCTCGGGTCGTCGCCGTCGTTGACGAGAATCACCTCGTAGTCGGGGTAGTCCAGCTCCGTCAGCGAGTTCAAGCAGGGCACGAGAGTAAGCACCCCCCGGTAGGTGCAGACGATGACCGACATTCTCGTCGGCACCTCCGGCAGCTCGATTTCGTCCCCGGGCCGGCTCAACGGTTCCCAAATCTCCCGAACCGTCTCCAGCGCCGGCTTCGGCGTGGCGTCGCGACGGGTCAGCCCGAAATCCCAGCCCTCGATCGACTGTCCGCCCCGCAGCCAGAGATCGCTCCAGGAAAAAACCGTGGTGCCGCCGGAACCGGACGCGCAAACCTCCTCGACGTGCCAGCCGAGAATTTCGGCCTGGATCTCCTCGCCGTGCGCTTTCGAATCGACGCCGAACTCCGAAACGAACAGCGGCTTGTCTCCCGCCAGGTTCTGCAGACGCCGCAGGTAGGAGGCCAGCGAATCGCGGCTTTCGAGATACAGATTGAAGGCGACGAAATCCTGGTTCCGCGGCAGCAGATACTCGGTGCTGGGATAGTTCGCGTAGGCGAAAAGCGCGTGCGGGTCGTTGGCGTGTCCAAGGTCGATGAACCGCTCCAGCTGCTCCACCGCGCGCCGCGGCCCCATCCAGCGCACCAGGGTCGTCTCGATCTCGTTGGCGACGAAATAGCCGGCCAGCGCCGGATGCCCCCGGAAGCGGTCGATGGTCTCCAGCAGCAACAGGTCCGCCTCCGCCAGCACGTGTCCGTGCCTGAGAAAATCGACGTGCTGCGACCACGGAAGCGTGACGAAAACCCTCAGACCCACGCGGGCGCACTCGTGCAAAAACTCGAGCGTCGGAATCTCGTAGAGACGCAGCGTGTTGGCGCCGAGTTCCTCCCGGATCCGCCGCAATTGCTCCTTTCCTCCGTCCTGGAACGCTCCCGCCGGGAACGGTCCGAAAGTGACCGCCTTGAGAAAGCATACCTCGTCGCCGGCGCAAAAGTACTTTCCGGCGACCCGAAGCGGGTCGTCGATTGCGGAAATCGGAAAATCGGAAGAAGGCATGGGGCGGCCGGGACGGAAGACCCGACGGACAATCCAACGGGATTGGCCCAACGGGGTTGGCTCAACGGGGTTGGCTCATCGACCCAACAGGGTATGGACGCGCAGTCAACCGGGTTTAGCAGGGGATTTTTTCGCCTCCGGGCCGCGATTCGGCTGGACACTCCTGCCCCTCCCGATATTGATGACCGAGCATTTCTCTACCCGCCGCATGACTTTCATCCACACCGCCGACTGGCAGATCGGAAAGCCCTACGCCCGGATCGCGGATCCGGACAAAGCGGCCAAGGTCCGCAGGGCGCGTCTCGAAGCCATCAAGCGGATCGGAAAGCTGGCCGCCGAAAAAGGCGCCGACTTCGTCCTCGTCGCCGGCGACGTCTTCGACAGCTTCACCGCGGAGAAAAGCGCGGTCTCCGCGGCGTGCGGCGCCATCGGGGAGATCGGCGTTCCCGTCCTCGCCATCCCCGGCAACCACGACCACGGCGGACCCGGCTGCCTGTGGGAGCAGGACTTCTTTCTCCGGGAGCGAGAGAGCCTCGCGCCGAATTTCCGAATCCTGCTGGAGCGCGAACCTTTGGAACTCGACACGGCGACGATCTTCCCCTGCCCGCTGCTGCGGCGCCACGAGTCGATCGATCCCACCGATTGGCTGCGGCACTTCGGGATCGACACCGACAAACCGCGGATCGTCCTGGCGCACGGTAGCGTTCACGGATTCGACGGAGGAACGAACGACGACGAGGACGGCCCCCTCGGCTCGCCCAACCTGATCGCGCTGGACCGCCTCCCGGAAGACTTGTTCGACTACGTCGCGCTGGGCGACTGGCACGGAACGAAAGCCGTCTCCTCCCGGGCTTGGTACGCAGGCACGCCGGAGATCGACCGGTTTCCCAAAGGCGAACACAACGAGCCGGGAAACGTCCTCTCCGTGACCGTCGAGCGCGGAGGCCTCCCCAAGGTGGAAAAGATCCCCACCGGCGGCCTCGGCTGGCACGTGCTCGGTTTCCCCTTCGCTTCCGACGACGACGTGGCCCGGCTCGCCGAAACCTTGACCGAACGAATCGGCAACCGGACGGGCGACGATCTCCTGCACCTGACCTTGACGGGCTCCCTCGGCATCGCGGCGGCGACGGAACTGAACGCGCTTCTCGACACTTGGCGTTCGCGATTGCTGCGCCTCAAGGAAAACAACCGGGTTCGCATCGCACCCACCGACGAAGAGGTCGAGGAACTGACCCGGCGAGCCGGAGATCCGCTGATCGCGAACGTCGCCGCGGGACTGGTGACGGACGCCGAGGGCGGCGGCGAAGAAGCCGAGATCGCCAGCATCGCGCTGCGGGAATTGTACGCCGCCTGCTCGGACTGAACCTCATGCGCCTGCTCTCCGCCACCGTCCGAAACTATCGGATTCACCGCGAACGAACGGTGGATTTCTCGGACTCCCTCAATCTCATCGGCGGCCCCAACGAGTCCGGGAAGAGCACCCTCGCCGAGGCCATCCACCGAGCCTTCTTTCTCAAGGCCTCGGTCGGCGGAGAGGCGCAGAAAAGCATGGTTTCCGATCTCGGCGGCGGCCATCCCGAAGTGGAGGTGGCTTTCGAAGCGGACGGCCGGAAGTGGCGCATCTCGAAAATTTTCAGCGGCTCCGGAGGCAAAGCCACCCTCGCCGAGGAAGGCGGCGCGACGCTGCACGGCGGAGAAGCGGAAACGAAGCTCTCGGCCATGCTCCGGGTGGAGGAAACCGGCGGCGGCCGCGGGGGGGGCCCCCCGCGCCGCCAGCCAGTGGGGACATTTGTGGGTATGGCAGGGCCAGGGGGGCGAGGATCCTTCCGAACACGCCGCCGAGCAAAGGGATGCCCTGCTCTCGAGATTGAAGGACGAAGGCGGCGGCGCCGCGATGCAGTCCGAACTCGACAGCCGGGTGGCCGGGCGCTTCGAGGACGAGTGCGACGCCCTGTTCACCCGGACCGGGCAAGTCAAGGCGGGTTCCGATCTCCGCCGGGCGCAGGAACGGAAGGAAGCGGCGGAGGAAGAGGTCCGCCGGGCGGAGGAGGCCTTCGCCAAGCTCGAGCATGCCCTCCGCGATTTCGCGCAGGCCGAGTCGACCATCGCGTCCCACCGCGAGAAAAGCGCGGAATCGGCGGCCGAACTCGAAAGCGCGCGGGCCAAGCTGAAGACCGTCTCCGAGTTGCGTCACCGCGAAGAGATTCAACGGCGCGTTTTCGAGGAAGCCACGGCCAGGCACGGACAAATGGAGTCGGCCCTCGAGCAGGTCGCGGCACTGCAAAAGGAGATTCGGCAACTGGAAGAGCGCATGAAGCCGGCCACCGAAAAAGCCGGGCAACTGGAGGCGAGCCTGAAAGAAAAAAGGGCCGCCTTCGATGAGGCCGAAAAGGCGCTGGAGAAGGCCGAGCAAGCCCAGACGGAAGTCCGGGATTCCTGCGAACTGGCCAACGCCTGGGTGCGATTGCTGCAAGAGCGCGAGGAAGCGGCGGGGCTCGAAAAACGAAAGGGCGAAGTGGAAGCCCTCCGCGCTCGGTGCGAGAAAGTCGATGCGGACTTGGCGAGCCTCCCGACCGTCGATGCCGATGTTTACGGCAAGCTTCAGCGTCTCGAAGGCCAGCTTTCCGAAGCCGACGCCGTCCTGCGCGCCACCTCGACCGGCATCGAAGTGATCCGCTCCGCCGCCGAGGTGAAAGCCGGCGACGTCATCCTCGCCGATGGCGAAGAGCACGTCATCGAACAGGAAGAGTTTCTGACGGTCGGCGAGTCGCTGGAGATCCGGATTTCACCGGGTGGCGGGACCGGCCTCGCCGACGCGAAACGAACTGCCAACGAATGCCGCAGTCGAAAGGAAGAAGCGTTCGCCTCGGCCGAAGTCGAAACGCTCAAAGAGGCCGGCGAGATTCTCGGCAAGCGTCAACAGCTGGAATCCCGACGCCGCGAACTCGCCGCGGAACTGACGGGCAAAGACGCCGACGAGGTCGAGAGCCGGCTCGGCGAGGCGAAGCGCCGCCTTGCCGCCTCCGAGGCGGAGGTGAAGCGACGCTGCGAGAGGAGCCCCGCGTTCGAAGATCCAGCCAGCCTCGCCGAAGCGTGCGAGCGCATGGAGGCGTTTCAGGCGGAAACGGAGAGTTTCCAGGCCAAGGCCGGCGAGGCCAAGGCTCACCGCCTCGCGGTCTCGGAATCCTGCAAGCAAACCGAGGCGGCGCTGGCCCGCGCCACGGAATCCGCTCAAGCCGACGAGCGTCGCCTGATCGAACTTCAGGCGCAGTTGCGGGCGAAGGAGGAACCTCTCGGCGCCTCCGAGGACCGCGAGAAGAACCGGACCCGGCTCCGCGAGGAGAAACAACAGGCGGAGGCCGCGCTCAATGCGACGCGCCAGGAGCTGGAGTCGCTGCAGCCGGATACTCTGGAGGCCGACGTGCGGAGACTGGAGCGGGCCATCGACGTCGCCAAGCAGGAGATCGAAAAAGCCGGGCAGCAGAAGGCGGTGGCGAGCAACATCCTGACCACCGACGGCAGCGTCGATCCCGCCGCCGCGCTTGAAACCGCCCGCGCCCGCGCCGAATCGGACGCGGAACGCCATCGGAGCCTGGAGCGCCGCGCCGAAGCCATCCGACTGCTGCGCGACCGGTTCGCCGCCGAGCAGCAGGAACTGTCCGACCGCTTTTCGCGCCCCCTCGCGGAAAAGGTGTCCGCCTACCTGCAGCAAGTTTTCGGCCCGGTCGCCACCGCTTCCGTCTCCGTGGAAGACGGCGTGATCGGACGCTGGCGGATGGCGCGGGACGGTACCGAGTTCGCCTTCGACAAGCTCAGCGGAGGCGCCCGGGAGCAGGTCGCCGGCGCCGTCCGCCTCGCCATGGCGGAAATCCTCGCGAACGACTTCGACGGCACCCTTCCCGTGGTCTTCGACGACGCCTTCACCAACGCGGACCCGGAGCGGGTCCGGAGCCTCCATCGCATGCTCGACTTGGCGGCCCGGCACGGTCTTCAAATCATCCTCCTGACCTGCAACCCCTCCGACTACGCGGCGCTGGGCGCTCACACCGTCAGCCTGCAAGCGTAGCGTCGCCACGCGTGCGGCGCGATGAGGCCGACTTTCTGCTTTTTACTTTCCGCCTTTTCCTTTTTACTCCTCCGGCAACCCGGCCTTGTCCTTTTTGTGCCTTCGAAACCTTCAGTGCCCTCAAGAAAATGAAAAACACCCTGCTCGCCCTCGTCTCCCTCCCCTTCCTTCTCCACGCCGACGAACCCGGCGAATGGACCGACCTCTTCAACGGCAAGAACCTCGACGGCTGGGTCCAACGCGGCGGAGAAGCGAAATACACCGTCGAAGACGGCGCCATCGTCGGCGAGACCGTTCCGAAAACGCCGAACTCCTTTCTCTGCACCGAAAAAGACTACGGCGACTTCATCCTCGAAGTGGAATTCAAAGTCGATCCCACGCTCAACTGCGGCGTCCAGATCCGCTCGCTCAGCAAGCCCGACTATAAGGACGGCCGCGTCCACGGCTACCAGGTCGAGATCGATCCTTCCGACCGCGGCTGGAGCGGCGGCATCTACGACGAGGGCCGCAACGGGTGGCTCGACGATCTCTCCGACAACCCGGAAGCGAGCTACGCCTTCAAACAAAACGACTGGAACCGATACCGCGTCGAAGCCGTCGGCGACCGCGTCCGCACCTGGATCAACGGAGTGCCCGCCGCCGACCTCACCGACGACACCACCGCGAAAGGGTTCGTCGCCCTGCAGGTCCACGGCATCGGCAACCGCGAGGAGAAGCTACAAGTGCGCTATCGCAACATTCGCATCCAGGATCTCGGCGACGATACGGATTACACTATCCCCGAAGTCGAACCCTACACCCACGACGGTCCGCTCGTGAAAGACGGCGCGGAGTTCCGCAAACTCGCCGGCGATTTCAAGTTCACCGAAGGCCCCGCGGTCGGTCCGGACGGAAAAATCTACTTCAACGACATTCCCAACGAACGCACCCATGTCTACGATCCCTCGTCGGGAGAAACGAGCGTTCACCGCGAGCCGACCGGCCGCGCCAACGGACTCTTTTTCACTCCCGCCGGAGCTCTCGTCGCTTGCGAAGGCGGCGCCCGCCAAGTCACCCGGACCGACTACGACGGCAACGTCTCCGTTCTCGCCGACAAGTTCGACGGCAAGAAACTCAACAGCCCCAACGACGTCGTTCCCGACCGCTTCGGCGGATTCTATTTCACCGACCCGCGCTATGGGAACGAAGACGACCGCGAACTCGACGTCGAGGCGGTCTACTACATCGATCGCAAGAGCGAGGTCAGCCAAGTCGCCGCCGATCTGGCCAAGCCGAACGGCATCATCCTCTCGCCCGACTCGAGAACGCTCTACATCGCCGACCCCGGCGCCGAGACGATCTGGGCCTACGATGTCGAATCGCCCGGCAAGATCGCCAACAAGCGCAAGTTCGCCCCAGTCGGAAGCGACGGCATGACCGTCGACAAGCTCGGCAACATATACGTGACCTGGGAAGACGTGATCGCCTTTTCACCCGACGGAAAAGAGGTGCTGCGGCTGACCCCGCCCGAGAAGCCGGCGAATTGTTTGTTGGTCGGAAACACGCTGTATGTCACCGCCCGGACGGGGTTTTATGCGGTGGATTTGGAGGTGGACGGGGTGCAGTGAATCCAATCTCGGTCTGCGCCCCCCCGGGGCGAACAAAGGCGGCCCGGTCTCGCGGAGACCGGCTACAGCGCCCTCAAAAAACTCTCCGCCCTTTCGAGGTGCCCCTCGCGTTTCTCTGCGTCCATTTTCTCCTGATTCCGCACCATCATCCCCAACCGGTGCTGGCTTTTGAAAAAATCGTAGTGCCGGTCGATGAAACTCCAGAATAGAGCACCCCGCACCCCGCACCAGTCGCCGGTTTCGTAGTCCGACATCTTCCTCACGTAGTTCGATCCGGAAATATAGGGCTTGGTCGTGAAGATCCCGCCGTCGGCGAACTGGCTCATCCCGTGGACGCTTGGATCGTGGCAGCCACAGGTGTCGATCACCCCTCCAAAAACACCTCCGCGAACACCGCTTCGATCCGGTCGATCTCGTCGTCGGTCAGTTCCTTGAACTCGCCTTCCCGCCGTTTCTTCCCCAGTTTCCCGCCGTTCCGGTGCAGTCGGTTGATCAGTGAATCCCGTTTCCTGTCCGGCATGCTGACGATTTCTTCGATCCTGCGGCGAACCCGGTCGAAGCGGTCCAGAAACCGCACCTCGTCGGTGAGACTGTCCCGGATCGCCTGCTTCACCATCCTTGCCAAATACTCCGCTTGGGCAGTCACGTCCGGATAGCGATAGCACCCCTCGATTTCGTCCGGGTTTTCGACGATCAACTCGCCATCCCCGGCGAAATGGTAGTCGGCGACCGACAGCAGCGGCTTGGAAAAGCGTTCCAAACATGTGTCGTAGGCTTTCAGATCGGCGAGTATCTCCGAGGAGACCGGGATGAGCAGCTCTTCGCCACCGATTCCTCGGCGGGCCATGATGTCGTGGATCAAATAGCGGTGAATCCGACCGTTGCCGTCCTCGAAAGGATGGAGAAACACGAACGGGAACGAGATCGCGGCGGCCCGGAGGACGGCATGGAGTCCCTCGCTCCCGCCGAACCAAGCCTCCAAACCCTCCATCACGTCCTGGAGATAGGATGGCGGACACCCGATCAGGTGGACGATGCTTCCGGTGATCGTCGTTTCTCCCACGAAATTCTGGAGATTGCGACGATACCCTTTTTCCCGGTAGCGTTCGTCGACGACCACGTTTTGCACACGGGTAAGGAATCCCTCGTCGAGCGGGTCGTCTTCCGATCCCGCCCGGCGCAGCACGGCCATGAACCGCTCGGCCTTGCTGCCCGTGGCCTCTTCTCTCTCGATCGCGAACGAAGACTTGGTTTCTTTGGCATAAAGGTAGTTCAAGGCCCGCCGGAGCAGGTCCGCCGGGAACGGTCGAACCACTTCTTCGATCATCGCCTTCCAATCGGTCTCCTCGATTTCCCGTATTGCGGGCGTCTTCCGTATGATCGGGGCGAATCTGCGGTCGCCGATCAGATTTTTCGTCAGGCACCATCGGGCCTCCCGCGTCGGGTTCGGTGCCACGACATAGCGATCCGGATCGAGCAGGGGCGTGTAGTTCGTCGAAATCTTCGTGCGGAGCGGTACTTCTTCCCCGGTGAGAAATTCGTACCAGAATCCTATCTGGCGGGTGTATTTCCCCGAAGGTTTTCGTTCGACGAACTCGGCGACTGTCTCGCACGGAATGTGGACGAACACCTTGCCCATGGTGTCCGGATCGAGACCGTCCCGCTTGAGGGCGAAGACGAGCTGCTCCAGCGGTTCGGGACCGGGATCGTATCGCTTGATGAAATGTTCCTCGACGGAGCCGTCGCGGCGTTCCTTCCGCAATGGACTCGCTCCAACGAACGAGCTATGCTGCAAGGGTCGAACCTTGAGGCCGAAGCGGCGAACAAGCCAAGCGTATCCGAGAGCATCCATTGCAAAACGTGTACCATCGTTGCAAAATCCGTAAAATCGACTTCGATTTTTTCACAACGTGTGATATCTCCCGATTTCCGGATAGAATCCGTGAAAACCGTTAGCCTGACTTATTCATGAGAGTTTCGTCAAAACGCAGCCAGGCGTTGAAAATGCAAGGCGCAGATCGATTTTCCCCGCAGGCGTATTGGTAAATACGTCGAGGATGAAAATCGAGCTGGAACGCAGCAGTTTCGGGGCCTGGCAATGAGGGGCGGAACTTTTCATGAATAAGTCGGGTTAGAGCCCCGCCAAAAATTTCTCCGCCGCCTTGAGGTGCCCCTCGCGCTTCTCCCCCGACATTTTCTCCAGATTCCGCACCATCATCCCCAACCGGTGCTGGCTTTTGAAAAAATCGTAGTGCCGGTCGATGAAACTCCAGAACAGCGCATCCCACACCTCGCACCAGTCGCCGGTGTCGTAGTCGGACATCTTCCTCACGTAGTTCGATCCGGAGAGGTAGGGCTTGGTCGTGAAGATCCCGCCGTCGGCGAACTGGCTCATCCCGTAGACGTTGGGGACCATGACCCAGTCGTAGGCGTCGATGAAGAGTTCCATGAACCAGCCGTAGACCTGTTCGGGCTTGAAGTGGCACAACAGCATGAAATTGCCCAGCACCATGAGCCGCTCGATGTGATGGGCGTAGGCATGTCCGAGGACGCGGTCGATCACGAGGTCGACGGGAGCGATCCCCGTTTCCGCCGTCCAGAAGCTGTCGGGCACCTCGCGGCGGTGATCGAAGTGATTGCGGTTCCGCATTTCCACCCCGTGGCGGCGATACATCTGATACATGAACTCGCGCCACCCGATGATCTGACGGATGAAGCCTTCCAGCGAATTGATCCGCACTTCGTTCGACTCGGCGAACTCCAGCGCGGCGTCGACGATCTCCCGCGGCGTGAGCAGGCCGATGTTCAGCGGCGGCGTCAGGACGCTGTGAAACAAGACGCGCTCGCGACCGGACAAAGCGTCTTCGTAGGGACCGAAATGGTCGAAGCGTTCGGCGAAGAACTTCTCCATCCAATCCCGGGCGTCGCGGGTGGTGACGGGGTAGGAGAACGACTCGATCTCGCCCGGGTAGTCGGCGAAGTTCGCTTCGACGTATTCGATCGCCTCGTCGATCTCCTGCCGACGCGGGGCGCTTGGATCGTCCGGCGTGTCGAGTCCCTTCTTCGGCATCGGTTTGCGGTTGTCCCCGTCGAAGCTCCACCGCCCGCCCTCCGGCTCGCCGTCCTCGTCGACGAGGATGCCCATCCGCTTCCGCTGTTCCTCGTAGAACTTGGCCATGAAGGGGCGCTTGCGGTTGTCGAAATGCTCGTCGGCCCAGTCGTCCGGGGTCAGGAACATCGGTGTTTCTGTGATTGTCAGGGTGGTTTCGTGCTTTCCCGCGAAGCGGCGGAGACGCTTTTCGAGAAGAAAATCGACCGGGTCGGCGACGACGATCTCCCCGATCTTCTCCCGGCCGTTCCATTTCTCCAGCAGCCGGTCGATGGTCGATTCGCGGTCGTAGTCCACGTAGGCGACACCGTAGCCGAGTCCGTCGAGCCGGTCGGCGAACCACTTCATCGAAGCGCGGTGGAGGACGATCTTCTGCTTGTGGAAGCGACCCGGCGCCGCGTGCGGGTCGCCGAAAAAAAGCGTGTCCTCGATCAGGAAGACGGGCCGGTCCTTGTCGAGCGCGGGGTGATTCTCGAAAAGTTGGTGCGGGAAGACCAGCGAGATGGAGCAGCTCATGATGCGATGGGGAATTTGTTTGTAGTTCCGCCTTCAGGCGGCTACGCATCGTTCGTGTTGCTCGCAGGCACCCAAAGGCGGAACTCCGTATTACAGCATCTTGAGCGTGGAAATTCCTCCGTCGATCTGGAGAACCTGGCCCGTGATGAAACCGGAATCGGGCCCGAGCAAGAAAGTCGCCGCTTTCGCGACCTCCACCGCATCGCCGACGCGCTTGAGCGGATGGCGTTCCGCCGACGCCTTGCGCTTTTCGTCGCTGCTCAAGAGATTCGACGCCAAGGGCGTGTCGGTCAGGGAAAGGGCGAGACAGTTCACGCGGATGTCGGGCGAGAGCTCCGCCGCGAGCGCGCGGGCCAAACCTTCCAGGGCTCCTTTGGCTCCGGAGATGCTCGTATGAAAAGGCAAACCCGTCTGGACGGCGACCGTGGAAAACAGAACGATGGACGCCTTGTCCGCCTTCTTGAGCGAGTCGAGCGCCAACCGGATCGCGCGGACCGCGCCGAGATAGTTGATTTGAAGATCGTGTTGGAATTCTTCGTCTGAAAATCGATGGAACGGTTTCAGATTGATCGTTCCAGGACAGTAGACAAGTCCGTCGAGCTTCTCGGGAAGATCGAGTTCCGCGTCCCGGTCGGAGACATCGTAAATCTGCCGCGACACCTGCGAAAATTTCTGCAACTCGCTGTCGCTGCGCGACGCGGCGTGGACGCGGTCGCCTTTGTCGACGAGTTGCTTTACAATCTCGAGACCGATGCCCGAGTTTCCTCCGATGACAAGTATGTCGCGTTCCATCGCGGGGGGATTACGCGACGTGATGAGATTCGGAGTCGGACAGCGAATCATTGTGCCCGATGTAGCGGAATTATCTTGATCGGCAGGCGAAGCGCCCGCCCCGCAATGCCGCGTCTGATGGCATCCCTGTAGGGCAACCGCTCCGGTTGCCATCATCGAAAACCGCGTCAGCGGGACATCCAACAGGGTCGGGCAAGGCTGCGCCGGAACTATTCCGAACAACTCACGACATCCGATTTCGAGCATGGATAGGGCGCGGCGTCCCCGACGCGCCGCGAACGTCGTTCGGCAAGCGTACTTGTCTTCCGTACGAAACGACGTTCGCGGTCGGCCGGGGACGTCCGACCCTACCGGTACCGCAACGCCGTATGATTGCATTTCTCCTTGTTTCAAGTGAGAAACCCGATAGCTGATTATCAACGATTTAACCCGAGCGTTACTCAGGAGGGTCGAATCGTCGGCTTGACCCTGCCGAATGAAGCCCGCGTTAAATCGTTGATTTCGTATGGCAGGGAACTCGCTCCTCGTCGGTCGTTTCCGGAGGTAGGGCGTGGCCTCAGGACGCGCCGCGAGAGTGGTTCGCGGTCGGTCGGGACGCCCGACCATGTTCGGCACCGCCCCACCATATCGCGTCCGATCATTCTCCGTGTCATTCGGAAACGTTCGGGCGAAGCCTTATTCGGGCTGTTGAATCGAAAGGGTGAAAATCTGAAATTTCAGGCTGCGGCGAGGTCGGAGTGCGAGTCGCTCGGAGACAGATGACCTGGTCTCTTGAAGAACACGTGGGAGCGGTCGACCGGGGCCGCGATCCGACCGGGGCGAACACGCGGCATTGGACAGGCTCCACAATTCCTGTCGCGGCCGCGACAAAGTTTGTGGGAGCGGGAGCGGGCTGTCGGCGGAGTTGCGTCGCCGTGGGAGCGGTCGACCGGGGCCGCGATCCGACCGGGGCGAACACGCGGCATTGGACAGGCTCCACAATTCCTGTCGCGGCCGCGACAAAGTTTGTGGGAGCGGGAGC
>JBBDRG010000063.1:0-104352 GCA_040905585.1 Verrucomicrobiales bacterium
AAGGGACAAAGGGACAAAGGGACAAAGGGACAAAGGGACAAAGGGACAAAGGGGCTTGGCCGGGAAATCGATGAATTCGAATCGAATTGCCGCCATTCGGGAACGCATCCTGATCGTGACCCGGGCACATGAGATATCTTCGGGGTGGCAACGTGGTCCCCTGATGCGCCGACGGTCGAAAGGCCGTTCCTAACCGCTCCCGGCGTCGATCTCCTCGTCGGCCCGGGGCGGCGAGAGTATCTGGAGATCAATGGGAACGATTCCCTTGTCCAGATTCCTCTGCCCATTCAAGTAAGGATTCGGTCTCCGCTCCGATCCATGCGCCCACATCTGCTCCATCTTCTGCTCGCGGGTCATCCGAGAGGCGCGAGCGGAGTTCCGCAAGCGCAGCTCTCGCAGCTTCGCCGGGTCGATCGGCTTGCCGTCCTTGTTCATCGGACTAATCACTCCTCATCGCAGCATCGCCGTTGTTTTCGTGCAAGATTCCGGAATGGGCGAGTCACGCGACCCTGTCGAGTGGCCGCGGCGAGCCGTTCAGCGCACGCGGAGGGCTTCCTTGACGCTGGTATCTCCGCGGCGGGCTCGTTGGAGGGCGGCGGCGGCGAGGGAGGGGACGCCGCGGTCGCGCAGGGCGGCGCGGAGGCGGTTCTCGTCCTGGCCTTTCATGAGGGCGGCGTAGTCGTCGTCGGTGAGTTCCCACCGCTCGAAGACGGCGGAGCGGTCGCGGTAACCGGTGCCGGAGCAGGCGGGACATCCCTTGCCCTCGAAACTCGCCTCGAGTTCGACGCCGAATTCCTTGGCGGCTTCGGCTTCGAGCTCGGTCGGGGGACGCTCTTCGCGGCAGTCGGGGCAGAGGAGGCGGACGAGGCGTTGCCCCACGACCATTCGCAGGGAGGCGGCGATTTCGTAGCTCTTCACACCCATGCTGCGCAGGAGGGTGGCGGCTCCGGCGGGGTCGCGGGCATGCATGGTGCTGAGCAGGACGTGGCCGCTGAAGGAGGCGTCGATGGCGGCGTGGGCGGCGGGTTCGTCCCGGATCTCGCCCATGAAGACGGCGTCGGGGTCGTGTCTGAGGATGCTGCGAATGCCCTTGGCGAAGGTGTCGGGACGAGAGGGGTCCTTGGCATCGAGCTGGACCTGGGTGAGGCCGTCGACGACGAATTCGACGGGGTCTTCGAGGGTGATGAGGTTGCCTTTCCGCTTGAGCATCTCGCGGAGGAGGGCATAGCAGGTGGTGGTCTTGCCGCATCCGGTGGGGCCGACGCAGAGAACCATGCCCTGGGCCTGGCTCGCCCATTCGAGGAGCGCTTTTTCGTCGGGCTCCTCCATGCCCAGGTTCCCGATCTCGTGCTCGACGCGGGCCGCCTCGAGGAGGCGGAGGCTGAGCTTGGGGCCCTTGACGGTGGAGGCGAAGGCGACGCGGGCGGAGCTGTCGCGCGGGCCGAGGTGGGCGGTGCCTTCGAGGCGGTCGGGCCGGGTCGCGGGATCGATCTCGGCGTCGACCCGGATGGAGCGGGTCAGGGCCTCGCCCTCGGGTCGGGGGATGTCGGCGGCGTCGTGAAGCCGGCCGTCGATGCGGAAGCGAATCAGAAAGCGGTCCTGCTGGGGATCGATGTGAATGTCGGTGGCCCGGGCGGCGATGGCGTCTTCGACGAGGTGGTGGGCGAGGATGGAACCGTCGTCGCGACCGGCGGAAACCGCGGCGGTGAAGGCGGAACAAAGGTTGGGGGACTCCGGTTCGGAATTCTTCATGACGTCGACGCTGCCACCATTGTCATGCGGCGGGCGTTGCGGTCAACGGGAATGTCGGGGACGCCGGTATGCCGCGGCGGGAGTGGGTCGATGCCTGGGGAACCTTTCGGGTTTGGCGCGGGGCGCGGGTTTTCGTCTCGATTTTCTTGCGAACCCGGCCCGATTCGTTCATCGTGCCAAGGTCGAAAACTTCGATCCGTCATGGAACTCACGATTCAGTACACCGGTCAGTTGGCCAGCATCGCGGGTACCTCCGAGGAAATGGTACCGGTGGCCGGCGACGGTCGGCTCAAGTCCCTGGTCGACGAACTGGCCGAGCGGCACGGTCGGAAATACGCGGATCTCGTGTTCGACGCGGACGGCCGCCTCCACCCTTCGCTCCTGGTCATCGTCGACGGGGACCAGATCGACGGGGACCGGGCCGCGCTGGATCTCGACGGGGTCCGAACCGTGATGCTGATGACTCCGATCGCGGGCGGATGAGGGAGTTGACCGACCTGGATCGCGCCGTTTACGAGTGGCAGTTGGACGTGCCGGGCTTCGGCGAGGCGGGTCAGGCGAAGCTGCGGGATTCCACGGCGCTGGTGTCGCGGTGCGGCGGCGTGGGCGGCCCGCTGGCCTTCTCCCTGGCGGCGGCGGGTATCGGCAAACTGGTGCTGGCCCACGCGGGCGATCTGCGCCTGGACGATCTCAACCGCCAGATTCTGATGCGCTACGACGACGTCGGGAAACCGCGCGCGGCAAGCATGAAGGCCACGCTCGCCGCCTTCAATCCCCACGTCGAAGTCGAAGCGGTGGAGGAAAACATCGACGAGTCCAACGCGGCCGACCTGGTGGCGAAGGCGGACATCGTTTTCGGCGCGGCGCCGCTTTTCGAGGAGCGCCTTCTCATGAACCGCGAATGCGTCCGCCAGGGCAAGCCGATGGTGGACAGCGCCATGTACAACTTGGAAGGCCGGGTCGTGTCGGTGGTGCCCGGCGAATCCGCCTGTCTGGCCTGCCTCTATCCGGAGCTCCCGCCGCATTGGAAGCGGCGGTTCCCGGTGATCGGCGCGGTCGCGGCGCTGGCGGCCAACGTCGGCGTCATGGAGGGCATCAAGCTCCTGACCGGGCTGGGCACGACGAACTTGAATCGGATGATCTATTTCGACGCGGGCGCGATGCGCTTTCAGAACCTGACATTGAAACGAAATCCCGAATGCGAGGTATGCGGATCCAGATAGGACGGAGATGTTGCGGCACGGTGCCCGCTCTGCTGGCGGGCGTTTTTCTCGCGGCTTGCGAGCCTCCGATGGAGCCGCCGGGGGTCGTGGACGACGCCGCGCCCAGCGCCGACTACGCCGAGCGCCACCAGGATTTCAGCCGCGCCGGCGTGCATCTGCTGGGGGCGATCGAGGGAGTGGCGTTCGCCGACCGCCACGGGCTCGACGACGAGCGCGGGGACTTTCTCGAAGCGACGGTGGAGGCGGCCGAGGAATTGCTGGAGCGGCACGAGGGTTTCCCGCCGCATCCGGGGGCGCTGGAAGATCCCGACGAGATCGCCGGCTGGCAGGACGCCATGTCGAGGCTCCGGTCCGCCGCCGCGGCGATCGCGGACTCGGGCGGGGAGGGCGCGGACGCCGGGAGCCGCGTCGGCGATCTGCGCGAGGCCTACCGCGAGGCGGGACGGTTCTCCGGCTATCCGTCGGGGACTTTCGCCTTTCTGGAATGGCGGGGTGTTCACAAGATGGCCCGCGATCTCGACTCGGATCTGCGCCTGCGCTTGGTCGAGGACGTGATAGAGCGGTTCGAAGAGGGCCGGGACCGCTTCGTGGAAGAACGCCGGCCCCTGATTCCGGCGGACGATCTTCCCGAGTTCGACCGCCGGGTGGAGACGCTTCTGGAGAATCAGATCGCGTCGGTACGCGAACCGGGGCCCATTGCGGACTCGACCGCCCTCGTTCTTCACCAACATTATCCCTTCTTTCACCGCCCTGACGTTCTCGCTCGATTGCTGAAACGGGAAGGGGATCGACAAAGCCTGCCATGACACCAGTGTCCCGCCCGTCAAGTTCACCACCTTTCGAAGAGAGGCATGTTTTTGAAGTTTGCTCGCTGCGCTCGAGAATTCAAAGGGTCGCGGATCTTTTTCCCAACTGCGGCGTTGCTCGTCAGTCACGAATCCCGATTCGCTCGATCCTCACGCCTTGCATTTGGAAAAAATCTCGCGCGCGAAAGGCGACGCGCTTTCCGCGCGGGACCCTAACGAACCACCCCCGTTCCTTCCGTCGCGGACTGCTGGCGGGCACGGCCGCCCTCCTGCTGGCGACCGCCTTTTCGGCCCGGGCCTGCGACTGCGCCGTCTGCCAGGACCTGCCCAAGGGCGAAGCCGCCCGGGTCGACGATTTCCACACGCAGTTGGAGGACTTCACGAAGGAGGCGGCGCGACTGCAACTGGCGCTGGCGAGGGAAGACGCCGACGGGGTCGACGAGCAGCTTTTCGCCATGGTGAAAAAGTGGCTGGCCCTGCACAACGCGTACTACAGCAGCGGCCCCGGCAACGCCGCCGCCTCCGAGGAATGGCAGGAACAAATGATCTCGATCAACCGCCTCGTCGCGGAAGCGTTCAAGGACGCCCGCCAGGGAAATCTCGCGGTGGTCGGGGAGAAGACGGGGGAACTCGGCGCCATGCTGCGTCGCCTCGACGCGTCCATCGGGGCGCCCGACTGGCACGTGGCCATGCTCGACCTGCGCCACACCCTGGAGCTTTCCCTCGCTCCGGACACGTCGACCGCGGCGTGGCTGGAGGCGAGGTTGAGGGAAGCCTCCGCCTACTGGGAGACCTTGCCGGAATCCGATCGCCCCGAGGACGACGCGGGAAGACCGCTCGACATCGCGCACCGCATTTCGACTCTGCTGGCCACGCCGAAAGACCGTCGACCGGAGGCCACGGAAACCACCCTGGCGTTCCTCGACGAGCGCCTGGCCGCCTTTCGCGCCCGCGTGGGCGGCGTCGAATCCACATCTCTCCAACCATGAAGATCACCTCCCTCCGCGGCGCTCGCGCGCTCGCCTTCGGGCTGCTGGCGGCCACCGGGCTCGCCACGGCCGAACTTCCACTTCCGGAGCCCTCCGGCGACGCCGTCCGATGGCAGGCCGAAGCGGCGGAATCCCAAGACTGGGAATTGGTGGACGACCCCCGCGCCGACGACGGCCGCTACGCCCGCGCTTCCGGCGAGGACGGCACCCTGACATTCCGCTTCACCGCCACCGAGCCGATGACGCTGTCGTTGCGCCCGGTCTGGTGGCTGCACGGAGACCGCAAGCCGGCCCGGCGTTTTCCCGATCCGCTGCCGCGGTCTTTCGGCGCCGGGGCCGTCGCCGCGCAGGACCACCTTCTCTTCTTCGCCGCGCCCGCGACCGGGCGGGTCGGGGTCTACGACATGAAGGCGGAGCAGATGCTGGAACCAATCGAGCTGGACGGGTATCCCGCTGACATCCTCTTGGCGGCGAATGGTCGGCTCTACGTCGCCGACGCCTCGCGGGACCGGGTGACGGTCATCGATCCCGAGCGGCGGGAAATCGTCGGCGAGATCGAAGTGCCGGGACGGCCGTGGTCGCTGGCGCGGCACGGCGACCGGCTCCTGGTCGCCTGTTTCACGGGACGGAAGGTCGTGGCCATCGACACCGCCGGCGACGAGGTCGCCGGCGACGAGGTCGTCGGCGAGCAGGACGTCGCGGGCGTTCCCCTCGGCATCACCACGGACGGCGACGGCGTCGTCTTCGTCGAACGGGCGCCGATGGTGTTCGATCCGGAGACCCTCGCGGAGCGAATGCCCGATCGCCTGGAGTACGTCCTCCAACGCTATCGAAAGGACGCCGCGGGCTGGCCCGCGCCGCTGCCCCTGGAGAAGCCCGAGAAAAGCCGGATGCAGCAGAGCTTGACCTCCCCGGAGCCCGGCAAGCTGAGCTACCCCGTGCGCGGCGTCGGTCCGGAGATCGACCTCGCGGAGATCACCGAGCCCGCCCTGGACGTCGAAGCGCCGGATTGGCTCGAGGTCGGCCCGGGGCCCACCGCGATCGACCAGTCCGGTCGGCTGGCTTTCTTCAACGCGGTGCAGGCGGGGCGCGTGGGCGTCTACGACCTGGAGGAATGGGAGCTGCTTTCCCCGGTCGAGGTGGGCGGCCTGGTGAGCGACCTCTCGGTGGACGACGCCACCGGCAAGCTCTACGCCCTCGACGCCACCGCCAACGAGGTCGTGGTGATCGACGGCAGCGATCCCAAGGTTCTCGGGCGGGTGGCCGTCCCCACCGGACCCGCCCAGATCGAGTGCGGATCCGGAAAGGCCTTCGTGCTCGGTCGCGATAGCCGCACCCTCACCGTGATCGACACGGCCGACGACGAGGTGGTTCATTCGGTCGAGCTGCCCTTCGCCCCCCGGGATCTGCGGAAAGTCCGGCTCTATCCGGATTACGTGGTCAATCCCCATCTCTGGCAACCCGCCGCCGCGGACGCGCCCGACGTGCTCCTGATCGAACTGCCACCGCTGACGCTGGACGCCGGCACCCTCGATGCCCACGCCAACCCGAAACGGTCGAAGCCGTTCGACCGTCCCAATCTGACGGTCTTCGAGAAACGCGCCTACCAACCCGAGCCGGGCGCGCACGCCATCCGGGTGTCCGAGCGCGCCCCGATCGACACCAGCTCCGTCACCGATCCGCAGCGCCTGCCCGAACCGGCGGCGCTCCGCCCCGGCGACGTCCCCGGCACCCTCGCCTTCCGCCTCGACGAGGAAGCCGCCTTGGACTGGACCCGCGGCATCTGGGTCACGCCCGACGACGGAACCTACCTCGTGAACGACACCGACGAGTTCCGACGATGGAACGCTCCCCGCATACGGATCGCTCCGGGAGAGCACACCCTCCGCGTCGAAGCCGGCGGTCCCCACGCCCGGCTGGATGCCGTCGAACTCCGGCGGGTCGGCGACGCTGGGCTCGACCTGACGGTTCGCCCTCTGCCGGTCGAGGCCCACGGAGAGGTCCGGCTGCCCGACTATTTCGGCACGTTCGCGCACGGCGAGGCTTCCGAGTTCGAAATCGGACTGAACAACGCCGAGGAAAGGCCGGTGAAGGGCGAACTGCGCGCCTCGGTGACCGACCACCGGGGACGCCCCGTCGCGGAAAAGGTCTTTCAGGTGAACCTGGATCCGGGGAACTCGAACCTGCTCCCCTGGACGCCCGAGGTCACCGAGCCCGGCGTTTACGACCTCCACCTGGTCTGCGACACGGACGCGGGCTCCACCCGGCGCAACGCCACCTTCGTCCGCCTGCCGGAACTCGAACACCCGCGCCTGATTTTCCGGAAAGCGGAGACGGAGGCGATCCGCGAACGGATGGCGGCGAATCCTCTCCTGTTCCGCCGCTACCGGCAATGGCTGCACTGGCGTCTCGAGACGGAAACCCTGCTTCCCTCGCTGGATGAACTGAAGGCCCGCTATCCCACCTCCGACTACAAGAACGAGGCCAACAAGTGGCCCGTGATCGCGGTGCAGGCCATGGCGATGCTCGACGAGGGCGGCGATTTCACCGAAGCCGCGGAGACACTCAAGGAATACGCGGTCGGCGGCTACAAGACCTTCGGGAGCACCACCGCCTTTCTGCACAATTGCTTTCCCTCGGTCACCGCCTGCCTCCAGGACATGCGCGCGCTCGACTCGGAGGAAGCGCTCGAGGGGATGCGGAACGATTACGACGAATCCCTCGGCAACAGCGACGTGCTGGCCGAGTCGCTGCTGTCCATCCGCGAACCGCTGACGCCCCGCATGCGGGCGGTCGCGGCGCGCCACGGGAAGTGGCAGGGCAACGTGCGCCGGTATTTCGCGGCCCACGCCGGACGCCGCGGCGGGAACTGGTGGCTCACCCACCGCACCGGCTGCTGCTGCCCGCTTCACGGGGTGGCCCGGTCGATGCTTTTCACATGGAACTTCTTCGCCATGGACGACATGTTCGACGACGTCGCCTTCGGCGGCCTTTTCACCCACCACGCCTACGCCCATCCGTACGAGAACAAGCGCGGCGCGCTGCCGTCCTTTCTGCACGGCGGCGAAGGCCGGGGCTCCTGCGTCATGCGCAGCGTGGTGCCCGCCATCGCCCGCAACCCCCTCCTGCCCGACCGCGGGATCTGGAGCGACATCGTCCGTCACCTCCAGGATCCGGAAGCGGACGACGCCGATGTCCTCGCCGCGCTCGACGGCTATCCGGAACACGCGGCCGTCGTGCCGTTGTTCATCGCTCTGGGTTGGTACGATCCGGAGGTGCCGGAGGTGGCCCTCGAGGAGCTTCCCCCGACCATTCTCTTCGACGGCGAGGGCGAGGCGGTCATGCAGTCCGACTGGACCCCCGACCGGACCCGCCTCTACTTCGCTTCCGGCCCGCGGGACATGATCTACCGCTGGCACGCCGGACACCTCGAAATCATGAAGAACGGCGAACTGCTGCTGGGTTCCGGTTCCCTGGGCACCGACCACGGCCAGCCCACGCCCGCCTGGGCCAACACGGTGGTGGTGGGCGACGACTGGCAACAGTGGTGGCTCAGCGGCATGGGCCATCGCCGGGGCATGAACCAGCTGCAAGTCATGGACCGCCACACCCCGGCGGCCGAAGCCTACGTGGAGAGGAACAAACGCCTCGCCGGCTACTCCGAACCCGGCGGCGCCGGCCGGGGCTACACGCTCGGCTTGCACACCCACGCCCGCCATCCCTTCATCGAGGAAGGGCGGCTGGTCGGCTGGCAGACTTCGCCGTCGATCGACTACGTCGCCGGCGACATGACCCACGCCTGGGATCCCAAGGATGTCGTCGAGGCGACCCGGCAGGTCGTGTTTCTCAAGCCGGACGTCGTCGCCGTCTACGACCGGGTCGCGCTCACCGAGACCGATCAACCCACCCGCTGGATGGCCGCGACGGGACCGGAACTCGACATCGAGGGACGAACCTTCACCGTCGCCAACCGGGAGGCCCGGCTGCACGGACGCGTCCTTCTCCCCGCCGAAGCCGCCTTGACCGACATTCGGGACGAGTCCCGCTTCGACGACTTCCGCTGGCAGGTGCCCCAGCGGGTTTTGTCCGTTCAACCCGTCGAGCGGAAGACCGGCGTGGCGGACTACCTGGTCGTGATGCAGGCCGGATCGGAAGGCGGGGAAGTCCTGCCGGTCACCGAGGCGATCGACGAGGATTTCGCGGCGGTCACCGTGGAGACCGAAGAGGGACCGGTGACCCTGCGGTTCCGGCGATCCGGCGAACCCGGCGCCTCGATCGTCCGCGACGGAACCGAAGAGCCCCTCGCCGACGAGGTCGAGGACCATTACGCCCGCTGGAGCGAGGATCCGCGCCACGCGTCGTGGACCGGGGAAAAGCGGTTCGACTTCCTGCGCATCGACCGATGAAAGACACGCCCGAACAGATGTCGCGAAGGGCGCTGCTGCGGGGCGGCGCGGGAACCTGCCTGGCGGGGGGTTTGCTGGCTTCTTCCCCCGCGAGGGCGGGGGAAGACGAGGCGGCCGGCGGGAAGGGAGCGGACGCCCCTCGGGAGTTCAGGCTCGGGCTGGTCACCGAGGGCGTGGCGGCCGACTGGACGCTCGAGGAGATGCTGCTCAAGTACGAGCGGTTCGGATTCGACGCGGCCGGGGTCGTGCTCGGCCGGGGCCACGGGATCTCGCTCGAGGCCAACTTCGACGCTCGCCGACAGTTTCTCGAGCGCACTACCAACAAAACCGACGTCGACCTGTTTTCGATCGAGACCCCCTGCACTCTCGACCCCGCCACGGCGGAGGCCCACGTCGCTCTCGCCGCCGAACACGCGCTGCTGGCTTTCGAAACCAACACCGAGGGCATCGTGGTCCGTCCGTGCGCTGAAATCGGCGACGGACAACCGGCTTCCGCCAAACGGGTGGACGAGGCCGGCGACGTGTTGAAAGCCATGGCCGAGGCCGCCGCGGCACACGACCGCGAAATTTGGCTCGAGATGAGCGGCGACGCGCCCGGCCTGCCGGCGACCCTGCGCAAAATCGTGGAACGCTGCGATCATCCCGCCGCCGGAATCGCCTGGAACTGCCGCATCGCCGACGTGCGGGGAGGGTCGGTCGCCGGGGCCTTCGACGAGGTGCGCGAACACCTCCGCTGCGTCCATCTCGGAGAACTCTGGACCGCCTATCCCTATGCGGATTTGTTCCGCTTGCTTCGCGAATCCGGCTACGATCGCTACACCCTGGCGCGCATTCCCGCCACGCCCGACCCCGAACGCGTGCTGCGATACTACCGCCGGCTCTGGGAAGCCCTTTCCGCGCCGGGCGTCGCCGCGCCGGGCGACCGATAAAACTCCCGCCGGCCTTCCGGAGGCCGTGGCGGAACCCTCTCCAGAAGAATCGTGGTGAAGACTCGCATTGAAATCAGCGACCGCCGTCCCGACGACGCCGGGGCGATCCGCCGGGCGGCGGCTCTGCTCCGGGCGTTGTCGTTGCTGGCGGTGCTCGGGTTGTCCGCCGGGTGTGGTCGCGACCACGAGGAGCCGGCCGTCGAAGTGCCGACCTCGATGGCCTCCAGGACCTGGGGCGAGGCAACCGCCTCCGCCGTCCGGATCGACGCGTTCCACCCGCTCGAGGGGGAGCCCTTGTGGGTGGAGGAATGGCTGGGCGAGGCGACGAAGCGCCATCCCGGTCAAGTGCGGGCGCGCCTCTTCGACCTGAGCACTCCGGCGGGAAGAGAGGCGGGCGATCGCCTTGCCATCGGGCGGAGCGCCCTTCTGATCGACAACCACTTGGGATTTCGTTTCGAGGGCCGGGAGGTCTGGTTCGTGGGTTCGCCAGGAGCCCGAGGCTGGACGAAGGCGCAATGGTTCGCCGCGCTGGATCGCCAAGTGGCCGCCAAGGGTGGAACCGGCGATCCCGCCGCCGCCATTCAGCCCCTCGAGGAATTCGCCGGGCGGTCGGCCGAGCGTTCCGATTCGTTGCTGATCTTCAGCGGGGCGGGCTTGCGGGAACCGATGGAGGCGGCGCGCGCCGCTTACGAGCAGGAGACCGGAGTGAAGGTGAAAACGCTCTACGCGGGTTCGGCGTGTCTGCTGGCGCAGCTCGCCATCACCCACCGGAGCCGTCCCTCGGACCTCTACCTTCCGGGCGAGCAATACTACATGGACCAGGCCGCCGAGCGCGGATTCGTCCAGGAGGAGGAGGCGATCTGCTACTTCGTCCCGGTCATCATGGTGGCGGAGGGAAACCCGAAGAACATCCGGACGCTGCAGGATCTCGCGCGCCCCGGCGTCCGCGTCGGCATGGGCGTGGAGCGGGTCACCGCCGTCGGCAAGACCAGCGTCGAACTCCTGGAACGGCACGGGCTTCGCGAGCGGGTCGAACGCAACCTCGTCCTCCACGCGCCGACCGCTCCCGAACTCGGCGCCGCCATCGAGATCGGCTCCATCGACGCCGCCATCAACTGGGACGCGGTGGCGGCCTGGTACGAAAACGAGTCCGACGTCGTCACTCTCGACCCCGCCGAGAACATCATCGTCCGCGTCCCGCTGGGGCTGTTGTCCTTCTCCGCCAATCCGCGGCTCGCCCGCGACTTCTTCGACTTCGTCGTTTCGAAGGCGGGCCGCGACATCTTTCGCCGGCAGCGCTACACCGTCGACCTGGACCATCCGGTCTACCCGCACCTTGCCGCGCCTTCCGATCGATCCTCCGTCTCGGCGCGATGAGCGAAAGCCCCACGCACCACGGACACCGCGGGGGCGACCTCACCTTTCGCGCGATTCTCTCGACCCTCCTGTTCGCCTACGTCGGGTTCGTGCTGGCGGTGGTTCTCGCCGACGTCTACTGGCTGGCCAAACCGGCCGCGGGAGGAAGCGGCGAGACGGGATTCTCCCGGGTGCTCGGCAACGAGGACGCGTTTTCCGAGATTCTGGCCACGCTGCGCCTGAGCCTCGTCACCTCCCTGATCACTTCGGCGGCGGCCATGGTGGTGGCCATTCCCAGCGCCTACGTCCTCAGCCGCTACCGAATGCCGTTCGCCACCGTGATCGACACGCTGATCGATCTGCCCATCGTGATGCCCCCCTTGATCGCCGGCCTGAGTCTCCTGATCTTTTTCAACCAGACCGCCCCGGGGACCGCTCTGAACGATCTGCTCGACGTGGTCTACACGCGGCGGGGGATCATCGTCGCGCAATTCTTCATTTCCTCGGCCTTCTGCATCCGCGCGGTCAAGGCGGCCCTCGACCAGGTGAATCCGCGATTCGAAGACGTGGCGCGCTCGCTCGGTTGCGGGAAGGTGCGGGCCTTCGTCCAGGTCACCCTGCCGCTGGCGAAGACCGGGTTGATGGCGGGGTGGATCATGACCTGGGCGCGCACCCTGGGCGAATTCGCCCCCGTCATGATTTTCGCCGGGGCGCGGCCCTGGCCGCAGGAGGACTTCACGGCGGTCCTCCCCGTCGCGGCCTTCCTGAATCTCAGTTCCGGACACGTCGAAATGTCGATCGCCATCACGGTGCTGATGATCGCCATCGCGGCCGTCACGCTGATCCTGTTCAAGAAACTGGGCGGAAAGGGATACCTATGGTGACCATTCGCGTCAACGACCTCTCGCTCGCCCTCCCCCCTTTCCATCTCCGCGAGGTGACGCTCGAGGTGGCCGCCGGCGAGTACTTCGTCCTGCTCGGCCCCACCGGCGCCGGCAAGACCGTGCTGCTGGAATGCCTCGTCGGGTTGCTCCGTCCCGACGCGGGAAAGGTCTTCCTCGGCGACCGCGACGTGACCCGGCTCGCCCCGGAACACCGGGGAGTCGGCTACCTGCCCCAGGACTACGCGCTCTTTCCCAACATGACCGTGAGGCGGAACATCGCCTTCGGTCTCAAGGTGCGGGGCGCGCCGGGCGACCGCATTCGGCGGAAGGTCGCCGAACTGGCGGACCAGCTCAATATCGCCCATCTGCTGGACCGCCTGCCCTTGAAGCTCAGCGGGGGCGAAAAGCAGCGCGCCGGCTTGGCTCGGGCGCTGGCGGTGGAGCCTCCCGTGCTCCTGCTCGACGAGCCTCTCGCCGCCGTGGACGAGCGGTCTCGCGACCGCATCGCCGGCGATCTCCGGGAACTGCAGCAAAGTACCGGCGTCACCGTGGTCCACGTGTCGCACAACTTCGAGGAAACCCTCGCCGTCGCCGACCGGATCGGCGTCGTGAACCAAGGGCGGCTCGAACAGGTGGGGACGCCGGAAGACATCTTCGAGCGCCCCGCCCGCCTCGCCGTGGCCGAATTCACCCGGGCCAAGAACATCTTCCCCATCGCCGAAGCCGCTCCGGCCTCGGGGGAACTCGCCCGGATCGCGCTCGCCGACGGAACGGTCCTCCGGGCCGACCGGTCGGCGAATCGAGGCGAACCGGCCCACGCCATGGTGCGGCCGGAGCACGTTCGACTCCTTCCCGCCGCGGGGAACCAACCCGTCCCCGCCGGGCACAACGAAGTGAAGGCCGCGGTCCGGCGCCTCGTGCCCAAGGGCGCCTTGACCGGCATCGAGTGCGCCGCGGAGTCGGGGACCGCCTGGTTCGTCCTCCTGCCCACCCGCGAAGCCCGTCGATGGCAGCCCGGAGTCCCGGCCCTTCTCTCCTTCTCCCCCGAGGACGTCCATTTGCTGGAGAGGGAAGGCTTGCCCCAGCGAGTCTGAGGTTATGCACGGTACGCGAAGGGATCAGGGAAAGGCGAGGGGAATTCAAGAGTTGGCTGCCGAGCCGCTTGGCTTCCTGGAGTCTTTGAACCGACGAAGTCGGTAAATTCGAGTCAAGTTTTCAAGCCGCTTTGAGTTTGATATAGTTGTCCATTGCTATGCATATTTTTTCGAGTGCCTTCGGACGGCCACTCCTTCCCTCGGCAGCAAATCATGAAGCCACAACGGTACAGGTCATTGCCGTTGGGGACGGGGTCGCCGCGAAACAGCGGTGAAAGTCGTTTGTCGCGATTGCGAGGCGCGTAACCGTGCGTAAGGGTGTATCCGATGGCGACCGCCGGAATCGACTTGGAGAGGGCAAAGCCACCGAAGGGGCACGGGGAAATAAAGCGATAAAGATGAACGGATGGGTGGCTCAAAAGGCCCGGTCGCTGTGGGAGGGGCTTTGGTTCGTTCCTGGAGTGATCGCGGTCCTTTCGATTCTTCTGGGCGTTCTCCTCTCGGGGATGGGGGGCTGGAGTCCGGCGGGGGCGCTCGGATGGGAGGTGTTCGATTCGAAGGCGGCCAGCGATGTCCTCACCACTCTGGCGGGGGCGGCGATCACGGTCGCGGCGGTGGTGTTCTCGATCACCATGGTGGTGTTGTCCTCGGCCTCGGCTCAGTTCGGTCCGCGCTTGCTTCCGAACTTCATGAAGCGCACGCAGACGAAGCTCGCGGTCGGCGGATTCATCGGTTCGTTTTCCTACCAGATCGTGGTGTCCACGGCCCTGGCTCTGGGAGTCGAGGTTCCGGACCTTGCCGTCTGGGTGGGGATTCTCGGCAGCCTCGGAGGCTTTGGCATTCTGCTCTCGTTCATTCACTTGGTGGCGAGTTTCATTCAGGTTCCGTTCATCATAGAAGACGTGTCCGGCGATTTGGTGAGGGGGTTGTCCCGGTTCGTCGAGCACGGGGCGGGAAGGGGAAACGCGGGCGAACCCGCGATCCGGCGTGAGTTCAAGCCTGTCGGTGTGTTGCGCGCTTCGCGGAGCGGCTATCTACAGGAGATCGACACGAAGAGGTTGGTGAAAGAAGCGACCCGTGCCGACATGCTGGTGCGGGTCCGTGCCAAGGCGGGGGATTTTCTGGTGGAAGGCGACGAGGTGGCGACCGTCTTCGGACTCCCGGGGGCGGAGGGGGAACTCGGAGCGGGCGACGGGGTTTTCGTCATCGGCGTCAACCGGAGTTCTCCACGGGGACCGTCGAATACGGCGCGAGAGGCCTTGCCGGGCGCGGTGAAAGTCTTTAGGTTGGGGCGATGGAAGACCCGACGCCGCCACCCGAGCCGCCGATCCGGCGGGAAGCTCCGCTGAAGCCGGAGGACGAGCGTCTTTACGCGACCCTGATTCATCTGTCGGGACTGCTGTGGTTGATGAGCATTCCCGGCATCGTGGGGGTGCTGCTCGTCTGGCTGTTGAAGCGGGAGCAATCCGCTTTCGTGGACGAGCACGGAAAGGAGGCGATGAATTTCCAGATCAGTCTGTTGATCTACCTCGCCGCGGTGGGGCTTCTGGCCGCGGTGGGCGCGATCCTTTCGGTGGTGGTGGTGGGATTGTTCTTGTTCTTTCCGGCGCTTCTGGCTCTGGGCGGTCTGCTTGTTTTCCAGATTGTCGTGGCCATCCTGGCGGCGATGGAGGCCAACAAGGGCGCCGCTTACCGCTACCCGCTGTCGATTCACTTCCTCCGCTGAGGGGCCTGAGGGAGACGGCTCGCGGGGCGGGGGCCGGCGGAACCTTCATAGCGGCTCGCTCTCTGCGATCGGCCAAAGCAGACCTTCCTCGGCGACGGGGACGAGGAGGGGAAAAGAGAAAGAAAAAGAGAAAGATAAAGATAAGGAAAAAGTGGGGCTTCCCCGAGTGGGGCTCCCCCGAGTGGGGCTCCCCCGAGTGGGGCTCCCCCGAGTGGGGCTTCCCCGTTCCCGCCCGACCGGCTCAATGCGCCTCCAGCCAATTATCGCCGGTCCCGGTCTCCACCACGATGGGGACGGAGAGCGGGAGGGCGTCCTTCATGGCGGCTTCGATCTTGGGGATCAGTTCGTCGCGCTCGTCGCGATGCAGGTCGAACACGAGTTCGTCGTGGACCTGCAGCAGCATCCGGGTGCGGTAGCGGCCCTCGTTCAGCAGGTCGCCGACGCGGATCATGGCGATCTTGATCATGTCGGCGGCGGTCCCCTGGATGGGCGTGTTGATGGCGGTGCGCTCGGCGGCGGAGCGGATCATGCCGTTGCGCGAGTTGATGTCGCGGAGGTAGCGGCGACGACCGGAGAGCGTCTCGACGTAGCCGTCCGTTCTCGCTTGCTCGATGGTCTTTTCCTGGAAGCTTTTCACTCCGGGGTATTGCCGGAAATATTCCTGGATGATCTCGCCGGCCTCGGTCCGGGAGACTTCGCCGCCGAGACGCTGCGCCAAACCGAAGGCGGAAATGCCGTAGATGATCCCGAAGTTCACCATTTTGGCGGTGCGCCGCATCTCGGGGGTGACGCCGTCGGCGTCCACGCCGAAGACGCGGGCGGCGGTGGCGGTGTGGATGTCCTGCTCGTTGCGGAAGGCTGCGATCATGGCGGGGTCGCCGCATAGCGAGGCCATCACCCGCAACTCGATCTGGGAGTAGTCCGCCGCCAGGAGAACATAGTCTTCGGAGCGGGGCACGAAGGCCTTGCGGATCTCGCGGCCCTGGTCGGAGCGGATGGGGATGTTCTGCAGGTTGGGATTGTTGGAGGCGAGGCGTCCGGTCGCGGTGAGCACTTGGTGGAAGGTGGTGTGGATGCGTCCGGTCGCCGGGAAGATCGAATTCGGAAGGGCGTCGACGTAGGTGCTCTTGAGCTTGGACGCTTCGCGGTAGGCGAGCAGGTCGCGGGCGATGGGGTGTTCCATCGCGAGAGCCGTCAAGGTCTGCTCGTCGGTCTTGTATTGGCCCGATTTCGTCTTCTTCGGCTTCTCGACCAGCTTGAGTTTGTCGAAGAGGACTTCGCCGACCTGCTTGGGCGAGTTGAGATTGAACTCGGTTCCGGCCGCCGCGTAGATAGTGGTTTCCTGCTCCGCTATCTTCCCTCCCAGCAGAACGCCGATCTCGGCGAGGGTGGCGGGATCGACCCGGATCCCCTCGGCTTCCATCGCGACGAGCACGGGGACCAGCGGGCACTCGATCTCGAGCAGCACCTTTTCCTGGGCGCATTCTCTCACCTTGGCCCGGAGGATCGCGGCGAGCTGCCAAGTGATGTCCGCGTCCTCGCAGGCGTAGCGGGCGATGTCCTCGAAGCGGGGGCCCTTTTCCGCCGTTGCCGAAGCCTCGCCGGCACCGGCCATTTCGGCTTCGCCGAAGAGGTTCATCTGGCCGGTCGGTTCGACGTCTTTTCCGAAGACGTCTTCGAAAGAGATCGGCGTGTAGCCAAGCAGCGACTCGGCGAGGTAGTCCATCTTGTGCCGCTGGTCGGGTTCGACGAGGGTGTGGGCGAGCATGGTGTCGAAGACAGGCGTGGTCACTTCGAAGCCTCGCCAGCGCAGCACGCCGATGTCGAACTTCAGGTTGTGCCCGATCTTCTCGGCTTTCGGATTGGTGAAAACGGGGCGGAAGTCTTCGAGGATTTCCAAGCCGGCGGAGTCTGGCGGAATCTCCACGTAGCAGGCCTGGTGCGGCCGCCAGGAAAACGCCAACCCGATGACGTTGGCGGTCTTGGCGTCCAGCGAGTCCGTTTCGGTATCGAAGCAGAAGGCGTCCAGGCCGAGGAGTTCCTCGGCGAGTTCGGCGCGCTTGTCGGCTTCCCCGGACCGGATAGAGACGTAGTTCTTTTCGAAGTCGGCGATCGTCTTCAGCTCGGCGCTGAGCCCGGTGGCCGTCTCCGTGACCGCGTGGCCCCGTCCCGACTGGAAGCTTTCGCCGAAGAGGCGCTTCCCGAGGGTGTTGAACTCGAACTCGACGAAGAGCGACCGGAGCGCCTCGCTGTCCCGCTCCGAAAGTCGGATCTCTTCGAAGCCAACGTCGGCCGGAGCGTCCGTGAGGATGGTGACCAGTTTTTTCGAAAGGAGGGCCTGCTCGCGATTCGCCTCGACGTTTTCCTTCTGCTTGCCCTTGAGCTGCTCGGTGTGTTCCAGCAGATTCTCGATGCTGCCGAACTGGGAGATGAGCTTCTTGGCGGTTTTCTCGCCGATGCCGGGAACGCCGGGGATGTTGTCGGACGCGTCTCCCCAGAGGCCGAGAATGTCGATGGTCTGGAGGGGATCCTCGACCTGCCAGTTTTCGCAGATGGCTTTCCGGTCGATTATCTCGGCGGAGCTTCCCTGGCGTCCCGGCTTGTAGATGAGGGTCTTGTCGGTGACGAGCTGGGCGAAGTCCTTGTCCGGGGTGACCATGTAGGTCTCGAAGCCGCCCGTCTCCTCCGCCCGCTTCGCCAGCGTCCCGATCACGTCGTCGGCCTCCCAGCCGGGGCACTCGATCACCGGAATGTTGAAGGCCTTGACGAGACGCTTCACGTGGGGGATCTGCAGGCTGAGATCCTCCGGCATGGCGTCGCGGTTCGCTTTGTACTCGGGATAGATCTCGTGCCTCGGGGTCGGTTCGTCCGTGTCGAACACGACCGCCAGGTGGGTGGGCGACTGCTTTTCGAGCAACTCCAGCAGCGTGTTGGCGAAGCCGAAAAGGGCCGAGGTGTTGACCCGCGCCGAGGTGTAGATGGGGCTGCGGATCAGGGCGAAATGCGCCCGGTACACCAGCGCCATGCCGTCGAGGAGAAAGAGTCGGTTGGGGGGCTCCGCCATGGAGGAAAGAGAACGGCGGGCGGAGGCTGGAAGCAAGGGCGAATCTTCCGGCGGGAACGGCTTCCCGGGTCCGGCGGGCGACGGTAAACGGAGGTCGGGACAAGGATGGACGGCGACCCCTCGTTCCGCCGGCGACCCCTACTTGGCGGGACGAAGATGAAGCAAGCAGAGTCCTTTCTCCAGGAGGAGACCGACACCGAGGGCCGCGGCCATTCCGACGGGGCCGAAACGGGGCACGAGAAAGAGAGAGAGGACGATTGCGGCGGCGAATCTCCAGAAGGCGTAGGTCGCCATCCTGCCGGTTCTCCCGATCATGAGCACAAGCGAAGTCGCCGGGCCGCAGGCCAGGGAGAGCATTCCGAGGGCAAGCAGGGTTTGCAGGACGGGCCCGGCGTTCCGAAATTCGTCTCCGAAAATTGCGGTCACCGGGCCGGCGAGGACGAGACACCCCAGCATGGGCGGCCCCAGGAAGAGAAAGCCCTTGAAAACGGAATCTTTGTAGATTCTTCGCAGTTGAACCCGATCGTCGGACAAGCCGGCTTTCGACAGGGCGGGCATCGCCAGGGAATGGACTGCCATCGAGAGGACTTCGAAGAGCACGAAGATCCGGTAGGCCGTCGTGAAGTAAGCGATCTGGTCGGAGGGATGATGCCATTCCAGAAGGGCGAGCGGAACCATGAAGGTAAACGCGTGAAAGGCGGAACAGAGGAAAATGGGGCTTCCCTGCTTGAGCTGGTCTTTGAATTCCGCGACCGTGGGAAGCCGGAAGTAGGGGCCGTCTCCGCGAAAACCCGGTCCGAGAAGGGCCCCGAGGCCGGCGGCGGCGAAGGTGAGCGCGAAACAGGCCAAAAGCTGGTCCGTCGTGGCGAAACGGACCGCGAAGACGAGCGCGACGACGAAGGCGGCCGTCGGGAGGGTGTGCCGGTAGAGCACCGCCACGACGGGACGGCCCCGGCCGTTCATGATGTCGCCGTGAAACATGCAGAGAGCGACGCCTCCGATGCAGGCGGGCGGAAGCAAGTACCACCAGCCGGGCCGGGTGGGATCCGGATTGAGGAGGAGAGCGTACCCGATCACCAATCCCGCGGCGACGCACGCGAGCAGCAGAATGGCGACCCGAACGGGAGCGCAATAGGCGGAGACCGCTCCGGGCGAGTCCTCCATCCTCGGTACTTGGCGAAGCGCAAGCCGGTCGAGACCGAAAGTGGTAGCCTGTCCGGTGGTGCGGAAGACGGAAGACCAGAAGAAGAAATCGCCGGAGCGACTGGCACCCAGCGTTCGGGCGATCAGCAAGGTGGCGACGAACTGGAGGACCGCTCCGCCGAGTCGAAGCGCGGCGGGGGTGGCCGATCTCACGAGGCTGGTTCCGGAAACGGTTCCGAGACGGTCGCGTCCTGCGGAGATCAGCTTGGAGAAAGGAGACGGACGATCCCTTATGATCCGGTCGTCCATGTCAATGTCGGGGTGCCGACGGCGGCGGCCGGGGCGAAAGGAAGGGCCTCGAAGACGAGGGCGGCGAGCGCGTCCGCGTCGCTTCCGTCCGGATTCTGGATTTTCAGGTAGCGGTGGTGCGGATCGAGCCGCTGCCATTCCGCGATGATTTCCGAAAACAGGAGGTCGCCTTTCTGCAAAAGCGGCTCGCGCTGCGCGGCCGAGAGCCCGTCCATTCGGCTTCGTCCCGAGGCGCGCCTTTCCAGACGGCGATGAAGCTCGCTGCGTTCGGCTTCGACGTGCACCACGAAATCCGGCAGGTAGGCGGCGGCGGAGTGCAGCAATCCGGCGGTATCGGGAGAATCGGCACCCAGAGCCACCGACCAGACGGCCTGAAGGACCCCTTGCTCGCGCACGGAAATCTCTCCCCGGTGCCGTAGTTCCCGTCCGATTTCCGAAAAGAGGTTCAGGGTCTTCGCGGCTCCCTTGCGCCGCGACGCCTGGCCGCTGGTTCGGACCAGCGAAACAAAATGGAAAGCGGTAGCGGGCCTGAGAACGAGAAAGAGCGAGGCATGCAGAATCTTGGATCCCAGAACCTTGACGCGGGGTTCCCGGTCCACGGCGGGGAAGACGCGGACGGGCGTCTCGATCGGCTGGCGGAGCAGCAAGTCCGACAGCGCGTCGCAGACGCGGGACTTTCCGGTGCCGGGATGTCCGATAAATTCAATGTTCATGGAGGGAGGCGAACGCATTCTCGAGGGCGATTCCGATCATTTTGTCGAGCGGCCGATCGGCGTCGACCACCACTCGGGGGCAGCCGCCGAAACGCAGTTTCGCGGCGATTTCGATCCGCCGGGCCAACTCTTCCGCCGACTCTTCGGGTCGCCGTCGTTGGGCTTCCTCGGGAGAAACGGCGAGGAGCAGGACCAAGTCGGGACGCTGGCCCGACAGGTCGTGGTAGATCCGGTTTTCCCACCTCGCCAGGCGGCCTCGGATCCCGCTCTCTTCCAACCATTGTCCCAGGCGGGGGCCGTCGTGGATGCCGGGGAACTCGACCTGGGGATACCGGTCCGTGACCACAATCCATCCGGCGGCCGCGGCCCGGCGGGCCCGCTTCATCTTGCCCTTTCGCTCCAAGGCAACGGTCACCGCCCAAAGTGCCTTGGCCGAAGCCGGGATTTCCTGTCGGGGGGCGTCCGCCTTCGAAACGTTCCCGTCCGCGGGGACTTCCCGGCGACTTCTGAGTTTCCGGAGCGACACCAAGGGCTTTCGATACCAGGAGGCGGGGCCGTCCCCCGTTCCGAAGTAGACGAAGCGCGTGTCGAACTTTTCGTGGAGGGTTCTCGATACCTCCCTCGCCACGGTCGATTTGCCCGATCCGTCGCTGCCGATAACCGCAATCACGGGAGCTGGACGCGGAAGTTGCCGCCGACAGAAAATCGGGAGGCGCAGGGTGGCCCGGTTCCAGAGGGCGAGACCGGCGAGAAGGCGAAACGCGGGACGCTCGCCCCCAGCCTTCGGCAAGGAGCGGTGTTCCCCGAGCAAGCGCCGGCGAAGGGGTGCGTGGCGGCCACCCGAAAAAACATTGAGGATGGCCTTCGCCGTATCGGGTGGAAAGAGCGATGCGGCGTTCGCCATTTCGGAAGAGTCGAGCCCTTCCGCGAGGTCCATTGCCTCCGAAAGCAGGAGGTCCGCGCTCCGGCCAGGAGTCCAGGGCCGTCTCAGGGCGGCCCGGCAAACGCGAAGGACCGCGGCGTCGGCCATTGAAGGTCCGGGCGGGAAACCATCACCCGTCCGTTCGAAGAGATCTCCGGCGTTCGGCACTTCCACTTGTGGGTCGAATGCGGATCCCAGAATCAGTTTCTCGTAGAGCTGGACGTGGACCAGCGCGCCGATCGAGGCATCGACCCGGAACCAGTCGCCCACGAAAGCCTGGCTGCGCCATCGCGCACCGGACACTTGCCGAAAGCCGCACTTCGCGAGCACTTCGACGGCTTGATCGTGTTGCTTCGCGGCGACCAGCAGGTCCGTGTCGCCGATGCCGGACAGGGGCTCGGGAAACCGCGGGGAGGCTTTCCAGAGGAGGACGGCCACTCCCTGCGATCGGAACGTTTGCAGCAACTCTTCCAGAACCACCGAGCGGGACCCGGGGGCCGGGTATCGGTCGTGCCGGTGTCGGTCGTGCTCGGCTGTTGGCGAGCGACGCGACTGTTCGCAAGGGTTCCGGCACCGTGGTGTTTCGAAAGGTGAATCGCGAAACACGGAATGCGGATCGGGCGGGAGTGGCCTTGTCCGGTCACGAATCATCGACAGTCACAAGCGGGTTAGTAAAACTATTAAACATGATAAAAGAAACACTTAGCCCGACAAATATATTAATTTTAGTGAGATTCGGTGGATAGCAAGCCGTTTTTGGGGGTAGGAAGCGGCTTCCGTGTCGGGACGTCGGCTGCCGGGGCGGGCGAAAGGGCGGGTTCGCATGGACCTCCGGTCCCATTCTCCGGGCGAGATCAGACCGACGCGCGCCGCTCGATCTCGTCGCTCAGGGTGCTCCATCTAGAGTAGTGCTCTTCCAAGTCGGCTTCGACTTCGGCGAAGCGCTTTGTCGCTTCGGCGGCATCCTCCCCCCTCTTGAAAAACTCCGGGTCGACGAGCTTCCTGGTGAGGTCGGCCTTTTCCAGTTCGAGTTTGCCGATCACCGCTTCGACTTTCTCGAATTCCTTCTCCAGGGGTTTCAATCGAGCTGCCTTCTCTTCCCGGGCCTTGGCTTCGAGGCGGCGTTGTTCCTTGCGGCTGAGTCCGGTGCCGGGCGTCGGCGTGGGACCCTTGCCGGAGGCCGCGGGCTTCCTGGCGCCGGCCTCTGCCTCGAGATCGGCGCGTTTTTTCTCGAGGTAGTCGCTGACGTTCCCGTAGTAGAGTTTCGGCGGCTGGTTGGGAATGAATTCGAGGACCTTGGTTACGATGGGATCGAGGAACGAGCGGTTGTGCGAGACGATCGCGTAAGCACCCGTGTAGTCTGCGAGCGCCTGCTTCAGGACTTCCTGGGACTGGAGATCGAGATGGTTGGTCGGCTCGTCGAGAACGAGAAAATTGGCCGGTTGCAGGAGCATGCGGGCCAGAGCGAGCCGCCCCCGCTCGCCTCCCGACAAGACGCTGACGCGTTTGAACACGTCGTCGCCGCGAAACAGGAACGCACCCAGCAGCGACCGCAGGTTGCCGGCCGCTTCGCTGGTGACACTGCCCTCCATCGTCTCGAGGACGGTCTTCCGCGGATCGAGTTCGTCCGCGTGAGTTTGCGAAAAGTAGGCGATGCCCACCTTGTGACCCTCGGTTCGCTCGCCCGAAGTGGGCTTCTCCGTGCCGGCGATGATTCGCGAGAAGGTCGACTTGCCCGCGCCGTTGACGCCGACGACGGCGATCTTGTCTCCGCGCTCGATGGCGAAGTCGAAATCGTCGATGACGCGATTGTCGCCGTAGTGCTTGCAGATGTTCTCCAGTTTCAGCACGGTCTGGCCGCTGCGCTCGGGCTGGGGGAAGCGGAAATCCACCGTGGCGGCATCGGACTCGAGTTCGATGCGCTCCATTTTGTCCAGCTGCTTGATCCGCGACTGCACCATTTTCGCCTTGGTGGCCTTGGCCCGGAACCGGTTGATCAACTGCTCGGCCTTCTCGATTTCCTTCTGCTGGTTCTTGTAGGCTCGCTCGGCCTGTTCCCGGCGCGCGTCCCGTTCGCTGAGATAGAAGGAGTAGTTGCCCGAGTACTGCTCCACCCGTCCGTTCTCGAAGGCGAGCGTCCGGTTGGTGAGGTTGTCGAGCATGCTGCGGTCGTGGGAGATCAGGACGATGGCGCCGCCGTATTGTCGCAGCCATTGCTCCACCCACTGCACCGTTTCGATGTCGAGGTGGTTGGTCGGCTCGTCGAGCAGGAGAACGCTGGGCTCCTGCAACAGCAGCTTCGCCATCGCGATCCGCATTTGCCAGCCGCCGCTGAATTCGCCGCAGTCGCGGTCGAAGTCGTCGTGGGAGAAGCCAAGGCCACCGAGGACCGTCTCGATGCGCGGCTTCATGGTGCTGACGTCGTGGTGTTCCAGCCGCAGCTGCAGGTCGCCGAACACCTCCAGCAGATCGCCGTAGCTTTCGCTTTCCGGATCGGCCGACTCGAGCTCGGCGTCGACCTCCTTCAGTTCCTCCTGCAATTCCTGGAGATCCGCGAAGGCCTTGGCGACTTCGTCGAAAACGGAAGCGCCCTCGTGCTGGATGCCTTCCTGGGGCAGATACCCGACCGTGGTCTGCTTCGCCTTGACGATGCGACCGGAATCGGGCTTCTCGATCCCGGCAATGATCTTCATCAGGGTCGACTTCCCCGCGCCGTTCGGTCCCGCGAAGGACCAGCGCTCCTTGGCGCGGATCGTCAGGGAGAGATCGCGGAATAGCGTGCGCGCTCCGTATTCGATGGAGACATTGTCGACTGCCAGCATAAAGGCGCCGAATGTAACGCAGATCGAGTTCTTCGCCAGTGGAGGAACCGCGCAAGGCACCGAAGGCGCGGAAAGATCGGCCGCGAGACGAGGTGCAAGAGGGTTGACTCGGGCAGCGAACCCTGTTGGGTCTGGGGGACATGGATCCGCATCGCTTCATCGAAACCTACCCGGCGCTGTCGGCGGTGGCAGGACTGGTTCACGGCTTCGTGCTGAAGCATCCGGACATCGACGTGAAAACGGATCGGACGCGGGCGCTGGAGCGACTCGAGGCGCATCACGTCTCGCAGTTGAGGGAACTCGGCATCGCGCGCGACCACGTGGCCACCGGCGGGCAAGTTCACGGGAAAACCGTGGCGGCATGCGACGAAGAGGCGGCGACGGACGCGGTGTTTCCGGAAACGGACGCCCTCGTCACCGCGACGCCGGGCCAGTTCCTGGGCGTTTACGTGGCGGACTGCGCCGCCGTGTTCGTGGTGGATCCGGCGAAGCGCGCCTGCGCGGTCGCCCATTCCGGGAAAAAGGGGACCGAGCTGGGTGTCGTGCCGGAGGCGATTTCGACGCTGGCCGGACGTTACGGTTCGAAGTCGGCGGACCTGATTGTCCAGATCGCCCCCTGCATTCGCCCGCCCGCCTACGAGGTCGACTTCGCTGCACGAATCGTGGCCGACTGCCTCGCCGCCGGGGTGCCGGAGGACCGGGTCCACGACTGCGGGATCTGCACGACGAGCGATCCGGACCGCTACTACAGCTACCGCGTCGAAAAAGGAAAGACGGGTCGACTCTTCGCGGTTATCGGTTGGCGGGCATGAGCGATTTTTCCAGGAAAACCGAAACGGAATCCGACGCCTTCGAGATCGAGGCACCCGCGAAGACGAACCTCTGGCTGCGCATTCTCGGCAAGCGGGAGGACGGCTTTCACGACATCGAAACCCGCATGGCCCGGCTGTCGCTGCGAGACAGGCTTCGATTGGCGTGGAGGAGCGACGAGCGGCTCGTGCTAACGTGCTCCGACGAGGCGCTTCCGACCGGGGAAGACAACCTCGTCGTGAAAGCGGTGCGCGCTCTGGAGCGGCACGTGGGCAAGGTGTTCGCGGTGAGCGTCGAGCTGGAGAAGCGGATTCCCTCCGGAGCCGGTCTCGGCGGGGGAAGCAGCGACGCGGCGGCCGTTTTGCGGGCCCTGAACGAGATGGCGCAACTCTCCCTCTCGGCGGACGAACTGGCGGAGGTCGGGTCGGAGATCGGCTCGGATGTTCCGTTTTTCCTTCACGACGGCCCCTGCGACTGCCGGGGGCGGGGGGAGATCGTCGAGCCGGTCCGGGACGAGGCGACATCGCTGCCGGTCTTCCTGCTGAAGCCGGCCTTCGGGATCTCGGCGGCCTGGGCCTACCGGCGGTTCGGGGCGTCCGAGGAGTACGAGAGCTTCACCTATCTGCCCCAGCTGTGTCCTTGGGGCGAAATGGTCAACGACCTGGAGCGCCCCGTGTTCGAAAAGTTTCCGGTACTGGGCGACATGAAATCGTGGCTGCTGAAACAGCCTGAGGTCCATGCGGCGCTGCTCTCGGGGTCGGGCTCGACCATGCTGGCGGTGCTCCTCGCGAACCAGCCGGCGGAGGATCTGGTCCGTCGGGCGCTGGATCGGTACGGCGAAAATAGCTGGACTTTCCTAGGCCGAACATCGTAAGCCTTGGCAAGGTGGACAAGAGCGAAACAGGGAGCGAGGAACGTGTCAGGGTCGACGTGTGGACCTGGGCGGTCCGACTTTTCAAAACCAGGTCCCTGGCCGCGGCCGCCTGCAAGAACGCCCGTTTGCTGGTCAACGGCGAGCGTTGCCGTCCCGCGAAGAAGATCGGTGTCGGCGACGAAATCCAGGTGAAGCGCGGCGTGCTGACCCGCACCGTCGAGGTGAAGGGGCCGCTGCAGAAGCGTGTCGGTGCGAGCCGGGTGGACGATTTTCTGATCGATCGGACTCCGCCGGAGGAATACGAAAGGGCCGCCGAGGTGGCGCGGGCGACTCGGGAAACGACCGTGCAGCGCGAGGCGGGCGCCGGGCGGCCGACGAAGAAAGACCGCCGGGATCTCGACGAATTGATGGAGGACGCGGCGGAGGAGAAGGAAGCCTTCGAACGGCTGCTGAAATCGTTTTCCCGCGGGCGATGACAGCGGCGACCGCAGGCTGGGCCGAAGAGATTCGCCGACTTTATCTTTCGGGAGCGGCCAACCAGTTCGTGGTTCACGGCAACGTCCACGACCGGCTTCTGATTCACGGCGGGGACGTCGGACCGGAGATGGGGAATTTCGGCGACTACCTGTCCCGGGTGCTGCTCAGGAAGTTCGACTTGGTCATCAGCTACGAACTGGGTGCCGGGCTGCGGATCGAAAAGGGCGAGGAACTGTTCCGGCAGCTGCGCGACACCGAAGTGCTGCCGAAGGATCCGCCCGGCGCGATCGGCTATCTCGATCACTTTCTCCACTTTTGCGTGAACCTGCGTCGCCTCTCGCCCGAGGAGAGCGAGAGCGGAAAACTGGCGGGCCGCAACCACCACGTCGCGGTGGTGCTGAAGACGGCCGAACTGACCTTCCCGGTCTCGACGCAGACCCGTGACTACCAATTGAATTCGATGGCCGCGGTGGTGCGTTCCTGGTCGCACGAAACCCACTTCCTCGAGCAGAACCTGGCCGTCCTTCTCCTCTCGGAGCAGCTCAACGATCTCCATCATCTCCTGTCGCAGAATCCGCGCGCGGCGCGGGTCGAGGTGCCGGTTCCGGGAGCGGGGGAGTTGAAGGAGGCCTTCTCGCACCTGGAGAGCGCCTACCCGGAGGCGTTGAGCCATTTCGCCGGGAATCCCGGACTGCCCGCCGAGCGTCTCGCCGGGGCCACGCTCGCTTCGATCGAGTCGTTGCTGAAGAGCCGCGAGTTCGAACGGCGGCCGCTGGAGCCGGCAGATTTGTCGGATCTGAAACGCTCGCTGGTCGAGAAGGACGCCCAGGGGCTGATCGAATTTCTCGAGCCGAGCCGCACGCTCGACGACGTCTACGGGCACGAGGCGGCCAAGGCGTGGATGCGCGAGGACATCGAACTGTGGAAGCAGGGAGACCTTGGGGCCATGCCGATGGGCTACCTGCTGTGCGGTCCGGTGGGAACCGGGAAGACCTACCTCGTCGAGTGTCTCGCCGGCGAAGCGGGAGTTCCGGTGGTGAAGATGAAGAATTTCCGCGATCGCTGGGTCGGCAGCACGGAAGGGAACCTCGAGAAAATTTTCAGCCTGCTCCACGCCCTCGGCCGATGCGTTGTATTCATCGACGAAGCCGACCAGGCCCTCGGCAGCCGGGACTCCGGTTCGGGAGATTCGGGCGTGTCCGGACGCGTCTATTCGATGATGGCGAAGGAAATGAGCGACACCCGGAACCGGGGCCGCGTCCTCTGGATTCTGGCGTCGAGCCGTCCGGATCTCGTCGAGGTCGACCTGAAGCGACCGGGCCGGGTCGACGTGAAAATCCCGCTCTTTCCCGCGCACGAACCGCTCGAGGGCTACCGTCTGATCCGCGCTCTCGGGAAAAAACACCACCTGGAGCTGCCGAAGGAGTGCCCCGACGACATTCGCGGGCTGGTCCCGAAGCTGGTCACCGCCGGCGCCGCCGAGTCGATCGCGGTGAAGGTGTACCGGCGGGGCAAAACGAAAGGCCTCGACCCGGTGGAAGCGCTGAGGGATTGTCTCGACGACTATCAGAATCCGATCCCGTCGGACGCGATGGATTTTCAGATCGGGCTGGCCGTGCGGGAGGCGAGCGACTTGGATTTCGTTCCCGAGCCGTTTCGAATCTACCGTTGAATTCCGCAACCGGCATCGGCAACGAGTGTTTACTTTTCGCGTATGAAGCTGTTTTTCGCCATGGCGGCCGTCTCCCTGGCCTCGGGTTCGTTTGCCGAGGAAGCGAAAGAGTCGTTCCTGCCCCAACCCGTCAGCGGAAAGGATTTCGCCGCGCTTGAAGAGCAATCGCCCTTCACCCGGACCTTGAACCTGAGCGATTCGCTCATTCTGACGGGGGTCGCGACGGTGGACGACGAGCGGGTGGCCACCTTGCTGAACAAGGAAACCAAGGAGAGTTTCGTCGTTTCGAGCACGCTCAACGCCCAGGGATGGAAGATGGTCGAATTGAAATCCGACGCCGATCTCGAGAAGGTGGCGGCGAAGGTGTCCGTCGACGGCGGGGAAGTCGTCACGGTCCGCTACGGCGTCTCGCAGCTCAAACCGGGCGAGTCGAAACCCGGTGCCGGAAGAGGCGAAGAAAGCGAACGGGGAGACGGCGAAGGCCGGGGCTCCCGCTTTCGCCACCGCGGGCCATCGCCCGAAATGCGCGAAAAGATGAGTCAGCTCAGCGAAGAGCACCGGCAACTGCTCTTCAGGAAGATGAGGGAAATGAGCGAGAAGAATCCCGACATGTCCCGCGAAGAACGCGGGAAAATGTTCGGGCAGATGGTGGAGCGCCTCGGCAACGTGAAGTGACCCTGCGGGTTCGACCCCGGCGGGTTCGGCCCTTGCGGTTCAATCCCGTCGGAAGGCCGAAATCACTTTCGCGGAGCGCGTTGCCGGGTCGTTTTCTTCTTCGCCGAGCCGGGCTTGGCGGCCGGCTGCTTTTTCGCCACGGTCTTCTTCTTGGCGGTTTTCCGTTTCACGCTTTTCCGCCTGGCCGTGGTCTTCTTCTTCGTGCCGGTGCGGCCGGGGAAGGTCAGTTCGGCGACGCCGGACTTGTCGAGTTCGCCGGCGCCGAGCTTCACCATTTTGTCGTACTGCGCCTTGGTGGCCGCGTTGAGGGGAAGGTCGAGTTTTTTCGCCTTGGCGAGAGCGGCGGCGATGCCGGAGTCCTTCGCCGCGTGAGAGGCGGAGAACCAGCATTCGTGATCGCGGGCGATCATGTCTTCGGCGTCGGTTTCGAGCACGCGCGAGTTCGCTCCGGTTTGCGAGAATACCTCGCGGATCTCTTCGAGATCGTGGCCGAGGGCCTTCGCCAACCCGAGTCCCTCCGCCAGGCCCGCGGTGTTGATGTTCATCACCATGTTGACCAGCGCCTTGACTTCGGAGGCTTTCCCGATTTTTCCGATGTGGCGCAGATTGACGCTGATGTCGTCGAGCAACTTCTTGTTCTTTTTGAAAACGTCGTCGCCGGCGCCGACCATGAGGTAGAGCTTGCCTTCGCGGGCGTGGCTGATGCTGCTCGCCATGCAGGCTTCGATGCAGTCGGCCTTGCGGCGCTTCGCGGCCGTGCCGACCTGCTTCTGGACTTCGGGGCTGAGGGTCGCGCAATTGACGAAAGTCTTGCCGGCGGCGTCGGTGAGAAGGTTGTCGTTCTTGCCGAGGAAAATCTTCCGCATCGCCGCGTCGTTCGTGACGACGGTGAAAACGATGTCCGCGTTGGCGGTGAGCTCGGCCAGCTTCGTGTAGGCGGTCGCGCCGACTTCCTCCGCGAGATTGGAGGCGGCCGAGCGATTCACGTCGTAGACGGCCGAGACATTGTAATTGAGATCGTTGAGATGACGGGCCATGTTGGCGCCCATCCGACCGACGCCGACGAATCCGATTTTCTTCGAGCCGGGACGTGTCCGGGTTTTCTTTGCAGCGGTTTTTTTGCTCATGACTGGGTCTTGAATAGTGAAGCGGTCGTGAAAGGTGTAACCGATTTCCCTACACCGCCAAGTTTTTTATGTACACGTCGCCGAACCGGTTCAGACTGATCAAGAGTTTCCTCCACGCGGGCAGGGGACTGAGGTCGGTTTTCGTCACGGAAGGAAACTTCCGGATCCACCTCGCGGCGCTTGTTTGTGTTGTCGTGTTAGGTTTCGCGTTTCGTCTTTCCGGTCTCGAATGGGCGGCGGTGCTGCTGGCCGCGGCGGGGGTGCTGACGGCGGAGACCCTGAACACGGCGGTCGAGTACCTGGCCGACGCGCTGCGTCCGGAACGCGATCCGAAAATCGGACGGGCCAAGGACGCGGCCTCCGGCGCCGTGCTCGTCGCGGCGGTTGCGGCGGTCGTCGTGGGCGCTATCGTTTTCTGTCCCAAGCTATGGCAATTGATTTCGACACTGGCGACGCCGTGACTGTTCCCGCCTGGGTGGCCGGCCTCGTCGAAGCCGTCGGGAAGGACAATGTCGCCGTCGCCGAAGACGTCCGGCGCGAGTTCGGGACGGACCGGTGGCACGCCGCCGCGATGCCGGAAGCGGTGGTGCGGGCGACATCCCGGGACGACGTCGTCGCGACGCTCGCCTACGCGAACCGGCATCGCATACCGGTGACGACGCGGGGCGCGGGCGTCGGATACGTGGGAGGTTGCGTCCCCGTGCGCGGAGGCATTCTGCTGTCGGTTCGCGGGATGGATCGGATTCTGGAAATCAGTCCCGCCGACGGCGTGGCCGTGCTGGAACCCGGCGTGATCCTGGAGGATTTTCAGGAAGAAGTGCGGAAGGCGGGGTGGTACTACCCGCCGGATCCGGCGAGCATGAAGGAATGCTCGGTCGGCGGCACCATCGCCACGAACGCCGGGGGACCGCGCTGTCTCAAGTACGGCGTCACCCGGCATTACGTTCTCGGACTCGAGGTCGTCCTGCCGACCGGCGAGATTCTTGAAACGGGAGGACGGTGCCACAAGAACAAGACGGGCTTGGACCTGATCGGCATGTTCGTGGGTTCCGAAGGACTGCTCGGGGTGGTGACGAAAGCCACCTTGAGACTGATCCCCCATCCCGAAGCCCGCGCCATGCTGACGGCCACCTTCGGCGACTTCGAAACGGCGGCGTCGGCGGTCCAGTCGATCCTCGACGGAGGCTGGCAACCGTCGGGCCTGGAGATCACCGACGGCTTCACCCTGCAGGCCGCACGCGACTACCTCGGCCAGGACAAGCTGCCCGAAGGGGACGCCCACCTCATCGTCGAGATCGACGGGCGGGGCGACACCGTGCTCCGGGATTTGGCGAAGCTGAAGGAGCTGGTGGAGACGCTGGGAGCGTTGACCGTCGAGGAAGCCCGGGACAAGGCGGGCTGCGAGGCTATCTGGCAACTCAGGCGCGAGTTTTCCTATTCGCTGCGGGCGACGGGCCTGACCAAGCTGAACGAAGACATCGTGGTGCCGCGGTCGAAGCTCGTCGAGCTTGTGAAATTCGCTCGCAAGCTGGAGAGTGAGACCGGCATTCCGGTCGCCTGCTTCGGCCATGCCGGCGACGGCAACATCCACACGAACCTGATGGTGAAGAACTACGAGACCGACGAAGCGGCCCGGGCGAAGGCCGACGCCGCGCTCGATCTCCTGTTCCGCTGGGTGATCGAGAACGACGGCGAAATCACCGGCGAACACGGCGTGGGGCTCGCCAAGAAGCGATGGTTCAAGGACGCCGTCTCCCCGGTCTCGTTCGACCTGCATCGCCGCCTCAAGACCGCCCTCGATCCGAACGGCATCCTCAATCCCGGAAAATTCATCGAATAACTCCCATGTCGGAAAACGCCTCCCCAACGAACCCGGATCCCGATTCATCGCCGAATCCCTCCGGCCTCCCCGAACTGACCTTCGAGGAAGCGCGCGTGCTGGGATGCCTGTTGGAAAAAGAGGCGACCACTCCGGATCACTACCCGCTCACGTTCAACTCCCTTCACGCGGCCTGCAATCAGTCGAGCAACCGGGACCCCGTCACCGACTTCGGAACCGACACGGTCGAGGAGGCGATGGAAGGCCTTCGCTACAAGCGACTGGCCGTCCTCGTGCGCCAGGCCGGGGCGCGGGGGCCGAAGTGCAAGCACACCCTGGAGAACAAGTTCCCCTACATGACCGACGGGCAGCGGGCCATTCTCTGCGTGCTGTTGCTGCGCGGACAACAGACGGTCGGCGAAATCCGCCAGCGCACCGAGCGCATGCATCGTTTCGCCGACGTCGAGAGGACCCAGGCGGTGCTCGATCAACTGGCGGACTACACGCCCGCTCCCCTCGTGAAACTGATCCCGGCCGGCGGAGGCCGGCGCGTCGCCACCTACGTTCATCTTCTGGGCGGCGAGCCGCCGTCGTCGCCGGCGGCCGCCTCTCCGAACGAGGCGTCGGCCACCGTTTCGTCTTCGAACTGGAGGGAGGAGATGGAAGAGGAGCTCGCCTCGCTCAAGGCCGACCTTTTGTCTCTGCGAACCGAACTCGAATCCCTGAAATCCAACCTAGGCATATGAAAACAATCCTTTCCGCCCTGCTCTTGCTCGCCGGCCTTCCGCTCACCCTGCACGCCCAGCGGTCCGAGCCCCTTTGGCCGAAGAACGCCACGCCGTTTGCGAAAGCGATCGACGACGAGACCGGTTCTCCCCTGCTGCGGTCGTATCCGACCAAGGGGAGCGAAAACCACAACGGCGCCGCGGTCGTGATTTGTCCGGGAGGCGGTTACGGCAATCTCGCGAAGGACCACGAGGGCCATCAGCCCGCCAAGTGGTTCAACGAGCAGGGCGTCTCGGCCTACGTGCTGCAGTATCGTCTCGGCAGCGACGGGCATCATTACCCGACTCAACTCGCCGACGTGCAGCGGGCGATCCGGTGGGTTCGCGCCGGCGCGGCCAACCACGATCTCGACCCGAACCGCATTGCCGTGATGGGGTTTTCGGCCGGGGGGCACCTCGCGAGCATGGCGGCCACCCTGTTCGACCGGGAAGTCTACGAAGCGTCCGACGCGGTCGACGAAGCGAGCGCGCGACCGGACTTCGCCATTCTCTGCTATCCGGTCATCAGCATGGATACCGAGATCACCCACGGCGGCTCGCGGAAGAACCTGCTCGGTTCGGAACGGGCGAACGACGAGGCGCTGGCCGAGAGCGTTTCCTCGGAGAAGAACGTGACGCCCCGGACGCCTCCGACCTTCCTGTTCCAGACCAACGCGGACACCGCGGTACCGGCCGAAAACGCGACCCGCTTTTTTCTGGCACTCCGCGAGAACGGCGTTCCGACCGAGTTTCACTGCTACCAGGACGGTCCGCACGGAGTCGGCCTCTATCGCGGGGATCCGGTTCTGGGAACGTGGTCGGATTTGTTGAGCAACTGGCTGAGGAGCCAATCGTTTTTCGCTCCGCCGAAGCCTCGGGGCGCCGTTTCCGGCGAGGTGACCCTCGACGGTCGTCCGGTGAGCTGGGGCGTGCTTTCCTTCCATCCGGAAGACGAAAACCAGCCCGTCACCGCAGTCCGCGTGAGGCAGGGAAAATTCTCGGTCCCGGCGAAAAACGGACCGGTGGTCGGGCCTGCCGTCGTCAAATTCGAAGGGAGCATCTGGGAAGCGACGGGCCATGAAAAGGACGGCGCCGTGATGCTCGATACGCTGACGCCCGACAGCGGCGAACCGGTTTCCGCCGAGGTTCGCGAAGCCAACGAGGTGCTTCTCCTGGACTACCGTTCGCGGTAACCCGAACGGGTGACGCCTACCGCCCGCTCCGGAGAAACGGCAGGATCGCGGCGGCGACTTTTTCGGGTTCTTCCTCCGGACTGCAGTGGCCGCTGTCGTCGAGCACGAGCAGACGAGCCCGCGGCAGCGTTTTCACGGCCTTTCGGCTGCCCTTCAGCGGAACAATCAGATCGTGTCGACCGGCGATGACCAGGGTGGGGACGTTCACATTCTTCAGCGGGATCTCGAACTTTTCGGCGTCGGTGAAACTTCGTCCGAATCCCTCCACCATGTGGGGAAGACCCTCGATGAGCAGACGCTGTCGATAGACTTCGGACGCCTCGAAGGGGAGTTGATCCTTCTGGTGGAAGACGCTCCGGAATCCCGCGTGGAAGAGCCGGGGGTTGGCCAGGATGAATCGCGTCGTTGCGTAAGGAACGCCTCAAAAATAATCTGGGCCATTTCACTTGATCTCAAGTCCGTCACCTGCGTTCGACATCCCCTTGAGTAGCCCACTACACAAAGGGATGTCTGCCTTGGTGACGAACTTGATCTCGGCGCGCTCTGACCCAACTTATTTCTTCGCCATTCCTAAGTGAACTTCCTGCCGTTGATGGTTTTGAGAATGAAGGGAGGCTCGCCGAAATCCGTGGCCGGACTGATCAGGGTAAGGCTCTTGACTCGACCCGGTTCGTTCTTCGCCATGAGGAGCGAGAGGCTCCCGCCGTAGGAGTGCCCGAGCAGATGGAAGCGCGAAATTCCCAGTTTCTCGAGAACCGCGTCGATCATGGCGAGCTGACCTTCCGGGGTGTAGGCCGCCGGCGAAACCGGGCGCTCGGTGTAGCCGAATCCGTTCAGGTCGATCGCCACGGTTCGGTGGTCCCGGGAGAGAAGGGGGACGAGCTTGCGGAATTCGAAGGTCGACCCGGCGAAACCGTGAAGCATGACCAGGGGTTCGCCCCGGCCCGCTTGTTCGACGTGCACCCGCTGTCCCTCGATCTCGACGATTTCATTGGCGGGCACCGAGAGGAGGACTTCGTGGTACGGTTTCAGCGACGAGCATCCGACCCCCGCGATCGGCGGCAAAAGCAGCAGCAGCGTGGTAGCGAAAGGGCGTCGACCGCCGCCTGGGTTTCGGTTCATGGTTCGGGCGGCATCTTCGCCGCCGGGAAACGACGTTCAGTCTTCCACCACCACCGCGTACTCTTCGAGAATGCTCCGGGACACGTATTGCAGCGCGGCTTCGGAGGTCGCCTCCAGCACTACGGGGCAGGCGAAACCGGTGTCGAGCGCTTCCTTCCAGCGCGCGGCGCAGACGCACCAGCGGTCGCCCGGCTTCAGCCCGGGAAAGCCGAAGGCCGGCATCGGCGTACTGAGGTCGTTGCCCGACACCTTGCTGAACTCGAGAAACGTGTCCGTGACCTCGCAGCACACCGCGTGACAGCCGTGGTCGTCGGGCCCGACCTGGCAGTGGCCGTTGCGGTAGAATCCCGTGACCGGGTCGGTGCTGCACGGGATCAGTTCTCCACCCAGCACATTCTTGTTCTCTTCTGGTTCCATTGTACCGGTAGCTTGGGATCGGATCTTCGAATTTTCCAACGGTAAAAACAAATCCGTTTTTGGAAATTTCCAGCAAGTATACGAAGAGACGAACGTCGAAAAATCGGTCGCAGCCGATTGGCTTGTCGCTGAGTGTGCTCGCTCGTCCGTCCGACGCGATCGGAACCAATGGAAATGTCCAGCGAATCGAATACGAAACGAAAGTCGTCGTCGGGCGGTGGCTGGTGTTGGCGGCGGTTCCGCTCGCTGGTTTGTGGTTCGGAATCAAAGCCCTCCGCGAGGCTCCCGTTGGCGGCGCCGGAGAGGAGGCCGGAGGATCGCGAGATCGTGGCGCATCAACGGGCCACGTCCGCCGATCGCGCCGCGGAGTTGTCGCGGAAACGCTATGGCGGCGGATTCGTCGGCTATCTGGAAGTCGTCGACGCCCAACGCACCGCTCTCGGCGAAAAGAGGGAACTCGTCCAAGCCCGCTCGGCCCGGTTGCTCGCGACGGTGCAACTCGTTCAGGCTCTTGGAGGTGGCTGGGAGGTTCCCCTCCCCGAAAGCGAGGTTTCCCGCGAATACGTTCCAACGGAACCGTGAATCGGGGGTCTAAATCCAGTATATTGCTCCGTGCGCCTCCCGCTTCCAGATTCCCTTCGTTTCACCCGCGTCGCCGGCTTGGCGGTGCTGCTTCCGTGGTGCCTCGAAGCCCAGCCGGAACGCGAGAAAATGGACAGCGAGTTTTTCGAGCGGAACATCCGCCCGATCCTCGTGAAGCACTGTTACGAGTGCCATTCCGAGGAGGAGGAGACGCAGAAGGGCGGCCTTCTCCTTGACCGCGAAAGCGGGTGGCTCGAGGGCGGAGACAGCGGCAAGGCTGTCGTTCCCGGGCAGCCTGCGGCGTCGCTGCTCGTGCAGGCCGTGCGCCGGGAGGACGAGGACACCGCCATGCCGCCGAAGTACGCTCTCGAGCCGGAAGCGGTGGAACTGCTGACGCGCTGGGTCAAGGAGGACGCTCCGGGTCCCGCCACGGACATGGGTGCCACCGAGTTTTCCCAGTTGGGGGATCAGGAAGTGATTTTCGAAAAGGCCTCGTCGCACTGGGCGTTCCAGCCGGTGGAGGCCGCGGAACCGCCCGAGGTGCCGAAGGCGGCCTGGAACGAGAACCCGGTCGACCGCTTCCTGTTCGCGAAGCTGAGAGAGTCCCGCCTCACCCCCTCCCGTCCGGCCGACAAGCGCACGCTGGTGCGCCGGCTTTCCTACGGCCTTTCCGGCCTCCCGCCTTCCGGCCCGGAAATGTTCGACCTCGAGATCGACGAACTGGTCGACCGATTGATCGACTCGCCTCGCTTCGGCGAACACGTCGCGCGGATGTGGCTGGACGTGGCCCGCTACGCCGACACCGCCGGCACCTACCGGCCCGATACCAAGACGCCGCACTACTATCCTTACGCCTTCACCTATCGGGACTACGTGATCGACGCGTTCAACGCGGACAAGTCGTTCGACCGCTTCGTGAAGGAACAGCTCGCCGCCGATCTCATGGGAATCGAGGAAAACTCGCGGGAAATCGCGGCACTCGGTTTCATCGCCGTCTCCCCGCACCGCATCAAGTCGGACGATTTCATCGACGACGTCATCGACGCGACCACGAGGGGGTTTCTCGGAATGACCGTGTCGTGCTCGCGTTGCCACGACCACAAGTTCGAGCCGATCCCGACCGCCGACTACTATTCGCTCTACGGCGTCTTCACTTCCATCGAGCGGCCCGAGCCGTGGGAACTGGACGAGTTTCCCGAGATCGAGGGCTACGAGCCGACACCGGAGGAACTTGCCGCCTACCGGAAGGCCCGCGCCGAGGTCGACGCCAAGATCGTCGAAGCGGGCGACAAGAAGAAGCGCGGCAACAACCGGTCGCTCGCCGAGTCCATCGAGCAGACCTCGCTGGCCGAGTTGTTGCTCTTCAACGACGGAGCGCCCGTGCGCGCCATGACGGTGTCGGAAAGCGATCGCCCGAAAACGGCCGCCATTTTCATTCGGGGAGAGCGCACCAATCGCGGCGATCGCGTGCCCCGGAGATTCCTCGAAATACTCGATCCCGAACAGCCCTCCTTCAACAACCAGGACAGCGGACGACTCGATCTGGCGGAGAAGATCGCGAGCGAGTCGAATCCCCTGACGGCCCGCGTTTTCGTGAACCGCGTCTGGGGCATGCTGATGGGCGACTATCTGGTCGACACGCCGTCCGATTTCGGCTTGCAGGGCGAGGAGCCGAGTCACCCGGAGCTTCTCGACTTCCTGGCCGCGGACTTCGTGCGCAACGGCTGGTCGACCAAGCACCTCGTGCGCACCATCGTCGCCTCGCAGGCCTACCGCCAGAGCAGCGCCGCCGCTCCCAAAAAGGCGGAGGTCGATCCCGAAAACGAGCTCTACTGGCGCGCGAACCGACGGCGTCTCCCGATCGAGCAGTTGCGCGATTCGCTCCTCGCCGTTTCGGGGCGGCTCGACCTCGAAATGCACGGTCGGAGCGGACCTCTTTGGGGCGAGGACTACACCACCCGGCGGAGCATCTACGGGTATCTCGATCGATTCAATCTCGACACCACGCTCCGGAATTTCGATTTCCCGTCGCCCATGCAGACGCAGGCGAGCCGCACCGAGGCCATCGTCGCCCCCCAGGCCTTGTTCATGATGAATTCGCCTTTCGTCATCGATCAGGCGGAGGCGGCCGTGAAAGAGGCGGGTCTCGAGGGGAGGAAAAGCCGAGAGGAGATGGTCGACGCGCTTTTCCGCCACATCGTGCAGCGTCCCGTGAAGGAAGCCGAGTTCGAGCGCATTTCCAAATTCGCCGACCTCGAGATCAGCCGGAACGTCGATCCCTGGCCGCTTTTGGCGCAGTCGCTCCTCATGTCGAACGAATTCCTCTACATCGATTAGGAGACTGTTTTCAACAGTCTCTCAGACCGCATGAATCCCGACTTCACCATTCCCCGCAGGACAGCGCTCCGGAAGATCGGCTTCGGCATGGGCGCGGTGGCGGCCTCGGATCTGCTCGCCGCGATCGAATCCGGCGGCAGCGCGCTGGAGTCGCCGTTGGCCCCGCGGGAAGCCCATTTTCCCTCGCGGGCCAAGCGCGTGATCCACCTGTTCATGAACGGTGGTCCCTCGCAGATCGACACCTTCGATCCGAAGCCTGAGCTGGCCAAGCTGGACGGCCAGGAACTGCCGGACTTCGTCAAGAAGACACTACAGCGGACTCAGCGCGACCGCGCCGGAAAGGTCTGGGCGTCGCCCTTCAAGTTCTCGCAGCACGGCGAGAGCGGTCTGCCGATCAGCGAGCTTTTTCCGCACCTCGCCAAGCACGCCGACAAGCTCTGCGTGATCCGCTCCATGCAAAGCGAGATCGCCAACCACTCGCCCGGCCTGCTCATGATGAACTGCGGGCACTCCGTGCTGGCCCGCCCCAGCATCGGGTCGTGGGTTCTTTACGGCCTCGGGACCGAGAGCGAGGACCTGCCCGGCTACGTCGTGCTCATGCCGAGCGGAATGCCCACCGCGCAATCGGGAAACTGGACCAGCTCCTTTCTGCCCGGGGTGTACCAGGGAACCCACATCGAGACCAACACGACGGACGGCGATCTCATTCCCCACCTGAAGCGGGACGACATTCGGTTCGGGACCCAGCGGAACCAACTCGGCCTGACGCGCTTTCTGAATCACAAGCATCGCCTGCAGCGTCCCGGCGACGAGCGGCTCGAGTCGCGGATTCATTCCATGGAGCTCGCGTTCCGCATGCAGAGCGCGGCGACCGACGCCTTCGACATTTCCGCCGAGCCGGAAACCGTTCGCGAAATGTACGGCAACACGCCGGTGGGCCGCAACCTGCTCATGGCCCGCCGCCTCGCCGAGCGCGGCGTGCGCTACATCCAGTGCTACCACGGGGCCGGCCAACCGTGGGACAGCCACACGGGACTGATGCCGAGGCACCGGAAGCTCGCCGAAGAGTCCGACCAGCCCATCGCCGCATTGCTCGAGGATCTCGAACTGCGGGGTATGCTTTCCGACACGCTCGTGATCTGGGGCGGCGAAATGGGGCGGACCTCGACCATCCAGAAAGGTCCCAGCGGGATCGACAAAATCGGCCGAGACCACCATGTCGACGGCTTCTCCGTATGGCTGGCGGGCGCCGGAGTGCGCGGGGGCATGGCCTACGGCGAAACCGACGAGTTCGGCCTTCGCGTGACCGAGGATCCCGTCCACGTGCACGATCTGCACGCCACCATTCTGCACCTGCTCGGCTTCGACCACAAGGAACTCACTTACCGCTACTCGGGGCGGGACTTCCGCCTCACCGATGTTCACGGCCAAGTGATCGAGCGAATCCTCGCGTGAGAGAAAGGCCGGCGTCCGTGACCGCCGCGCCCCGCGATTTGGTCACGGTAATTTTAGCGTCAAAGGGGGCTTGTCGGCCAAGGGCGCTGATTTAGAATGGACTCGTGAAAGCATTCTTCGAAACCCTTCTCGCCGTCATCCTGGGGCTCGTCGTCCCGGGATTTTCCCTTCGCGCCGACGAACCCGAAACCTACGACATCGTCGTCTACGGAGGCACCAGCGCCGCCGTCGTCGCCGCGGTTCAGGCGAAGGAAATGGGCAAGACCGTCGTGATCGTCAGTCCCGACAAACACCTCGGCGGGCTCTCCAGCGGCGGCCTCGGCTGGACCGACTCGGGCAACAAGGCCGTCATCGGTGGTCTCGCCCGGGACTTCTACCACAGGATTTGGAAGGAATACGACAAGCCCGAGACTTGGAAGTGGCAGGAGAAGGACGAATACGGCGGCAAAGGGCAGGGAGCCCCCGCGATCGACGGCGACGAGAAGACGATGTGGATTTTCGAGCCGAGCGTGGCCGAGACGGTTTTCGACGGCTACGTCAAAGAATTCGAGATTCCCGTGCACCGCGACGAGTGGCTCGACCGCGAGAAGGGCGTGGCGATGAAGGATGGCGCCATCCAGTCCATCACCACCCTGAACGGGAAAACCTTCGCCGGGGACGTCTTCCTCGACGCCACCTACGAGGGCGACCTCATGGCCGCCGCCGGCATCGACTACCACGTCGGTCGCGAGGCGAACGCGGTCTACGACGAGAACTGGAACGGCGTCCAGACCGGGGTTCTCCACCACCAGCACCACTTCGGCGACCTGCCTCCGATCAGCCCCTACGTCGATCCCGACGATCCCTCCAGCGGCGTCCTCGCCCGCATCAGCACCGAGGATCCGGGCGAAAAAGGCGAAGGCGACCACCGCGTCCAGGCCTACTGCTTCCGCATGTGCCTGACGAACCACCCGGAGAACCGCGTCCCCTTCGCGAAGCCCGACGGCTACGACCCCGCCCAGTACGAGCTTCTCCTGCGCATTTTCGACGCCGGCTGGCGCTCCACCTTCGGCAAGTTCGATCCCGTCCCCAACCACAAGACCGACACCAACAACCACGGCCCCTTCAGCTTCGACAACATCGGCTACAATTACGACTACCCCGAGGCCGACTACGAGCAGCGCCGCGAGATCATCCGGGAGCACGAGACCTACCAGAAAGGCCTCCTCTACTTCATCGCCAACGACTCCCGGGTCCCCGAAGAGGTGCGGACCGAGATGCAGACCTGGGGCCTGCCCAAGGACGAGTTCACCGACAACGGGAACTGGTCCCACCAGCTCTACGTCCGCGAGGCCCGCCGCATGATCGGCGACTACGTCATGACCGAGAACGAGCTGCGCAAGGTCAAGCCCACCCCCGATTCCGTGGGCATGGGCTCCTACACCATCGATTCCCACAACGTCCAGCGCTACATCACCCCCGAAGGCCACGTCCAGAACGAAGGCGACATCGGCGTCAGCACCCGCGGACCCTACCAAATCGCCTACGGCTCGCTGGTGCCCCGCGAGGAACAATGCACCAACCTGCTCGTTCCCGTGGCCGTCTCCGCCTCCCACATCGCCTACGGGTCCATCCGCATGGAGCCCGTCTTCATGATCCTCGGCCAGAGCGCCGCCACCGCCGCCGCCCTCGCCATCGACCGCAGCCTGCCCGTCCAGAAAGTTCCCTACGAGGCGCTCCGCGAGCGACTCGAAACCGACGGCCAGATTCTCGAATACGACGGCCCCGTCGCCGGCGGCAAGGGCACCCCCGCGCATGAACTCGAGGGCATCGTGGTCGACAACGAAAAAGCCGAACTCGACGGGAACTGGAAAGAAAGCGCCGCCAACGGCCCTTTCGTCGGCTTCGGCTACCTGCACGACGACGACTCGTCCAAAGGGCAAGCCGAGGCCCGCTTCGCCGCCGAGTTGGAAAAAGGCGGCCTTTACTCCGTTCGGCTCTCCTGGACCAGGAACAACAATCGCGCCGCCAGCGTGCCGGTGACCGTTCACCGCAAGAAAGGCGACGAGACCGTCTCGGTGAACCAGCGCGAAGAACCGTCCGGCGGGCTTTTCCACGAGATCGCCAAGGTCGTCTACGCCGAGGGCGACACCGCGGCCGTCACCGTCGGCAATGCCGGCACCGAAGGGTACGTCATCGTCGACGCCGTCCAGTGGGTGTTCGTTGAGGAGTAGACCCTTCCGGCAAAGAGGGTTTGGTCGAGGGCCCGACCCTGTTCGATCCCGCCGCTACCGGCGCAAGCTCACCGACGTCGCTCCTTCGAAAATCGCGTAGCCGGGGTAGCCGTCCAGCGACAGAACGAGCGAATCGGCCGCGGCGGGTTCGGCTCGGTTTCCCATGGCGTCGACGACCGTGGCGCCACGGCCGTCGCTGCGCAGCTCGATCTCTCCGTTTCCATCGAGGGAAAAGGCCGCCACGATCCGGTCCGCTCCCCGGCGGAACTCGTAGACGCAGGTCTCTTCGGTTTGCATCAGGGTCGTTTCGAAGGTCGCGCCCGCGAGGACCGAGACGAGGCCTCCGACGGCGGCGTAGGCGAACCGCGGGCAGAATTCGTAGTCGAGCAGACCGAGGTCGCGTTGCTCCCTGCCCGGGCCCTTCACCATGCGTCCGCAGAATAGCATCACGCCCCCGTGGTCGTTGGCCCAGCCGTAGAGGGTCTTCTGCACGAGGGCCTGGGCTTGCCGGCGCTCCTGGTCGAGACGCCAGGCGTCGAATCCGGTTTCGGTGTTGAGAAAAACCGGCGCCCCGGCGGCCGGCGCTCGGTAGCCGGCCTCGCGGTGCAGTGATTTCATCTTGGCGAAAGTGTCCCGCATTCCGGCGAGGGTGCCGTGGGAATGATAGGACGGCCGGTCGATCCAAGGGCGGAGCCGCTCGACGAAATACCGCACCCGCTTCTCGTCGGCGAAGGCGTAGCCGCCGTTGGCGACGGGGATGTCCGACGACCAAGCGCGGATTTGTTCGTGCGTGTAGCGGAACTGCTCGACGAATTCCGCCGGCGTTCCCGCCCAGAACTCCGCCTGGTCGGGCTCGTTGAAGACCTGCACGAAGCGCGCGTGCCGACCGTAGCGTTCGAGCAGAGCGGCGACGTAGGCTCGCTGGGCGGCCTCTTCGCGCGGGTAGCGCCAGCGGTGTTCCTCGACTTCGGCGTGGGCGGGGTGAATCGCCCAGTCCGGAGCATTCATCGTCTGCAGGGCGAGTTCGAAGCCGCGCGAAGTGTAGGCCCCCACCGCCGCGTCCATTCGCTCGAAATCGAAGCGGTAGGGCCCGGCCGTCGACGCCGAGCCGTCCGGGCTCGCGGGGCCCATCTCCATGGACTCGTCCACCCTGACGACCTGAAAGCCGAGCCGGGCCAGCAAGCCGGCTTCGAGATCGCGGGCTTCTTGCTCGGTCAGGTCGGAAGGCAGGACCGGTTCGCCCTCGGACATCCAGTGGTAGCGCCCCGGAAAGGCGCAGACGCCCAGAAAAAATTCGTCGGTCCGAAAGGTGTCGCGCGCCGCGTTCAGGTCTTCGGTCGCGGCGATATTTCGGACGAGGCGCTTCCGGCAGACACCCTCGGCGAACCCGTCCAGGGTGAGCAGGTAGCTCCCCAGTCCGTCGATCCGCAGGGCTACCTCGCGGATTCCCGCCTCGACGCGCACCTGCCGGATCGGCTCGTTGTCCCAGTTCCAGATCGTGAGGGTGGCGTGGTCGAACAAGGTGCCGTCGCCCCCGGCGAGGAGATGGAACCGGCTGTCGGGTCCCGCATCGCGAAGCCAGTCGTGTGCCGCCGGGCCTTGAGACGGAGACGCGGCGCGGTGTTCCGCCACCTCGCCCCGGGGTCGACTCGGCTTCGCGAGAACCAGCCGGAGTCCGCTCTCTTTCCCGACGGCTTCCTTGACCACTTCGTGCAGGGGAGGAACTCCCGGATCGCCGAGCGCCTCCTGCCCTGGCGAAAGGCGGAGCGCTTTGCCGGGGCCTTCCTCGGCCGGCGCGATCGGCGCCAGGCACAGCCAGGAGAAAAGGAGGAAAAGCTGGCGCGGCATCCGGTTAGTCTAAGATGGGCGTTCGCGGATCGATTCGGCGAAGCCGCTGATTTTGATCCTGTTTCTCAACTCAGATTTTGCGTTTTAGAGTTTTTCAACAGTCTCCTAACCCGGGAGTGGAGAGGAGTAAGAGGAAGAGTAGGATTAGGATTAGGATTAGGATTAGGATTAGGATTAGGATTAGGACTCGACCTTTCTCCAGGAGCTAGCTTTCCGGTTCGGTCAGGGTGAGGAGACGGATCGATTCCTCGAGGAGCCACTCCGGGTGCATGAAGGGTTCGAAGCCGATGTCCTGCCATCGAATGTGCCCGCTGCCGTCGACGAGGAAGGTGCCGTGCAGCGGCATTTCCTCGAAGTCGTCGTAGGCTCGGTAGTCTTTGAAGGCGCTCAGCGACTCGTCGGAGAGAAGGGCGAAGGGAAAAGGGTTTTCTCCCGCTTCGGTGCCGCGGAAGGTTTGCTTGAGCCCTTCGACGGAGTCCGTGCTCACCGCGACGATGTCGATACCGGCGTCGGCGTATTTTTCATGGAGCGGGGCGAAGGCGTCGAGTTGCTCCATGCAGTGGGGGCAGCCGCGTCCGAGATAGAAAACCACGAGGACGGGCCGCCCTCGTCGGTCGGAAAGGGCGGTCGGCTCGCCGTCGGCGTCCCGGAGGGAGAAGTCGGGGGCTTCGGGGGGACTCCAGCGAAAAGGGCCGAGGGAATCCAGCGGGGGGCGCTCGCCGAGGTCGGAGGCGGGTTTCCCGGGAGGGGTTCGCCAGTCGGCGGGGTAGCCGAATTCGGCCGCGACGGCGGCGAGCGGCTCGAACGCGGCAAGATCGGGATCGGCGGCGTGGGCGAGGGAGCGGAGCCGGCCGAAGGCCTTTTCGGCTTCCTCGGATTTGCCGTTCGCGTGCAGGATGCGGATCTGCGTGGCCAAGGGGAGGACTTCGTTCTTTCCGGCCGCGACGGCGTCCCTGGCCAGTCTTTCGGCTTCTTCCGGGTCGTCGGCGCGCAGCCAGAGGGTCGCGTGCCGCCACTTTGGGACATTCTCGAGGCCGGGCAGCAGGGAAAGGGCGGTGTCGAGGTCGGGAGGGGCGTCCGTCAGGGCGGCGTAGACGCTCAGCTCGTCGACGGCTTGCTGGAGGGGGTCGAGGTCTTTCTTGAATTTCCTTCCCGCCGCGTGACCGGCTTCGTCGACGTCTTCGTCTTCCTTGCCGCTTTTCCGGGCTTTCGTTTCGGCAGCGGCGACCGCCTTGTCGCGCTGGGTTTTCTTTTTCCCGAGCCGGACGGTCAACGCGTCGAGATGAATCCGACCGCCGTCGTGGTCGCCGCTTTCGAACTTGGCGATGCCGACGAAGCGGTCGTGTTCGAGCGAGGTGATGGACTGGTCGTCGGGCTGGAGGCGTCCGTCTTCGGCTTCGCGGATCAGTTCGTCCCACTGCGAAAACTGGAAGAGGGTGTCGCGGAGCCGCTGTCGTCCGTAGTGCCAGCTGCTGCCCTTGGATTGGTAGGTGGCGTCGTCGTCATCGCCGTTTTTGAATTTCGCGAGCCGGGGGAGTGAGATCATGTTGGCGGCGAGTTCGACGGAACGGTCGCGCCGGCCCAGAAAATTAAAATTGCGGATCAACCACTCGTTGTTGTGGGCGAAGTTGTGAATCTGGTCCGGCACGATGCGGAAACGGATCATGTGGGCGTGGTCGACGCGGGCGGAGGCTTCCTGCTGCCAGGCGGCGTCGGCGTAGCGGTGGAGCCGGGAATAAATGTGTCCGGGCATGTGCCACATGTGGGCGATGCCGGGCGCGGCGGGCCCGCAGGCGGCGGCGGCGGTCAAGGCCCGGGCGGGGTCCTCGCGATCCCAGAGGTGGATCCGATAGTGGTTGGCGGGGTGGCTCGGCGCCCGGGTCAGGATTTCCTCGGCGAGCAGATCGACGGTGTAGTGGCTCTGGATGGGCAGACCCTTGCCGTGGTTCTGGTAGATTTGCTTGAGAAGAAACGCCTTCGCCTCGAGGTCGTCGGGGTGTTTCGTGGCGATTTTTTCGAGAGAGCGGACGAAGTCGCGCAGGCGTTTTTTCGAATCCCGCTTGGTATCCTTGTAGTAGTCGGCGATCCCGTCGATCCACATCCGCTCCGCCTCGGAAGCACCGTCTTGGCGGGCGACGGCTTCTTCGGCGAACTTCTTGCCGCGCTTGTCGTTCTTGAAATTCGCCATGGCCATGCCCCAGTAGGCCATGGCGCAGTCGGGCTCGAGGGTCGCCGCATGCCGGAAGCTGCGCTCGGCCTCGAAGTCCCAGAAGCCGTGGAGCTGGCCCAGTCCCTGGTCGAAGAACGCCTGGGCTTCGGCCGAGTCGGTGGTGACGGGGAAATGGACGTCGCCGGTCCCGGGAATGAGGACGGCGGCCTGTCGGGGGCCTTCGTTGAAGACTTCGCCGTGGTAGGAGTGGCCCTCCGCCGGATCCGACGAGGTCTCCTCGGCGGCGGTGGAAAGGGCTCCTGCGCTCGACAGAGCGAGAATGGTGGCATGAAAAATTTTCACGCTGGAAGGATAAGGGCGAAACGGTCCCCGCGACAAGTCCCGCAGACGAGGAACCCGCCGCCGACTCTCTTCGGCGCGGCCGGGGCCTACGCTGGCTTGGCCGCCTGCTTCCCCTCGATGGCGGCCCAGACGTCCGGAAGATCCCATTTTCGGAGAACGCCGTAGATCATGTGGGAGAGGGGCCACTCGTAGTGTTCGGTGGTGGCGACGGAATGCCAGCTCTCGAGCTTGTCCCGCAGGGTGACCGTGGCGACGCGGTCGTCCAGGAGGGCGGCGAACCCGGCCGGAAGCGTGCCGCGGCCTTTGCTGGCGAGGTGGATTTCGTTCCAGCCGCTGGCGGCGAGCCAATCCAGGGTTCGGAGCACGTCGAAGGTCTTGCCTCCGAGGTAGGGCTTGCCCAGCATGTTGGCGTAGGCCGCGTAGAAGTAGTCGGCGCCGTAGTAGCCGTGCGGATCGGTATTGGTGGTGGTCCCGGGAAGTGATTCTCCGATGCCGCGCACGTCGCAGGCGAACACGGCAACGTCCTCGCCTTCCGACTCGATGATTTCGCGGACCAGCGGCTCCTCGCGCAATTCCGCGTCGGAAGAAACGTCGGCCACCCAAAGGATGGCGCGTCCTTTTCCGTCGGAGGCGCGGGGAAGCCGTGAAAAGAGGCGTTCTTCGCCGAGCATGGTGCAGAGCGCCTGGATGCGGGGCTCCGTCTCGACGGCGAAGGTGTTGTAGTAGGGCCTTGGGTAGTGGCGCCGTCCTTTCGCGCGGAGGATGCGGTAGTCGGGCGCGGACTCCGGATCCCGGTCGGGCATCCGCAGGCTGGCGCGGACGGCGTCGGCGAGGCCTTCGTCTTTCAAGGGATCCGCGGTCCGGCGCTTCTCGAGAGCTTCGGCCTTTTTTTCCGTGAACTGGAAGACGGTCTTCGAGCCGAGGTCGGGTCCCGCCTGGCCGTTGGGCGTGCAGAAAAGGGTGGCTTCGTCTTCCATCTCCAGGTCGGGCTCGCTCTCGGCTTCGGAGACCTCGGTGATCGAATTGAAAAAGCGGTACATCGCCTCCCGGTTCTCCTGCGAATAGCCGTGGACGGTCGGTCCGACGTGAAGCTGGATGTTTTCCTCGGCGCCGAGCAAACCGTAGAGATGCTGAAGGCGGCCGAAGGTTTCTTCGGATCCCCGCACGTCGAAGTAGTCCTTCTCCTTGGCGAGGATGATGACCGGCTTCGGCGCCATGGCGGCGAGGTAGTCGTCGTGGTCGAGTCCGAGCGCGAGCGAACCGGGCGGGCACTGCTCGTTGTCCTGCGGCAGCTCGTTCTCGAGATTCCGGCGCCAGGTCGAAACGAAACAGGCGGGAGCGCCCATGGTCCATCGCTGCTCCACGCCGAGCAGCCAGGTCGTCAGGGTGCCGCCGCCCGAGTTCCCGGTGACCCCGACGTGCTGCGGATCGATCTCGGGACGGGTCAGCAGGTAGTCGAGTGCGCGAACGCCGTCCCAGGCCCGCCAGGTACCGAGAAATTCGCCGACCAGCTCCATCTGGTTGCCGGCCATGTTGTGTTCGTGGGTGGTGCTCTTGTAGATGAGTTCGTGATCGTCTTCCAGATACTGGGACCGCTCGCCCTGCCCGATCGGATCGTAGATGAGACAGGCCGTGCCGAGTCTCGCCAAACCCTGCGCGAAACTCTGGTAGGCTTCGGCGGTCTTGCCGCCGCGCGAATGGCCGCAGGTGCCGATCACTCCCGGGACCTTTTTTCCTCCGGATTTCGGCAGGTAGAGATTGGCGGTGACGAAAAACTTCGGCCGGCTTTCGAAAATCACGTTCTCCACGGTGTACCCGTCTCGATCCAGCGTGGCGGTGACTTGCGCGTTGAGGGGAGACTTCTTCTTGGGCATCGGGCCAAAGACCTTGGCGATGCGTTCCTGGACGTCTTTCACGTAGGCTTCGGCGTCCTCCTTGTTCGCGAGGTTGAGCTTCCGCTCGAGGGCTCTCTTTTCGACGGCGCGGATTTTGGCCACGTAGTACTCGTGGACCATGCGGGGAAAGCGGTTGAACGGATCGATCTCCGGAGGCGTTCCGGTTTCTTCGCCCAGGGCGGAGACGGCCGCGAGCCAGTCGGTCATCGGCAGGGCGGCGAGGCTGCCTGCCCCGATGAGACTCGATCGTCGTGAAAAGCTTGTGGAATTCATGGAGGGCATCCTGGGAAAGATCGCGAACGATGTCAAAGACCACCGCTCCTTGATCAGGGGACTGGCGACGGCCTTGGTTTAAGCTTTCACCATCCGCGAAGCATGCGTACCATCCAAGCGTGCGTCTCGGAGGCGGAGGGTTCCGGCACGGAATCGACTTGCGGGCGGACGGAAAATCGATGATTGGCAAGAGATGAACGAACCAAAAGACGGGCCGGCCGAGATTGCCACGCTGACCGATGTGGAGATCAAGGACGCCAAGGTGATTTTCGGCACCGTGTGGAAAAGGCTGGAGGACGAATACGGGATCGAGAATCTGCGCTTTCCCAAGGAGATCATTCTTTTGGGCGGCGCTCCCGGCTCGGGAAAGGGGACCAACACCGATTTCATCATGAAGGCGCGGGGTTTCACATGTCCTCCCATCGTGGTCAGTTCGTTGCTCGACAGCCCCGAAGCGAGGGCGCTCAAGGACAAGGGCATGCTCGTGGGCGACCGCGAGGTGATGGCCATTCTCCTGCGGAAAATGCTCGAACCCGAGTTCCGCGACGGCGCCGTGCTCGACGGATTTCCCCGGTCGAAGGTTCAGGTCGAGTGCATGAAACTGCTCGTGAAAAAGATTGCCGAACTGCACGACCGGTTCGCCGGCACGGAACTGGCGAGCTGCTTCCGGCGTCCCACGATTCACGTGATGGTGCTGTTCGTGGATGAAAAGACGAGCGTGGAGCGTCAGCTTCGACGCGGAAGGGAGATCGCGAAACACAACGAGGAGGTGCGGGCCACCGGGGTGGGGGAGGTCCAGGAACTTAGAGCCACGGATCTCGACGTGGAAGCCGCCAAGCACCGCTACCGCGTTTTCAAGGAGAGCACCTGGGACGCGTTGCAGTCGCTTCGCGAGGGGTTCTTCTATCACCTCATCAATGCCCAGGGATCGATCGAGGAGGTGGAGAGCAACATCCTCAACGAGCTGCAGTACCAGAGTTCCCTGGAACTGGAGCCCGAAACCTTTGCCCTTGTGCGCGGGATCCCCCTCGCCCACGAGATCATCGTGCACGCGCGGCAGGACCTCGTCCGCCGTCTCGACGGGTACACGAGGGAGAACCGCGGGCTCTTCGCGGAAGTGGTGGAGTTGATCAACGCGAAATTCATCCCGATCATCAAACGCCATGCGATCTCCGGACGGGCCGTGATCAACAACGAAGACGAGGTTCTGTCGAATCCCCTGGCGCTGGCGATGCTGATCGACGTTTTCTCGGACCGCGGCTACCACGCCGTGGTCGACAAGCAGCTCACGAAAATTCCGGAGCGCGTGAACGTGCAAACCGGCGAAATCGAGTTCCGGCCCAACACGACCTACCGGATCCGGGTCTATTTCGAAGGATCCGAGATCAGGCTGGGAAACCACTGAGCGGCCCCGCTGCCGCCCGTTCGATTCTACTTGATCTCGATTTCGATCGCCTCGGTCTTGGTGAACTTCTCGCGGGTCGCGCGGGATCGCACCAGCCGGGCGTGGAAGCCCTCCCAGGGTTCGATGTCGGCTCGGTGGGAGCCGCCGTTCAGGAGAATCTTGCTGCTCGTCGTCCGCGCGTTGAAAACCCGGGGTCCGAAGGACGGTCCCTTGACCTCCATGTTGCGGATGCCGCTGGGAAGCCGGCGGATCAGCTCGTCGAACTGGCGGGTGTTGTAACCCATTTCGAATCCCACCTCGGACCAGTGTTTGGAGTAGCGGTCGCGGAACTGGCGCGGGAGATTGAAGATGACTTCGTTCTCCTTCACGGCCTCGCGCACGTGGTCCAGCTTGAGCCCGTCCGCCGGGAAGTCGTATCCGAAGTAGCGGTCCTCCTTCTCTGTCGCCAGAGGCGGCACGCGGAAGTAGATGAAGGCGCTGTCGTAGGTGTCGTCCTTGGGCGGTTCCGACACGTAGGTGGCGTGCATGCCTTTCCGGCCGAGGTAGAGGTGGACCCGGAACTTGAGCTCGTCCTCGAGCACCATTTTCCAGACGATCTCCTTCCCGTCGAAGCTGGGCTCCTCCTCGAGTTTCAGGAATTTTCTGCGGCGAACCCGGTAGCGGGGGTCCGGGTGGTCGGGGATTTCCTTGTGACTGTAATAGTAGAAGGTGATGGGGTTCTGGATGTAGCCGTCCGGGGTCTTCAAGAAAATCTCGGCCCGGGCTTCGGGGCCGTAGAAGACGGCGTCGTATTCGGGCTCCGAGATGCGGTGGATCTCGGTCCAGTCCTTGCTGGGGCGGAAGCCGTAGAATGCGTCGCTGACCGCCTCCGGGCGCGGCGTCGCGAGCTTGATGTCCAGATCGGCGAGGGTGGTGTCCTTCTCCGGCTTCTGCAGGGTGAGGGAGGCGGGCTCCTCCTCGATGTCGCCGCGCATGATGGACACCAGCGAGGGCAGTTGCCGGCCGAGCGTCCGGTTGGAAATCTTCTTGGTCATGACGTCGAGGTACTCCGTCCCCGTCTCGGCCGGCTGGAGATAGGTGCGGATTTTCCGGCGACCCAGCTTCTGGCCCAGTTCGAGAGCGAGGTCCTCGTCCACGAAATCCTCGAAATCGGAGAAGACGTAGAGGGAGTCGACCTCCTGCTCCATGAGAAAATCGATGGCCTCGGCCGTGCTGCTGCGCTCCCAGCGCCCCACCGTCAAAAATTGGTTGTCCCTGGTCTTGAAGGTTTCGATGAGCCGGTCCACGTAGCGCTGGGGGGCCTTGCGCGGAAGGTCGTGCCAGAGGAACCAGTAGGGCGTCCTCGTTTTGAGCTCCTTGTTGTAGGGGATCACTTCCTCGGGAACGATGAGACGCACCTCCTTGTCCTCGCTCCGGTCGTTGCGGATGAGCATGTTCCGCACGTAGACGATGGGGGCGTCCTGGAAGTTCTTGTCGACCTCGCGCACGACCTGGGGGAGGTATTCGGCCATGGAGCCCGACACGTCGAGGATGACGCCGAGCACGTCGCCCTCCAGCGGTTCGCCGAACATCATCTTGGAGTCGGCGGAGGTGGGCATTCCCAGGCTCATGGAGGGGTTGAAGGACACGGTTTGCTCCATGGCGACGTCGGAGACCTCCACGTCGATGTTGGAGATGGAGACGTCGGAGACCGCCGAGACGGAAATGATGTCGGCGACCGCGCTGTTCACGGCGGTGGTCGGCTCGAGGGTCGGCTTCTCGAGCTTGGTCTCGTCGATGGTCTGGTCTTCCTGCGAGGGGGCGGAAGTGGCCACGATCTGGGGGGGGACGTTCGGCGGGATCTTGGTGGCCACGAGAGTGAGGGCGAGCACGATGGCGACGTGGACGAAGACCGTGATGGCGAGGGAATTGAACTTGTCGCGCTTGATGGTGGCCTCGCGCTTGCGCTTGGCCTCTTCCTCGGCGGCGTGGAGGGCTTCGATCTCGTCGCTGGAGAAGCTCACCTTGGGCAGGGCGATGGGTTCGTGGCCGCCGCCTTTCGCCGCTTCGACCGCCTCCGGCACGAGAGGCGCCACTTCCGCGACGACCACGTCGTCCTCTTCCTCGTCGTCCTCGTCGTCCACGTCCTCGGAGCTGAGCGAAACGGGGGTCGGGGCGAGCGCGACGGACAGCTCGCGTTGATAGTCCTTGGAAGGCTGGTGGTCGGGATCGATCTCGAGAGCGGTGGCGACCAGTCCCCGGGCCTGTTCGCCGGCGCCCACGGCGGCGTAGCACTTGGCCGCTGCCAGCCACGGTCCGGGCTCCCGCGGGATGGCTTCGCCCTGGTTGACGACTTCGACGGCGGCGTCGTGCATTCCTTCGGCGACCAGGCCCTCGACGAGAGCTTGCCGGCGTTCCCAGCTGGAGGGCTCTTCGTCGAGCGCGTTTCGGAGTTCTTGGATGGACATGGCTATGAGTGGCGAATTGGAAGAGTCCTCAGTATGCAAGAACCCCTTGAGGAGGACCAGCCTTAATTGTGACAGCGAATTGCCCCGGAGAGACTTTTTGTCGGGATGAAGAACAAGCCGAGCGTTTGTCGGCGCGACGACGGGCCGGAGCGAAGCCAGCCGGAGCCCCCCTCTTCCCGCGTGCCGGAAACCGCACCGTTCACCCGATGGGCGCTATCCCGGAGTCTCCAGCCCGTGGACACGGCGACCTTCCGGCGATCGCTCGGCTTTACTTGATCTCGATTTCGATCGCCTCGGTCTTGGTGAACTTCTCGCGGGTGGCGCGGGATCGCACCAGGCGGGCGTGGAAGCCTTCCCAGGGCTCGATGTCGGCGCGGTGAGCGCCGCCGTTCAGGAGAATCTTGCTGCTCGTCGTCCGAGCGTTGAAAACCCGGGGTCCGAAGGACGGTCCCTTGACCTCCATGTTGCGGATGCCGCTGGGAAGCCGGCGGATCAGCTCGTCGAACTGGCGGGTGTTGTAACCCATTTCGAATCCCACCTCGGACCAGTGTTTGGAGTAGCGGTCGCGGAACTGGCGCGGGAGATTGAAGATGACTTCGTTCTCCTTCACGGCCTCGCGCACGTGGTCCAGCTTGAGCCCGTCCGCCGGGAAGTCGTATCCGAAGTAGCGGTCCTCCTTCTCTGTCGCCAGAGGCGGCACGCGGAAGTAGATGAAGGCGCTGTCGTAGGTGTCGTCCTTGGGCGGTTCCGACACGTAGGTGGCGTGCATGCCTTTCCGGCCGAGGTAGAGGTGGACCCGGAACTTGAGCTCGTCCTCGAGCACCATTTTCCAGACGATCTCCTTCCCGTCGAAGCTGGGCTCCTCCTCGAGTTTCAGGAATTTTCTGCGGCGAACCCGGTAGCGGGGGTCCGGGTGGTCGGGGATTTCCTTGTGACTGTAATAGTAGAAGGTGATGGGGTTCTGGATGTAGCCGTCCGGGGTCTTCAAGAAAATCTCGGCCCGGGCTTCGGGGCCGTAGAAGACGGCGTCGTATTCGGGCTCCGAGATGCGGTGGATCTCGGTCCAGTCCTTGCTGGGGCGGAAGCCGTAGAATGCGTCGCTGACCGCCTCCGGGCGCGGCGTCGCGAGCTTGATGTCCAGATCGGCGAGGGTGGTGTCCTTCTCCGGCTTCTGCAGGGTGAGGGAGGCGGGCTCCTCCTCGATGTCGCCGCGCATGATGGACACCAGCGAGGGCAGTTGCCGGCCGAGCGTCCGGTTGGAAATCTTCTTGGTCATGACGTCGAGGTACTCCGTCCCCGTCTCGGCCGGCTGGAGATAGGTGCGGATTTTCCGGCGACCCAGCTTCTGGCCCAGTTCGAGAGCGAGGTCCTCGTCCACGAAATCCTCGAAATCGGAGAAGACGTAGAGGGAGTCGACCTCCTGCTCCATGAGAAAATCGATGGCCTCGGCCGTGCTGCTGCGCTCCCAGCGCCCCACCGTCAAAAATTGGTTGTCCCTGGTCTTGAAGGTTTCGATGAGCCGGTCCACGTAGCGCTGGGGGGCCTTGCGCGGAAGGTCGTGCCAGAGGAACCAGTAGGGCGTCCTCGTTTTGAGCTCCTTGTTGTAGGGGATCACTTCCTCGGGAACGATGAGACGCACCTCCTTGTCCTCGCTCCGGTCGTTGCGGATGAGCATGTTCCGCACGTAGACGATGGGGGCGTCCTGGAAGTTCTTGTCGACCTCGCGCACGACCTGGGGGAGGTATTCGGCCATGGAGCCCGACACGTCGAGGATGACGCCGAGCACGTCGCCCTCCAGCGGTTCGCCGAACATCATCTTGGAGTCGGCGGAGGTGGGCATTCCCAGGCTCATGGAGGGGTTGAAGGACACGGTTTGCTCCATGGCGACGTCGGAGACCTCCACGTCGATGTTGGAGATGGAGACGTCGGAGACCGCCGAGACGGAAATGATGTCGGCGACCGCGCTGTTCACGGCGGTGGTCGGCTCGAGGGTCGGCTTCTCGAGCTTGGTCTCGTCGATGGTCTGGTCTTCCTGCGAGGGGGCGGAAGTGGCCACGATCTGGGGGGGGACGTTCGGCGGGATCTTGGTGGCCACGAGAGTGAGGGCGAGCACGATGGCGACGTGGACGAAGACCGTGATGGCGAGGGAATTGAACTTGTCGCGCTTGATGGTGGCCTCGCGCTTGCGCTTGGCCTCTTCCTCGGCGGCGTGGAGGGCTTCGATCTCGTCGCTGGAGAAGCTCACCTTGGGCAGGGCGATGGGTTCGTGGCCGCCGCCTTTCGCCGCTTCGACCGCCTCCGGCACGAGAGGCGCCACTTCCGCGACGACCACGTCGTCCTCTTCCTCGTCGTCCTCGTCGTCCACGTCCTCGGAGCTGAGCGAAACGGGGGTCGGGGCGAGCGCGACGGACAGCTCGCGTTGATAGTCCTTGGAAGGCTGGTGGTCGGGATCGATCTCGAGAGCGGTGGCGACCAGTCCCCGGGCCTGTTCGCCGGCGCCCACGGCGGCGTAGCACTTGGCCGCTGCCAGCCACGGTCCGGGCTCCCGCGGGATGGCTTCGCCCTGGTTGACGACTTCGACGGCGGCGTCGTGCATTCCTTCGGCGACCAGGCCCTCGACGAGAGCTTGCCGGCGTTCCCAGCTGGAGGGCTCTTCGTCGAGCGCGTTTCGGAGTTCCTGGATGGACATGGCTGCGAGTGGCGAATGTTGGCTGCGGGTGGCGAATCTTGAGAATCGTCAGTCGGCAACAATCATTGACGAGATCGGCCACGGTTGTGACGACGAATTGCCCCTGGAATGGAATTTTTTCGACCGAAGCACAACACGGTGTCTTCGGTTATGAGGCAATGGGCCTCAACCGCCTTCTCGCAATTCTCTCCTTCGGTGTCCATAATCATGAGGAACGCGCCGTCCCCATCTTTCGCCGTTTCCGCTCGTCTCCGCCGGCGAGCACGGTTAGAATCGCCGTGAACTGGCCACCGCCCGAATTCCCGATGATCACCGAGATCCTTCACCTCGCCGGCAGCCGACCGGATCTCCTTCATCCTTCCTCGGTCACCGCCCTGACCGTGCTGCCGCTCGGCTTCTTCCTCGGCATGCGTCACGCCACGGACCCCGATCACGTGGCCACGGTGACCAATTTCGTGATACGGAAAAACTCGGTTCGCGCCGCCGTTTCCATCGGCGGCCTCTGGGGGCTCGGCCACACGATTTCGATCCTGGCCGTGGGGCTGGTTCACGGACTGGCCGGATCCGCCGCGCTGACCCTGATGGTGGTCCCCATCCTGCAAACGCCCTCTCTCGCCCTGGGGTATCTGTTCCTGTTCGGAGCGGGGAGCATCGCCGGCATGATCGTCATCACCGCCGCCATCGCCCTGCCCTGCGCCCGCCTCGCGGACAGGTCCGTGTTCGCCCGGCGGCATCTCTCCACCGCCGCCGGCGTCCTCAGCATCGCCATCGGCCTCTTTCTCGTCTTTCAGGTCGCCACCGCGAACCAGCCCTTTCCGTAGAATCCATGCCCGTCGAACGCGTCAAAGCAGCTCTTCGAGGAGCCGTCCAGGGAGTCGGATTCCGTCCCTTCGTATATCGGCTGGCGAACGAACTTGGCCTCGGCGGGTGGGTGCTCAACTCGTCGCAGGGCGTCTTCGTCGAAGCGGAGGGCGAACGCGGCGCGCTCGACGAATTCATAGTGCGCCTCGACCGGGACAAGCCGCCCCGGGCGGTGATTTTTTCGCGGGAGACGACCTTTCTCCGGGCGAAGGGCTATTCGGATTTCGAGATTCGCTACAGCGACTCGGCGGGCGAAAAGTCCGCGTTGATCCTGCCCGACATCGCCACCTGCGGGGATTGTCTGGCGGAGGTTTTCGACCCCGCCGATCGCAGGCATCACTATCCCTTCACCAACTGCACGAACTGCGGGCCGCGCTTCAGCATCGTCGAGGCGCTGCCCTACGACCGGCCGAACACGTCGATGAAATCCTTCGAAATGTGCGGGCAATGCCACGCCGAATACCACGATCCGGAGAACCGCCGGTTTCACGCGCAACCGAACGCTTGTCCCGACTGCGGACCGCGACTCCGGCTTCTCGACGCGTCCGGAGCGGGCCTCGGAGATCGCCACGACGCCCTGTCTGGGGCGGCGCGAGCGATACGCGAGGGACGAATCGTCGCCTTGAAAGGGCTCGGCGGCTTCCATCTGATGGTCGACGCCGGAAACGAGTCGGCGGTTCGCCGTCTCCGCGAACGCAAGAAGCGGGAAGAGAAGCCGCTGGCGGTCATGGTACCGTCGGCGCTCGTCGCCGACGGCCTCGGCCGCGTTTCCGAGCGCGAAGGGCGGCTCCTCTCCTCGCCCGAGGCACCCATCGTGTTGATCGAGAGGAGGGGCGACGCAACCGAGCTCGCGCCGGCGGTGACGGCGGGAAGCCCTCTCGTCGGCCTCATGCTTCCGAACACGCCGCTGCACCACCTTCTCCTGCGCGAATTGGGATTTCCCGTTGTCGCCACCAGCGGGAATCTCTCCGACGAACCGATCTGCATCGACGAAGCGGAGGCCCTGACGCGACTCGGCGCCATCGCCGATCTGTTTTTAACCCACGATCGCCCCATCGTTCGTCACGTCGACGATTCCGTGGCGCGGATCATTCTCGGCGGGGAGCAGGTTCTGCGCCGCGCGCGCGGCTACGCGCCGCTGCCGGTGGCCACGAACCTCGAGCTTCCCTGCACGCTCGCGGTAGGCGCCCATCTCAAGAACGCCGTGGCCATGAGCGTCGGTTCGAATATTTTCATCAGCCAGCACATCGGCGATCTCGAAACGCCGGCGGCCCACGAAGCCTTCGCTCGCGTCTGCCGCGATTTTCAAACCCTCTACGACGCCGCACCCGACAGGGTCGCGTGCGACCTTCACCCCGAATACCTGTCGACGAAATTCGCCGCGGACCAGCCGACCCGCCTTCTCCCGGTGCAGCATCATTTCGCCCACGTGCTTTCGTGCATGACGGAGAACGAACTGGAGCCACCCGTTCTCGGCGTGTGCTGGGACGGGACTGGACTCGGAGACGACGGAACGATCTGGGGAGGCGAGTTTCTGCTCGCTCGAGGTCCGAGCTTCGATCGGGTCGCCTGCTTCCGGACTTTCCCGCTGCCGGGCGGAGACCGCGCCGTGCGCGAACCGCGCCGCTGCGCCCTGGGCATGATGTACGAGATCGGCGGGGACGCCGTCTTCGACGAGCCGGACCACCCGGTGCTTCGCCACTTCGCCGCGAACGAGCGGAAGCTGCTCCGGCAGGCGCTCGCCCGGGGCGTCAATACTCCCGCGACTTCCAGCGCCGGTCGGCTGTTCGACGGGGTGGCTTCTCTGGCCGGCCTCCGCCAGGAAGCCGCCTTCGAAGGCCAGGCCGCGATGCTTCTGGAGCAGGTCGCCGAGCCGGCCGTCGAGGAAAGTTATTCCTGGGACTGGCAGGGAGACTCTCCGATCGTCGTCGACTGGGCGCCGGCGATGAACGCGATTCTGGCGGACCTCGCCGATTCCGTCCCCGTCGGAATCGTCGCAGCGAAGTTCCACAATGCGTTGGTCGACGCGATCGTGGAGGTGGCGCGCCGGGTCGGCGAACCCGACATCGTCCTCACGGGAGGGTGCTTCCAGAATCGACGCCTCACCGAGCGCTCCGTGAAAAAATTGCGCGAGGAAGGATTCGTCCCCCATTGGCATCAGCGCGTTCCGCCCAACGACGGCGGCATCGCTCTCGGACAAATCGCCGCCGTCGCCCGCCGGGAAGCGGCTTCTCTCCCGCCTCGGGAGCGGGCCGGCACGGACGAGCTTCTAGCCGTCGGATAAAATGATTTCGAAAAACAACCAAGAAAGGAAACCACCATGTGCCTGGCCATTCCCGGTAAGATCGTAAGCGTCAACGAAAACGAGCAGGGGGTGCGAATGGCGCGCACCAATTTCGGCGGCATCGTCAAGCAGGTGTGCCTCGAGTACACCCCCGAGGCGAAAACCGGCGACTACGTCCTCGTCCATGTTGGCTTCGCCCTCGGAACCGTGGACGAAGCCGAGGCCGAACGAACCTATCAAGCTCTCAAGAACATGGATCAACTCGACGAACTCGAGGATCCGCAACCCCCGCCCGATTGGACTCGAACCCCCTGATGCCGACATGAAGTTTCTCGACGAATACCGCGACGAAAGTCTCGCCAAACAAATCGTCTCCGAAATCCACCGGATCGTGACCCGCCCCTGGGTGCTCATGGAAGTCTGCGGGGGGCAGACCCACGGGATCGTGAAGTACGGCATCGACCGCCTCCTTCCCGACGAGGTCGAGCTGGTTCACGGCCCCGGCTGTCCCGTCTGCGTCACCTCTCTCGAAACGATCGACAAGGCCCACGCCATCGCCCGGCGCGAGGACGTGATCTTCTGCTCGTTCGGCGACATGCTCCGGGTGCCCGGTTCGGAGGCCGACCTCCTCGTTCTGAAATCCCGCGGCGCCGACGTCCGCATCGTCTACTCGCCCATCGATTGCCTGAAGATCGCGCGGGAAAATCCGGCCAAGCAAGTGGTGTTCTTCGCCATCGGATTCGAGACGACGGCTCCCGCCAACGCCATGAGCGTGTGGCAGGCGAAGAAACAGGGGATCGACAATTTTTCTGTTCTCGTGTCGCACGTCCTCGTTCCGCCGGCCATCTCCGCGATTCTCGCCTCGCCGGAAAACCGGGTGCAGGGATTCCTCGGGCCGGGGCATGTCTGCACGGTGATGGGCTACGAAGAATACGAACCGCTCAGCAAAGAGTTCGGCGTGCCCATCGTCATCTCCGGTTTCGAACCGCTCGATATTCTCGAGGGCACGCTGATGACGCTTCGGCAACTGGAGGAAGGCCGCGCCGAAGTCGAGAACCAGTACCCCCGCGTCGTGAAGCGGGAAGGCAACGAGGGGGCGCGGTCTCTCGTCGGCAAGGTGTTCGAGACCTGCGACCGGAAGTGGCGGGGAGTCGGCGAGATTCCCCGAAGCGGCTACCGGCTGCGGCCGGAATTCCGCGAGCACGACGCCGAACGGATCTTCGAGTTGGGCGAGATCGAGACCGACGAATCGGGCCTCTGCATCAGCGGCGAGATTCTTAGGGGCGTCAAGAAGCCTCGTCAGTGCCCGGCGTTCGGCAAGGAATGCACCCCCGACCGCCCCTTGGGAGCGACCATGGTTTCCGCCGAAGGCGCATGCGCCGCCTACTTCGCCTATGGACGGCATCTGGAAGCGGAACGACGGTCCGGCGAGGGCGAGACTCCGAAGACGAAAATCGCTTAAGAGACTGTTGAAAAACCCCGGAATGGAAAACTGCGAGACATTTTGTTTACTGGATAGGCGCGACGAGGAAGTGGGGTATTCCCCACGCCTGAGAAGCAACGACGCCAGTAAACAAAAGGGCCGCAGCCCATCAGGTCGGTCAACGAATCGTTCCGGCGAAGCCGCTATTTCTCAAACCAAAAACCACATAGATTTTCCGTTGTAGGGTTTTTCAACTGTCTCTTGAGCATGAATCGGAAAATTTTCCCCGCCGATTTCGGGTGGACGACGAAACCGGAAACAGGGGAACCGCTTTCAGAATCGCGATCGAGTTCGAAAATGAAGGACGAAGTGAACATGAGCGACGCCTCTTGCCCCTTGCCCATCTTCGATCACCCGCAGATCGTGCTCGGGCACGGAAGTGGCGGCAAGCTCACCCATCAACTCATCGATCGCGTCATCGTCCCGGAGTTCAGCAACGAACTGCTCGACCCTCTACACGACGGGGCCGTGCTCTCCATCAACGGCGAGGACGTCGCCTTCAGTACCGACTCCTTCGTGGTCAATCCGATCTTCTTCCCCGGCGGCGACATCGGAAAACTCGCGGTGCACGGAACCGTCAACGACCTCTCGATGTGCGGGGCGAAACCCCTTTATCTTTCGGTGGCGTTGATTCTGGAGGAAGGCCTTCCCATGGAGGATTTGAAACGCGTCGTGAAGTCGATGAAGGAGGCCGCCGACGAAGCCGGCGTTCTCCTGGTCACCGGAGACACGAAGGTGGTCGACCGCGGCAAAGGCGACCAGATTTTCATCAACACCGCCGGTCTGGGCTTGATCCGCGAAGGGGTCAAGATTCACCCGAAGCGGGCCCGGCCGGGAGACCGAATCATTGTCAGCGGCGAGATCGCCACGCACGGAGTCGCCATCATGTCGGTCCGCGACGGCCTGGAGTTCGAAACCGAGATCCTGAGCGATACCGCTCCGCTGAACGGCCTGGTGGAGGTCCTCCTCCGCGCCTGTCCGGACGTCCATGTTCTCCGCGACCCGACGCGGGGAGGACTGACCAGCGCGTTGAACGAACTCGCGGCACAGGCCGACGTCGGCATCCTCGTGGACGAGAGCGACATCCCCATTGCCGAGCAGGTCAAGGGCGCCTGCGAGATTCTCGGGCTCGATCCGCTCTACGTCGCCAACGAAGGCAAACTCCTCGCGGTCGTCCCGGAAGAACACGCCGACAGAGTGGTCGCCGCCATGCGGGAGCATCCTCTCGGCCGGGAATCCGCCGTCATCGGCGAGATCGTGTCCGACCACCGAGGAATGGTTGTCATGAATACGAAAGTCGGGGGCACTCGCATCGTCGACATGCTTTCCGGAGAACAACTTCCCCGAATCTGTTGAGCGGCCGGCATGCACGAACTTTCCATAGCCACTCACATCGTCGACACGCTGACCTCCGACCTCGCCGACAACCCCGGAAAAATCGTGGCCGTACGACTCGACGTCGGCGTCCTTTCCGGAGTCGTGCCGGACGCGCTCCAGTTCGCGTGGGATGTTGCCTGCGAAGGTTCCCGCCTGGCGGGGTCGGAGCTTCGGATCAGCGAAATCTCCGCCGTCGCCCACTGCCCCCGGTGCGAGGCGGACCGGCCCCTGGACTCGATCTATCGCCTCTGCTGCCCCGTCTGCGACGAATGGACGCCCGAAATCGTCGCCGGACGGGAGCTGCACATCCGCGCCGTCGAGATGGAGGCTTCGGAGCGTTCCGAAGCCGCCGACCGATCGGCGGCGCCCTGAAATTTTCCGCGCGTCGGCCGATCGCGATCGTTCGCGATCGTTCGCGATCGTTCGCGATCGTTCGCGAAGTCGCGAAGGGACGGTGGTTCACACGGCCACCGCGAGCTTCGAGGCGAGCGCCTCCTGAACGTAGTCGGTCCACTCGCTCATTCCTTCGCCCGTCTTGGCGGAGAGTTCGATGATCCGCGCCCCCGGCGCCACCTCGCGAATGTTGCGTATGGCGAGATCGCGATCGAGGTCCACCGCTTCGGCGAGGTCCATCTTGGTGAGGACGACCGCGTCCGCGTCGTGGAAAATCGGGGGGTATTTCTTGGGTTTGTCCTCGCCCTCCGTGACGGATGTCAGGACGACCCGGCGGTCTTCGCCGAGGTCGAAAGCGGAAGGACAAACCAGGTTTCCGACGTTTTCAATGAACAGCACGTCGAGGTCGCCGAGGTTCAGATCCTCGATGGCGTGGAGCACCATGTGCGCGTCGAGGTGGCAGACGTTGCCGGTGGTGACCTGCACGGCGGGAACCCCGGTGTCGCGGATGCGGCGGGCGTCGTTGTCCGTGGCGCAGTCGCCCACGATCACCGCGGAGCGAACGTCTTTGCCGAGACTTCCGACGGTCTTCTCCAGCAAAGTCGTTTTTCCCGAACCCGGGGACGAAACCAGATTCAGGACGGTGAGACCTTTGCCGAGGAAAAGTCCGCGGGCGCGTTCGGCGAGGCGGGCGTTCTTGCCGAGGACGGCGCGGCTCAGTTCGATCACGCGGTGCTCGTCCTCGCCGTGACTGTGGCTGTGATGATGGTGTTCGTGGCTAGGCTCGTCGCCGTGGAAATGTCCGTGTCCGTCGTGGCCGTGAGCATGGTCATGCTCGTGAGAGTGCCCGGGGCGGGCGGTTTCTTCGCTGCTGGCGCAGCCGCAGTATCCACACATATCGTTCGGAGGTTTCGGTTTCGGGGAGTTGCTTGGGAAGTAGGCCGGGTGTTTTCGACCATTCCCGCCGGGTTTCGGACCTCAGAATAGAGGCAGCCCCAAATCGGGTCAATGTCGATGTCGACGCAATGCCGACTCTTGTTTGGCATAGCGCGGCTAGAAGATTTTCGTAGTGGAACCCAGGGGGATTCCCAGTGTGGAAACGCGGCGCGTCGATTACTCCATTTCAGCCGTATTCAAGTAAACGCGCAGCGTTCGCGGTGCCTCGTTTCGAACGCTTCCGCCGTTGTGGACCCCGAGCACATGACCCCATGCATCGAGTCTACCTCATCGACCAGCATCCTGTTGTCCGGCTCGGGCTCGCCGCCTTGATGAAAGACAGCTCGAATTTCGAGATCTGCGGCGAATGCGATTCCGCCCGCAAAGCCCTGCAAATCGTTCCCGACGTTCGTCCGGGCCTCGTCGTCACCAACATCATGCTCCCCGACATGAACGGGCTGGAGTTGATCAAGGAACTCCAGGCGCTCTGTCCCGACGTTCCCGTTCTCGTCTTCTCCGACCGGGACGAGATGTTGTACGCCGAAAGGGTCGTAAAGGCCGGCGGTAAGGGATACATCTCCAAGGAAGCGTCTCCGGAAGCCATCGTCGAGGCGATGAGCCAGACGGCGAAGGGGAACATCTTCCTAACCGCCGCGGTGACCAACCATCTGCTTCTTTCCCTGTCGGGGAACGGGAATCGCAATCGCCGACGCAACCTCGAACAGCTGAGCGACCGGGAACTGGAAGTCTACGAGCTGATAGGCCGCGGAAAAGGAACCCACGACATCGCCGATCAATTGTGCATCTGCATCCGGACGGTCGAAGCGCACCGGACCCACATTCGGGAAAAGCTCGGCCTGCCCAACGCCGCCGACGTGATCCGTCACGCCGTCATGTGGGTGGAGGCCAAGACGGAGGACGTGGCGAATTTCCCCCGTCAGTGAATCGCCCCGTCTTGTTCCTTAATCTTTTTCTTTTTCTTTTTCTTTTTCCGTCTGCGTCGGTGAGAAAAGGAAAAGGAGGGCGGGCGGTGTCGCCTCGCGTTTCCGCCCCCCTGAGCGATCAGGTCAGTTTGTTATTGTTGATGTCGCTCCCGCCGTGCAAGATCGCGCAATCATGCGGAATCGCGATTCTTACTCGTGCCTGTCGAAGTTATGAAATTCAAGAAAGCTATCTTGAACATCGGGAAGATCCCCGACTTGAAACGGGTCGCAGGAGCTTACGTGATCGATCACCGGGGGCTTACCGAGGATGAACTGCGGGAGGCGCTCATCAAAACGGCGCCTCAGTACTACAACGTCGACAATGTCCAGAAGGCGCTGGAGGAAATTGGCCTTTGCGACGATCGAGATGTCAGGACGATCGGCCCGGCATTACTTTCGGAGATCCTTTTGAACGAAGACGGATTCGCCTCTCCGCAGCGAGAAACGGAAGATCCTCTGGGACAACAAGTCGAAAGAAACGGCCTGCTCCCTGAAGCATCACCTGAAGCAGTTCGACAGATACTTGAGAAATTCGGACAAACCTGTCGCGGCGTTTTTGGTCTTGGCGCCCGAATTCACCGAGGATTCCGAAGCCCTGGCCATCCAGTATCAAGTTGAGCATCAGATCCCCATCGCTCTCATCGAGGCGTCGGAGTTGAAGTGGCTCGCCGAAGAATGGGCGAAAGTTTCGGCGTCGAAGAACGAAGCCGCGTTTCCGCTGGGATACCTGGCTCAGCCGGGACGGTTGAAGAAGTCGGTCGTTTCGACGCTGTTCTGAAAGACGGGGCGGACGGCGAGCCTCCCGAATCTTCCGTCCGGAAAAGGAAATGGATAAGGAAAAAGAAAAAGAGGTCGGGCGGGCGGTGTCGCCTCGCGTTTCCGCCGTCGGCGGGGTTGACGCTTCGCGCTGGGATCGATAGAATCGGCGGAATGAAATCTCCGCTGAGCACGTTCCCCCCATTGGGGATTGTCGTCTGCGGGTTCCGTCTCTTGGGACCGAACGGCGCTGTCCACTGGGAGCGCGCGCGGCAGTAAGCCGGCGCTCCTCAACCCTTCCACCCTTCTTCCACCATGCCTGAACTCGATCACCTCTACGAATACCGCGCCCGGGTCACCGACGTCTACGACGGCGACACCGTCACCGTCGACGTCGATCTTGGATTCAACGTCTGGATCCACGCCGAGGAAATCCGGCTGCTGGGCATCGACGCGCCCGACGTGCGCGGCCCGGAACGGCCGGAGGGCCTCGTGTCGCGCGATGCGCTGCGGGACCTGATCGACGGGAAGGACGTCGTCATCCGAACGGTGAAGGACCCGGAGGGGAAAGACCCCCGCTATCTGGCGGACGTCTTCGTCGAGAACGAAGCGGGCGAGTTGGAAAGCGTGAACCGGATCCTGGTCGACCGAGGGCTGGCGACGCGGACGGAGTAATCGAACGCGGGCATGCGGCGATCGCGCGAAACCGTCGTTCTCGGAATCCACCGCTTCCTATGCCGCCGGCGAGCCGGGAATCCCGAAGTCCTTTGAAAAACAAACAAGCCGAAGGTGAGATTCGAACTCACGACCCACGCATTACGAATGCGTTGCTCTACCCCTGAGCTACTCCGGCGAACCGTCCTCGCCCGATTTCGGGCGGGCGGAGAATCTAGCCGAATGTGTCGGAGTGTCAACGGGATCGATTCGGTGGCCTCGGGTCGCCATCGACGCTATGGTATCGTTGGAAAAGAATTTTTTTAATCTGTCACGCTCGCCCCTTGAGCGGCAATAATTTTTTAGGAATAAATGGACTCCGATGACCGCGAGCTTTTTGTGGAGCAGGTTCGCGAACACCACGCAGGGTTGCGCGGGTTCGTGCGGTCGTTGGGAGTCGATCCCTTGTGGGTGGACGACGTGGCGCAGGAAGCGTTCATCGTGGCCTACAATCGATTGGATGAATACGACCGGGAACGCGATTTCGGGGCTTGGCTCCGGGGAATCGCGCGGAACCTGGTCATCAACGAGCGCCGCAAGGACGCGAGGAGGAAAAGAATTTTGTCGGACAATTTAACAGACGTGCTGCTGGCGACCTCCTCGGTTCCCGACGGGGAAGCCGACGAGATGGGCGACCGCGCACTGGCCAGGATGAACGCGTTGAAATACTGCGTGCAGGAACTTCCCGAGAAGAGCCTGCAGATGCTGAAGGCCCGCTACGAGGATGAAAATTCCGCCCAGGACATCGCCGAGAGGTTTTCGATGAACCCGCCGGCGGTGCGCAAGTCGCTCGAGCGTCTCCGCACCGCGCTGCGCAAGTGCATGGAGGAAAGACTGGCGCCCGCGGGCGCCTGAGAACGATGGAACACAAGCCCACCACCGAAGATTTTCTGCGAAAACTGCTTCACGACGAAGCGGACGCGGAATCCGTCGGCCGTCTCGCCGAGGCCGCGGAGAACGATGCCGCGGTAGCCCGGCGGGTGGGTGAGGAACTCGAGTTCTCCGAGTTGATTCGCCAGGCGCTCCGCGGCGACGAGTTTTCGCCGAAGAAATTCGACGGCGCGCTGGAGAGTACCGCTCTGGAACCGGAGGAATGGATCGCCCGGGTTCGGGAAGGCAGCGCCACCCCGTTCGAGTGCGACCAGGCGGCCAAGCATCTGTGGGACCGGCCCGAGGCCGCCGCCGAGCTGAGGCGGCGGCTGGCGGAAGACGAATGGCTGTTCGAGGCGGTGTCGCCGTCCAAGGGCGCGGAGGCCTTCGTGGAGGCGCTGGAGACCCGGATGTGGGCGGAGACGAAGCAGGATCACTTCGTGCAGGATCTGACGGCGCGCCTGGAGCGGGAAGTCCTCAGCGACGAGGAGGTCCCGGACAACGTGGTCGCCTTTCCCGGTCGGTGGGCCGCTCCGGTTCTGCGGGTCGGCGCCGTCGCGGCGGCCGTGGCCGTCGGCGCGTTTTTCGGCGCACGGCAGTGGGCCGGAGATCTGGACACCGGGCCGATCGTCGCCTTGGTGGCGAAAGCCTCGTTCGACGCGAGCTGGTCCCGGGATTCCGGTCCCGCCGGGGGCGGGAGCCTGAAATCGGGTCGCTACCAACTCGACAGCGGCGTGGTTTCGCTGAAATTCCCCTCCGGCCGCGAAATGACGGTGGAGGGACCGGCGGTCTTCGACGTGAACGACGACGCCTCGACCTTCGTCCACCACGGCCTCGCCCTGACCCGGATGTCCGGCCCGGACACGGGAATTTCCCTGAGGTCCCGAGGATTGACGGTTTCCGACACGGCGCAACTCGTCGGCATCGACGCGAGGTCGGAGAATTCGACCGACGCCATCGTCTTCGGCGGCGACGGCGGGGTCTGTCTGACCGAGCGCGGCATCTGCCGCGAGCTTTACCAACTCGAGGCCGTCAAGGCCGATCACACGCGCGACAAGCTGGTCGACATTCCCTACAACCCGCATGCCTTCACGAGGGCGTGGGAATTGCTTTCCGGCGTCGAAAAGAACACCGGCTCCGTGCGCATCGAGCTTCCCGGATCCGAGATCGGGCCGTCCCGGGACGCGGAGAGCGAAGTCCAGGTCTACGTGGAGAACGAATCGTTCCGTCCGGAGCAGGATCTCGAGGTCGATCGGATTCAAGTCGGTGAATTCGCCCGGGCGGAGACGAATCCGGGCCAATCGCTCCAGTCCGTCGGCGATCTGCGCAGTTATCTGCTGCAACTCTGGCCGGCCGCCGGCAACGGCGACAGCGGCGAGGTCGAAGCCTCGCTGACCTTCGATCATCCCGTGGTCGGCGTCATTTTCACCTCCGATCGGCTCGCGGGCAGCGACGGCGCCGTGGGATCCGCCATCAGTCACGTGGGCGAAAACTTCAACGAAGTGCGAGGCCTCGATTCCGGCAACGATCTCATTCTGCTCAGCGAAGACCGCAAGACGCTGAACCTGCGCTTTCGCGGGGGCGTTTCGCAGGTGGACCAGGTGCGCGTCCTGGTCGCGCTGAATTGACTCGGCGCTTCCGAGTGAACCCTCTCAGGAGACTGTTGAAAAACTCTGAAACGCAAAATCTAATTGGAAATACAGTGGAAGAGTCGGCGGCTTCGCCGAATTGATATGCAAACGCCCCTTCGGGCTGCGGCCATTTTGTCCGCTGGCTTTGTTGCTCCGGTAACCGGCGTTGCTCAGTCGTGGGGCACGCCCCACTCGCTCGTCCCGCCTCGCCAGCGGACAAAATGACTCGCAGTTTTCCATTCTAGAGTTTTTCAACAGTCTCCTAGTTCTACTTTGTTGAATCCAAAGTAGCATGGCTTCCAGCCCATGGAAGAGGCCGGTAAGGCCGGTAAATACCACGCGCGAAGCGCGGTTTCTGCGAGTTTAACGAAGTAGAACTAGGGGCGCGGCTCGACCCTGTCGGGAGCGGGCAATCCGGAGGATCGGCGTTTGTCGTCGCCAGTTTCGCGGCTGGCGGGGGGTAGCGGAATTTTTAGAAATTCCGACAAAACGCATGCGATGGTCTTAAAAGTTCTCCATGAAGTGGCAGATAGCGGCAATCGGAAAACCTTCGCTGCGCTACGCGAAGTCGGGTGTGGACGAGTATTTGAAACGGCTGCGGCGCTATGCTCCGGTCGAGCTTCACGACGGCTGGAAGGACGCGGGGCGCGAGAAGAACAGCGAGCAGCTCGAGCGGTTCAGCGAGGGAGCGGTCCGCGTGGTTCTGGACGAGCGCGGCGACCGCTGGACCACGGCGGATCTCGCGAAGCAGGTCGAGACGTGGCAACTCGGAGGCGTCAAGCGCGTCGCCGTCCTCATCGGAGGCGCCGACGGCCACACGGAGGAACTGCGCGGTCGGGCGGATCACGTCGTCGCGCTGAGCGGGTTCACCCTCCAGCACGAACTGGCGCTGGTCTTGCTGCTCGAGCAAATCTACCGCGTTCACACGATTCTCAAGGGCGAGCCCTATCACCGGTGACGCTCTTCCTGCGGAATGACGTGACGAAAAATGTCATTTCAACCGTGATTCCATTACGGTAAAGTAATAAGTTTGCCTAAGGGTTGCCTAAGAAAAGCACCCACTCTCACCGTTTCACCATTCCAAATGACCTTCATCCACTCCCGTCCTTTGAAACTCTTTTTTTTCGGAGCGCTGATTTCCGGCGGTGCCTTGCTGATAGCGGGACTCCCGCCGGAAGACGTCGAGAAACCACCGAAGACCGCCGAGAAAACCGACTCGGCCGAGAAAAAGACCCACACGGTGAAGCCTGGCCCGTTTAGCGTGAAGAGGGAGCTGTCCGGCATCGTGGAGAGCCGTCGGACGACGCCGATTTCGATCGACCTGAAACAATGGTCCGACTTGAAGGTCGTCTCCGCGGTCCCGCACGGCACGGTCGTGGAAGAAGGCGACGTCCTCATCCAGTTGGACACCGAAGATCTGGAGAAAACGATTCGAGACCTGAAGCTTGCCCTGCCGTCCCAGGAGCTGGATCTGCGGACCGCCGAGTTGGAACTGGCCAAACTGGAGGAAACCACCCCGATTCTCGTGGAGAAAGCCCGCCGGACGAAGGCGGAGGCCGAGCAGGATCTGACCTACTTCGAGGAGGTCAGCCGCCCCATGCGCGAGCGCGACGTGGAAGAGGATTTGAAATCCAGCGGCAACCACCTGGCATACGCGGAAGAGGAACTCAAGCAGCTCAAGATGATGTACGAAGCCGACGACCTGACGGAGCAAACCGAAGAAATCGTCCTGCAGCGGGCGCAGAACACGGTGGACAACTACCGGTGGATGCTGGCGCAAACCAAATCGCGGGGCGAGAACATTCTGAAGACGGCGATACCCCGCGAGCATCGGAAGTTGCAGACGGCCCTTGAGCTGAAGAAGATCGACTGGCGGACGGACGACAAGACCTTGCCCGAAGCGCTGGGAAAGAAACGCCTCGACGTGGCCAAGCAGGAGCGCGAATTGGAAGAGGCCAGGCGGTCGCTCGCCGAGCACGAATCCGATCTTGCCGCGATGACGGTGAAGGCGCCGCACTCCGGCGTCGCTTATTACGGGATGAGCCAGCGAGGCAAGTGGACGACCGCCTCGACTCTGGACAGGAAGTTGATTCCCGGAGGTTCGCTTTCGGTGCGCGAAATCGTCATGACGGTGGCTGACCCGGCGGAGGTTATGCTGCGCCTGGCGGTTGCGGAGGACAAGTTGAAAGACCTCGCGGAAGGAAAGACCGGAAGCGCTTCGCTGAAGTGGAATCCGGACGCGAAGCTGAAGGCGACGGTGGAATCGGTCGGCTACGTCCCCTTTTCGGACAACACCTTCGACGCCGTCCTCGCCCTGGAGGATGCGGACGAAGCGGTGCCGCTCATGCCCGGCATGACGGCGGACGCCGAGATCGAGGTCTACAGCGCCAAGAACGCGCTGACGGTTCCGAAGAACGCCATACAAAAGGAAGGCGACATCGAGACGGTGACGCTGGCCGGAGGCGCCGTGCGGGAAATTCGGACGGGGCGAACCTCCAAGGACCAAGTCGAGGTGCTCGAGGGCCTCGCGGAGGGCGACGTCGTCGAACTGCAGGACGAAAAGAAGGCGAAGTCGGCACCCGACAAGAAGGCGAAACCGGCACCCGACAAGAAGGGGGCCTGATCGGAAACGCGATGTCTTTCCAAACGCCTCGCCTCGCCGCTCTCGTCGCCCTCGGCGTGCTGGCGACCGCTCCGCTGACCGCCCGGGACGCGGTCGACTCCGCCATCGCGCGCGGCGTCGATTTCCTGGTGGAGGACCAGAACGTCGACGGCAGCTGGGGCTCGGCGCGCCGGACCAAAGGGTTGAACATTTACGCCCCGATACCGGGCGCCCACCTGGCGTTCCGCGTGGCGGTGACGGCGATGGCGGTGTCGGCGCTCGTCGACTCGGGACTGGCGGCCGAACCCGGCTCCGCCGCCGAGGCGCTCTCGCTCGGCGAAGCCTACCTGATCGAGAATTTGCCGAAGGTGCGCCGAGCCACGGCCGACGCCATCTACAACGTCTGGACGCACGCTTACGGGATCCAGGCTCTCGTGGACCTCTATCCGCTCGCGGAAGCCGGTCGCCGGGAGAAAATCGTCGACCTCGTCAACGGTCAGATCGAGCGGCTGGGGCGCTACGAATCGGTCGACGGCGGCTGGGGTTACTACGATTTCCGCGTGGGATCCCAGAGGCCGACGTCCAGCTCGATCAGTTTCACCACGGCGACCTGCCTGATAGCGCTCCACGAGGCCAAGGCGCTCGACGGCGTGGAGGTTCCGCAAGACTTGGTGGACCGCGCCGTGGCGTCGATCGAGCGGCAGCGGAAACCGGACCACAGCTATCTCTACGGAGAATACCTGAAGGCCCGCCCGCTTTACGGCATCAACCGACCGGGCGGAAGCCTGGCCCGTTCGCAGGCCTGTAACTACGCGCTGCGTCTGTGGGGGGACGAGTCGGTCACCGACGAGGTGGTCGCCGAGTGGTTGCAGCGGCTGGAGTCGAGAAACGGCTGGCTCGACATCGGAAGAAAGCGGCCCATTCCTCACGAAACCTGGTTCCAGGTGGCGGGCTACTTTTTCTACTACGGACACTACTACGCGGGTCGGTGCATCGAGCTTCTCCCGGAGACCGAGCAACCGGAGTACCGGAAACTGGTGGCGGACATCGTGCTGGATCTTCAGGAGAAAGACGGTTCCTGGTGGGATTTCCCGTTCTATTCCTATCACCAGGCCTACGGCAGTGCTTTCGCGATCATGACGCTGACACGCTGCCGGAGCGGGGATTGAGCTCGTCGGGCCGTCCTTCGCCGGTTCCTCTCTTTCTCATTTTCGTTATCCTTTTCTCCCAAACGGAGCGCCGCGCCTCGCCGGGAAGCCCCCGCCTCCCCACGGCCGGCACCACCGGAACGCCTTTCCTTTCCGATAAGATGCGGCATTGATTCCCGATGCGGACCAGCGATTTCGACTACGACCTGCCCGAGAAGCTGATCGCCCAGCGTCCCCCGGAACGCCGCGGCGATTCGCGGATGATGGTGGTCGAGCGGAAGACGGGGAACATCCGCCATCTCGGGTTCCGCGATTTCCCCGGTTTCGTCTCCGCGGACGACCTTCTCGTCCTGAACGACACGCGGGTGGTCGCGGCCCGGTTTTTCTCGAACGACGGTCGCAAGGAAATCCTCCGGGTGGACGCGGTCGGGCCGCGGCGCTGGAAATGCCTGGTGCGTCCCGGCAAGCGGCTCAGGGTCGGGCACACCATCGAGATCGGGGACAGCACCGGCACCGTGGTGGAGGTGTGCGGGGAAGGCGGCGAGCGGATCGTCGAGTTCGACCGCGAGCCGACCGACGATCTCCACGGCCATCTCGCCTTGCCGCCCTACATCGACCGGCCCGACGAAGCGGGCGACCGCGAGCGCTACCAGACGGTGTTCGCCCGGGAGGCGGGCGCCATCGCCGCGCCCACCGCGGGACTCCACTTTTCCGAAGAGACGCTCTCGACGCTGCCGCACGACTTCGTCACGCTCCACGTCGGCGTGGGCACGTTTCGACCCGTCTCGGCGGACGATCTCGCGGACCATCGCATGCACAGCGAGCGCTACGTTCTCAAGCCGGGGACGGCGGAACGGATTCGGGCCGCGGAACGCGTTTTCGCGATCGGCACCACCGTGGTGCGCGTCCTCGAGAGCTCGGTCCCGGGGGGCGGGGGAAAGGCGGGTTTGCGCGGGGGAAGCGGAGAGACCGACATTTTCATCCACCCACCCTACGAATTTCAGGCCGTGGACGCATTGCTGACCAACTTCCATCTGCCGAAATCGACGCTCCTGATGCTCGTGAGCGCCTTCGCCGGGCGGGAATTGGTTCTCGAGGCTTATCGCAAAGCGATCGAGGAGCGCTACCGCTTCTTCAGCTACGGTGATTGCGTTCTGTTTATTTGAACAGTCTTGGCGCGCAATTCTTGTTGTTTACGATTGCGAATCGAGTTAGTTGTCAGTGTTGCAAGCCGTTTTCGGCCGATCGACTGTCACTTCCGCTAGTGACGCCCGTACCACTCATGTTTCATTTCTTTTCCCAGAAACGTCTCCGGAGTCGTGGATTTTCCAGCGGCCAAAAGAGACGCACGCCGCACGAAACGGCCATGTCGGAGATGCTGAGTTACGGCTGGCAGGTCTGCGGTCTGCTGTTCGTCGTATTCGCCGCCATCGTTTCCGCCTGGGTCATCGTCACGTCCAGTTCCGAGTCGATCTTCGCCAACCGAGCGCTGCAGACCATCGTGGTGGTGACGGTCATTTCGGCCACGCTGATGGTGCATTGGCACGTCAGCCTGCCGCAGACTTTCCATCGGAACTCCCGCATCACCCTCATGCTGACGGTCGTCATCATGCAGTTGATGCTCGTGAAGCTGAGCGAATACGTCGCCACCACCTTTGCTCCGGACGGCGGATTCCGTTTCCTCGTCGAGCCCTACATTTTCGCTCCCATCGTTATTTCGCTGCTGGTCGGTCGACGCCACGGGACGTTCGCGGTGGTGTATTCCAGCCTTTTCGGCGGGATGACGGTGCCGAACGACAAGGCCTTCCTTTTCATCATCTTCTCGATGATCTGCGGCTTCGTGGCGATTTATCTCACGAACCAAGTCAGGCAACGCAGTCGCCTGGTGATGGCCGGGGTGTATTCGGGCATGGCCTGCGTGATCCTGGCTTTGATACTGGGACAGATCGCCTGGCCGCCGGCCGGTGCCGGACTGGATGCCTGGGAGATGGCGGGGAAACAGGCGATGTCGGCGATCCTCGTTTCCACCCTGACGGCGGTGCTCGTCAGCGGCCTGCTGCCGTTCTTCGAGGCCACTTTCCGGATCACGACGGAAGTGTCCTGGCTCGAGATGGCCGATCTGAACCACCCGCTGCTCAAGCGGATGACCATCGAGGCGCCGGGAACCTACCATCACAGCCTCGTGGTGGCGACGCTGGCGGAAACGGCCGCCGAGGCCATAGGCGCCAGCGCCATCATGTGCCGGGTCTGTTCCTATTTCCACGACATCGGGAAAATGAAGAAGCCAGCCTACTTCATGGAGAATATCGGCGACGGGCACAATCCCCACGACGATCTCACCCCGAACATGAGCGCGCTCATCATCATGGCGCACGTCAAGGACGGCGTCGACATGGCGATCAAGCACAAGCTCAACAAGGAGATCGTCGACATCATCCGCGAACACCACGGGTCGTCGCTGATCCGCTTTTTCTACCATCGCGCGCTGAAGCAGCGCGACGAGATACAAAAACAATTCGAGGAGGGGAAGGCTCACGAAGAGGACATCCCCGAAGTGAAAAAGGAGACCTTTCGCTATGCCGGACCGCGTCCACGCACGCGGGAAAGCGCCGTCATCAGTCTCGCCGACGCCGTGGAAAGCACTTCGCGCAGCCTGCAGAAGCCGACCCCGAAGAAGATCGACGAGCTGATCGACGAGATTTTCCGCGAGCGGCTCAACGACGGACAACTGGACGCGGCCGCCCTCACCCTCGCCGACCTGGCTGTCATCAAGAACAGCTTCTCCAAGACGCTGCGAAGCATGATGCACACCCGGATCGAATATCCCAAGATCCTCGAAGGGTCCGAAAAGCCCAGGACGAAAACGAAGAATCTGAGCCAGAAGAAGAAAACCGGCGACGAGGCTTCGAGCGGGGACAAAGCTTCCGAGAAGCCCGCCACCGCCGGGTGACTTCTCCGTGGTTTCGAGGCGCGATGGTGCCGCGGTTTCCCTCATGCCTGCTTCCGGACCGCCCGAGATTTCGCTCTTCGCCAACGCGGACTGCGACGACGTGTCTCTTTCCCGCCTCAAAGAGCAAATCGAGAAGGCCTTTCCGGATTGCCTCCGGTCGCCGGGTCCGGAAAACCCGCTTCTGGACGAGTTGACCGCGATCGAAATCAGCCTGGTTTCGGACGAAGCGATCGCCGAAGTCCACGGGGAGTTCATGGACGATCCTTCGCCCACCGACGTGATCACCTTCCACCACGGCGAAATTCTCGCGAGCGTCGACACGGCCCGGCGCGAAGGTGCGGAGCACGGCAATGCCACCGGCGAGGAGCTATTGCTCTACGTCATCCACGGTCTCCTCCATTTGAACGGGCATACCGACGCGTCGGAGCCCGCGCGAACGACGATGCACCGCGTGCAGGAGGCCATTCACCGGCGGGTTCTCGACCGGGACTAATTTCCCGATCCCGTGGAATCCGTCCCGGCGTGCAGCGCGCCCAGGGCGTGCCCGAGGTGCTCGAACACCGTCGCGGCGGTGACGGACTCGGCGGCGACGCCTTCCCGGTCGCGAGCTGCCTCGGCGGCCGACCCCAAAAGCCAACTGCCCACGCAGGCGGCGTCGTGCAGATCGAGTCCCTGGCCCGCCAGCGAAGCGCACACGCCGGTGAGAACGTCGCCCATGCCTCCGCTCGCCATTCCGGGATGGCCGGTCGTGTTGAGTTCGACGGGACGACCGGGAGAAGCGATCGCGGTGCGGGCGCCCTTGTGAAGAAGCGTGACGCCCCACTCGTCGGCGAGGACGCGGGTGACGTCGACGCGGCCTTCCCGACGGTCGGTGAGCCGGGCGAGCTCTCCCGGATGCGGGGTGAGCATTCGATTCGAGGGAAGGCTCTTCAGGCGTTCCTTGTTGCGGGACAGGGCGTTCAACCCGTCGGCGTCGACCACGGCGGCGGCCTCGTGGGAGGAAACGAGTTCGAGGACGGCGTCGTCGAACTCGGAACCCAAGCCCGGCCCGATCGCGAGGACGTCGCAGCGGATTTCGCCCGCTTCTTCGTGGCTTTTGACCGGGCGGACCATGATCTCCGGCGAGCAGTTCGCGGCGACGACGGGATAAATGTCTTCCAGCACGCACACGGTGACCAGGCCCGACCCGGTCCGCGAGGCGGCCTGCGCAACGAGAATCGCCGCTCCGGCCATGCCCCGCGATCCGGCCACGACGACGACTCGACCGGAGTGTCCCTTGTGGGTGTCGAAAAGCCGGCGTTCGAGACGGGGGAGCAAATTCGACGGAAAAAGGAATCGGCGGGAGTCGTCGCCCTCCGCCACCGGAATGTCGAGCGGGATTTCCACGAGACGCCCCACGTGATCGATGGCCTCGTCGGCCGCGAATCCCGCCTTCGGGAGGCAGATCGAAAGGGTGTAGTCGGCCCGCACGGCCCCTTCGCCGGGCACGCCGGTGTCGGCGTTGAGCCCGGTGGGGATGTCGATGGCGAAGCAGGTGGCGAAGCGCTCCCGACGAAGCGTGTTGATGCGATCGGCCTGCTCCCGGATGCCTCCTCTCAGGTCGCCCTTGGCACCGATCCCCAGCAGGCCGTCGACGACCACGAGAGGCGATCCGGCAAGGCGGGAATCTCCCACCCGGCTGTTTTCGAATTCGCGCAGTTTCTTCGCGGCCAGCTCGGAGATTTCATCGGGCCCGTGCGAGAAATTCAGGTTCACGCGCCAACCGCGTTCCTTCAGTCGGCGGGCGACCACCAGGGCGTCGCCGCCGTTGTTTCCCTTCCCGACGAACACTTCGACCGAGGACGGGCGCGGGAAAAACCGTTGGATCGCCTCCGCGCACTGGCGGCCGGCGTCGTCCATGTAGGGTTCCGGCGAGGCGCCGTTCGAGAAAAGCCGGTCCTCGGCTTCGCTCATCTGCCGGCAGGTGACCAACATGCAACCCGGCGGCTCAGAAGCTGCGGCGATTGAACTGGATGATGCCGCGGGCGATGCTGTCGGCCACGACCTGCCGGTACTGCGGATCCATCATCGCGCTGCGTTCGTCCTTGTGGCTGACGAAACCGCCTTCCACGAGAATCGAGGGATGCTTGGTGTTCCGGAGCACCGAAAAATTGGCCGTCTTCACGCCGCGGTCGGTCGCCCCGATGTTCTTGATGAGTTCGTCGTGAACCAAGCGCGCGAATTTTTCGGCGTTCGAGCTGCGGTAGTAGGTCTCGATGCCGACCGCGGTCGTCTTCCAGCTCGAGTTGAAGTGAACGCTGACGAAAATGGCGTTGCGGTAGCGGTTGGCCTGGGAAGACCGTTCGGAGAGGGCGACGAATTCGTCCGTCGACCGGATCATGACCGTTTTGAATCCCGCCTCTTTCAACGCCCGTTCGAGACGGCGGGAGACGTCGAGATTGATGTGCTTTTCGTAGACGAGGGAGTCGGCGGCACCGAGGTCGCGTCCCCCGTGCCCGGCGTCGATAACGACGGTTCGAAAGGCGAGAGCCTGTCCCGAGGCCGCGAAAAGCAAAACCCCCAACAGGCTGAGAATGGATAAAAAACGGTTCGGCTCCATGCGCAAGCGGTGAATAGACGATACTCCTTCAGAAAAGGTTTTCAAATTAAATGAAAAGTTTTTAAAATTCTTAGAACAGCGTGAGGTCAGGAACTCTTAAGGGTGTGCGGCGGGGTTTTCCAGTTTCGTTTTCGAAGCGGCGAATTCGAGTGGAGGAACTTCGCCCGGGGCGGTCCGCCTATATCCACGGTTGCCGGGGGGCGATGCTTAGAAAAAATTCCCGGCGGACACGCTTCGGTCGGCACCGGCTGCCGAGGATTCGGTTTCGAGACGATGCGGGCCGACCCGGTTGCCGGACGCTCGTTCCGCACGCCGGCGGGCTTCATCTTGACCGCTACCGATTCAAGTCTAGGTTGGTCCGCGCTTCGACGGCCCGCGTATCCACAGGGGCGCAACCGACTAACTTTGCGTAACCGACTAACTTTCATTCCATCCCAACCATGCAAACCATCCCCTTCAGACTCGTCGCGTCTTTCTGCCTCGCGATGTCGACCCTCGCCGTGTCGAGCAACTTCATTATGGCACAAGACACCGAAACACCGGAAACACTCAAGGAAAAAGTAAGCTACGCCTACGGGCTCATGATCGCGCGCCAGCTCTCCGAGCGCGGCATCGAGATCGATCTCGGTCAGTTCAACGCCGCCTTCGAGGCCGTGGTGAACGACGAGGAACTCGCCATGAGCGAAGAGGAGGTGTCGGCCGCCTTCACCGAAAATCAGAGGAACATGGACAAGGCCGGCGTGAGCGGCGCCGACAAGAAAAACCTCGAAGCGGGCCAGGCATTCCTGGAGGAGAACGCGAAGAAGGAAGGCGTGGAGACGACCGCGAGCGGCCTTCAATACGAAGTTCTCGAAAAGGGCGACGGAGCCAGTCCCGGCGAGACCGACACGGTGACGGTCCACTACCACGGGACTCTGATCGACGGGACCGTGTTCGACAGCAGCGTCGATCGCGGCGAACCCGCCAACTTCCCGCTGAACCGCGTCATCCCCGGTTGGACCGAAGGCGTGCAGCTCATGTCCGAGGGCGCCAAGTACCGCTTTTTCGTTCCCTACGACCTCGCCTACGGCGAACGCGGCGCCGGGGAGGACATCAAGCCGTACAGCACGCTCATTTTCGACGTGGAACTTCTCGGAATAGGCGACGGGGAATAGGACGGCCGGATCCAACCCTGTCGCGTGCGGGACCCGACCCTGTTCAATCCGCTCCGAATCGCATCGCATGATCCGGCAAATCGTATCGGGGGGACAAACGGGGGCGGATCGCGCGGCGCTCGACTGGGCGCTGGGGTGCGGGTTCGAATGCGGCGGCTGGTGCCCCGCCGGAAGACTGGCCGAGGACGGTCCGATCGACGGGCGCTATCCCTTGCGGGAGACGCCCTCCGCCGCCTACGCCCAGCGAACCGAGTGGAATGTGCGGGACAGCGACGGCACCTTGCTTTTTTCTCTCGGATCCGAGTTGACCGGCGGCACCGCTCTGACGCGGCAGTTCGCCACCGCGTGGAAACGTCCCTGCTTGTGGATTTCGAAAGCCGCCACCGACGATCCCGCGGGCGAGCTGGAAGCGTTCGCGGATCGTCATTTTATCGAAATACTCAACGTGGCCGGTCCCCGGGAATCGACCGAGCCGGGGATCGGGACCTTCGTTTCCGAGACGCTCGACGCGGCTCTCGGAGCGATGTCTCCGTGAAGGACGGAAACTCAAACAGATCAGCAAATGGAAACACGAACGACCGAAACGGAGATTGCCGCCACCGATGGAAACAGGGAAGAAGTCGAGGCTCTCAAAGCCGAGATTCGGCGCTACCTCGTCCGCAACCAGGCCCATGGATTCGAGACGGCCACCAGGAACGACTGGTGGCAGGCGATCTGTTTGACGGTCCGGGGCTTCATGATGGAGCGTGCCAGCGAAATCCGCCAGGCCCACCAGGAGCGGAACGTCCGCCGCGTCTACTACCTTTCGCTCGAATACCTGATGGGGAGACTGCTCGAGGACAATCTCGTCAATCTCCGGTTGCGCGAGACCTGCCGCCAAGCCGTGACCGAACTCGGCCAGGACTTCGAGGAACTGCTGGAAACGGGGCCCGATCTCGGACTCGGCAACGGAGGACTGGGAAGGTTGGCGGCATGTTTCATGGATTCGCTGGCGACGCTGGACTACCCGGCGGTCGGTTACGGGATCAATTACGAGTTCGGGCTGTTCGAGCAGAAGTTCGTCGACGGTCGGCAGGTGGAGGGCCCGGACGAGTGGCGCCGATTCGGCAACCCCTGGGGAATCTGCCGACCGGAATACCTGGTGGAAGTGCCGCTCTACGGTCATGTCGAAACTCAGTTCGACGAACTCGGCCAGGGGCGTCCGGTCTGGACGGGGACGCGCTCGATTCTCGGGGTTCCCTGGGACGTGCCCGTCGTGGGCTACGCCGGGTCGACGGTGAACTTCCTGCGGCTCTGGGAGAGCAAGGCCTCCCAGGATTTCGATCTCGATGTTTTCAACCGCGGCGGCTACGTCGAGGCGGTCAAGGAGAAGGCCGAAAGCGAATCGATCTCCAAGGTGCTCTACCCCAACGACTCCAACGAGGCGGGCAAGGAACTGCGGCTGCTACAGCAGTATTTCTTCGTGACCTGCTCCCTGCGGGACATCGTGAGGCGGCATCGCCAATCGAACGAGACATTGGACAGCCTGCCGGACAAGGCCGCGATCCAGCTCAACGACACCCATCCGTCCATCGCCGTGCCGGAACTGATGCGGCTGCTCATCGACGACGAAGGAATGCCCTGGGGGCAGGCCTGGAACATCTGCCGGAAGACGTTTTCCTACACCAACCACACGCTGCTGCCGGAAGCCCTCGAGAAGTGGAGCGTCCCGCTCTTCGAGAAAGTGCTCCCGCGGCATTTGCAGATCATCTACGAGATCAATTCGCGTTTCCTCGAGGACGTGGTGGCCGAGAAATGGCCGGACGACCCCGCGAAGCTCGCCGAGCTTTCCCTGATCGAGGAGGGATCGCCCAAGCAGATTCGCATGGCCTATCTCGCGGTCGTGGGAAGCCACACCACCAACGGAGTCGCGGAGCTGCACACGGAGTTGCTGAAGAAGCACCTCTTCAAGACATTCAACGAGCTGTTCCCGGAGCGGTTCCAGAACAAGACGAACGGGATCACCCCGCGGCGTTGGCTCAAGGCGTGCAATCCCGAGCTTTCCGGCTTGATCGACCGGTCCATCGGCGACGATTGGCCGCAGGATCTCGACCGGCTGCGAAAACTCGAGCCATACGCCGACGACGCCGCTTTCCAGGAGGAGTACATGGCGATCAAGCACCGCAACAAGGAGAAGCTCGCGGCGCTCGTGGCCGAGAGTTGCGGCGTCGAAGTCGATCCCTCCGCACTGTTCGACGTGCAGATCAAGCGGCTTCACGAATACAAGCGCCAGCACCTGAACCTTCTCAACATCCTGACCCAGTACCGTCGCCTTCTTCAGAATCCCAAGCTGGACATCGTCCCGAGGGTCTTCGTGTTCGGTGCCAAAGCGGCGCCCGGCTACTCGTTGGCGAAGGAGATCATCCACGCGATCAACGCCGTGGGCGAGATGATCAACAACGACAAGCGGATCGAGGGCAAGCTCAAGGTCGCCTTCCTCCCGAACTACCGCGTCAGCTCGGCGGAGGTCATCATCCCGGCCGCGGACATTTCCGAGCAGATTTCCACGGCGGGGAAGGAAGCTTCCGGCACCGGCAACATGAAGCTGGCGCTGAACGGCGCGCTCACGCTCGGCACGCTGGACGGCGCGAACGTGGAGATCAAGGAGGAGGTCGGCGACGAGAATATTTTCATCTTCGGCCTCACGGTGGACGAAGTCGACGAACTGTGGGAAGAGGGCTACTGCTCGTACGACGCCTACTGGGCGGACGACGAGTTGAAGGACGTGATCGACTGGCTTTCGTCGAGCGCCTTCGCGCCGAAAGGCTCCTTCAACGGCATTCGGCACAGTCTGCTGGACGGGGGAGATCCCTACTTGGTGCTCGCGGACTACCGGGCCTACGTGCATGCCCAGAGACAGGTCGACAAGGCCTACCGGGACCGCGCCGGCTGGGCGAAAATGGCCATCCTCAACACGGCCCGGGTGGGGAAATTCTCCAGCGACCGGACCATTCGCGAGTACGCCAACGAAATTTGGAAGTTGTCACCGGTGAAGGTATAGGCGAGCGATCCCCTTGAATGGACGAACTCGCCGCCAAGCAGGTTCTACTCGACTTCGAGATTATTGCGCTGATCGCCCTCGTGCTGGGAGTGGCGGGCTACGTCTTCGTGCGGAGGCTGCGCCACCGGGAGGTGATCGACCGGTCGGCGCTCGCGAACCGCTTCGACGGTTTCGACCTGGCGCTGATGTTCTTTCCGGCGCTGCTTTTCCTCATGAACCCCGTCGCGGAGGCCATGATCGCCGCCAGCGGCGTGGAAAAGCCGGACCCGGCGGACCGGAACGAAGTCTCCGCCATGCTGGTGCACCTCGTGGTTTTCGTCCTGGTCGGCGTCATGACCTACGGGATCAATCAATGGGTCCGCGACCGGGACGTGACCGAACTCTTCGGGCTCCGCCGACTCGCGATTCCCCTGGTCGTCGTGTTCTCCATTCTCGGAAGCGTCGCCTCGCTCGTCGTCTGCGCGAAATGGATCGGGGAGCTCTCGAACCTGTATCTCGAATCCCTTTTCGGAGAACTCGACGTGCAGGATCCGGTCCGGACCTTCCAGGAATCGAAGTCGAATATTCACCTCGGCCTTTCGATCCTCACCGCCTGCGTCGTGGCGCCGGTGGTGGAGGAACTGCTGTTCCGCGGCTACATGTACGGGGTGGTCAAGCGGTTCACCGGGCCGGTTTTCTCCGCCGTGGTGATCGGGGCCTTGTTCGCCGTCGTTCACGGGAATCTGCCGGCGCTTCTTCCGCTGTGGGGCTTCTCCATCATGCTTTGCGCCGCCTACGAGATCACCCGCTGCCTGTGGGTCCCCATCGGGATGCACGCCCTTTTCAACGGGGCCAACATTGTATTGATGCTCGTGGCCGACACGGTCGAACTGGCTCCGCATGACTGAACCGACCCGTAGCGAAAGCCTCGGGGATCTGGGGGAGGAACGACTGGTGGAGCGGATCGTCGGGACGCTGCGGACCGGACCGGAAGTCGTCGTCGGCCCCGGCGACGACTGCGCCGCGGTCGACATCGGCGGCGAGGAGTGGCAGTTGCTGAAAACCGACTGCCTGGTCGAAGGGGTTCATTTCGCCGCGGGCACCGACCCCCTCCTGGTCGGGCACAAGGCGATGAACCGCTCCCTCAGCGACATCGCCGCGATGGGCGGCAGACCGGGGCACGCTCTCGTGACGATCGCCAGCCACCCCGATCGCGCCGCCGCGGAAGTCGAGGGCTGGTACCGGGGCATGGTCGAGGCCGGGGCCCTGTTCGGGTGCGCCATCGTCGGGGGCGAAACCGCGAAATTGCCGGAACGCGGCGCGGTGATTTCCATCGCCCTGACCGGCTTCGTCCGACCGGAAGGCTGCGTCCGGCGCGGCGGGTCGTCCGTGGGCGACGCCATCGCCGTCACGGGAAGACTGGGGGGCTCGTTCGAGAGCGGACGGCACCTCGCCTTCACCCCGCGAATCGCGGAGGCCCGGTGGTTGTGCGAACATCGAAGACCGACCTCGATGATGGATCTGAGCGACGGGCTCGGCTCGGACCTGCCCCGCTTGGCGAGGGCCGCCGGCCTGGGCTACCGGGTCGATTTGTCGAAGCTTCCGCTTCACGAAGGTGTCACCGTGGACGACGCGGTCGCGAACGGCGAAGACTACGAATTGCTGATGACGCTGGCGCCCGAAGACGTCGACTCCCTGCGGGAAGAATGGCGGTCGGCCTTCCCGGATCTTCCCCTGACGGTGATCGGGGAAATCACCGAAACCACCGAAGAACCGCTGGAGCGAGGGTGGGAACATTATCGCGGCGATGAGTGAACTCGTCGTCGACGCCGCCGACGAAGGCGAGTTGATCGAGGCCGGTCGCCGGGTGGCCGAGCGGCTGGGACCGGGCGACGTTCTCGCGCTCAACGGGCCGCTCGGCGCCGGCAAAACCCATTTCGCCAAGGGAATCGTGGCCGGCCTCGGCTCGCGCGACGAGGTGACCAGCCCCACGTTTTCCCTCGTGAACGAATACCGATCGGGCGGCATCCCGGTCTTTCACTTCGATTTCTACCGCCTCGATTCCGCGGAAGAAGTTCTCCGGATCGGCTGGGACGAATATCTCGACGAGGAAGGAGTCGTGCTGGTGGAGTGGGCCGACAAATTTCCGGAAGTGCTGCCGGAGGGCGCCGGGATCTACGACCTCGACATCGGGGAAGGGGGCAACCGTATCGTGAAAAAGCGATGATTCTCGGAATCGAAACGTCCACCGCGAAAGCGTCGCTCGCGCTGCTGGCCCCCGGTCGGGGCGAGGTGGTTTGGGAGACGGATTTCACCACCGATCGCGCCCACAACTCGGCGATTTTCGGTCCGCTGGGTGCCATGCTCGATCGGCATCGTTCCGACCTCCGAGGGATCGTCGTCGGTCTGGGTCCGGGCTCCTACAGCGGCATCCGGGTGGGGATCGCCGTCGCCAACGGGCTCGGGCTGGCCCTGGGCATTCCCGCCATCGGGGTGTCGTCGCTGGAGGCGTGGGAAGCGGCGAGCGACGACTACGTGGTTCTCGGAGACGCGCGGCGGCGCAGTCTTTTCGTGGCCGAGATCGCCGGGGGCAAACCGATCGGCGAGCCGCGGCTCGTCGACGACGGCGAGGTGGCCGCAGCTCTCGAGCCCCTGAGAGAAAGGGGGCTGGCGCTCCACAGTGCCGACCGCCGCGTGATCGAGCACGTGGCGGGCGTCGTCCTCTCGTTTCCGTCGGCGACGCGCCTGGCTCTGGCGGCACCGGATCCCGCCGACGAGCGGTGGCGGAAAGGGGAGGCCCTGGAACCCCGCTACCTTCGGTCTCCCTACATCACGACTCCGCGGAAGAAAGACGCGGGATAAAGATTGTCGGACGGGCCTTTTCGGAAATAATGGACGCAACTTCCGCAGGGCGTCGGCGTCGTGGTTTTCAGCTCCCACATATTCCTCTTCTACTTTCTGCCCTTCGCTCTGCTGGTCTACTACGCGACGCCGTCGCGCGGCCGCGCCCTCTCGCTGACGCTCCTCAGCTATCTTTTCTACGGGTGGTGGAATCCGTGGTTCGCCCCGCTCATGCTGGGGTCGACCCTGATCGACTACGCCTGCGGGAGGACGATCGCCGCTCCAGGGCAGTCGCGTGGAAAACGGAAGGCCGCGACGATCGTCTCCGTCGTCGCCAATCTAGGGATTCTCGGCTTTTTCAAATACGCCGTTTTCGTTTCGGAGAACCTCGGCTGGGGCTTCGGCCTGCTCGGTCTCGACGCGCCCGCCGATCCCGATTTTCTGAGCCGGATCGTGCTGCCCGTGGGGATTTCCTTCTACACCTTCCAGTCGATGAGCTACTCCATCGATCTCTACCGGGGGCATGCGAAGCCCGCCCGCAACCTGGTCGACTTCGCCTGCTACGTGTCCATGTTTCCCCAGTTGGTGGCCGGCCCCATCGTCCGCTACGGCTCGGTGGCCGGGCAACTGAGGGAGAGGACCCACTCGCTCGAGGGATTCGTCGCCGGCTTCACGAGATTCAACTACGGCTTCGCCAGGAAGATCCTGCTCGCCAATCCCATGGGCGAGATCGCCGACCTCTGTTTCGAGGCGGGGGACGGCTCCCTGACCTGCCTCCTCGCCTGGACCGGCGCCCTGGCCTACGCCTTCCAGATCTACTTCGACTTTTCCGGATACTCCGACATGGCGCTGGGGCTCGGACGGATGCTGGGATTCCGCTTTCCCGAGAATTTCGCGTCCCCCTACAAGGCCCGCAGCCTGACCGACTTCTGGCGGCGCTGGCACATTTCGCTCTCGAGCTTTCTGCGGGACTACCTCTACATTCCCCTCGGCGGAAATCGGAAGGGGCGGGCCCGAACCTACGTCAATCTCGTGACGGTGATGCTGATCGGCGGCCTCTGGCACGGGGCTCAATGGACCTTCGTGGTCTGGGGCGGCCTCCACGGGCTCGGCCTCGCCGTGGAACGCTGGTGGCGGGAGCGGACCGGGATCGCCCTGCCGGGGTGGATCGCGGGACCGGCCACCTTCGCGGTGCTGCTGATCACCTGGGTTTTCTTCCGGGCGGAATCGCTCGAAGTCGCCCTGCGCTACCTCGCCGTCATGAGCGGCGTCGCGGAATCCGACCCGTCGGCGGCGGTGTTGTCCGCCGTGGTGTTCCGACCGTTCCATCTCGTCATGCTCGGCGCGAGCGCCGTCGCCGCATGGTGGCTGCCGAACACGGGCGAGTTCCTGAAGCGCGTCACCGGTTGGAAAATCCTGCTCGGACTGATTCTCCTCGCGCTCGGGGTCAGGGCGATGGGCTTGCAGGGTTTCAACCCATTCCTCTATTTCCAGTTCTGAGATGAAAAATCCCTACGAAGCGGAAACGGCCGTCGACCGGGTGACCCCCGGGAGACCGTGGCTGGTCGGCTTCGCCTTGGCGTTCGGCGCCTTTCTGCTGCTGCCCCTCGCTGTCCGGATCGGGGCGCCGGGGGACTCGAGCCCCGTGCCGGCGGGAGAGAGCGCGGGCGCCGGCTTGCGCGAGCGATTGCGTTCGCTGGAAGGCCGCCTCGAAGCTCAACCCTTGTTCGAGAAATGGCGGAGGCGGGACCAAGCCGTCTTGATCCGCGTTTTCCGCGAGGGCAACCGCCGCGTCGTGATCGGTCGGGACGGCTGGCTCCACTACCGGGCCGATCTCGACGCCGTCTTCGGAAAGGGCCCTCGCTACGTCGAACCGACCACCGTGGCGCGGGGACCGGTCGACGACTCCTGGCAGCCCCCGATTCCGCTGATCGCCTCGTTCGCCGCGCAACTCGAAGCGCGCGGCATCGAACTCGTCCTCGCCCCGGTTCCGACCAAAGCGATGCTCCAACCCGGCGGCTTCGGGCGATCCGGGAATACCGTCGCGCATCCCGACTACCGGGACATTCTCGACGATCTGCGGAACGCGGGAATCGAGACGGTCGACCTGCTTCCCGTTCTCGGCGGGATTCCCCGCGAGCGGGACCGTTTCCTGAAACAGGACACCCACTGGACGCCCCTCGGCATGGAACGCTCGGCGCGGGCGGTGGCCGGACGAATCCGATCCGGACCCGACGCCGCGGACCCGGAGAAAGCCGTCGAGATCCGCGAGGTCGAGCGCACCCATCGCGGCGATCTGGTGGGAATGCTCGACGCCGCCGGAAGCGAGACTCTTTTCCCGCTCGAACGGCAAACCCTCCGCCAGGTGATCGATCCCGGCACGGGGGCTCCGCCGCGATCCGATCCCGAGGCCGAGGTGGTTCTTCTCGGCGACAGCTTCGTGAACGTCTACGACGATCCGGCCCTCGGATTCGGGGACGACGAAGAGACGGCCATCGGGGGAGGGTTCGCCTCGCATTTCGCCGCCGCGCTAGGGGAGCCCGTCCACGTCGTCGCGATCAACGGCGGGGGCGCCACCGGCGTCCGGCGCGCCTTCGCCAGCTTGCCCGACGATGTGGTGCGGTCGAAAGAGATCGTCGTCTGGGTGTTCTCCGCCCGCGACCTGATTCTCGCCGAACTGCCCGCCCGCCGCGCCGGGATCGAGTGGCGCCCCGTCGAGTGGAACCCGGAACGGTCCGACTCCGCCGCGCCCGCTTCCGGAGCGCTGACCGTGATCGGAACCCTGGCCGAGCGGTCGCAGTTCGGAGACCCCGGGGAAACGCCCTACGCCTCCGCCGTTCACTCCGCGATTTTCACCGACATCGAGGTGGAGGAGGGGAGCTACGACGGCGAAGAAATCTATGCCTTTTCGTGGGCGTTTCGAGACCGCCAGCTCGAGCCGACCGCTCGTCTCGAGGCGGGAAAGCGCTATCGGCTCGAGTTGATCCCTTTCGACGAGGCGAAGGAGGCCGCGACAGCCACGCGACTGGACGACTTCTTCCGACCCGACCTGCGGCTGTGGTGGGTGGTGAGAGCGGAGTGAGAGGTGGCGGACGATCACAACCGATTTGGCCGTCCGCCTGAAGCGGGTCGGGCAATCCGATCAACGGTCCTCCGCAGACTCGACGGTGGCGGCATCGGGGAGAGAGACCGCCCGCCGGCATTGCTCGAGCCCCCCGTCCCGGAACACGAAGACGAGGACGGCGATCCAGATCGCGGTCCCGATGATTTCCTTGAGGTAGTATCCCTCGTCTCTTGCTGCCATCGATCTTCCGGGTCTACCAGCTTCGCTTCCTGCGTCGTCCGCGGGTCCCTCCGAACATTCCCGCCATGAGCCCGCCCCGGGTGCCGAAGAGCATCCGGGTCACCCAGGCAATCGTCGACAGGGCGAACTTGAGGAGCAGCCAGAGAGCGAGCAGCGCGAGCAGAACGATTTGCACCGGCAGTCTCAGCATCGGTCGGATCAGGGAATGGAAGATGCCGGAGACGAGTTTCCCGAGCAGGTAGCCGAAGCCTCCGTAATGTCCTCCCGACCGGGAAATCGCTCTCTCGGCCTGGCGGATCGCCTCCTCGAGATCCAGCTCGAAGAATTCACGGGTGGTGTTCGTTCGATAGACGGCCAGGTTCCGGTGCAGGGTCTCCTCGGCCCAGCGGCAATCGGCGGCTTCGCTGCACCACGCCACCTCGAAGGGGGTGGGAACGCCGGTCGAGGCGGAAATCTCCGCCGCCCGGTCCTCGGGTTCCCGTGTCGTGCAACCGATCTTGAGATGGGTCTCGGAGAGGGAGGGATTCTGAAGAATATAGATGTATCCCGGGTTCACGATTTGGACCGAAGGTTCCGCCTGCGGGGAGACGGGGAATCCTGCAGTTTACTCCAGTTGCCCTCTTTTTCCAACCTTCGTCGGGGCCAGTCGGGGCGGTGAAGCCCGGCTTCCGGCGGGGCTTCTGCCGGCCTTGACCACGGAAGGGACGGAACGGTTGGGCTTTGGGAAGGTGGGCGGCGGCGACGGGTCATTGATCGGACCCCGCCGGCGCAGTCAACCGGGTCGACTCCCCGGCAGTATCCTGTTGCATTGCCCCATGGCCTTCACCGAAAAAGCCCTGCGCCATTGATTCGGCAAGCGAGATTGACGGAGATTGACACTGAGAACAGCTACTTGTATGTTAAGACCACTACCCCGGTGTTCTCCGGAATGCCGGTCCCCTCCAGGCTGCGGTCTGGGGGGCTTCTTTTTTTATGGGCGCGACGCGGCTTAGCGTTTTTTTCGACGGTTTCAACGTCTACCACTCGATCAAGGCCGTGATTGACGACGACCTCGCTCAAGGGGATTCGGTGAAATGGTTGAATCTCGCGGCTCTTTCGGAGTCCTTTTTTCATCAAATCGAAGCCGACGGCAGAAAGGAAATTTCCGAGGTTCACTATTTTTCCGCCCTCGCCTCGCATAAGCTCGAAGAGGACTCCGAGCACGTGAAGCGGCACCAAACCTATCTTCGCGCCCTGAAGGCGGTGGGGGTCCAGTGCCACTTGCACAGGTTCAAGAAGCGGCATCGGGATTGCAAACATTGCGGCAAGCCCGTGAAGTTCCACGAGGAAAAGGAAACGGACGTGGCGCTTGCCGCTCAGCTGATTCAGGTTTTCGCTCAGGATACGGCTGACGTGGCCGTGCTCGTGTCGGGCGATACGGACATGGCCCCGGCGGTGAGAACCGTTTTCGAAAGAAGCTCAGGTGTGGTTCGGATTCCCGTACAGGCGAAAGAATAAGGAACTGTCCGACTTGGTTCGCGGGCGTGGCGGTTCTTTCAAAATCAATCCGAAGTCCTATCGGAGATTCATCTTCCCCGGCCCCGTTGTGACGAAACGCGGAACCAAGATCTTCAAGCCCTCTGACTGGTAGGAAAGATTTCGACACAGTTTTAAGCTATGTCTATGTCTCTCTAAGAGACTGTTGAAAAACCCCGGAATGGAAAACTGCGAGACATTTTGTTTACTGGATAGGCGCGACGAGGAAGTGGGGTATTCCCCACGCCTGAGAAGCAACGACGCCAGTAAACAAAAGGGCCGCAGCCCATCGGGGCGGTCAACAAATCGTTCCGGCGAAGCCGCTATTTCCAAAACCGAAAACCACATAGATTTTCCGTTGTGGGGTTTTTCAACAGTCTCCTAAGGCACGTCAATGCAATCGCATTGCCAGCCCACGGATTTCGCCTGCTCCATGCCCTGGGGCGTCATCGAATCGAATCCGGGGAGTCCGTCGCCGTCCGCCTCTGCACCTGCGCGACCAAGTCCGCGAAGGGCAACGCTTCGTCGAACAGGCGATCGAGTTGTATTTCGAACGTCCCGCTTTCCAGCGTCCCGGGAAATCCGTCGAGGCGCCCTGCGCCAACTTTCATTGATAAAATCTCGCTGGCCTGCTATCCCTGACACTGCCGCTTGGCAGGGGATGAACAAGAAGGAACTCACTGAGACCGAAATTCGGACGAAATTCATCACCCCCGCCATCGTTGATGCCGGCTGGGACGTGATGCGGCAGATCTCGGAGGAGAAATACTTCACCGACGGAAAAATCTTCGTCCGCGGGCAGATGGTTTCCAAGGGCAAGGGGAAGAAGGCCGACTACCTGCTCTACTACGAGCCGAATATTCTCCTCGCCGTCGTCGAGGCGAAGGACAACCACCACGAGATCGACGGAGGCTTGCAGCAGGCCCTCGGCTACGCGGAGATCCTCGACACCCCCTTCGTGTTCTCCTCCAACGGAGACGGATTCGCCTTTCACGACCGTACGGGGACTTTCCCCGGCGTCGAGACCCGCCTCGCTCTCGACGAGTTCCCCGCCCCTGCGGAACTGTGGCAGAAATACCGCGAATGGAAGGGCCTGACCCCGGAGGCAGAGAAGGTCACCCGCGAAAGCTACTACGACGACCCGTCCGGCAAGGAGCCGCGCTACTACCAGCGCAACGCCATCAACCGGACCGTCGAGGCGATCGCCACGGGACAGGATCGAATCCTCCTCGTCATGGCGACCGGCACGGGCAAGACCTACACCGCTTTCCAGATCATCTGGCGGCTGTGGAAGTCGCGGACAAAAAAGCGAATTCTCTACCTCGCCGACCGGAACATCCTCATCGACCAGACCATGGTGAACGATTTCCGCCCCTTCGGCGAGGCCATGGCCAAGCTCAGCGCCAAGGCGAAGACCATTTCGCGCGACGATGGATCGGAGGAACGGATCGGCGGGACCATCGACCGGAAACACCGCCGGATCGACACCGCCTACGAGATCTACCTCGGCCTCTACCAATCCCTCACCGGACCGGAGGAAAGCGACAAGATCTACCGCGAGTTCTCCGAGGATTTTTTCGATCTCATCGTCATCGACGAGTGTCACCGGGGCAGCGCGGCGGAAGACTCCGTCTGGCGGGAGATTCTCGATCACTTCTCGGCCGCCACACATATCGGGATGACGGCGACACCGAAGGAGACGAAATACGTTTCCAACATCCACTACTTCGGCGATCCGGTCTACACCTACTCGTTGAAGCAGGGCATCGACGACGGCTTCCTCGCTCCCTACAAGGTCGTCAAGGTCCACATCGACAAGGACGTCGAGGGCTACCGTCCCGAGAAAGGGAAAAAGGACGCCGACGGCGAGTTGATCGAGGACCGCCTCTACAACCAGAAAGACTTCGACCGGAACATCGTCCTCGACGACCGCACCAAGCTCGTCGCGAAGAAGGTCTCCGAATACATCCGGGAATCCGGCGATCCCTACCAGAAAACCATCGTCTTCTGCGTCGACACCGAGCACGCCCTGCGGATGCGCAAAGCCTTCGTCGACGAGAACGAGAAGCTCGTGCAGGAGAATTCCCGCTACGTCATGCGGATCACCGGAGACGACAAGGAGGGCGTCGACCAGCTCGACAATTTCATCGATCCCGAAAGCCGCTACCCCGTCATCGTCACGACCTCGCGCCTCCTTTCCACCGGGGTCGATGCTCAGACCTGCCGCCTCATCGTTCTCGAGCGCGAAGTCGGCTCCATGACCGAGTTCAAGCAGATCATCGGACGCGGCACGCGGATCCACAAAGACGAGAAGAAATTCTACTTCACCCTGATCGACTTCCGCAAGGCGACCAACCATTTCGCCGACCCCGACTTCGACGGAGAGCCAGTCCAGATCTACGAGCCGGGAGAAGACGATCCCATTGCTCCCCCGGACCCGGAAGAAAACGAGCCCCCTGTCGTCCAGGATGAGGAAGGAAACTACACCGTCGATGGACAGGAAGTCGACGAGGACGAGATCGAAGTGATCGTCGATGCGCCCACCGGAACCGACGCCGGCGGCGACGAGGAACCGAAGAAGAAAATCTACGTCAACGGCGTCCCGGTGAAAGTCCTCTCGGAGCGTGTCCAATACCTCGACGACAACGGGAAACTCGTCACCGAATCCCTGCGCGACTACTCCCGCAAGGCCATCCACCGGCAGTATGCCTCGCTCGATGACTTCCTCACCGGATGGAACACCTCGGAGCGGAAGAAGGTCCTCATCGAGGAATTGGAAAACCAGGGACTCGTGCTCGAAGCTCTCCAAGCGGATGTCGGCAAGGATCTCGACGCCTTCGATCTCATCTGCCACGTCGCCTTCGACCAGCCGCCCCTGACGCGGCAGGACCGGGCGAACAACGTGAAGAAGCGCGACTTCTTCACCCGTTACGGAGAAGAGGCCCGCGCCATACTCGAAGCCCTCCTCGACCGCTACGCCGACCGGGGTCTCTTCGAGATCGAGGACCGCGAAGTGCTCTATCAATCTCCCTTCAGCGAGATCGGAACCCCCATCCAGATCGCCGGCTACTTCGGCGGTCCCGACGGCTACGCCGAGGCCATCACGGAACTGGAGCGGGCGCTTTATGAAAATGCCGCCTGAGCCCTCCCACTTGCGAATGGCTTTGATTTAGGATACTCTAATGAGGAAATCTGATGAGACAGAATCCCGAAGTGAAGACGAAAATGACGGTCCGCCCTCTTCTTACGAAGAAGGAGATGGAGACCGCCGCATCCACGCGGCGATCCGGCACATCAGCGGACTTTCGTCAGCAGGTGGAGGCCCACCTGCGGCGCCCGGACCGGGCCGCCAGGAAAGCGGTCTCGTCGAATGGGCAGACCGTGTGGGTCTGCTCCTGAGAGCGCAGGATATTCTTCCCCGCCTCCGGCGTGGCGGTCAGGAACACGATCTTTACGACGAAGGCGACCGGGTCATCAAGGTCACCCGTCACGGAATCTTCGGGTTCTCTCCGGGAATCGAGCTGGCTCTCGTCGATTCCTCGGACGACGCCCGCCGGTTTCATCTCTGGGAGGCGACTCCGTTGCAGTACCTGGAGCGCCTCGCTCTCATGAACCAGCTTACGCCCGGTCTGAACGAATTCGAAGGAGTGATTCATCAGTCCTCCCTGGGAGAAGTCGCCATCGTCACCTCTCAACCGCGCTTCGAGATCAACCCGGTCTCCGAGCGGGAGATCGATGATTGGTTTGCCCGGCAGGGATTCCAACGAGTAACGAGTTCGGGTTACTACCGACGGGACGACAATCTCGCCGTTTTCGACGCCCACGACCGGAATCTGATCCGCTCTTCCCACACCTTGATTCCGTTCGACGTGATCCCCTGTCGGCCCGATGGAGGCTTCCTGCAATTTATCGAAGAAACCCTCGCCGCCGGTCATACCTTGCGAGCCGAGCGCCGCAGTTCGACGGATTCCTGAAATACGACCCCTGACCCCTGACCCCTGACCCCTGACCACTTCCCCCTCTCCCCCCCCATGTCCCTCACCGCCACCATCAAATCCATCCAGAACGAAATGCGCAAGGACGTCGGCGTCGACGGCGACGCGCAGCGCATCTCTCAGCTCGCCTGGATGCTCTTTCTCAAGATCTACGATTCCAAGGAGGAGGAATGGGAGTTCACCGATCCGACCTACAAATCCCCCATCCCCGACGCGCTGAAGTGGCGGAACTGGGCCGCCGACCCGGAGGGCATGACCGGCGACGAACTGCTCGACTTCGTCAACAACCAGCTCTTCCCCGGACTCAAGAAACTCGACGTCACCGGGTCCGGAGGCCGCGCCCGGCTCGTCCGCGAATCCTTCGAGGACGGCTACAACTACATGAAGAGCGGACAGCAGCTCCGCAAGGTCATCAACCAGTTGGAGGCGATCCAGTTCAACGACCTCAAGGAGCGGCAACACTTCGGCGACATCTACGAAAAACTGCTCAACGACCTCCAGGGAGCGGGAAACGCCGGCGAGTACTACACCCCCCGCGCCGTCACCCGGTTCATGGCCGACCGGCTCGACCCCAAGCCCAGCGAAACCCTCTTCGATCCCGCCTGCGGCACCGGCGGCTTCCTCACCTGCGCGATCCGGCACATGCGGGAGCACCACGCCAACAGCGTCGAGGACCGCCACGCCATGCAGGCCAACCTCCGCGCCGTCGAGAAAAAGCAGATGCCCCACCTCCTCTGTATCACCAACCTTCTCCTCCACAACATCGAAGATCCCAGCTTCGTCCGGCACGACAACACTCTCGCGCGGCCCTACACCAGTTGGGGCAAGGACGAGCGCGTCGACATCGTCCTGACCAATCCTCCCTTCGGCGGGATGGAGGCCGACGGCATCGAGTCGAACTTCCCCAAGCACTACCGCACCCGCGAGACCGCCGACCTCTTCCTCGCCCTCATCATGCGCCTGCTCAAGGACGGCGGACGCTGCGCCATCGTCCTGCCCGACGGCACTCTCTTCGGCGAGGGCGTCAAGACCCGGCTCAAGGAGGAACTGCTCGACACCTGCAACCTCCATACCATCGTTCGGCTCCCCGACAGCGTCTTCAAACCCTACGCCTCCATCGGGACCAACCTGCTCTTCTTCGAGAAAGGCCGGCCGACCGGGGAAATCTGGTACTACCAGCACCGGGTCGTCGAAGGCCAGAAAGCCTATTCCAAGACCAAGCCCATCCAGTTTGCGCATCTCCAGCCCTGCATCGACTGGTGGGGCGGACCGGACCGCGAAGGCCGCGAGGAAACCGAGGACGCCTGGCGCGTCACCATCGACCAGGTCAAGGAGCGGGGCTACAACCTCGACTTCAAGAATCCCCACAGCGAGGCCGTCGATCACGGCGATCCCGGGGAGGTGCTCGCCGCGTTGGAAGAGGCCGAAGCCGAGGCGGCCAAGATGCGGGACCGGTTGAAAGGGATTCTGGAGGAGGCGTTGTTGCGATGAGTGAGGATGCGCTATTGACCCTGTTTGATCGGGTAGCTGACACTGTTGGGAGTGTTGAGAAGCTTCGGCAGATCATCCTCGATCTTGCCATTCGCGGCCGGTTGGTTGAGCAGGATGAGGGGGACGAGCCCGTGGGAAGCTTGCGGGATAGGGTTAGCCGCGCCCGTTTTGAACTTGGAAAGCGAGCTAAACGCAAAACGAGCGGAACTGTTTACGAGAAGCACAAGTATCCGATCCCGCCGGGATGGGCTTGGGTTGAACTTGGTGAGTACGTCGTCATTGAAATGGGACAGTCTCCCAAGTCAGAGTTCTACAACCAAGATAAAGATGGTATCCCGTTTTTTCAGGGGAAGGCCGACTTTGGCAAAGATTATCCAACGCCCAGATACTGGTGCACAGAGCCGACGAAATACGCTTTTCCGGGGGACATTCTGATTTCAGTGAGGGCACCCGTAGGCCCAACCAACTTCTGCGATGTTGACTGCTGTATCGGGCGTGGATTGACTGCTCTCCGGTGCCTCGCCGATTCTGATCGAATGTTTTTGCGATTGGTCGTGCAAGCGCTTGAGGGGGATCTCGCTAATCTCGGTTTTGGGACGACCTTTGCCGCAATCAATCGGCAGCACCTTGAGGGTTTCATCATCCCCCTCCCGCCCCTCGCCGAGCAGAAGCGGATCGTGGCGAAAGTGGAAGATTTGATGGGCTTGTGCGACGAACTGGAAGCGGCCCACGCGGAGCGCGAACGGCAGCGGGAGCGCCTCAACGCCGCGAGCCTGCACCGGATCGCCACCGCGCCCGACGACGACGCCCTCCGCTCCGCCGCCCGATTCCATTTCCAAATCCTCCCCCGCGTCACCGTCCGCCCCGACCAGATCGCCCCGCTCCGGCAGACGATTCTGGATCTTGCCGTGAGGGGGAAGTTGGTGGAGCAGGATAAGGGGGATGCGAATTCCCCACAGACCCTCAATGTCTCGAAACTGGATTCCGAATCGGCTCCATTTGAAATTCCCAGAAATTGGGTTTGGACTCAAATCGGACATTTGGCGAAGCTGATAAACGGCGACCGGAGCAAGAAGTATCCGAACAGAACGGAATACGTCCCCGAAGGCGTCCCTTGGATCAACACGGGCCATATTGAACCAGACGGCACACTCTCTCGTACGCGGATGCACCACATTACCCGAGAAAAGTTCGATTCGCTTGGAGGTGGGAAAATTCAAGGGGGGGATTTGGTCTACTGTCTCAGAGGAGCAACGATTGGAAAAACGGCGTTTGTTGATCCACTTCGCGAAGGTGCCATAGCTTCATCTTTGGTCATTGTCCGCTTCGGGGAATTGGTTGAGACCAGATTTGGATTCCTCTTTCTGATCAGCCCACCTGGAAAAGCGGCCATCAAAGATTTCGACAACGGCACCGCGCAGCCAAACCTGTCGGCTGCGGGCGTGAAGAAGTACGCCATCCCCCTCCCACCCCTAGCCGAACAACACCGCATCGTCGCCAAGGTCGACGAACTCATGTCCCTCTGCGACGAACTGGAAGCCTCCCTGATCCGCTCCCAAACAGAATCCCGCCGCCTCCTCGACGCCGTCATGGCGGAAATTCAATCGGCAGCCTGAACGCCAACAACGAGCATCCACGTCCCGTCCCCCATGAAACGATCGCAGCGAAAATTCCGGAAGGATATTCTCGACGAAATAGAAGAGCGACTCGCACCCGCTGAATCCGAGGCGGTTCGTCGAGACCGAAGTGCTTCAAGTATCCACCCCGCTTCGCCTTCGCCGCAGCTGAAGGCGTCCTCGTACTCGATGAGTCGCTGCGCAAAATGACCATCGCCTTGGATGACCTCCAAACGATGGGCGAAATTCTAATTTCTAGGACTGACCCCCGCAGCCCGAAATCGCGCCCCGTATCCCCGAGTTCCTTCCAGAAGTCGCGGATCTCGTGGGCGCTGTAGAATTCCTTGAGGTAGCGAACCTTGCTCGGGTCGAATCCGGACATGCGGGGACGCCGGTGTCAAAGTCGAGGCCGCTCGAGAGGATTGGGTGGGTGAGCGAACCCTGTTGGGTTGGATCGGCAGAATAGGCTTGACCGGTTTTCCCGCAGATGGGTAGAATCGCCCTCCGACCGGATCAGTCGATGCAGCGAACTTGTTTCGCAAATCGCTGATCGATGCTGTTAGCGCTAAAAAAATGACCGACTTCTTGCAAAAGCTAGCGCTTCTTGGAATCGGCTGGGCGCTCGGATTTTTTACTCCGCTCATCAAGAGCGCTATTGAGGGGCGGAAGCGGAAGAAGAAAGTCCGCAACGGAATCGCAACTGAGCTCGACGACCTCCGGCAACGGCTAGCTTTGGCCGCTACTACGATCGAGATGATTTCCGGCGGGATGACAAAAGATTCAATTCGGTATCTAAAAGAGCGAGTGAAGCCAGATTTTTTCCCTCCTTCGATGCAGGTATTCATGGCGGTTACTGACCGTCTGCTGGATACTGCCGATAAAGATTTCTCGGCCGCAGCTGCCCAAGTTAAGGCTAAACAGGCGGGAGGAATATCACTGAGCAAGTATTCGATTCCCTACACCACCACCAAACTTGGCGATGTTTCAGATTTTTCAGAACCAGAGCAGCAAGGAGTTCTTCAAGTCGTGACACACTTGGATCTCCTCAATCAATATGTTGAAGAGAGTCTGTTCTATCGGAACCTCACTTTCAGTAGCAGTATCGAAGAGAATAATCATGAGATAGCCGTTGGGGAACTCAAGAGGTGTCGCGAACACGTGGCGACTCAGGGACGGATAATCGTCGAAATGATCGAAAACCTCACCCCCAAACTGCGCTAACAAGACGTCGATCCTAACGCCCGACCTGCGCCGAGTCGAACGCATCATGAACATTCAACCAAGAACCCAGAAGTCGGAGCGCGCCCTCGGTCAGGCGTAGGATGACTCTGACGATCCAAAAGAATGAATCCCGCTTCGAGACTTCACGAACTACTGAGTGAGTTCCGCGAAATACCCAAAAACATGCAGATGCGGGATGCTATCGCTCAAGTGTTTGCAATTAAGGATCAGAAATCGCCACACATCTTTAAAGCCTATGTCAGCGTGATCAACCTCTCCCTAGAGGTCGAGGAGCGCCTCAACGCCATTCCCGATCTGAATGTCGTTCTCTACCAGAGATCGATTGAAAGCATCGCAAGGCACTTGGCGACCTCAAATGTCGAGAGTGACCTCAATTCATTTAGGAAGGGAATCAAAAGCGAGGACCTCCATGGCCTCGAATTCATCAGCGATCAACTTAACAGGATCGAATCTGAGGAAGAGATTCCGGAAGACGACCTTAAGAAGTTGGAGCGACAGCTTGATCGACTGATCGACGAGATCCGCAAGACAAAGGTGTCGTCTGACTTTTCCCATTTCTTGGTCTCTCACCTATTTATCATTCGCACCTCGGTCCAGAACTACCGATTCTTCGGAGCCTCGGGCATCAAGGCATCTATGGCTCGCGTGCTTGGGGAGATCATGCTAGATCCACGCGAAGCCACCACCGATGAAAAGAAGAAAGGGCTTGTCCGAAAGGTGATTGGAACAATTAGGGATGCAAATACTCTAATCAAGTTCGTCCGTAACGGGGTTGAAGTCTCGAACGCATTGCCGCTCGATGACATACTGAAATTAAATGGATAACAAGTCGTGGCACAGCAACGCGCTACGCCCGTGTGTGCACTCAAACGTTCGGCTTTGAAAAGCACCATGGAAGACCTTTGGGAAATTCTTCAGAATCTCGGATATTTCGGGGTCGCATCAGCAGCCATCGCTTGGCTTATCAAGGCGCTTTACGGTCACATGATGACCAAGGATGTTGAGCGGTTTAAATTTGAACTCAACAAGGCGGCTCTTGAACACAAGGTGGCGTTTGAGCATCTCCACGAAAAACGCGCAACAGTCTTGGTTGAGTATTACAGAGAGATCACCAAGATCCGCTCAATCATCGCCGCATTTCGACTGTCGATTGACAATGACTATTCCGAGAAGGAAAAGATGCTTTTGAAGGCGGTCATGCTTGGCGTCTTCAATGCCGAAAAGATTCTGCATGAAAACGAAATATTCTTTCCAGACCGATTGCGGAAACAGGCTCGATCCCTCAATATTAAGATGTTCCATTATGCAGGTATAACTGACGCTTCACTCAACGATGTTGCCGATATCGCGGCTGAAGTGGCGGCTTCACCTGAGCGATTGAGTTTAGTTGCTACGAGCTTGAAGAAAGGATTTCAAGAAGTTGATGACAAGATAACGCCACTACTTGACGAGATTCGCCACGATTTTCAGAAGCTTTTGGGCATCGAAGACAAACGCTGAGCCGAACAACAACGCGCGGCACACCACCGCAATCCCGCTCCGAGTCGGTACCCCTGGGAAAAGGGGTCAGAGAAGGGGAACATGAAAGAGAGCTGGATCGGGCGTCGAGGGCGGATTTACCCTCAAGTCGATGAAAACCAACACCCAATCCAGCTCCTCTCCCATGTTATTCGCAGGAATCGATTACCACAAGCGGTATAGCGTCGTCCACGTCCTGGACGCCGACGGCGCTACGGTCAAGAACGAGATCCGGGGTCGGGCAACATTTGTTGACAGATCCTCCACTGGGTCCATCGTTTTTGATGGTCGGCCAACGGGGAAAGACGCCAAATGTTGCCTGACCCTGGGGGTGCGAAGCCAAAACGAAGCGGGAGCGGATACCCGTGCCCGGCGGGCGCGATTTCTCAACCGGCGCACGAGCGAAGGGCGATTTCTAGCAGAAAATCGTTGACTCATCCGGCCAAATCGGTCGATTCTCGACTGCGATGGCCCCGAACGTCCCCTACCTCCCCCTGAACCCCCTCCGACCCCGGTCCACGGGGAAGTTTCATAAGAGCTGGTGGCGGCGCATCCTGCCGCGCGGCAGCGATACGCCGGACTTACAGTGGTGCTTGCTTTCGAGCCCGTCTAGCAGTTTTTCGATGCCGAGCTTGATCGTTTCGCAGGTTTCGGTAGGATTGGTTTTTATTTTGTATTGCATGGTTGTCAGGTTGGCGGGTTTCACCCCCGTCTGGCAACCCCATGCCATCTCGCAGTAACAGTGAGTCATGCGTCTCTCGTTTCACTTCGCGCTTTTCATTACCTGTCTCTTTGCCCTCACTGGCTGTTTTCAAAAATCCTATAAAGGAGTGGTAAAAGATCAGTCCGGAGACCCAATCGAAGGAGTGCTCGTAAAACTTGACTTTGGCGGTTCTGGATATTTGACCGGAAAAAATGGAAAGTTCGCACTGAAAAGAAACGATGCAGCATCAGCAATATACTTTGAACGCGAAGGGTATGTTTCCGGTGGCCTGGAAATAGCTAGCTCATTTCCCGAAAACGCGAGCAAAGAGGAAGAGGAAGAGGAAGAGGAAGAGGAAGTGGAAGTTCACCTCCTTCGACTGCCGCCAGAGTCAGGCATTTCGACTTGGTATGAAGGGGCCTATTTCGAGTTGGGAGGGCTTGAACTAGTTCCTGTCTATACTTCGGATACCCTCAAGAAACTACTGTCGGGCAATCACTCTGCCGATGATTCGACGATGTCAGTGCTCGCATCGGGCGAAGTGGGAATTTTTCCGGCGAACAAGAAGATCATCTTCGCAAGTCAGTCTAGGTTCAGCCGCGGGGTCGTGATCAAAATTGAAAACGATTCAGTAGGTTATTATTCACCTGAGGACCCTAGAACGTTGCTTGCAAAACCCATTACCACCTTCGAATCTGATCATTTAGGTGATGGCGTCCATTTTGTTGAACTTGAAAACGCGCTTCCGGAGGGTGACTACTGTTTTTTCCCTGATGCCTCGGTTGACTCGAGAGACCCTTCCCGAGTCCGCTTCAGTCGACCGGTGCAGGAGATCTCCGGTTTTGGGTTTTCGACGGTCTCGAGTGATTCGATTTTTGAGAACTCTAAGGAATTGACTGGAATAAGCCAAAGAACATCATTCCTGACATCAGCTAACGAAGAGGCCAGAAGTAATAAAAATTGGGCCGATGTATTTGTTTTTGCTTCTGAGCTGCGCCAGCTCACCCAAACTTCGTCATCAGAAGAACAATTTGAGGCTTTTGTAGCTCTGTCAGTGGAGTTGGCCAGATCCCAAGATTGGTCTTCGCTGACGTATCTCATCGAGGTTGCCAAACTCTCGGGAGAAACGAACGATCGTTTCGAAGAATACATCGATAGTCTGCCAGCCATCAAGGCGATGACGATAGCGTCCGCCCACGCTGCTGAAGCCGATTGGGCCAGTGCATTGTCTGCCTTGCAAGAGACCAGCACACCAAAGGTATTCTACCAGGAATTCAGCGACCTGACTCAAAAGTGCCTTCTCCACTACTCAAGATCGCACCTGGCCGAGTTGCGGAGCAAGGGTGATTGGCCCGCGTTCCGAGAGCATTTCCGCTCCCTACCCGAAACCATTCAGAGAGATGCAGAAATAGCGGAAACAGCAAACCTCGCGAAGTCAGATTTGCTCCATGACCGAAAATACTATTGGGAATTCTATGAAAAGGTCGCAGAAGCCAGCTACCACAGGACATACGTCAATCGATTGCACTTCGATTCGTCACTTGGGAAGATCTTCATCGTCTCGAACGATTGGGAAGTCACCGAATTGGATTCGAAAGACCCAAATCTGAAGGAAATCGGAAAATGGCAGGAACGAGTTCCAGGTGCGGAATTCGGCATTGGCCAATCCGGGCATTCTCAGCTTGTTAGATTTGACGGATCGAACGGTGAGTATCGATTCGCGAAGCTGGCTGACCGGGCGTTACTCCCTTTCACGATCGATTCTTCAGGTGGCACATTTTGGGTATTCAACAAGGATTTGAGTAAACTCTATTATCTAAGCATGGCGCCTTTTGGAAAGGCATGGGGCTGGGACAATCTGAAAGCCTCTACGCTGTCCTGCTTCGACATCGCGTCAGGAAGAGTGCTTTTTCAGAAGGTCCTGGACGAAACAGCCACGGCGCTTGGACAGGACAGGCACAAGGAATGCTCACTTTTCCTTTCGCCAGACGAATCGAAACTCTTTTTCGCCACAGATCCACCGCGGGCCGATAGAAACCCGAGACCAACGCTCCATACCGTTGTGCAGGTCCATAGTGCCACCACGGGGGAACGACTGGAAACGATCGGCTCCAGCATTATGAACGTAAGTTGGGCTAAAGGCGCATTTATGAATGCTGAAGGTAAGATATTCATCCCCACTTTCCGTGGAGTATACTGCTACCAAAGCCTGACTTCTGAAAAGCGCATCACTGCGAAATCGTGGCAGTGGTATGTTCCAGAGGATAAGGACATGATTATTCACGCTCCTTCCGCTCTTGCTTTCGTCGATACGAAAACTGGTGAGCGCTACTCATCCGGCAAGCAGGTCAAGAGTGTTGCTGCCAGTTCTGACGGTCGGGAAATCGTCACCTTGCATGACAACGGTACGCTTGAGTTATGGAAATTAATGGGAGGTGCCCCAGACTCTTGGGATTGGGACTAGCACAATGTTCCTTCCTTAATCGCCGGGGAAAGGGGTCAGAAGGGAACCAACAAACGGGGTCGGTCAAAAATTCTTGCGCTTTCAAGGGACTCCGCCCAGATCGAAAGAATTGAGCTTCCATCCCCACGAAGTTTCTTAGTCGAGGGGCGAGGGGGGCCAGAAAGAAGAGAAAAGGGTAACTATTCACCACCCCAGCGCGACAAAAAGGTGAAATTTCCGCTTGTACTATGGAAATTATAGGTTTAAGGGACAGACAAACAATAGGTTTTCCGCTTGCCAAATCGCCTTCCAAGCCCCATCCTATCGCCATGAGAACCGCACGACTCCTCGGCCAAGGCCGTTCCTTTTACCATGTCATGTCCCGCGTCGTGGACCGTCGCATGGTCTTCAAGCCCCGCGACAAGGAGGTCTTCCGCAAGATCCTCCGCAACCAGGAAGCTTTCTCGGGGGTGCGGGTCGTCACTTACTGTCTCATGTCCAACCACTTCCACCTCCTCCTGGAAGTCCCGGACCGGGAGGCGCTGGCACCGCTCGACGAGGAGGGGCTGCTTGCGGTTCTGCCGCTGCTCCACGATGCGGTGCCTGTCGAGGGCGTCCGGCAGGAACTGGAACGCGCCCGCGAATCCGGAGACGAGGCCTGGCACAAGCAGATCCTCGACCGCTACGAAAGGCGGCGCGGCGATCTCTCGCTCTTCCTCAAGGAGTTGAAGCTGCGGGTGACCTTTTACATGAACAAGCGCCTCGGTCGCACCGGGACCTTGTGGGAAGGGCGCTACAAAAGTGTCCTCGTCGAGGACTGCGAGCGGGCCTTGCTGACGATCTCGGCCTACATCGAACTCAATCCCGTTCGTGCAGGGATCGTCGCAAATCCGGAGGACTACCGGTGGTGCGGCTACGCCGAAGCGCTCTCGGGCAGGCGCGGGGCGAAACGAGCGCGGGCCAGACTGGGCCTGATGCTCAGCGAAGCCCTGCAAGAGCCCGATTTCAAACACGATTGGCGGCGCACGGCGGCGCGGTATCGGATCTTTTTGTATGAGGAGGGGCAGGAGGTCTCGCCCGACCCGGAGCGAGGGGAACGCGGTCGGCGAGGTTTCGCGGAAGCGGAGGTCGAGACGGTGCGCGAGTCCCAGGGGGCGATGCCGGTGCGGCAGGTGTTGCGTCACCGAGTCAGGTATTTTTGCGACGGCGCTGTCCTCGGCACGGCGGAATTCGTGAATGGCGTCTTCGAGCGCGAACAGGCCCGGCGCCGTCGCTTCGGCGAAAAGCGCACGACCGGGGCGCGCCGCATGCGTGGAGCGGACTGGGGCGAGCTGCGGGTGCTGCGGGATCTGCAGAAGGATGTGATCGGGACGTAGGATGCATCCGTACCCGGCCAGTGTATTGTGGGGTCAGGGAACGAATTCCGTATTTTGGCTCCCCAACAGCAACGAAGCCTCCCCCACTCAGCCCTCTCCGCTCCCAATCCCACGACGGCCCGCGCCCCACCTCCTCCCCGCGACCCGAAGGTTTAAGGGACAGACAAACAATAGGTTTTCCGCTTGCCAAATCGCCTTCCAAGCCCCATCCTATCGCCATGAGAACCGCACGACTCCTCGGCCAAGGCCGTTCCTTTTACCATGTCATGTCCCGCGTCGTGGACCGTCGCATGGTCTTCAAGCCCCGCGACAAGGAGGTCTTCCGCAAGATCCTCCGCAACCAGGAAGCTTTCTCGGGGGTGCGGGTCGTCACTTACTGTCTCATGTCCAACCACTTCCACCTCCTCCTGGAAGTCCCGGACCGGGAGGCGCTGGCACCGCTCGACGAGGAGGGGCTGCTTGCGGTTCTGCCGCTGCTCCACGATGCGGTGCCTGTCGAGGGCGTCCGGCAGGAACTGGAACGCGCCCGCGAATCCGGAGACGAGGCCTGGCACAAGCAGATCCTCGACCGCTACGAAAGGCGGCGCGGCGATCTCTCGCTCTTCCTCAAGGAGTTGAAGCTGCGGGTGACCTTTTACATGAACAAGCGCCTCGGTCGCACCGGGACCTTGTGGGAAGGGCGCTACAAAAGTGTCCTCGTCGAGGACTGCGAGCGGGCCTTGCTGACGATCTCGGCCTACATCGAACTCAATCCCGTTCGTGCAGGGATCGTCGCAAATCCGGAGGACTACCGGTGGTGCGGCTACGCCGAAGCGCTCTCGGGCAGGCGCGGGGCGAAACGAGCGCGGGCCAGACTGGGCCTGATGCTCAGCGAAGCCCTGCAAGAGCCCGATTTCAAACACGATTGGCGGCGCACGGCGGCGCGGTATCGGATCTTTTTGTATGAGGAGGGGCAGGAGGTCTCGCCCGACCCGGAGCGAGGGGAACGCGGTCGGCGAGGTTTCGCGGAAGCGGAGGTCGAGACGGTGCGCGAGTCCCAGGGGGCGATGCCGGTGCGGCAGGTGTTGCGTCACCGAGTCAGGTATTTTTGCGACGGCGCTGTCCTCGGCACGGCGGAATTCGTGAATGGCGTCTTCGAGCGCGAACAGGCCCGGCGCCGTCGCTTCGGCGAAAAGCGCACGACCGGGGCGCGCCGCATGCGTGGAGCGGACTGGGGCGAGCTGCGGGTGCTGCGGGATCTGCAGAAGGATGTGATCGGGACGTAGGATGCATCCGTACCCGGCCAGTGTATTGTGGGGTCAGGGAACGAATTCCGTATTTTGGCTCCCCAACAGCAACGAAGCCTCCCCCACTCAGCCCTCTCCGCTCCCAATCCCACGACGGCCCGCGCCCCACCTCCTCCCCGCGACCCGGGAAACGGCCGACTCTCCTCGGGGACAAATGCCAGAAATGCGACCCCGGGAACGCGGGTTTTCTCCTTGCTGGATCCGGTTTCAGGATATACGTATATCCTGAAATGAAAACAAGCGTCTTCACCTCAGGTGGCTCGCAAGCCGTCCGCATTCCTAAAGAGTTGGTCACGGGGTCGGTTTAAAATTCGTGATTCCGTTCGTCGTTCGGCAGACTCTTCCGAATGCCACGGTCTCCGGGGCGGATCCATGTTCTCAAATCCAAACCGGCGAACGAGTTGCCGAAGGCAGCCCGGAAATGGATGGAGATCAGGAATTTTTAACCGACCCCGATCCCGCCCCGCCGATCCACCGCCGATCCACCGCCGATCCACCGCCGATCCACCGCCGATCCA
>JBBDRG010000064.1:0-46013 GCA_040905585.1 Verrucomicrobiales bacterium
GAGACTGTTGAAAAACCCCACAACGGAAAATCTATGAGGTTTTCGGTTTTAGAAATAGCGGCTTCGCCGGAACGATTTGTTGACCGCCCCGATGGGCTGCGGCCCTTTTGTTTACTGGCGTCGTTGCTTCTCAGGCGTGGGGAATACCCCACTTCCTCGTCGCGCCTATCCAGTAAACAAAATGTCTCGCAGTTTTCCATTCCGGGGTTTTTCAACAGTCTCCTGACGCGGCGCGCGGCGCTCGCCGGCCTGACCAGCCTGTCCCTCCCCTCTCTCGCCATGGAAACAGACCGTCCCGCCACGAACGGAGAACCCCTCGCGCCCGTCCGCACCATCACCCGGCCTCCCGGCCACCACTGGTTCGGTTACTACGACAAGGAACAGTTCGATCCCTCCGACCGCTTCGTCCTCGGCATGCGGGTCGATTTCGAGCACCGCACCCCGGAACCCGAGGACACCATCCAGATCGGCATGGTGGACCTTGAGGAGAAAGACCGCTGGATTCCACTGGGCGGGAGCCGGGCCTGGAACTGGCAGCAGGGCTGCATGCTGCAATGGCTGCCGGGTTCCGCTTCCAAGGTGCTGTGGAACGATCGGGAGAAGGATCGCTTCATCTGCCGCATCCTCGACGTATTCACGGGCGAGCAACAGGTGGTGCCGCACCCCGTCTACAGCGTGAGCCCGGACGGCAAGACCGCGGTGGCCCCGGACTTCGCCCGCATCGCCGACGTGCGCCCCGGCTACGGCTACGCCGGCTTGCCCGACCGCCACGGCGACGACCTGGCGCCGGAGCAGTCCGGCATTTTCCGGGTCGATCTGGAAAACGGCGACGTCGACTTGATCCTCTCCGTGGCCGCCGTCGCCGAGATGGGAGAAATCCCCCAAGCCGCGTCGGGCATCAAGCACTATTTCAACCATCTCTTGTTCAGCCCCGACGGCGCCCGCTTCATCGCCTTGCATCGCTGGCGCTACCCCGAGGGCAACCGGCTCACTCGCCTCCTCACCGCGGCGCCCGACGGCAGCGACGTGCGCCTCGTCATCCCCAACGGCTACGCCTCGCATTTCATCTGGCGCGATCCCCGGCACATCCTCTCGCAGTCGCGCCATTGGCTCGGCAACGAGGAGTGGGGGAACTTTCTCTTCGAGGACAGGGAGTCGGCGGTCCTGGAGGAGATCGGCCGCGGGGTGCTCGATCCCAACGGGCATTTCATCTACATGCCCGGCGGCGAGTGGCTCGTCTGCGACACCTATCCCACCGGCCCCGAGCGCTTCCAGACGCCGCATCTCTACCATCCGGCGAGCGACAAGCGCATCGACCTGGGGCATTTCCCCTCCCCGCCCGTCTACACCGGCGAATGGCGAGTGGACACCCACCCGCGCCTCAGCCGCGACGCCAAGCGCCTCTGCATCGATTCCGCCCACGGCGGCGAAGGCCGCCAGATGCATCTCATCGACATCGAGGGGATGACCGGCTGAGAGAGGAAGCGCCGGGCCTGTCCCCGAAAGAAGCAACTCCGCTCCCCTTCCCCACATCGATGGGTTCAACGTCGGAGCACCCATCCGCGGCTCCGCGACCTATTTTCGCGCTGGAATTGCCGTTCGAAAAGCCGCTATCATTCCGAGCATGAAAGCAATCGTCCTCGTGCTGTTCGTTCTCGCCTCCATGCCGTGCCTGGTGACGGGGCAGACTACGGAGGTACCACCCGAGCTTCGTCCTTGGGTGGAATCTCAGCAGTCGTGGCAGCGCGATACCGAGGGCCCCATCGTGTCGCTGGGGGTTCCGGACGCCTTCGATGACAGCCACGTTTTCGCGCCGGCGGTGGCACTCGAAGACGGACAATTCCGGCTTTGGTATTGCGGTGCCTCGGGAACGGTCAAGCAGCGGGTCTTCGAACTGGGGCTCGCCACCAGCTCGGACGGACGCAGCTTCGCGAAACACCCTGACGGTCCGGTGTTCGGATGGAACGACGGGCAGCGTTCCGTCCTGACCCCGACGCTCCTGCGCCACCCGGATGGGGCCACCTTGCGCGAGGACGGAAAGCTGAGGATGTGGTTCAGCTCGACTTCCTTCACCGACGCAAGCGGATTGCACACCCTGCACGAGACTTCCAGTTCCGACGGAATCCACTGGGCGGAACCCTCGCCGGTGCTCCTGAAGGACGTCTATGCACCCACGGTAATCAAGACGGGGCGCTGGTATCAGATGTGGTTTACGGATGTGGGTTCGACGTCGTGGATCATGCGCCACGCCTCAAGCCAGGACGGAAGCCAGTGGCGCGTGACTCCCGAGCCGGTGCTCGTCCTCGACCAGGAGTGGGAAAAGGAGAGCCTCTTCTATCCGACCGTGATTCAACGGGAGGGCGTCTACTGCATGTGGTACGGGAGCTACTGGGCGGAACGAAGCCACACGACCGCCCTCGGGTTCGCCGTCAGCCTCGACGGATTGAAGTGGTACAAGCACCCGGGGAATCCCGTGTTTCGTCCGGATCCCGCGCGTCCGTGGGAATCGCATTACACCACCAGCCAGTCGGTGATGCGCCTTCCGGATGGCGGGCTGCGGATGTGGTACGCAAGCCGCAAGGCCCCTCCGTTCTCGAACAAGTATTTCGCCATCGCCACGGCGGTGTTGCCGGAAGGATTGCCGGAGGTCGGAATCGAGGTTTCCGAGGAGAAGCGGAAGACTCTGGAGACCACGGCGAGGAATCGGAGCGCTTTCAGGGCTTGGCAGTCCGAACAGCGGGCGCGGCTGCGCCGAATGCTGGGGATCCCTGAAGCCCGAGTCCCCTTGGAGGCGGAGAAACGCGGCCAACTCGAATGGGACGGTCTTGTGATCGAGAAATGGATTTTCACCAGCGAATCCGGTTCGAGGATTCCGGCGGTGCTTTATCGCCCGAAGGATCCACCGGAAAAAATGCCGGTCATCGTGCTGACGTTTGGACACGGAGGAAGCAAGAGCCAATGGCAATACAGTCACGCCGCCCAGGTGTATGCAAAACTGGGGCTGGCCTGTCTGGCGATGGATCCCCTCGGAGAGGAGGAGCGCCACGCGAAGGGCCGCCTCGGAACCCGCGCCCATGATCCCAAAGCTGTCAGCGACCGCGCCGATCGGGCCGGACGTCTCGTCATGGGCAAGTTGATCTTCGATACCATGCGCGGAATCGACTTCCTACTCGAACGCGGCGACGTCGATGCGGAGCGCATCGGGGTGGCCGGAAATTCCCTCGGCGGGGCCACGGCCGGCTGGATGGCCGCACTCGAACCGCGCATCAAAATGGCCCTCGTTTCCGGCTGGGCCTTTCACGACATCGGACTCCGCACCAAGTGCTGCACCAAGCTTCCCAATCAACGGATGCGGGAATTCCTGACCTGGACCGAATACGCCGCTCTCGCCGCACCCGACTGCGCGACGCTCGTCCTCAACGGCGACGCCGACTGGGTGATCGACCGGGAAGACGATGGCAGTGCCTGGCGGGGAACGGACGCCGTGGTAGAGGATGCCTCGAAGGTCTACGAGACATTGGGAGCGGACGCGAAGATCGCGGCATGGTTCGAGCCCGAGGGCGGTCATCGCCCTTACATGATCTACAAGGAGGCGCTCGAGTGGGTTCACCACCACCTCGGCACTCCGGCCCTGAGCCTCGAGGAAATCCGCAAGCTTCCAACGGTCAATTCGGGCGATTGGTGCGACCGCCACGGCATCGAACTCGAATCCCTCTACGGCACCGATCTTCACCAGCGCGGAGCCACGCTGCCGGATTTCACCCTCCGTCCGATACCCCGCGAGAAGCTCGCCTGTCTCGAACCCGGCGAAATCGGCTCCGACGACTTCACCGTCGAAGGCTGGTTGAAGCAGATCGAGGGCGCGAGGTAGGCTTTTCTCCGGTGCCGAATGCCAGTGCGGGCAGGCATCGGCCTTGGACTTCCCTCACAATTTCCCTTCCCGTTTCTCCAATCCGGCCCAAGCGGTGCAGGTGCAGCGAAAAAGGAAAACTCCCGGCAGCAATCGCCCCGCGTCAGGGCTTTGAATCGAACGCCTCGGACAGGTCGATCTTGAAATCCTGGCGTCGGTATAGGCAAAGGCCGTCGACGTCTTCGCAGACGTAATACAGAGCGTAGCCTTCCAGGGTCGAGCCTTCCGTGACGTCTGAGGACGGCCCCTCCAGCTCGAACTCGAGATGGCGCGGTCGGGTTTCCACGATTTCCGGCGAATTGGGATGGCTGAGGGATTGAGAATCCACTTCCCAGCCTTTCGGCGGGTCGATCCAAACGACCATATCTTCGGCCTCGTTGTTCCAGTGCGCCTTCATCGCTTCGTTGGGACGAAAACTCAAATGCACCCGGGCGGCCGGCCGATCATCCTTGGTGGAAGGAACCACGGTGGTTTCCAAGTGCGCGAACGGACCTTCGTCACGGAGAATTCGCCCCTCGGGATCGGGTTCGACGCCTTCTCCTCTCCTCGCGTCCAGTGCCTCGGTCGGATGGGCGAACTCGGCACCGCCCGGCTCCACCGTCAATGGCGAAGGCGCCTCCCCGCGCTCCCGAATATCGCGGCGAGCCTCGTTGACCCAGTCGTAGAACGAGTAGGGCTTGTCCAGGCGCGGTCCGTACTGCTGGATTCGTCGCCGCCAGATGTATTGGTTGGGATCGGTATCCAAGGCGCGATACCAGTGCTCGACGGCGCGGGCGAAATCGCCTTTCCTGCGGTTGTCCGAATCGTGTCGCTTCCGATAAGCGACTCCCAGGCGAAAATGCAGCCAGCCGTTGTCCGGGTCCACTTCGACCGCCTTGGCGAAAGACTCGACGGCTTCGTCCATCCGGCTCGCGTCTCCCCAAAGAAACAAGGCCTCGGCGTACTCGCCGATCGCCTCGGTCGACCCGTCCTTTGCCTTTTGCCGGAGCGCCTCCAAATCCGGCGGGGACGCTTCAGAATCCAAGGCCGTCGCCGGCGGCGGATACTCTTTGTCCATGAACGCTTCGAATTCCTCGCGCTCCGGTCGAACGCCTCGGATGACGCCGTGGGTATCAATCAACAGGGTGATCGGAACCGCCGGCACTTCCAGAAGATTCAAGGAGTCGACCATAACGGGCCAATCCATCCCCTTCCACTGCATGAACAGCCGACAGCGGTCGGCGTGCTGTTCTTCGATGAGCCCTACCATTTGAAGGCGGCCCTGCTCCTGAAGATCCTCTGTTGAGTCGTGCCACCCGGGCACGTGACGACGGCATCCCGCTCACCAGGAGGCGAAAATGTGCAGGACGGTCTTCTTGCCCTGGAACTGGGTGACGGACAAGGGGCTGCCGGCTTCCATCGAGGGGAAGGATTGGAAGGGAAAGGGTTGGCCTACGCTCAAATCGGCGGCGTTCGCGCTTCCTGCGAGACAAACCGCGGCGGCCGCCATGGCACGTTTGTGAAGTTTCATAATGGACCAATGTCTTGCCGGCATTCGACGAGGTCAAGCCGGAGTGCCCGAACCCCCGGGGGGAGACAGATTTCACCGCCGCCCCTCGAGCCATTCGGCGACGGGTTGGCCTCCGACGATCAGATCCTCGATGACGCCGAACCCGCGCCGGACGCGGGCGACCACATGGGCGGGTTCGGCACCCCCGTTCCGATTGGCGCGGAGGAATTCGCGCTCCGCCTCCGGCGCGGAGAACTCGTCCATGTAGAAGCGGTCGAAAGGCAGCTCGATCCTGATTCGGTCGCTGTACACGTAGCCGACGCGGACCCTCAGAAAGTCGCCCTCCTCCGGCGGAGCGGTGACCAGATTTTCGATCACGGCAAAGCCCTCCTCGTCCGTCCCGAGCACGGCGAAGACGACGCGTCCCCGCCGGAAATCCTCTCTTGGCCAGGTTCCCGCGACGGTGCTCTCCTCGTAGTTGAGAGCGACGTAGCGTCCCCGAAAGGCGTCGTAGGGATCGACCGGCGCCGTTTTGAAGCGATAGATCTCGCCGTGGTGCAGGGTCGATTCCCTCTTGTGAATCATGGACGCGGGGACCGCCCACTGCAAGAGGCAGACGCCGGCAAAGAGCGCTAGAACCAGCGGTGGGGCTTTCACGAGGCTTTCTCCTTTCGTCGCGCGAGGATGATGTTGCAGACCAGGAAAGCCACCCCGAGCGCGATGAAGGCGAGCCCCTTGCCGATGAAACTGATTTCGCTGTCGAAAAATCGCGCCACGACCAGCGCGGAAAAAATGACCATGCCTCCGTTGAAAGTACGCAGCCGAACCTCGCGCACGCCCCGCACCACGAGAGCGACGCTGAGGGCCAGCAGGTAGGCGTTCATCAGGAGCGCGGCGAGTTCGGGGTCTACTCCGGCGGCGACGATGGCGTAGACCGCCGGCATGAGGAAAGCCAGGCTGCCGACGACGAGATCCCCGGCGCGGCGGCGGCGGATCGTGCTCACGGCCAGGACCACCGCAGTCGTCAGCAGGGCGAGAAGGATCGCGCCGTCCCACCAAGAGGCGAGTGGATCGTAGCGAGTTCCCAGGCGGGCGTGGGGCCAGCCTATCTCCTCCCACGGCCACGACCACGAGAGGACGAACACCAAAACGACCGCCCCCACCCCGCCGAAGCCCCTGGCCGGTTGCTGCCAGAACGAGCGCTCCCTCCCATCGACGAGACCGCCGGCGAGATAGAGGGTGGCGAAAAAGGCCGCGTAGACCGGAATCCAGAGGCCTGGAAATCCCTTCTCCAAGACCATCCCGAGCGCGCAGGTCAGCGCGAGAATGCCGCCCCACTGAACCAAAACCGAGCGCGGAGCGAAGGGTGCCGCGCGAATCGTGGACCAGACGAAAGGCGCCACCGCCGCCGCCAGGGGCCAGAAGAGAAGCAAATGGTCGCCCGAGGATTGATGGTATCCCGCCCAGGCGGTGATGCCCGCGAAGTAGACGAGCAGCGGAACGATCGCCTGCAGCAGATAGACCATGGGGAGGACTAGCAGCATCCAGGTCAGCAGGAAGGAGTCGAAGGACCCGGGCATGTGATAGGTCTGGGCCACCAGCGCGATCGACGCCCCGACGCTGAGGGTGTGGAAACTGCCCGCCGACTCCAGCCACGTCGTCGAGTCGCGATGTTTCCACAAGGTCCATCCCGAGATCGCCTGGGCCAGCGCCAGCGGCAGGAAGGACACGAACACGCGCACCGGCCGGGTCATTGCCTCCCAGTTGTGCGCGAAGAGCATGACGATGCCCGAACCGATGAGGAGAGCCCCGAACACACCGAGAAAAAGGAGCGCCAGCGGCACGCTGGACCTTCCTTTAGCGTCGCCGTAGTGGCTTCGAAGATTCTCGGCGCCATCTTCGGAAAGCACCCCCGCCTCCACCAGACCGGGCAGCTGGCCGTGGAGCCAGCGAATTCCGTCTTCCCGTTTCATCGTGTTCGCCGTATCAGCCTGTTCGCCCTTTTCTCATCGGGCAAATTTATGGGGCAAATCGCGCGGCTTGCCAAGCTCCGAAACGGACTGTCGAGAAATATGGCCCGTCGAATCGCGCCTACTTCTTCGCCCGCAGGGTCGCCAAGTAGGCGACGAGATCGCGAATCTCGCCTTTCTTGAGAAAGGCGTTCATCGGCGGCATGGTCGAGAGGACCGGCGAGCGGTCCTCCACCTCGGCGAGCGCGACCGTCTCGGTGTTGCCTTCGGCGTCGCGCACCTCGATCCCCGTTTCGGTCTCTTCGAGCAATTGCCCGGCGACCACGTCGCCGTTCTTCAGGGTCAGGGAAATGGCGCCATAGCCGGGCGCGATCACTCGCTGCGGATCGACGATCGACTCCAGAAGGTAGACGCGGTCCCGCTCGCTCCCGATGGATTCCAGGTTGGGGCCGATGGTGCTCCCGTCGCCGTCCCGGTAGTTGTGGCAGCGGACGCACTGGGCGGCAATGTGGTTCATGAAAAGATCTTCGCCCCGCACGGGGTCGCCTCCCTCGAGACATTCGCGGAACTGGGAAAGCGGGTCCGAGGCGTCCCGGCTTTCCTCGAAGGCGGCGAGGGACTTCGCGATACCGGGAACCTCTTCCGCGCGCCGACCGGCAGCTTCGAGGACATCGAGATGGAGGGCCGCGGGAACCTTGCCGCCGACCAGCTTCGCGGTCCACCGCTCGAGGACGGCATCGGATTCGGCGGCGGCCGCCTCCGCGAGGGTGGCGAGGGCGTTCCGGGATTCGGACTCGTCCCGCCCGGACTCGAGGATCCCCGAGGCCAGTTCGGTCGCCTTTCCGGGATCGATGCGCACGAGCAAGCGGAGGGCCCGGCTGCGCAGGACCGCGTCGTCGGAATCGAGCGCGACGGCGACCGCGCCGTCCGTTTGCTCGGCGTCCTGCGCGGCGAGGGCATTGAGCGCTTCGCGCCGCAGGTCGGCGGGGTTTTCCGCGTCCGACACCACGGTGAGCAGAGCCTCCGGGTCGAGGGCGATTTTCAGCCCGGTGGCCACCCGCATGGCCGCTTCCTGGATCCGGGTCTCGGGATCGGTGAGCAGGTTCGCCATTTCCGGAGCGACGGCGGTACCGGCGGACGAGGCGTCCCGGGGATTCAACTCCCGGTAGCATCCCTCGATGCGGTCGATCACCGGCGGTTCCAGCCACTGCTCCAGCGCGTCGAGGGCGTCGAGCCGCAGCGCCAGAGAATGGTCTTTCCCGGCAGCGTAGCGGGCGAGCCGTCCCGCCGACTCGGGATCGCCGAGCCGGAAGTTGGCGTTCACGGCCCGGCGGAGGAAGGCCTCGCTCTCGTGCTCGGTCGCTTCCAGCGCGGCGGCCAGGTCCGGCAGCGCCTTCAGGATGGATTCGTCGTCGTGGATGGCCCGGGCCGCGTCCGCGGCGGTGGCTTCCTCTTCGTCGTCGAGAAAACGGGCCACGGCGGGCGACTCCTGGCGGCGGAGGGCCAGCGCCGCCGCGTTGCGGACAAAGGCGTGAGCGTGGGCATCCAGATCCGCCAACTCGTCCGAGGTCAGGCATTGGCTCATGGCCCACACGACGCCGTGGCGCAGGTAGGTCTGGCCGCGTTCGATGTTCTCGGCGAAGGCGATCAACTCGGGGGCGATGCCGTCCGCGGCGAGATTGCCCAGCGAAAGCGCGGCGAAACTCCGGACGCGGTCCTCCGGATCGTTCAGCAGGGCGACCAGCGCGTCTTCGGCGCCCTCCACCGCCCCCATGTCGCCGATCGTGCGGGTGAACTGGGCTCGCATCTCGGGGTCGGCGTCCCCGGCCAGGGGCAGCACCGGGGCGGCCTTGGGCTGGTCCTTGCCCCGCTCCAACTGCGCCCATCCCCAGAGAGCGTGGATCCGCGCCATCCGCGGAGTTTTTTCGTCCAACAGGGTCCGCGCGAGGAGCGAACCCTCTTCCATCGCCACGAGCCGGAACTGGGCCGCGAGCCGGACCCGCTGGTCGGCGTGGCCGCAGAGGGAGGCGAGTTCGTCCGGTCCCCGGCCTTCCATTCCTTCGCGGATCAATTTCGCGGTTTCTTTCCGCTCCTTCGACTCCGCGTACTCCGGGACGTCGATCTTCCACACACCGCCCTCGTCGTTGAGCGGATAGCCGCCGCCCCAGTCGGTTCCGTAGAGGCCGCCGTCCGGTCCCCAGGCGAGGCCGACGAGCGGGACGCCGTTGCCGACGACGTGGTCGTTGACCATGGCGAAGGACGCACCCTTCGGCTCGACTTGGAAGGCGTTCTGGTAGCCCGAGGCGAATTGGGTGATGAAAAAGTAGTTCTCGTATTCCGGGCTCAACGCCGTGCCGGGATTCCACGCGAAACCCGAGGGACCGTTCACGTAGTTGGCGATGGTCGGAACGATGTGGCCGGCCTGACCGTCGAAGTAGGGTTTGTAGAGTCCTTCCGTGGTCCAGAAGTTGTAGTCGCCCTTGAAGTACTGCCAGTTGATGCGCCAGCCGGAGTCCATGTGCTGCGCGATGTAGACGAGGCGCTCCATCTCCCCGGGACTGTCGCCGTCGTTGTCGACGCCGAACCAGTTGCCGAAGGCGTCGAAGCGCGGCTCCTGGATGTTGCGCTGCCCGCGGGCGAAGACTTCGAAGTGCGAGCCGTCGGGCTCGCAGCGCATCATGACGCCTTCGTGGGGGTGGGCGAAGGTCCTGCCTTCCCGCGAAGTCACGTGCATGCCCTTGTCGCCGATGGACCAGTAGATGCGGCCGTCGGGACCGACGTTGAGCCCGTGCATGTAGTGCCCGGCGTAGGCGACATGGACGCCGAATCCGCTGGCGATGGATTCCCGCTTGTCGGCGACGCCGTCCCCGTCGGTGTCGCGGAACTTCATCAGGTCGGGCGAGGCGGTCGCGTAGACCTCCCCGTCGTGATGAAGGACGCCGGCCATGCTCCCGGTGATCTCGGTCTTGACGTCGGTGGCGTAAGCGATGCGCTTGTCGGCCTTGCCGTCGCCGTTGCCGTCTTCGATCCGGTAGATGGTGTCGCTGAGGACGGTGAGGTCGCGCCAGTCGTGCGAGCCGTCCCCGTTGAAGTCCTCCACCCATTTCTTGGCGTCCTCGCTGGTTCCGTTCTCCGGGGCGAGGCGGCGATGGATGAGCTTTCGCTTGTCCTCGACGGTGCACAAGCCGAGATCCTCGATCATCCACTCCTCCCGGTCGCTGATGGCGAGGTCCTGGGCCTTGCGCCGGCGGGCGCCGGTGACGTAGGCGCGGCCCTGCTCGTCGAAGCTCAGCGCGATGGCGTTGTGGATCTGGAAGTCCGGCGTCCATTTCTCGTAGCGCAGGGACTTCGCGTCCGGGAGCGCCGCCGCGCCCTTGGCCTCGACTTCGACGCCGCGCAGCTCGACGTCGTCCCACAGGCCGCTGTCGTCGAAGGAGCCGAGACCGATCCGGCCCCACTCGAAGGTCTTGTCGCGCGCGGTCATGGCCGGAGTCTCCATGTCGTCGAAGTAGACTTCGATCAGGCCGCTCTCGACCTCCCGGACCACCTTGATCCGGTGCCAATGGTCTTCCTTCCACGGCGTGCCCCCGGTGGTCTTCTCCGAGATCTTCGTGCGCGGCGCGTCGTCGACGAGGAAAATCTGGTTGGCGTGGTCGTCCGTCTCCTGGCCGAGATGGGCGTAGTAGAAGTGCGCCGGATCCTGATAGCCGAAGAAGACGCACATGTCGCGGTGGCCGTAGTCCTTCGTCGTGGTCCGCACCTTCGCGGTGAGCACGAAATCGCCGACGACGTGATACTTGTGCAGCGCGATGTTGAAAGGGCTGCGGTGGGGCGGTTCGTAATCGGATTTGCCGTGCAGCTCCAGGACGCGGTTGCCGCTGCCCTCTTTCTCCAGGCGAACCCGCCAGGCACCCGGGTCGGTGGTCTCCCAGGCGGCGAACCCCCGGGTGAAAGGCTCCTTGAGCAGGACGGGCGGTTCCGCGGCGGAAGCCGGACCGGCCATCCCCGGAATCAGCAAGGCTGCGGCCAGCAGTGGCGCGGCCAGCATGGGTGTCGCGCGTCGCAGGATCGAGAAAGGGCTTGTCATAGGCGGCGGACGCTAGCACGAGTCCGATTCGTGCGCCACGGGAGATCGGTGTCCGTTCATGGCGTGGGGCGCCATTGTCGACTCGGAGCATGTAACCGATAAAGCGAGGGCTTCATGGCGGCATCATTCGTCGTGGGATTCCGTGGCCGGCGCTTCCGGCGGGTCGATTCATTTCCCGATCCGCACCAGTCCGCGTTTCGCATCGGGTCGGGCCGGCCGCAGGATTCCGCGGTGGCGTCCGTCTCCGGTCCGGGGTCCTTCGGCGACGAGGAACCTTCCTGGCGCGACCCCGGCAATGCCGAGGGAGGCGTTTTCTTCGTAGCGCCCGAGCAATCGGAAGTCGGCGTCCGTCTTCAGCAAAATCGCTTGCGAGCCGTAACAGCCGAACCACCAGGCCCCCTCGTGCCAGGCCGCCGTCTGGATGCCGAGCCGCGTCCACCCGCTCTCGATGATGTGCTTTTCCACGAAGCGAAACTCGCCGTCGTACTCGTAGACGTAATTTTCCTCCACGCCTTCCGGCAGCCCGCCGACGACGAAGAAACACCCCTCTCGCGAGTCCATGCCGCCGGCGCCGTGAAAGACCTCGGGGACCGAATGCCGCGCGATCTCCCGCAAGTTCCGGGCATCGTAGACGTGGATCCAGGAGTCGGCGTTGCCCGCCGGATCGTTGAATTTTCCGAGATTGACCGCGACGTAGACTTTGCCGTCGCGAAAGCAGAGATCGCCGTGATGATTGTCCACCGGGACTTGCTGCAGCCGCTTGCCGTCCGGGTCGGTCTTGACCAGCTCGGTGGTGAACGACCAGTAGATGTTTCCCTCCCCGTCGAGGCAGACGCCCTGAAGGTGTTTATCGTAGTCACCCTCGCACTCGACGATCGCCGACGCGGCCTCGGCGATCTCCTCGGACGAGGCCGGCGTCCCCGCGGCGAAGAAAATCACGGAAATCGCCAGCGCGGCGAGGAAAGGGCGACGGGAAAAAGTCATGCCCCATCCTGCCAAGCCATCGCGAACCTGTAAAGGGCGCGATGGCCTTCGGCCCCTTCCGTCAGGGCAGCGGAAACCCTTCGTTCAGCTCGAGCACTTTTTTCCGGATGGACTCGAGCCTGGCGTCGTCCTCGTGGTTCTCCAGGGCCTCGTGGATGAAGTCGCCCACGAGGGCCATTTCGGCTTCGGCCATGCCGCGGGTGGTCACGGCGGGGGTGCCGATGCGGACGCCGCCGCCCTTGAAGGGGCTCTCGGTGTCGAAGGGGATGGAGTTCTTGTTCACGGTGATGCCGGCCTTGTCGAGCGCCTCCTGGGCGATCTTGCCGTTGATGCCGCCGGGCCGGAGGTCGACCATGAAGAGATGGTTGTCGGTGCCGCCGGAAATGATGCGGTAGCCGAGGCCGGCGAGGCGCTCCGATAGCGCCTTGGCGTTCGCGACCACCTGCTCCTGGTATGCCTTGAAGCCGGGCTGCAGCGCTTCGAAAAAGCAGACGGCCTTGGCGGCGATGACGTGCATGAGCGGGCCGCCCTGAATGCCGGGGAAAACCATGGAATCGACTTTCTTGGCCAGGGCCTCGTCGCTGGTCAGGATGAGCCCGCCGCGCGGACCGCGCAGGCTCTTGTGAGTGGTGGTGGTGACGAAGTGGGCGTGTTGGAGCGGCGAGGGATGGACGCCGGCGGCGACGAGTCCGGCGATGTGGGCCATGTCGACGAAGAGGTAGGCGTCGACGGAGTCGGCGATCTCGCGCATCCGGGCGAAGTCGATCGTCCGGGAGTAGGCCGAGGCGCCGGCGGTGATCATTTTGGGCCGGTACTCCTTGGCGGTCTCGGCGAGCTTGTCGTAGTCGATGGTCTCGTCCTTTTCGGATACGCCGTAGTGTTTCACTTCGTAGAACTTGCCGGAAAAGTTGGCGAAATGGCCGTGGGTGAGGTGTCCCCCGTGGCTGAGATCCATGGTCAGGATCTTGTCGCCGGGCTCGAGGACGCTGAAGTAGACAGCGGCGTTCGCCTGCGAGCCGCTGTGGGGCTGGACGTTGGCGAACGGGGCCCCGAAAAGTTCCTTGGCGCGGGAGATGGCGAGGCGCTCCACTTCGTCGACGTTCTCGCAACCGCCGTACCAGCGGCGGCCGGGGTAGCCCTCGGCGTACTTGTTGGTGAGGCAGCTCCCCTGGGCCTGCTGCACGGCGCGGGAGGCGAAATTCTCGGAGGCGATCAGTTCGATGTTGCCCCGTTGGCGGGCTTCCTCGGCCTGGATCGCGGCGGCGATGGCGGGATCGGTCGCGGCCAGCTGCGGAGACTTCACCGCGAGACCGCAGGTGTTCATCATGGCGACGCGCCGCTCGTGGCGACCGCCCTTTTCGAAGGAGGCGTTCAGCCAGGCGTCGACGATGGCGGCGGATTCCTGGGGGGTGTTCAACTCCCCCGCCAGGCTGAGCACGTTGGTGTTGTTGTGGACGCGGGTTTTCGCCGCGAGTTCGGGATCGGTCACGACAGCCGCCTGCACGCCCTCGTAGCGATTCGCGGCGATGGCCATGCCGATGCCGGTGGTGCAGCAAAGGATGCCAAGGTCCTTGTTTCCCGCGGCCACGGCCGAAGCGACGAGGTTGGCGTATTCGGGATAGTCGACCGCCTCCTTGGAAAACGATCCGACGTCCTCGACGTCGTAGCCTTGAGATTTCAGGTGGCCGACGATGAATTCCTTGAGGTCGAATCCCCCGTGATCGGTACCGATGATGATGCTTGGCTTTTCCATTGTTTTCGCAAAAAATCGCCCGATTCGGAACGGTCGCGTGGCGGCCTTCGGGCTCCGTTAGCTAGTCCCAGAGGGCCGGGTTGTCAAAGCAACTTCCCCTTGCGAGTCGGAGACGCTATGGAGCGGCCTTCGCGGAGCCCGGATCTCCCGTCGTGACGAAGCGGAGCACGGAGGGCATGGCTTCCTTGATCAGGTTGCGGGTGAGGCGGTATTCGTCGAGATCTCCTCCGATCGGGTCCGGTATATTGAGGTCGAAGCCGTCGTCGGCGATGAATTCCCGCAGGACGAAGGTCTTTTCCTGGCTCTCCGGAAAGTAAGCGCGGATCGACTCGATATGGCTCGTCCCCATTCCGAAGACGTGGGTGCATGCCTCGACCATTTCGGGGGTCAGCATTCGGCTGCGCTGCCGGGAAATGTCGATCCCCTCCTCCCGCATCGCGATCACCGAGTTCCGGCTCGGCGGCATGTCGTCCATCGCCCCGAGACCGGCCGAACCGACTTCGACCTCGACGGACGCGGCCGCGGCCATGTGACGCAAAAAACCCTCGGCCATGGGGCTTCGGCAGACATTTCCGGTGCAAACAAAGAGGACGCGAGCGCTCATCCGATGAGGGAGTGGAGGGAGCCTCAATGGAGCGTCGAACGAATGATTGTAAAGCCGCAACCCCCAAAAATCGGTCTTGATCCCGCCCGTCGCGTGCTTATGCTCGCCCTCGCCCTTTTTCCCGCCGTCCTTTCCGATGACCCTGGCCGAACTACTCACTCCGGATCGAGTGATTGCAGACATGCAGTCCGACGAGCTCTGGCCCGCCATCGCGGAACTCGTCGAACATCTCGTGAACGACGACGCGCTCACCGAGACGCAGAAAGACACGGCGCTGGCGGCGCTGAAAGCGCGCGAGGAGCAGCGCAGCACGGGCATCGGCGGCGGCATCGCGATCCCGCACTGCTTCCTCCCCGGCATCGAGGAGGTCATCGCCGTGTTCGCCCGCTCCCGGAAGGGCGTCGACTTCTGCGCTCTCGACCGGGCGCCGGTTCACTTCATCGTTCTATTCCTCGTGCCGGAGGCGCAGTACACGCTCCATCTCAAGACCCTCGCCGCCATCGCCAAGATCCTGAACAGCGCGGAAACTCGGAAGCGCCTCTCGGAAGCCGAGAACAACCAGGCCATCACCGCCGTCTTGTCGGAGAAGGCCGCCAGCGTCTGAGAGCCTGTAGAACCCGCCGGAATTTTCGCCGCCCTCCCCCAACGTCCCCATGCCAGAAACCTTCTCAGAACAGCTCGCCGCCCGACTCGACGCCGCACTCGCCGGGACGCCCTTCGCGGAGGAGTTGCCGGAAGGTTTCGAGGCGCAGATCGACCCGGCCCAGAATCCGCGGTTCGGCGACTACCAGTCCAACGCGGCCATGATCCTGGCAAAGCAGGTGAAGCGCAATCCGCGCGAGGTCGCCGCCGCCGCGATCGAAGCCTTCGACGGCGGCGATCTGTGCGAAACGCCGGAGATCGCGGGTCCGGGCTTCGTCAATTTCCGGATCAAAACCGAAGCCTTGGAAGCGCGGCTGCGCGAGCAGTTGGCCGACCCGGAGCGCCTCGGCGTCCCGGCGGTTTCCGCGCCGAAGACGATCGTGGCGGACTTTTCCGCGCCCAACGTGGCGAAGCCGATGCATGTCGGCCACATCCGCAGCACCATCATTGGGGACGCCCTCGTCCGCGTCGCCCGCTTCCTCGGGCACGAGGTCGTCGCCGACAACCACATCGGCGACTGGGGCACCCAGTTCGGCATGATCATCTGGGGCTGGAAGCACCTCGTCGACGAAGCCGCCCTCGAGGCGGACCCCGTCCCCGAAATGCTCCGCGTTTACCGCGAAGTCAACGCAAAGACCAAGGAGGACGAGAGCCTTCGCGAGGCCTGCAAGAACGAGCTGGTGAAGCTCCAGCAGGGCGACGCGGAAAATCTCGCCATCTGGGAACGGTGCGTGGAACTTTCCCGGATCGGCCTTCAGAAAATCTACGATCGACTCGACGTTCACTTCGATCACTGGCTCGGCGAAAGTTTCTACAACGATCGCCTCGAGCCGCTCGTGGACGACCTGCTCGAAAAGGGCATCGCGGAGGAGTCCGACGGCGCCATCTGCGTTTTCTTCCCAGAGGTGGAGGCGCTCGCGGACAAGCCGGCCCTGATCCGCAAGTCGGACGGCGGCTTTCTCTACGCCACCACCGACCTCGCCACGATCGACTACCGCATCGACGAGTTCGACGCCGACGCGATCTGGTACGTGGTGGGCGCGCCGCAACAGCTACACTTCGAGCAGATTTTTCTCGTTTCGAAGAAGCGGGGTCAAAAAGCGGACCTCCAGTTCATCCCCTTCGGCAGCATCCTCGGGAAGGACCGCAAGATGCTGCGAACGCGTTCCGGAGACACCGTCCAGCTCGCCGACGTGCTCGCCGAGGCCGTCGAGCGCGCCTATCGGATCGTGGAGGAGAAGAACCCGGAACTCGACGAAGAGCAGAAACGCGAAATCGCCGAAACGATCGGCATCGGATCGGTCAAATACGCGGAGCTGAGCCAGTTCCGCATGACCGACTACATTTTCGACTGGGACAACATGCTCAGTCTGAAAGGCAACACCGCCCCGTATCTCCTCAACGCCTACGTGCGGACCCGGGCGATTTTCCGCAAGCTCGGCAGCGACTTCGAACCCGGCGGAGACATCGCCCTGACCGCCGACGCCGAGAAAGCCCTGGCGCTGAAACTGGCGCAGTTCGCCGAGATCGTGCCGGCGGTCCTCGACGATTTCCGCACCAACGCGCTCGCCGCCTATCTCTACGAGCTGGCCACGACCTATCATAAATTCTGGGAGGCCTGCCCCGTGCTCCGCGCGGAAGGCGCCGTCCGCGAAACCCGTCTAGCCCTCTGCGAACTGACCGGTCGCGTGCTGCGGTGCGGACTGGGGTTGCTGGGCATCCGCACGACCGAGAAAATGTAATCCCGAAACCGACGTGGACGCCAAGCTGAAAGCCCTTCAGGATCATCTCGACGCGTCCGTCCTCGGGGCCGGGTCGGCGACTTACGAATTGATCGCCGCGCTCCTCGCGGGAGGGCACGTGCTCATCGAGGGACCTCCGGGCGTCGGGAAGACCTCCTTGGCGAAATCGCTCGCCGGCGCGGTGTCGGGAGAGTTCAGGCGGGTTCAGTTCACCCCCGATCTTCTTCCCGCCGACTTGGTCGGATATTCCATGTACCGGCAGGACCGAAGCGAGTTCGAATTCGTCGAGGGCCCCGTTTTCACCAATCTCCTTCTCGCCGACGAAATCAACCGCACCAGCCCGAGAATCCAAAGCGCCCTGCTGGAGTGCATGAACGAGGGGCAGGTCACCGTCGACGGCGTGACGCGCTCCTTGCCCGACGTCTTCCAGGTCGTCGCGACGCGCAACAACCGCCATCGGGCGGGAACGTTTCCCCTTCCGCCGCCGCAGCTCGACCGCTTCCTGGTTTCCATCGAAATGGCGCTGCCGGACCGCGCCACCCGGAGCGCCATCCTGCTTCAGCACGCCCACGAAGCGCCCCGCCAATCCCTGCCCGGGACCGCGCCGCCGGAGGTGGATCTGGCGAAGGTGGCCGAATGGCAAACCCGCGTCCGGGGGACGCCGGTCGCCGAAGAAATTTCCCGCTACGTCATCCGGCTCTGCGACGCGGTTCGGGCCCATCCCGAACTGGAAACATCGATCAGCAACCGCGGCGCCATCGCCATCATGCACATGGCCCAGGCCGTCGCGGTGATGGAGCAGCACGAGGCCGTCTTTCCCGACGACGTCAAGCGCGCCTTCCTCCCCGCCGTGATCCACCGCATCGAAGGGCACGACGGCGATTTCGACCGCGAAGGCTCCGGTCGGCGCAAGGCGGCGGTGCGCCTGCTCCTGGAGGAGTTGCGCGACTCCGTGGCGATAGAGTAAGGTCGGGCTGCCATGAAAGAGCGGCGGACAGAAACGACGATCCAACTTCCCGGCGTCGTCCTGCTGTGGGTTTCGTTCGCGGTCCTGGTCGGCGGGCTGCTCGCGCTTTCCGCGCCGCTGATTCTCGTCGGGCTGATCGGCTTCGTCGTCCTGCTGGCCTGCCGCTGTCTAGCCGCGCGCCACCTCCTCGGCCTCGAAGCGACCCGCCCTCTTCCGGGAAGAGCCTTCGCCGGCGAGAGCTTTCCGGTGGAAGCGACCCTGGCCAACCGGAGTTCGTTTCTCGCGGCCACCGAGTTCGCCTTCCGCGACCCCGTCGCCTCGAGCAGCCGGGAAACGCGGCTCACCGTTTTTCCAGGCGAGCCTCGACAGCTCCGCTACACGGACAATTGTCCTCGCCGCGGCGTCTTTCGCTCCCTGAAATGGATCGCCCGATCCCGCTGGCCGCTCGGACTCTACCGCACCGAACACCACGGCGAATTTTCTTCGTCCGGCACGGCGGACGAAGTGCTGGTGATGCCCCGCCCCTTTCTCCCTTCCCGACTCCGCCGCCATCTCGACAAGCTGCTGACCGGAGCCGACATCCTAACCGAACACTATCAAGACCCGAGCGCCGACTTTCGTCTTCTCCGGGAATTCCGCCCCGGCGACCCCGTTCGCGGCATCCACTGGCCGAGCAGTCTCCGCAGCGGGCAACTCCAGGTCCGCCAATCCGATCCCCCCGCCCCGCGTCCGGTGCGGACGGGCATCGTGGTCCACGCCTACGCGCCGGCGGGCCGGGTGGTGACGCCGGAGACCTTCGAAATGATTCTCAGAATCGCCGCCGCGCTGCTGATTCGCTTTCGCGACGCGGAAGTCGAGGTCGATTTCCAGCTCTTGCCGGACGGTCGATCCCGTCTCTCGGCCCGGTCCGATTTCCTCGCGGCACTTGAGCGACTGGCCCGCGTTCGACGGCAGCCGCTGCCGAGGATCGAAGACGTCACCGTGGCGCTGCCACCCTTCGCGGACTGCGACGAGACCTTCGTGCTCGGCGACTGCCCGCGCTCGAATTGGGAGCCCGCGGCGCGCGCCGCCCTGCCGTCGAGCACCTGCATCGACACCGCGTCCCTCGCGATCGGCGGACGTCCCGTCATGAGAACCCGGGAGCTCGCGTCATGAACGGCAAGCCGGTCGCCATCGCCTCGCCCCTCGTCGCCGCCATACTCGTCTGGCTGCTGTCGGGTTCGGCCGTTCCCATGGCCCTGACCATCCTCGTCCTTTCGGTCGCCTTCGCCGCCTCGGTCCTGGCTTCCGGAAAGACGAAGGACACGCCGCTTCTCCCGGGTTTCCTGGCGATCACCGTCACCGTGCTCGAGATCTGGCTCTTCCGGAACGAACTGGCCCTTGCGATCGGCGCGGACCTCCCCATCGTCTTCCATCTCGGTCTCGGCCTTCTCTGGTGGACCGCCGCGAACGCCCTGACACAACCACGCAAAACCACTTTGTCCGCGGCGGATTTCGGCATCGCCGGGTCCGGTGCCGCGATCGTCCTCGGCGCGACCCTGGCCACGGAGTTCCATCGCTACGACCCGTTGCTGGTCTATCCCCTCGCCGGCTTGCCCCTCTCTCTCTACCTGACGGCCGTCTGGCTACCGAGAGGCCCTCGGCGAGGACGAGCCCGACCGCTGCCCGCGCTCGCCGGACTGTTTGTCCTGACCGGCTTCACTCTGTTGACCCTTCTGGTCGAGTCCGGAACCGATCGCCTCGCCCGGTTCGTCGACGGCGGGATCGGCGAAGAGGCGGACCGCTCCTCCGCCGACGACGCCCCGCCCCCGGCCTCTTCCGATGTCGTCGAAGGAAGTTCGCGTCGCCTCCCGAGGGAAGCCGACATCCGCTTCGATCACCGCATCAAGTTCTTCCTCCAGACGGATTCCCCCGCCCTTTTCCGCGACTGGGTCCGCGAGCCGCTCTACGTTCGCACCTCGACGGTTGCCGTTTTCGAGAACGACGAGGTGGTTTCGCCGATCCGAAGCAGTCGCTGGATCCTCGACGGGGACGACGGCATCGAAGACGAAACCATTGCGCTCGACTCGACCGACCCCTCTTCGGTGCCCCGCTACACCCTGTTGATCGAGCGTCCCACCGCCGATGCTCTGCCGCTGGTGGCCGGTTCGACGGCGATCTTCGCGGACGCCCTCTACGAATACGCCGACGACTGGTTTCAGTTGGCACCCCCCGAGGGAATCGACCGGCTGCGCTACACCGTCGCCGCGCCGAAGGAATCGCGAACCTCTTCCCCGGAGCGTCGATCGGCATCTTCCGGTCGCGCCGAAGCCCCCGGCGTCTACCTGAACCTGCCCCCTTCCCCGCTGGCGGCGCGAATCCACCGGCTGTGCGAGCGCTTCGACGACGCCGACCTTCCCCAAGCCATCCGCCACCACCTTCTGGTCGAGACCACCTATTCCCTGAAGTTCAGCACCCCGGAAAACACGAGTCCGGTGGAGAATTTCCTTTTCGGCGACCGGACCGGCCACTGCGAGCTCTACGCCGCCGCCGCGGTCATGATGCTGCGGAGCGTCGGCATCCCCTCGCGCCTGGCATACGGATACGCCGGAGGCGCGGCGGATCGGGACCGGCGGCTCCTCGCCTTCCGCGACAGCGATTTCCACGCCTGGGCGGAAATCCTGGCGCCCGACGGCCAGTGGGAGATTTTCGACGCCACCCCGAGGGTCGCCAACGCCGCCCCCCGACTTCCGGAGGCGGGATCGGTGAGCGGTTTCGACCCGAGCCTCTACCACGACTTCTCGAACCTCCTCGGGACCGAGGTCGATTCCGGGACTTTCCTGGCCGAACGCGTGGAGGACCTCGTCGCTTTCCTGACTCGGCATTTCGCCTGGCTGGCCGGAATCGGACTCGCTCTCGGCGGTGGTTTCTGGTGGTTTGTCTCCGGGCGCCACGGCGGGGAAGAGGCGAGATTGCCGTCCCCCCGCCATCGCCGGGAACCGCCGCCTTTCGCGCCCGGTTTCATGCACGAACTCGAACGCGCCGCCGAAGCTCGCGGTCGCTCCCGCGCCCCCGGCCGGACGTGGCGGGAGTTTCTGGCCTCCCTGGGGAACGACGGACCGATTCCCGAGACGCTTTCCGCCGCCGTGGACTACTACTACGGAGTGCGCTACGCCAATCGACCGCGCGATCCAGGACGGGAAGCCGAGTTCGCCAAGGAGATTCGCCACTGGCGCGAAGCCTGACCGATTGACAAGACGGCCCTCCCGAGGCTCATTCGAGCACTGTATGGACGAACCTTCCTGGCTGGACAAAGCGCGCGGATACCTCGACCTCGGCATGCTCGACGCGGCCTGGAACGAGATCGAAAGCCTTCCGCCGGACAAGCGCGGCTGCGCCGAAGCGCAGGAGATGCGCATCGTCATCCAACTCGAACGCGGGGCGCTGGAAGAGGCGCTGGCACTGTGCGAAATCCTCTGCGACGTCGCCCCGGGAGAGCACGCCGGCTACATCCAGGGCGCCTATTGCCTCCACGAATTGGGTCGAACCGACGAGGCGATCGAGCATCTCCAGTCGGGCCCCCAGACGCTCCGGGAGGAAGCCGTCTACTTCTACAATCTCGGCTGCTACGAACTGGCCGTCGGCCGGGAGCAGGCGGCGATCGCCTGGCTGGACCGCTCCTTCGACCTGGACCACCGCTTCCGCAAGCATGCCAAGACCGATCCCGACCTCGAATCGATCCGCGGTTATTTTTCCGACTAGCGAAAAGCTCTTCGCCGAGGCGATCGGCCCGTCACGATGGATCCGAACGAAATAGAACGCCTCTTCGACAAGAACTTCGAGGAACGCCACGAACTGGGGGCGTCCGTGTCGATCTGGAAAAACGGCGAAGAAATCCTCTCTCTCCACCGCGGCTGGCAGGATCGCGAACGAACCCGGCCCTGGCAAGCCGACACGGTCGCCCCGGTGTGGTCGGCGACCAAGGGGCCGGCCGCCCTCGCGGTGCTGACGGCGCTCCACGAAACCGGAACGAGCCTCCACGGACCGGTCTCGAAGGTCTGGCCGGAACTGAAGGCCGCCCGCGACAGCCGGTTGACCTTCGCGCAACTCCTCTCCCACCAGGCCGGTCTTCCGGCGCTCTCGCCCGACAATCGATCGAGCATGCTCAGTCACGCCGACGTGCGCGAGGCGCTCGAGAATCAGGAACCCTTCTGGAACCCCGGAAGCGCCCACGGCTACCATCCGCGGACCATCGGGTTTCTTCTCGACGAAGTCGTGCGCCGGGTCACCGGAGGAACCTCACTGGGAGATTACTGGAACGAGCGAATCGCGACACCCTTGAAGCTCGACTTCCGGATCGGAAACCTGCCCGCGAGCGCGATGACTCGGACCGCCGCGGTGTATCCCCCGAGATTCCAGCGGCCCTCGGACGAAGAAATGCCGTTCTACCGGGCGCTGGCGCAACCCGATTCACTTTCACAGGCGGCGTTCTCTTCCCCCGGCGGAATGAGGGCGCTGAGCGACATCAACAAGCTGGAATATCTCCAGGCGGGTCTGCCCGCGCTGGGGGGCGTCGGCTCGGCTTCGGGTCTGGCCAAATTCTACCACATCCTCGCCAACGGCGGCCTTCTCGACGGCGTCCGCGCGATTCCGGAGAACGTGGTCGAATCCGCCCGGAGCCTCCAGACCGCCGGCGCCGATCTCACGCTCGTGATCCCGACCGCGTTCACCGCCGGGTTGATGCGCGACCCGGTCGCCGCGAACGGGGAAAAAATCCGCCGACTCTTTGGGCCGTCGCAGTCGGCTTTCGGCCAACCCGGCGCCGGCGGCAGCCACGCCTTCGCCGATCCCGAGCACGGAATCGCTTTCTCCTACGTGATGAACCAGATGCAGGCCGGGGTGCTGCCCAACCGGAAGTCGCTGGATATTGTCGAGGCGATGTATCGTTGAACCGAGGAACGTCCAACGTCGAACGCTTCCGCACCCTATCGACCGAGGACGTTCGTTTTTCCGTCCCACCAGGCGTCGAGCCGGCCGCGCAGCGAGGCCACTACTTCGGCCAGGGCGGGATCGTCGATCAGGTTTTCTTTTTCGGCGGGATCTTCCGCCACGTGGAACAAGGCATCGCTTTCGAGATAGCCGCCCCACGTGTCCTCGCCGTGCGTCGCGATCAGCTTGTAATCGCCCTGGCGCACCCATCGATAGGCGACGTGCCGCTCCGGATGGCCGAGGCTGTACGCATCGCCGGGGTGGATCTCGCCGAAAACCGCTCGCGACGAATCGAGCGCATCGTTCGCCAGTCCCTCGATCAAATCGACGCCGGGGAGGTCGCTCGACCGATCGTTGGCGGCTCCGGCGACGGACAGCAGGGTGGGCACGATGTCGATGCTGCTGACGAGTTCCTCGTGCGTACCCGGATCGATCCGGCCATCCCAGCGAATCAGGACGGGGCTGCGCACGCCCTCGTCGAAGGGGGCGCGCTTGCTGGTCTTGGTGTGGGCGAACTCCTTTTCCCGCCCCCGCTGCGGCTTGGTGCCGGGCGCCCAGCCGTTGTCCGACACGAACACGAAAATCGTGTTGTCGGCGTCGCCGTTGGCCTCCACGAACGAGACGAGTTCACCCACGGTTTCGTCGAACTGGGCTATCGCGGCAAAATAAGGAATCTCGTGCTCCTCGACGTCCGGTCGCGCCTTGGCGAGGTCGTAGAATTTCTCCGGTGAATCGTGGGGCTGATGCGGCAGATACGGCGCGTACCAAACGAGCCAGGGCGTCCCTTCGGTCTCGCACTCCACGATGAAATCCGTGATCGGCTTCATGGTCTCGCGGCCGATCCGCAGCCCGGCGTCGCCGTTGCCGTGCGCCACTTTTTCGCCGGAAGCCAATTTCCGGACGCCTCCGAATTTCTGCCCCGCGGGCGGCGCCGTGAAAGTGGTCATGCCTTCGGTGAACCCTCCGTTGCGCCAGTGGCCTTCCCAGAATTTCCCGGTCTGGAGGCTGCGGTAGCCCGCTTCTCCCAGGACGCCCGGCAAGGTCGGCACCCGCTCGATCAGTTCGAACTCTTTCCCTCGGGTTCTCACGTATTCGTTCACCGAAGTCATCCGGTTGTAGCCTGCGTTTCCGGGAGGACCATGATTGAAATGCACCCCGTGCTGGTGCGGGTAGAGGCCGGTCAGGAGCGTGACCAGCGAGGGGCGGCAGACGCTGGTCGGCAGGTAGCCATTGGGAAAGGTCGCCGCCTTCGCCGCGAGAGCGTCGAGATGGGGCGTGTGGACGCGCTCGTTGCCCATGAACCCGAAATCGGACCAGGTGTGGTCGTCGGAGATGATGTAGACGATGTTCGGCGGCGAGTCCGCCGTCGCCGACGCGACCAGGCTCAACAAGCCGACGACCAGTCCCCGAATGGCGAGATGTCTCATTCCCCAGACTACGGTGAATCGGTACCGTGGAAAGGCCGCCTTCGCGTGCGCGGTCAGACTTCCAGGGCCGCCTGGATCGACATTTCCTCCATCAGTTCCGCAGCGATGGACTCGGCCTCGGTGATCATCTGGCGACCGACGACGTAGGTGCCGCTTCCGCCGATCATGGCGCCGACGATCGGACCCAGAAGCGGGACGAACTTTCCGGCCTGCCGGGCGACGGATTTCTTGGCGCTCCGCTTCAGGAGGATTCTGACGCCCTGCTTCGTGAGAAACGAGGCCGTGAACTGCGCCGCCTTCGTGGTGAGGGCCTGGCCGGCGGTGCTGGTGAGAAAGCGCTGCTTCTTTCCCAGCTGGCTCTCCTTGAGGCCGTAGGCGGCGGCCACTTCGTTGGCGAACTTCAGCATGACGGCGACGTCGCCGAATACGTCGACACCCGGAACCGGGATCGCTCCGTTGGCGGCGGCTGCCCCCGTGTACCAAATCAGTCGTCGTTCGAGAAGCTCACGCTTCTCTTCGAGCTTTTTTGCGCTGTAGGCGGCTGAGTCCAACAGGAACCGTTCGCTCTTGATTCCGGAAAGCGAGTGCTGAATGTCGGTGAGGAGATCGTCCAAATCGTAGAGGTGCGGCTGCCTCGCCGAAACCAGGTAGATCCGGTCGGGTCGATGCGGCTCGAGATTTCGGTATATGTTCTCTGTGACGATGTCGCGGGTCGCCGCCTCGTCGTGGCCGTGATCGAAGTCCGCGTTCGTCACCGCGATGTCGAACTTGTTCCGGATGACGAAACACGGCTTGTCCATGTCCGTCAGGGCCCGGTACATGAACAGGTCGTTCTCGGTAAAGCGCTCGGCGGTGACGAGGAGGAAAAAATCGTAGGTCTTCAGGCCGAGTCGCTCGAAGTAGGTTTCCCGCGGCCAGGTCGGGGTGCCGCAGCCGGGAAGATCGGTGAAAACGAGTCCTCCGTGCCTGACGTCCTGTGGTTCGTTGGTCGTCTCCGTCACGCCCACCTCCGCGATCCGCTCGTTCACGATCGCGTTGATGAGCGAGGATTTCCCGCTCCCCGAGGGACCGGTGATGCCGCAGCGGATCTCCACCTCGTCGAACTCCTCCAGATTCTCCGCGCACTGTCTCCCGAATTCACGGAGGACGTTCTTCGGGTTTTCTTGTTTCTCTTCCATGGTTTTCAAACGGTTCGTTTCGCAGGCCAGGGCGGACGAGGCGGTCACAGGGTAACCCGTCCGGGCAGTTCCTCGAACTCGAGTTTCTTGGCTTCGACGTATGCGCGCGGCACCACCATCCGGGCTCCGGCCGGAACGACTTCCACCTCGAAGGGCGTCTCGCCGACCGGCTCGCCGTCGATCTCCACCTTCAGCGGCGGCTCGGCCTCGATTTTCAGATGCGAGGCCGAGAAGTAGCGAAGATCCGACGAACCGTCGAATCTTCTCAGCAGAATCCGGCTCAACAGCTTCACGGTCCCGTAGACGGTACGGGAGGAGGCAATCGCCAAATCGAGCTTGCCGTCGTGCGGACTCAGATCCTTTCCCAGCGCGAAACCGGTCCCGTAGATCTCGCCTATGTTGATGACCATGACCTCGTAGGCCCGGAATCTGCGGGTCTCCCCGTCTATGGCGATCGTGACGCGAGAGGGGGTCTGGTCGAAGAGATGCCGAAAACCGGAAATCACGTAGGCGAAGAAACCCAACCGGTTCTTCATTTTCCGATCCGCGTCCTCGATCAATTCGGCGTCCCATCCGGAGCCGGCCACGATGGCGAAATACCGGTCGTGTCCCGGCAAATAACCGACGTCCATCGTCGCCACGACGCCGCTTTCGAAGGCCGTCTCCAGAGCTTTCTTCAGATTGGACGAGATCCCGAGGGCCCTGCTCAACAGGTTCGCGGTACCGAGCGGCAACTGCGCGAGCGGCACCGGCTCAGTGTTCTTGATCATCCCCGACAAGGCCTCCATCACCGTGCCGTCGCCCCCCGCCGCGGCGACCAGATCGAATCCCCTCGCCGTTCGGACCCACTCCAGAGCGTCGCCGTCGCCTTTCGTCCGACGAATCTCGTAGTCGGCGCCCAGTTCCTCCAGGTAATCCGTGATCGTCCCGAGCGACTCGTCGAAATCCCGCCGGCCAGCCACCGGGTTGGCGACGACGAGGATCCTGGGCGTTCTTCCGGTCCGTTCTGGAGAAGGCATGGTGGTTCACCAGGACGATCGATCCGGTGCGAAAACACCATAGATTCTCCAGCGAAACTGCCAAGCGACTCTTTCGCGCTTCGCGCTCCACCCGCACCGGCGGCATTCTACGGCTGCTTCCCGTCCTTCTCGTCCTTCTTGAACCAGTGCCCGAAGCGGTTCTCCTTCGGGGCGGCCTCGCCCTCGGGCTTCGCGTCCATCGTCGAAATGGCCTCGGCGTAGAGCAGGTCACCGGTGTAGCCGTCGTGGAACCGAATCACCACCTGCGGTTCGTCGTAGGCGAGATACTGGTAGCCTTCGCCGTCGTTGAGCCCGGCGCGAACGATGTTGTTCACCTGGACGACCGTGTAGTTCGTGTGCCGCTGGCGCAGGTAATGGACGTTGTCGGGATACCCGCCGCACCATTTGACCTTCACTTTTCGTCCCTGGCTGTCGAACCACCCGCCGAGCGGCGGCAGTCCGGCGGTGCCGACCGGGTGATTCGCCGAGTTGATCGGCGAACAGAGAAATTCCCAGACGTTGTCCGTGATCTGCACCGCGAAGGGATGGTGGACGTCGCCTGTCAGGATCATGACCGGCTTTTCGATTCCGTCGAGTGCCTCGATCAGTTCCTCGCGCTCGTGCACGTAGCCGGCGAACCCGTCCCCCTTCGTCTCGGTACTTTCGCCGCGCATGTGGTAGGCGGAATGGTAGATCACCCACGGGTCTCCGGAGACGATGAAAATGAACTCGGCTTCGCTCTCCTCCACCGTCTTCAGAAACCACTTCTTCTGAGTCGCGCCGAGGATGGACTCGCCCTCCTTGGCCGCGTTTTCCGGGCCCTTGAACTTGGTGCGTTCGCTGCGGGTGTCCAGAAAGACAAAGTGGCAGTTTCCCACCATCCTGTCGAAATAGTGATGGGTCCCGATGCTGTAGGGCGCTTCGTTGCTCTCGCGGAGCGCGGGCGACACCCGCAGCCGCTGACCGTCCACGACTTCCTCGATCCGGTAGACGCCGGTGTTGGCGCCGCCCCGGTTCCGAGGGTGCCTTTCCTCCGCGTCGCCGCCCTTGTAGAACGGCCCCACGTGCAGGGTGCTGACCGTCGCCAGGTCGAGATCGGAAAAATCGGCCTCGGGGTCGTGGAGGACGTCCGAGTCCTTCTCCAGCCGCGCTTCCCCGAAACGCACGCTTCCCTTGTGGGGGGCGTGGTCGTTGACCCAGGCGGCGTAGTATTCCCAGACCTCGATGGCCGGATCCCTCACCAGGTAGTTGCCGTTGCCCAAACCGACTTCGCCGGCTCCGTCGATGTTGTCGGTCACCTCGTGGTCGTTGAACATGGTGAACATCGGCACGTGCCGGAGGAAGCGGTTCAAGGAGCGCCCCCGTTCGAGATAGAGCTTGTAGTTGTCCTCCAGGCCGGTCCGGGCGCCGTCGAGCGTTTCCTCGTAGGTGTAGTCGCCGTTGACGATGTGGAAAAAGAGATCGTCCCGGTGCTTCTCCCAGAGTCGATTGAAGGCCGGCGGATTCGCGTAGATACCGTAGGTGTCGGAGGGAGAACGCTGCCTCTGGCAGGCGCCGACGGAGAACATGAAATTGAATTTCCCGTCCGGGTTGAACTCGTGGGAAAAGCTCGACGCGTCGGGCAGGGTCCGGAACGAAGGCCAGGGTTGGTCGACTTCCGCACGGATGTCGACGATCTCGTCCCGAAGTTTCACCGCGTAGAAATACTCCGTGTTCGGCTCCAATTTTCCCGCCGTGACCCAGCCGGTGTTGTCCTGTTTTTCCAGAGTTTCACCGTCGACCGAGCGAGCTTCGTCGAACGGCAGCGTCTCGCTGAAAACGACGGCGAAATCCATCGGTTCCTCCGTCCGAATCCAGACGCGCACGGAGGACTCGGTGATCTGCCCCAAGACGGGGCCGTGGGTAATCCCGAGCGACTGATAGGGCACGACGTGATTGGCCACGGGGTCGGGCCACGGGTGGTCGGGCCACGGGTGGTTCTGGGCCGCGAGCGGCAGGGCGATTCCGAGCAGGAATAGGGCAAGGGACGGCGTTTTCATTTTTGGGGGATTCGGTTGAGGGTGTAGTAGGCGTCGGGATGATCGAGGGAGCGTCCCCCTTTGGATTCGAGGCCGGAGGTCCGCAGCTCGTGAACGTAGAAGGGCCGAAGTCCCTCCACCCGCAGCCTGACGGACACACCGTCGTCGGAGAGTTGCACGTCGGTGATCTTCCGCGCCTTCGTGTCGATTTCCTCTCCGCCGTAGCGGGCGGCGTACTCGTAGGTGTAACTGCTCATGGCGAAAGCGCCTTCGGCCGACACCGAGGCGGGATCGACCGGTTCCGTGAAACGCAACTCGAAGCCGTCCGGCATCGCCCTCATTTCCCGAATGGCGAACACGGGTTCCCCGGCGAAGCGCACCCGGGTGAGGCCGTAGGAACGGTTCCCCAGCGACGACCACCCGCGGTTGGTCATGCCGACGAAGAGCGACCCGTCCGGGGCGAAGGCGAGCCGGAACACCGCCGAGGGAAACCCGTCGAGCAGCGGGAAGCAGGCGCCCTGGTATTCGCCGCCGACTTTCTCCAGAAACACGCGGCTGATCGCGGCGTTGGTAAACTCCCCCACGAGAAATTGTCCATCGAAAGGTCCAAACTGGCCGTCCATGTCGATCAGTTGCAGATCCGTCGCGCTGCGCCCCACCTTGTTGTAGGGAAGCCAGACCGCCGGGGGAACGAACTCGGGGCTGCTTTCGAGCGCTTCGGGATAGGGCGTGTTCGCCGGTGGAATCGACGACATTCGGAACGGCGCCTCGGGAAGCTCGAGCGAGTCGAGCGATTCCTGGTTTCCGTAGAACACGCCGGGCCGCAGGTGGTGGATGGGCGTCGCGGGAATCCACGTCCCCTGCTGGTCCGAGAAGAAAACGTCGCCTTGGCGATTGGTGCCCAGTCCGCTTGGCGACCGCATGCCCAGCGCCTTGGGAACGAATTGGCCGTCGTCGTCGATCCATCCGCCCCAACCGCGCCAGCCCATCGCGTTGTCGGCCAGATCGCCCATGCCGAGATTCAAGGTGACCCAGAGATTTCCCGCGCCGTCGCGTTCGGGCCCGTAGGCGTAGGCGTGGTAGTTTCCCGAGACGTTCCATCCCGAGGCCTCGGTCAGGTAGGCGTCGGCCGCTCCGTCGCCGTCGCGATCCTGCAGCCGAGTCACCTCCGAACGCTGCGTCACCAACAGGTCATCTCCGTCCTCGAGGAGGCCGAGCGGTTCGTGCAATCCCGAGGCGAAGAGCCGATAGGAAACATCGTCACGGTCGTCGGACAAAACGCCGTCGATCAACCACACCTCTCCCTTGCGAATCGCCACGGCGAGACGGTCCGGTCCGATCCACGCCATGCCCCCGACCTCGAGCGCGATCCCGTCTCCCGGCTTCCACTCCTTCGATCGGGAGCTGCTCGGCGAGCTCGCCGTCAGGATGTCGAAGTACTCGTAGGGCGACTTTTCCTCTGCCGTCGCCGCCGGGCCGAAGCCGAGGAGCGAACTCGCCACGATGGAACCGAGAAAGTATTTCATTCCCAAGAATAGATGCATGTCAGGATTCCCTCCTCCGTCTTCGTCTCCACTTCGACGCCTCTCGGATGGGCCACCGCCGGCGCCTCGCCTTCCTCCCATTCCAGAGTTCGAACGAGCTTGCCCTCGGCGACCGCGAACTTCTCCTCCACTTCCCTGCCGTCGCGCCGCGTCAGAAAAACCGGGTTTCCCCCGTCGTCCAGAAGGTAGCCTCCGAACTGCGCTCTCGGCGGCGAAACGGCGAACTCGTGGACCTCGTCGCCGAGCGGCTTCTCCATGGGAGCGTGGCGGGAGAACCAGGTGTGGTAGGCGTTGAAAAACCGACCGCGCCACACCAGGGCCGGTCGCCCGGCCTCGCCGTCGTAGGCCAGGTGAATGTCGCCGGGAAAGCCGACGAGGATCGCCTTGGTCCCGGCACCTTCGAAAAACGTTCGCAGGATGATGGGACGATCTTCCGGAACGAGTTCGAACCGGCTGCCGCCGCGTTCCGGGAAACCGTCGGGGATTCCCTCGCCCCGCTCTATGAAGGCCCAGACGGAGGCGATCTGCTTTTCCGTATCGCCGCCGAGCACGTCCTTCACCGTCGACTGACCGCCCGGCCACAGCGGCGGCATCAGGGTCCCGGGGCGGTATTCCGCCGGGTTGAGCAAATAGGACCGGAACCACTCGGGCCGCAGCCGCTTGTCGAGCGAAGCGATGTCCATGGCCTGGATCCCCAGCGACGGTCGCTCCTTCCACCGGTGGCAGGTGATGCAGTTGACGCCGCCAACCGCGCCGACCAGTTTTCGCCCCGCCTCGGGATCGGCGTCGGAAATCTCCATCGGCTTGGCGTCGTCGACGGCATCGATCGACTCGAACCAGTCCGCCAGCGCTGCGGCGTGATTCGGATAGTTCGGCATCTGCGTGGCGACGTAGGGCCGGACGCGGCTTCCCTCCTCTCCCCGGAACACATCCTCCATCCAGTCGCGCCGGAGTTTGTGTCCGATGTCCGTCAGGGGCGGCGGCAGTCGGCCCGAGTCGCCCAGCGCTTCGTCGCCGGTGAAATAGGGATCCGTCTCCGGAGGCGGACCGCCGACCCCGTCCCGCTCGTGGCAGGCGTAGCAGTTCATCGCGGCGAGGGTGAGCCCAGCGTTGCCTTCGTCAAAGCCGCCGTCGCTCTTCAGAAAAGCGGTGAGCGATTGCCGCTGCCCTTCGTTCAACTCGTAATGCGGCAACCCGTCCCGCGGTTCCACCGAGAAACAGTGTCTCCCGTCTCCCCCGCCGCCACCCGACAACGGAACCGTCGGCGCCGGCTTCGCCTCCGGGAGCGCGTGGCAGGCCGCGCAGTTGAGACGCTCCGCCAGCGCCTGGCCGCGCGCCACGGCGGCCGCGTCAGGCTTCGGCCACGGGGCGACGGAGTCCGCCTCTTCCGGATCGCTGCCTTGGAAATCGATGAGGTGGGCCGCGAGGTCGCCCCGCTCGTAGGGTTCCAGATCGAAGTGCGGCATGCGGCCGTCGGGACGGAATTTCGACGAAGTAGCCAGAAACAGATCGAGCGCCGCGAGGCTCGTCTTCTCCCGGAAATCCGGATGCGCCACCGCCCATTTCGAATTCGCCGCTTCGCCGCCGTGGGGAGGCTTGAAGTCCGGCGTCGGCGCGTGACAGGCCACGCAGCCCTTCTCGTGGTACAGCGCACTGCCCCGCTCGGCGTTCACGTAGCGCGGCGCCCGGGGTTTCGCGGGTGGACCCACCGTTCCCAGGTAGTCGACGACGGCTTGGATATCCGCGTCCGCCAAGCCGTGAAACAGGTGCGGCATGGACGAGCCCTCACGACCGGTTTCGGGGTTCCGCAGAAAACGGACGATCCACTCCCGATCGACTCGTTGCGCCAGCCCCGACAGATTTGGCCCTTGGCGTTTTGTCAGGACTGGCGACTCGCCGTGGCAATTGGCACAGCCGAGTTCGGAAAACAATAGGGCCCCGCCCTCGGCGGTCGGTTCGTCGGCGTGGAACCGCTCGTAGCCCACGACCAAGGGTTCGGCGATGGCCGGGTTCGCGAGCCAGCCAAACAGCGCGACGAGAGCGATGCCGCGGCAGCGAGCCCCGGCGGGACTTCGGAACCTCCGTCCGCGGACAGGGTTGGGTCGCCGACTCGACCCTGTCGACTCGCCGCCCCGTTTCATTGGATCTTTGTCAGGACGTCGTCGATGTAGCGGCGGGATTCGTTGATGACCGCGGTAATCTCCTCCGCCGTGTCCAGCATCGGAATGCCCCGGGGAACGGGATGCATGAAAATTTCGGCAAGCCCCTCGAAGCCGACGTCTTTCATTGCCGCGAGGATGGGTTCGTAGTCGAGGGTGCCGAAGCCGGGCAGTTGCTTGAGTTCCTCCTCCTTGGCCATCCGCTCCTTCGACGAGGGATGATACTCCTGGAAATAGATGAAGGGGAGATTCTCCTTGCCGACGTCCCGAAGCAGCTTCGGCATTTCCTCCACCGCGTCGTGGAGGTGGTGCGGGGCGAAGGCGATGCCGACGTTCTTCGAAGGGTTGAGTTCCGCGAAATACCGGATCGAATCGGGGGAGGACAGCATCGAGTTCTTGTGATTCTCGATCGCCATCGTGATTCCCAGTTCGTCGGCCAGCTCGTAATGCGGCTTCAGCTTTTCGAAAAACGCATGGACCTGGCGCTTCGCTTCTTCGCCGACGGGATCCGGATCACCCATCCTACCCGACCCGCAAACCGTCATGCCGCCGCCGTTTTTCTTCGTCCAGCGCAGCTCGTCGTCCTGCCGGAACGGTCCGAGCGGGTAGCAGGTCGAAACGCCGAGCTTCGTGTCGTGCTTCTCGAGGAGGCTTTGAAAAAACGCGTCGCCTTTCTCCTCGATCTGTTCGCGGTGCGTCGCGTGGACCTTGCGCCAGATGTCGACGGACTCGCAGCCGGCACGGTTCGCCTCCGCGATCACCGTCTCCAGCGGCAGGTCGCCGTACATCGCCGAAGAAAGCGTGTAGCGCGGGCGGAAAGCTTTCCGGGAGTTCTCGGCAGCCCCGGCCCCGACGGGCACGAGCGCCGTCGAGGCGATGATTCGGCAGGCCTGTCTACGATTCATGTTCTTGGGAGGCGGAGCGATTTCGGGAGGCGGCTTCCTGTTCCAACATCGAGATCCACGGCCCGACGTAGTGACCGTTGTCGTGGAAGGTACGGCCGGAAACGAGCTTGCCGTCGATCACGCAGGGTTCGTTGACGTAGATGCCGCCGCAGACTTCGAGATCGAACTGGCACTTGGCCACGGTCGCCATCCGCCGCCCCTTGACCCGGTCGGCCCGCGCCGGAATCTCGACCCCGTGGCACACGCTGGCGACGGGCTTGTCGTGGTCGAAAAACCACTGCGTGAGGCGGATCAGATCGGGATCCTCGCGGATGTACTCCGGCGCCCGGCCCCCCGAGAACAGAATCCCGAGATAGTCCTCGGGGTCGACCTCCGAAAAGGCGAGGTCCGCCTGTAGCTGGTACCCCTCCCATTCCCGAGTGATGGTCCAGCCGGGACGAATCTCGTGGAGAACCATCTGATAGAGCCGCTTCTCCGGAGCGATCACCACGGGCAGAATATTGGACTCCTGAAGGCGATAGAACGGGTAGAGGGTATCCACCGTTTCGCTGGCGTCGCCGATCACGATAAGGGCTTTTCCGAGAAAGTCTGGCATGCGCCCATGGTAGCGGAGTTGACGCGGCTGTCTGTACAAATATGATTCAGGGAACATCAGGTTTTTCGTTCCGAAGGGGATCGAAGTCAGGGGTTCTTCGGACGAATTCGTGATCGAAGATCCGATCGTGCTCCGAGCGGTCAAGCTGATCCGGGCGCAGGCTTTTCGCGGCGTCACCGTGGCCGAGATCTGCGGCCGGCTCAACGTCTCGCGCAGCACCCTGGAACGAAGGATGAAATCGGCGCTGCGGCGCGGAGCGAAAGAGGAGTTGCTTCGCGTCCAGTTCGGGGAAGTGAACCGCCTGCTCCGCAACACCGACCTGACCATCGAAGCGATCACGGAGGCCACCGGCTTCAATCACGCCCACTATCTGCAAACCTCGTACCGAAGCCGCTGCGGCTTGACCCCGGGACAGTTTCGGAAGCGGGAACGCGGTCGCCTCGGGTGAACGCCGGCCGCGCTTCGCGGAGCGCCCTTTCGTTGCATCCTGCTCGCGGAAGGGCCTTCGAAATATTGCATTCCGCACGGCCCGGCGTTCCTCCGCCTCGCGGCGCGCGCTTCGGCGCGGACTTCGAGCGGCTGTCGTTCTTGGCACAAGGGCTGCGCTTGAGCAGGGCAGGCAGATGGTCGCCGAAAACCCGGCGACAGCCCTCCCAGTCAGATCAATTCCCTACTCTCATGACCGACACTCCCGTTCCAGAACGACTGAAAATCAAGACCGTCAACGAAATCAGCAAGGAAGACATCCGGGAACTCACGGAACGATTCAGCGACAGCGAGACCGTGGTCACGCTCATGATGCCGATGGAAACGGCCGGAGCGGAAACCCGCAAGAATCCGATCGTTTTCAAAAACGCCCTGAACGAAGCCTGCGAGAAACTGGAGCAGGCGGGCGGTTACAGCCGTCCCCTCAAGCAGCAGTTTCGCGAAGTGGACGACCTATGCGAGAATCCGGTTCACGAGTTCTGGCAACACCAGGAAGCGGGGCTCCTGGTATTTCTCGACGGGAACGAGGACATCCGTGGCTATCGTCTCCCCGTGCCCATCGGGCCCGACGTGCGCATCGGAAAGAGCCCCCACCTTACGCCGCTTCACCGGTTTCTGAACCCCGTCCGACGCTTGGTGCTCGTCTTGGACCTGAACGAGACGAGGCTGTTCGAAGCCACTCGATGGAAAGTCGACGAGATCGAACTCAAGGACATCCCCACCAGTCTCGAGGAAGCCATGCGATTCGACGACCCGGAAAAGAGCCTCCAGTTCCGTTCCGTTTCCGACTCGAACCTGCGAGGCGAAGGGGGCGGCGAGGCCGCCTTTCACGGACACGGCGTCACCACGGAGACCAATCGGAACCGCAAAAAGCAGCGCTTCTTCGAGATGATCAGCGCCGACATCGCGAAGCACTTTCCGGATCGGAACACACCCCTCGTCATCCTCGGACCGGATGCCGAGCGGGCACGCTACCGGGAAGTGAACCACTACGAGCACCTGAGCGACGACGAGATCGATTTGAATCCGAGCCACTTGGAAAAGGCCGAACTCCACCGACACATCACCGATCACGTGGCCAAGGTGGAAGAGGCGGAATCCTCTTCCGCTCTCGCCCGTCTCGAGGACCACGTCGGCACCGATACGTCGAAAGGAGCCACCACCGTCGAGGAAGTGGTCGAAGCGGCATTGGGCGGGCGGATCGAAACGCTCTTCGTTCGGGCCGGCGCCCGCCAGTACGGCACCGTCGACCTCGAAACCTTCCGGACCGAACCGCACGATTCCGCCGAGGAAGGCGACACCGAGCTGGTGGCTTTCGCAACCAATCAGGCGGCAATGACGAACGCCTCCATTCGGGTCCTCGACGACGGAGCCACGCTTCCCGGCGACTCCCCAGTGGCGGCCATCCTTCGCTACTGATCGGGATCGCCCCGGCCGGGTCCTTTCCGTTTCCGCCGACATCCCTCCCCGCGACGTCGCGAAAGGGACAACTCGGTGGCGGCACCGGGCGCCCGTCGAAATGGCCGCCTCTTCGAAGGGAGACGTAACCTCTCCGAACCGTCTTTCCCCTCGCCGGACCGACGATCCCTTCAACCAATTCCGTCATGCCCGCCCGGAGGCTGAAACGCCTGTTCGAAAGCCGAATCGCCACGTCGAAACACCATTTCGTTATCCTGTTCACGGCGTCCTTCCTGGAGTCGACCGTCGTGCCGGTTCCATTGGAAGCGGTTCTGATCCCCTACATGTTCACTCACCGCGAGCGGCTCTGGTCGACCGCTCTCGTGGTGACCTTGGGCTGTCTCGCCGGCGCCATGGTCGGCTACGGCATCGGACTGGGATTCCTGAGGTCAGTCGGCGAATCGCTCGTCGATTGGATGACCAGCGAATCGGGCCGGGAAGAGTTCGAAGCCACGTTCGAGAAAAACGGGTTCGCCGCCATCGTCGCCACGGGGGTGTCCCCGGTGCCGTTCCAGGTGGCCATGGTCACGGCGGGCGCGGTCGGCTACCCCGTCGCCCTTTTCCTGCTCGCCGCCACCCTCGCGCGGGGCATCCGCTATTTCGGGCTCGCCCTGCTGGTCAGGCAGTTCGGGGAGAAGGCCGAACGCATCTGGGAGAAGAACAAGTGGCTGGCCGGATTCCTCGCGCTCGCGCTGGTGGGACTGCTCTACGGTCTCTCCCGCCTAATCGGCTCCTTTTTCGGCGCGGAGTAGGCTTCGGGCATCACGCCGGAAGGTCCCACCGCGGAACGCGCTACCAGCTAATCAGCTACCTCGTCTTCAGTAGTCCTCGCCGTTGAGGCTCCGGGCCACGCTTTCCAGCCACGGTTCCAGTCGTTCCCGATACCGGCGAACGCGCTCGCCCTCCGCATCCGACAGGTCGTTCTCCTCGGCGGGGTCCGCCGCGAGATCGTAGAGCTCCCATCGAACCTCTTTCGCGCCCTTCTTCTGGATCCGGTGAAGCTTCCAGTCGCCGTCGATCCAGGCGGCGTGCCCGGGAAAGGCGTCGGTGGGGTACGGCGGGTCGGGAAGCTCGGCGGCCCGGAGGCTGGACTCGTGCGGCGGCAGTTCCTTGCCCACCCGCTGGGCCGCGAACAGGTCGCCCATTCGTTCCTCCGACGACGTCGCGATGCCGCGTTCGGGGTACTTCCAGAAACCCATCCCGGCGGGGCGCGCCTCCATCGCTCCCTCGATCGCGGGCATCAGGCTTATGCCGTCGAGAGGCGCCGCCGACCCGCTTTCCATTCCCGCGATTTCGAGGAGCGTTGGAAAGATGTCGCAGGTGTTCGCCCGCAAGTCCGTCGACCTCGGTTCCGTGATCTTGGCGGGCCACTCCAGGATCGCCGGAACCAGCAAACCTCCGTCGTAAACGTCGCCTTTGAGACCGCGGTGCCCGCCGGTGCTGCCCACTTTCGGGAGCGCGCCGTTGTCGCTGCAATACCAAAGGACCGTGTTTTCGCGAATGCCCAGGTCCGTCAGCGTTTCCTTCAGTTTCCCGAAAGCCCGATCCATCCCCGTGATCTCTCCCAGAAAATTCCGCCTATCCTCCGGCTGGTCGCGGTAAAGCGCCTTGTCCTCTTCCGCCGCGACGTACGGGCTGTGGGGCGAGCCGAACCAGATTACCGCGAAGATCGGCGCCTCTCCCTCGACCGCCTCCTTCATCCAGTCGGCGGCGTCCTCCACGGCGATGAACGAACTCTCGCCCTCCCGCGGCACGGCTTCGCCTTCGTCGGACATGACGGCGTCGTTGTCGTAGAAATTCGGAGCGCTGACCCATCGGTCGAAGCCGTTCGCTCCGGGATTCGCCGGACTCCCCCGGCGGACGGAACCGAGGTGCCACTTGCCGAAATGCCCGGTAGTGTAGCCGGCTTCCTCGAGAACTTCGGCGACGGTCCTTTCCTGGGGGCGCATGGAATGCCCCCAACTGAAAACGCCCATGCGGTTGGGATGGCGTCCGGTGAGGACGCTGGCCCGGGTCGGCGAACAAACCGGCGCCGCCGCGTAGAAGCGGTCGAAGCGCAGACCCGAGGCTGCGGCTTCGTCGAAGTTGGGCGTCCGCACCGTGGGATGTCCGTTGTAGGCCATGTCGCCCCATCCCTGGTCGTCGGCCATCACCAGCACGATGTGGGGCCGTTCGGCCAACGCAGACGACGTCGGTATCAGAAAGGCGGCAAGTAAGACGGCGAGCAATGCGAGAGATACTTTCATAAGTCCAACCAAGGTGACAGATCCTGTTGATCCCGTCGTCCCGCGATTCCGCCTGCCTGCGCGAATGCGGAAGAGCCAAAGCGAGCCGGCCATGTCATTATCCCCATGGCGGAGGGCCAAAGATCTCCGCCGCGCCCCTGTCGACTACATCCCAACCCACCCGTTTCATGAGACCCCACCGAACCTTCCTCGTTCTGCTTCTTCTCGCGGTCGCGACCTTCGCGCCCCGCAATCTCCCGGCACAGGAATCCGGCCTGCGGGCGGGAACCGCCGCCGTCGACGTCACGCCCACCGTCTTTCCGATGCAGCTTCGCTCGGGCAAGTCGGACCACGTGCACGATCCGCTCCACATCCGCGCCGTCGCCTTCGAAAACGGCGAGGGGCGAGCCGTCCTCGCCTTGATCGACGCGATCGGGACCGGGCGGGAAATGACCGACGAGGCCAAGGCGATCGTCGCGAAGAAGACCGGATGGAAGCCGGAAGAAATGCTGGTGAGCGCCACCCACACCCACACGGCTCCGAAGGGAGGCGACACGTCTCCCGGGAGAATCGCCCATCAGAAACGGCTCGAGGAAGGGCTGGTCGAGGCTCTCACCGAGGCCATCGAATCGCTCGAACCCGCCAAAGTGGGATTCTCGTCGGATGAAGAACCCTCCGAAGTCTACAACCGCCGCTGGTATCTCAAAGACGGCACCATGGACAAGAATCCACTCGGCGGATACGACAAGGTCCGAACCAACGCTCCACGCCCCAATCTCGTCAAACCCGCCGGCCCGATCGATCCCGAAGTCTGCGTGGTGGATGTCCGCACCCGGCGTCGCGGCAAGCCACTCGGCCTCGTGGCGAACTACGCCCTGCACTACGTCGGAGGCGTCCCGAAAGTGACCGAGGAAGACGGCCGCGTCGTCGGCATGGCCTCGGCCGACTACTTCGGCGAGTTTTCCAGAATCATGCCCTACCGTCTCTCAGGAAATCCGCCCGAAAACTTCGTCTCCATGATGACGAACGGCACCAGCGGCGACATCAACAACATCGATTTCGAGCAGCGTCGCGCTCCCCGGGCTCCCTTCGAGCAGATCCGCGTGGTGGCCCAGAAAACCGCCGACGCCGCGTGGCGAGCCGTGAAGAAGATCGAGGACTACGACGAAGACCCCGTCGTCGCGATGCGCCAGCGCGAAGTGGCCGTGAACTACCGCAAACCTTCGCAGGACGATATCGAAAAGGCCCTGGAACTGATGAAGCTGTCGAACAAGGAGCGCAACGAGATCAACAAGCGAACCACCTCGGTCGCCAACCGGACCATCGAATATTCGCAGCCGGAAATGACGAAGTCCGAAAACGTCCTCATCCAGGCCATTCGCATCGGCGACCAGGCCATCCTCGCGATGCCTTTCGAGGTGCTCGTGGAGATCGGTCTCGAACTCAAGGAGAAGAGCCCCTTCCCCCACACCTTCACCATCGAGCAGGCCAACGGCTCCCACGGCTACCTTCCGCCCCCGAACCAGCACGAACTGGGAGGCTACGAAACCTGGCTCGGCACCGCCCGGTTTGCGGAGGACACCTCCGTGCTCCTCACGAAGCATCTCCTCGAAATGCTGGACGAACTGAAGGCGCTTTGATCCCACCCCCCGACACCTCCTCGATTTCCATGACTCCATCCATCCCCCTCGGGCCACCCTCGCTTCGGTCCGTTTGCGCCCTCGTGCTGGCGTTCTGTGCCGCGGTCACCGGCGTCGCCGCCGACAAACCGAACATCGTGTTCATTCTCGCCGACGATCTCGGCTACCGGGAACTCGGCTGCTACGGCCAGGAAAAAATCAAAACGCCGCGGATCGACTCCATCGCGGAGCAGGGCATGCGCTTCACCCGCAGCTACGCCGGCAACGCCGTCTGCGCTCCGTCGCGGTGCGTTCTCATCACCGGGAAGCATCCGGGACATGCGGAGGTCCGCAACAACCGCGGGATGAAATCCGTCGGCGAACCCGAAGGCCAGCATCCGATTCCGGACGAAGACGTCACCATCGCCGAACTGCTGGCGGAGGAAGGCTATTCCAGCGGCATCTTCGGAAAATGGGGCCTCGGCAACATGGACTCGACCGGCAATCCGCTGAAGCAGGGCTTCGACCGCTTCTTCGGCTACAATTGCCAAACCCACGCCCACAGCTACTACCCCGCCACGCTCTGGGACGACGAAAACACCTTCTCGCTCGGCAACGTCCCGCCGGTCCCCGGACACGGCGGACTGCCCGAGGGCGCCGATCCGAACGACCCCCGCAGCTACGACATGTACAAAGGCGAGGACTACGCCCCCGACCGGATCAACGAGCAGGTTCTCGATTTCATCCGCAGCCGGAAAGACGAACCGTTTTTCTGCTACTACCCCACCCTCATTCCGCACTTGGCGCTTCACGTGCCCGACGAGGAACTCGCTCCCTATCTCGCCGAGAACTGGCACGACCCTCCCTTTACCCGCGAGCGCAAAGGCTACACCCCGCACTTCACTCCCCGCGCCGCCTACGCCGCCATGATCACCCGCATGGACACCTATGTCGGCCGCGTTCTCGACTTGCTCGACGAGCTGGGCCTGAGCGACAACACCATCGTCGTCTTCACCTCCGACAATGGCACCACCCATCTCGACGAGGAAGTGGACTACGACTTTTTCGACAGCGTCGGCGAGCTCCGCGGCTTGAAGGGGTCGCTCTACGAAGGCGGCATCAGGGTGCCGCTCGTGGCCCGCTGGCCGGACAAAATTCCAGCCGGTACCACCTCCGACTTCGTCACCGGTTTCGAGGACTGGATGCCCACCCTGCTCGACCTCGTCGACGCCGAGGCCGCCGTGCCCGAAGCGTGCGACGGGATCAGCATCGCCCCGACCCTGCTGGGCGGAAGCCAGCCGGAGCGCCCCTTCCTCTACCGCGAGTTCACCGGTTACGACGGACAGCAGGCCGTCTGGCTCGGCGAACGCTGGAAAGGCATCCGCCAGAATCTGGTGCCCCGGGGGAAAAAGGGCGGCGCCGACGTGACCGTCGAAACCGAACTCTACGACCTTCGCGCCGACATCTCCGAATCGAACGACGTGGCCGGCAAGCACCCCGAGATTCTCGCCGAAATCGAAACCCTGATGAGAACCGAGCGCGTCCCTTCGGACTTCTTCGCGATTCCGCCACTGGACACGGAGTGACCCCGGCTGACTCGGGGCCGACTCTCGTAGCCCACCTTATTCGCGAAAGCGCTGTTGGAGAGGACTCGTTGGCGCGATGCGGGCGCGGCGCGGGATTGCCCCCGACGACGGGGACTGGTATCTCCTTGTCCATTATGGAACGACGAAACTTCATCACCGGCACCGCCCCTCTCGCGGTCGCCGCCACCGCCCCCTTCAGCGCCGCCGCATCGGCTGGCGCGGCCAACGATGACACCGGGGGTCCGGACACCGGGGGTCCGGCCCCCGGAGATCGGGTCGCCGACTTGACGGACAACCTGAATCCCAAGATCCAGGAAGCCCGCGCCGCCGCCATGGCGGTCCTGGAGCCGTCCGAGAAAGACCTCCAGCACGGTCTCGAACTGCACGCCGATTCGCTGATCTTCGATTCCTACGGCTTTTCGCCGCGCGCCGCCGTCGACGGCGAGGCTCTCAAGGACGCGGTCCTGGCCGGAGCCTCCGACGCGGAAATGGACGACCTGCGGGAAGACATGGGCATGACCCGCTATATCACCGACGCCGACGAACAGCGCGAGTACCGGGACGCCTGGCGAGCCTCCGGCGTCACCTGCATTTTCCAGAACGCGGGGCAGGAAGGGCAGGATCCGATGCGCCTCATCAAGCGCCTGGCCCGCTTCACCTACGCCACGGACATGCTGCGCGACTTCGTGTCAAAGGCGGTCGTGCCAGACGACATCGAGGCGGTGAAAGCGGCGGGTAAACACTGTCTCTACATGACGGGCAACGGCGTTCCACTGACCCAGGACTGGAACACCATCCCCGACGAATTGCGCTACCTGAAAATCTTCTATCAACTCGGCATCCGCATGATGCACCTCACCTACCAGAGGCGGAACATGATCGGCGACGGGTGCGGCGAGACGTCGGACGCGGGACTGAGCGACTTCGGCCGCGCCGTCGTCGCGGAGATGAACCGCGTCGGGGTCATCGTCGACTGCGCCCACTCCGGCTGGCAGACCAGCCTCGAGTCGGCGCGGGTCTCCACCAAGCCCATGGTCGCGAGCCATTCCACCGCAGGGGGCATCTACGAGCACATCCGCAGCAAACCGGACGAGGTCATCAAGGCCATCGCCGACACCGACGGCTTGATCGGCATTTGTTGCATCTCCAGGTATCTTCGCGGAAACGGCGACCTGAACGCCCTGCTCGACCACGTCGACTACGTGGCGAAAAAGTTCGGCGTCGACCACGTCGCCATCGGCACCGACATCGCCTACACCTCGCGGAACAGCGCCGAGGAAAGAAAGAAGGCCGCCGTCGGCGGACTCGGCCGCAGGCGCCAGGCGTTCCGCTCGCTCTGGCCCAAGGACGATTTCGTGTCGACTCCCGAGGCCACTCTCAGCCTCTCCTGGACCAACTGGCCGCTCTACACCGTCGGTCTCGTCCAGCGCGGCTACTCCGACGACGACATCCGGAAAATCCTCGGCGGCAACGTCATGCGCGTGGCCCGCGCCAACATGGTCGACGTGCCCGCCGAAGTGTGAACCGGCAAACGACCGAACACGGGGCACGCCGCATCCCCCTTTTCAGGGTGGCGGAATCGATTGACGGACTCGCTTTTCCTCGTCAGGATAGAAACAATTCCATGAAAAATCTCACCTTCGCTTGTTCCGCCATTCTCATCATCCTCGGCGCCGTCGGCTACTTCGGCTGGGAGGCCATCGGCGCTTCGCAGCAGTCGATCACCGCCGCCATCCCCGCCTTCGTCGGCATCCTCATGCTGGTCGGCGGACTGATTGCGCTGAAGAACAACATGGCGGGGATGCACGTCGCGGCGCTCTTCGCCCTGCTCGGCGGACTGGCCGGCCTCGGTCGCCTCATTCCGCAGATGGGCAAGGACGATTTCAGTTGGTCGGAAGCCTCGACGATCTCCGTGGCGATCATGACCGTCGTCTGCCTTTTCTACATCGTCATGGCGATCCGCTCGTTCATCGCGGCCCGCAAGGCCCGCGGTTGATCGCCGCCCATCCCCTCTCCGCACCCCGGTTTGGGGCGCGGGTCAACCCTGTCGGATCAAGGACCCGACAGGGTTGAAACCGAAAATTTCGACGCTCCGCAAAAAAATGAAAAAAACGAGTTGATATTGAGACTCCCTCTCATTAAAGATGCCCAATCATGAGCAATACCGCTACTCCATCCAGAAAATGCCGGGGCCGATTCGGTCTGGCCATCCTCGCGACCCTCCTGCTGGCGGGCGCATCTTATTCCTTCGGACAAGACGTCGATTCGACGCCGGGGGAATCGAACTTCGGTCCCGTCATTGACGACCAAACCGGCGAACTCGACGCCACGATCGTCACGTCGACCCCCACTCCGGTCCGCCCGCCGACACCGACCCAGACGGTTCGCCGGGCCACGGTTTCCCGTCCGGTCGAGGTCGAGGTCTACGACACGATCGAGCCCGAAGTGATCACGGGCGGAGCGACAGGGACCTTCGCGCTTCCCGGCTCCGGATTTTTCGTCACGAGCCAGGACATCCGCGACCAGAACTACGTGAACGTCAACCGCGTGCTCGCCAAAGTTCCCGGCGTCTACGTGAGGGAGGAAGACGGCGCGGGGCTTTTCCCCAACATCTCCATCCGCGGCGTCGACGGTACCCGCAGCGAAAAGGTCACGCTGATGGAAGACGGCATCCTCCAGGCGCCCGCTCCCTACGCCGCGCCGAGCGCCTACTACTCGCCCAACGTTGCCAGAATGGCCGGGGTCGAGATCCTCAAGGGTTCGAGCCAAATCAAACACGGTCCCCACACCACCGGCGGCGTGATCAACTTCCTCTCCACTCCGATTCCGGACCGCGAGCAGTTCTACCTGCGCTCCACCTACGGCACGCACAACACCGCGCAGATCCACTCGCACTACGGCAACACGGTTGAGACCGGCATCGGCAAAATCGGCTTTCTCGGGGAGATTTACCACAAGCGCTCCGACGGCTTCCGCACCGTGGACTCGGGCATCGGCATCCCGTCTTCGGACGAGACCGGCTACTCGGTCATCGAGCCGATGATCAAGCTTTCGTGGGAGCCCTACACGATCCTGGACCAGAAATTCGAATTCAAATACGGCTATTCGGACATCGAAGCCGACGAGACCTACCTCGGCCTGACGGACGCCGACTTCATGGCGAATCCGTATCGGCGCTACGCCGGCTCGTTCCTGGACAACATTGCCACGGAGCAGCACCGGACCTATCTGAAGCACAGCGTCGCCGTGACCGAGAACCTGGACATCATGACGGCCGGCTACTACAACCAGTTCGAGCGGGACTGGTTCAAGATCCGGGGCGTCAACGGTTCCTCGCTCCACACCACGCTTGGCCCCACCGGCACTCCGGGTGACCTCCGCACGCTGAAGGGACTCGCCCCCGGCACGCTCGCCTACCGGCACAACGCCCGGGAGTACGAGTCCTACGGCGTCCAGTTCTCCGGCGAGTACCGCTTCGAAACGGCAGGACTTCCGCATGCGCTCGATTTCGGCGTGCGCCAGCACCGGGACAACATCCGCCGCTTCCAGGAGAACACCGAAGTGATGATCGGAGGGCCCAGGCCGATCATCAACGATCTCGGCCCGGGCACGGGCGGGAACCGTTTTCAGGAAGCCGACGCCACCGCCTTCTGGGTGCGGGACGACATCGAAATCGGCCGCTTCACCGTGTCGCCCGGCGTGCGCCACGAGCGGGTCGACCTCCACTACACCGACTTCGACAAAGACGCGACCAACACGGTCACCGGATTCGGCAACGGCGAGATCGACTGGTGGGTGGCCGGGATCGGACTCAGCTACGACATCGACGGGGTGAACTCGATCTTCGGCGGCGTTCACGAAGGGATCGCGGTCCCCGGACCGAAAAACATCCTCGCCTCCATGGTCCAGCCCGAGGAAAGCGTCACCTACGAACTCGGTTTCCGGCACGGCAGCGAGAATTTCAATGCCGAGGTGGTTGGCTTCGCGAGCGACTTCGATCAGATCATCAGCACCGCCGCCGGTCTCGGCCTGGGCAACCTTCCAACCCAGAACGCGGGAACGGCGGACGTTCACGGCGTCGAGTTTCTCCTCAGCTACGATCCGCTTCAGGACCGCCACGTCCGTCTTCCGCTTTTCCTGAGCACGACTTGGACCGACGCCACGCTCAACGATGCGCTTGCTTCGGGCGGCGGCGAGGACATCTTCGGCGACGGCGCGGGAGGTCCCGGTATCCCCGGTGCCGCAATGCCCTACATTCCCGAATGGAAAATCGCCGCCGGCATCGGCCTCGAAACGGAGACCTGGGGCGTCGACCTGACGGCCACCTACGTCAGCGACACTCACGGAACGGCGCTGAATTCTCCGTTTCCGGTGACGTCCTCGCGACAGGGGGAAATCGACGGCGGAGTTCTCGTCGATCTCGGGGCCTACTATCAGTTGAACGACCACACCAAACTGATCGGCGGAGTCCACAATCTTTTCGACGAAGTCATGATCACCAGCCGCATCCCCGAAGGTCCCCGGGCCAACGCGCCCCGGGAGTTCTACATCGGATGCGAGATCCTCTGGGAACCCCGGGACCTCATCCCATCCGGAAAATCCATTGTATCGAAGTAATTTTTCATACGGCGCCTGCCGAAGAGGCATGGCGCTCAACTCCCCTCCGGCCCGGCCATCC
>JBBDRG010000064.1:46023-102431 GCA_040905585.1 Verrucomicrobiales bacterium
ACGGCATGTGGGACGGCCAGCGGCTGCTCTCGGAGGCGTGGCTGGCCATGGCGCCCACCCCCGGGCCCGCCCACCCCCGGGCCCGGAGCCATCTTTTCCAACCGCCGCCAACCCCCGCGACAGCCTCTCGCCCCGCAGCTTCTCCCACACTCCCCGCCTCATGCTTTCATTCCTCGGACGTCCGGTGATTTTGCTCGCTCTGGCCTGCCTTGTCCCGACCGTCCGGAGCCAGGAGCCACCGGTCCCGGCGGCGTCCGAGGTGCAGGCCAAGTTGCGGCAATGGGTCGAAACACGGAAGGCAATCAGTGCCGAAAAAGCCGAGTGGGAGGCGGAGAAGGCGACGCTCGCCGAACTCAACGCCGTCCGCGAGCGCGAGACCGACCAACTGGAGGACTTCGTCGAAGCCGCCGGCGAACGCGTCGACGAACTCGCCACGCAGCGCGGAAAATTCAAGGAGGAAGAAGCGGAACTGAAAACCTGGCGCCGCCGACTCGAACAGCGCGTTGAGGAGTTCGAGACCAGGTTGCGGCCGCTTGCCGGGCAGTTTCCGCCGCCGCTGCGCGAACAGGTGGAGGAAGCGCTCATCAGGATCGAGAGCGCCGATCCCGGAGTCCCTCTGCAAAATCGCGCCCGCGACGTGCTCCTCGCCACCAAGGCCTGGCTGGAGTTCCACGGCAGCATCACCGTCGACAGCGAACTACGCGAGATCGACGGAAAGAAGCGGGAGATCGACGTGCTCTATCTCGGGATGACCCGGGCCTTCTACGTCGACAAGAGCGGTCGGCACGGGGGCTACGGCGCGCCTTCTGGCGACGGCTGGCAGTGGACCGAGGACCCGTCCCTCGCCTCCCGGGTCCGGCTGGCGATCGACGTTCACGCCCGCAGCGAGACGCCGCGGTTCGTTTCCCTGCCCGTTCCCGGCGCTCCTTCTTCCCCCGAGTGATGTCCCGCCTTTTCCACGGTTTCGTCTTCCTCTGTCTCGGCGCGGCGACGCTCCCGGCGCAGGAGCCGGTGGCGGAACGCGAGGCCGCCTACCGCGACGCCGCCGCCTCGGTCGACGAGGACCTGCGCTCGGCGCTCGACGAGCTCGCCGAGGTTCGGGAGCGGATCGCGGAGGAAAAACCGGCCATCGCCGCCGAGGCCAACACGATTGCCGCGAACCTGCGGGAGAAGCGACGCCGCGCCGACCTCGCGCGAACCTCGCGGGACGCCGCCGAGGACGAGTTCGAGAAAGCCGAGAACGACCTGAAAACCTGGCGGGACGAGCGCAACTACCTCGAAGGCCTGCTGCTCGACTTCCGCAAGACCTACGAATCCGAGCAGAGCCTCGCCCGGAACGAATCCGAGCGAACGCTCCTCGACGACCGCTCGACCGACGGAAGGCTGGAACTCGTCGACCGAGCGCTGGCCCGAGCGGAGAACGTCGGCTCGGCCGAGACGGTCGACGGCGAAGCCCTCGGCGAAGACGGCGTCGTGATCGAAGGAACCTTCGTCGAAGCCGGGCCGGTGGGCTGGTTTCTGGCCGACGACGCATCGACCTCGGGGCTGGTCGCGGAGAGTCCCGACCTTCGGCCCGAACTGGTGCCCGGCACCGCCGACGCGACGGCGATCGGCCGCCTCCTCCGGGGAGAGATCGCCTCCCCCGCTCTCGATCCCACCCTGGGCACCGCCGCGGCGCTCACGGAAACCGAAACGTCCCTGCTCCGCCACATCCAGCAGGGCGGGTTCTGGATTTACCCGATCCTTTTGCTGGCTCTCGTCGCTCTCGTCGCCGCCGTGGCGAAGTGGATTCAGCTGATGAAAATCCGGGAAGTCCGTCCCGGCACCGTCCAGGCCGTCCTCGAGGCGGTGCGCCGAGGCGAGCCGCAGAAGGCACGGGAGGCCCTGGTCACGGTCCGGCATCCGGCCGGACGCCTGCTCGACCGCGGCATCCAGTTGACCGCTCCGGGGCAGGTTCGCCCCCGGGACGAAATCGAAGAAGCCCTCTACGAGAAATACGTCGAAGCCATTCCCCCCTTGCAGCGCGGGCTCCCGCTCATCGCCATCGCCTCCGCGACCGCGCCGCTGCTCGGTCTCCTCGGCACCGTCACCGGCATGATCGAGACCTTCCGGTTGATCAACATTTTCGGGACCGGAGACGCCAAGTCGCTCGCCTCGGGCATTTCGGAAGCGCTGGTGACGACCGAGTTCGGTCTCATCGTCGCCATCCCCGCGCTCATTCTCCACGCCCTGCTCTCGCGCAAGGTTCAGGCCATTCGTAACACGATGGAAATGACAAGCCTCGCCTTCGTCAACGGCCTGCCTGCCGCGGGAGGCGGACCCGAAACGCGAGCCGAGATTTCCTCCCCCTGACCCCATGTCGCTGCTCCGGGACATCCTGACCGAAATACAAGTCCTCTCCTCCGAGGGTGGCTGGGTCTTCTGGGCGCTGCTCGGTCTCGCCTTCGGCATCGCCTACGCCCTGCTTTCGCTGTGGCGGGCGATGCGCTTCCCCGAGGCGCCCCTGCTGAGTTCGAACGAATGGGCGCGCCTGCTGGATCCCCGGCAGGAACCGCGGCAACTCGTCGAAAACCTCCGCGTCCGGCTGAACGACTCCACCGACCCCTCCGGCCGACTTCGGGAAGTCGGACAGAAACTCTTCGACGTGCCCCGCCGACGCTTTCCCTTCGCCTTCGTTCTCATCGGCGCCGCGCCGCTCATCGGTCTGCTCGGCACCGTTTCGGGGATGTTCACCACCTTCCGCGGCATGGCCACCGCCACCGCGACGTCCCCGATCGACGTCATTTCCAAAGGCATTTCGGAAGCGCTCATCACCACGCAAACCGGACTCGTCATCGGCGTGCCTACTTTCATCGTGTGCTCCTGGCTGAAGAGCCGTTTCGAACAACAGGTCCTCGCCTTCCAGCAGGTCGAATCCCAACTCCTCCAGCCGACCGCCACCTGACCCTTTTCTTTTTTCCATGGCTCGACGCTTCCAGCGATTCGGCGAACCCGGCGCCTCCACCTCGGGCGAGATCAACATCTCGCCGCTGATCGACGTGGTCTTCATTCTCCTGATCTTCTTCATCGTCACCACGGTGTTCGTCGAAGAGACGGGCATCGAGATCGAGAAGCCCCGGGCGGCGACTCAGCGCGACATCGAACGCAACAGCATTCTCATCGGGATCACCGCGTCCGGACAGGTCTTCTACGGAGGCCGCGAGATCGGAACCGTCGGCGTGCGTTCCACCGTGGGCCGGCTTCTACAACAGGGCGACCTGCCCGTCATCATCCAGGCCGACCGCGAAACGCCGACCGAAACCACCGTCGGCGTCCTCGACGAAGCGAAACTCGGAGGGGCGGCGCGCGTTTTCGTCTCCACGCTCGATGAATAACCCGTCTCCCAGCACGGCCATCGCTCCCCGAAGGCCCCAGGAACGATCCACCTCTTCGCCAGCGAAGGAGCGGGCTCGCCGTCCCGTTGCCCGACGCTCCGCAACCGCGGTGGTCAGAAGCATACTGGCGCTTCTTCTCACCGCAGCCCTGCTCGTCTTCCTCGCCGCGATGCGGCTCGAGTTCGCTTCGGACGCCCCGGTGCTGAGCATGCGCTCCATCGATCGCATCGATCCGGTCAGTCTGCCCGCGCCGCCCCCGCCGACGGCGGCCGAGACACCTCCGCCCCCGCCGCCGCCAACCGACTTGCCCAAGCTCGATCTCGAACTCGATTCCGTGGCGCCGCCGATCAAGGCCAGCATCGACCGCGAAGTCGACCTCGATCTCAGCCTCTCCGACTTCGCCCCGCGGAACGAGGGGCCTCGCGAAGAGATGACTTTCTCCTCCGCGGAACTCGACGCCCAGCCGCAGTTGGTCAACAAACCCTCGGCCACCTTCCCCGCCTCCCAGAAGCGCCAAGGCGTTACCGAAGGACGCGTCACCCTCGAAGTCCACATCAACTCCGCCGGCCGAGTCACCGTCCGCCGCGTCCTCTCGAGTTCGCACGAGGATTTCGTCGCCATGGCCAGGTCCTTCGCCACCCGAGCGCGCTTCACGCCGCCGAAGAAGGACGGGCGCCCCGTCAACGCCGTCTTCAAATGGCCCCTCATTCTCCGCCCCTGATGCGTTTCGTTTTCGCCATCTCCCTGGTTGCCGCCACCGTCGGCGCCGAACCGGCCGCGGCGCCCCTGCCGATCGATCCGCTCTGGAAAAGCGAGGCGTTCCGCAAGACCGTCACCGGCAGCTTCGGGATCGACTCGCGCATCGAGCCGCGCCTCACCAAGGACGAGGAGTTCTATCTCGACAAGTCGGCCGAAGCGATGGCCGACGAAGACCGCGAGGCGGCCATCGAGGCCCTGGCAGAATCGTCCCTGCTTCCAGAAAGTCCCGCGATGCTCTTCTCCCTCGCCACGCTCCGGTTCGAAGCCGACGAGGACGAGGCCGCCGTCGAATATTTCGAGAAGGCCCTCGAGCTGTTTCCGAACTTCCGCGACGCGCACCGCAATCTCGCGGTGGTTCTCGTGCAGCAGGAAAAGTTCGACGCAGCGCGGGAGCACCTTTCCCGAGCCGTCGAACTGGGCTCGCGGGAAGGGCTCACCATGGGGCTGCTCGGCTACTGCCACGCCGTGAACGACCATCACCGCGCCGCGCTCGACGCCTACCGGCTCGCCCTCCTGACACAACCGGAAGAGCGCCAATGGATGCTCGGCCTCGCCCAGGCACTCCAGGCGCTCGACCGGTCCCGCGACGCCGCGTCCGTCTTTCAGCAACTTATCGAGCAGAGTCCCGAAGACACGCAGGCATGGCTCGTCCAGGCCGACGCCTGGATCGGCCTGGAACGGCCCGAACAAGCCATCGCCAACCTCGAGTTCGTCCATCGCGCCGGCTCGCTCGATCCCGGGGCGACCGTCTCCCTCGGTCATCTCTACCTCGGCGAGGAACTGCCCGCTCTCGCGGCCGAACGCTACGCCGGAGCCGTCACCGCCGACCCGCCCGTGGCGCTGGAGAAAGCGGTCGAAGCGGTCGAGCACCTCGCCAACCGCCAGCACTGGGAGCACGCCCGACGCCTCGCCGAACTCGTCGAAGCCTCCGAAGCCTACCGCCCGCAACTCGAAGACGACCGGACGGATCCCGACGTTCTCTCTCGCCTTCACCGAAGCCGCGCCCTCGTCGAACTCGAAGACGGGGACCCGGCCGAAGGCGCCCGTCTCGTCGAAGACTGGCTGAACCGTGAACCCACGGACGGGCTGGCCATTCTACTCCTGAGCCGTTTCCGGCAGGAAGAAGGACGCCGCGAAGAAGCCGAGATGCTGCTGGAGCGCGCCGAGCGCGATCCCGAGCACGCCGCCGCCGCCCACCTGGCCCACGGAAAACTCCTCGTCGGCGAAGGCGAGTACGAAGCCGCCGTGGAACATCTCGAAACCGCCCACGAGCTGGATCCCAAGGAAAGCGTCGCCGACTACCTCGAAGCGGTGCGGGAACTGGTCGATTAGGCCGGATTCAGGCGAAGCGAGCCGGAACGGAATAACGCGGGACGACGGTTCATTACAGGATTTTTCATCTCGAACGCGTCACCGGAATTTGATTGTGAGGCGCCGGTTCCATCGCTATTGTAGCGCCCTTGCCGGTCTCTGGACTCAGACACCGAAGGATCCAAAAACAAAAAACACCTATGAAAAAATTACTCGCAACATTCGCCTGCGCCATGCTCGCCACCGCCGCCTTTGCCGGAGAGTACCCCGACATCAGCATCGGCGAACTCGAAGAAGCCATCAACAAGGGCGAAGTCATCCTGATCGACGTCAACGGCACGAAATCCTACGAGAAGGGCCACCTCCCCGGTGCGGTCGACTTCCGCGCCAACAAGGACGACATCGCCTCCAAGCTCGGCGAAGACAAGAGCAAGCTGGTTGTCGCCTATTGCGGCGGGCCCACCTGTTCCGCCTACAAAGCCGGTGCCGCCGCGGCCGAGGCAGCCGGATTCACCAAGATCAAGCACCTGTCCGCCGGAATCTCCGGTTGGCTCCAGGCTGGCAAGCCGACCGAGAAAGCCGACAAGAAGAGCTGATACGGCTCTTCCTTTTTCGGAAGGAAACTTCCCATTCGAAAAGCGTTCCCGCAGCCCGCGGGAGCGCTTTTTTCTTGTCCGGCAATGCCGACTACCACGCTTCGCCCAGGTCGGGAACGGTCTGGCGGAGAATTTCCCGAATCGCCGCCTTCTCGCCGTCCGGCAGGTAGGCGTATTCGGGATCGGGACTTTCGCCGTCCAAGGCCTTGGCGAGACGCCGATAAATCAACCGCTTGAAGCCGTCGGGCAATCCCCGGAAAACGGCGCCGTGGATCATGTAGCTGCACCGGTATTTGAAGAGCCGATCCTTCAGGTCGAAATCCTTCAGCGAGACGCCCTCGCGGGTGGCGCGGCGATCGGCGAGGAAGTCTTCCTTGAAGCGGTCGTCGCCCGCCACGCCCGCTGGCGGGAGTTCCGCTTCGTCGGCGAACAGGAGGTAGCGAACCAGGCTGTCCGCCTGCCGGTCCATTTCCTTGCGGTCCTCCGGCGAGAGCCGGCCGCGCCCCCGCTCCAGGTAGGTTCTCGCCCGGTAGTGCGCCTCCAGAGCGCGGTTGACGAACCCGGCCTGGTGCTCGTGGAGCAGGTGGGGCAGCACGTCGCTCGTGCGAACGGGGAACGTCGACCAGTCGAAGCGCTCTCCCGGCGGCACCGGCGTGGTGACGATGCCCTCGGGCGTGAAGCGGCCCACGAGATTTCCCCAGTGTTTCCCGAGATCGTCACCGCCGGTCACGTGCCAGCCGCCGAATCGTTCCTCCAGGGGAATCTGGTGGCCGGTCGCGGCCCGGCGGTAGGATTCCAGGCTGCCGCCGGAAGTCCCCGGAATGACGGATTTGATGACGATGCCGGGCACGTGCCTGGTGTCCTCGTCCGAGTGGCAGTTCATGCACCGCTTCGAACGCTCGACCACGGGGCGGCCTCCGTTCTTCGGAATGTCGAAAATGTAGAAGACGCCGCCGATCTCCGGGTCGATCGACACGATCTCGATCTTGCCGCCCGGCACCCAGCCGAGATAGACGTCCTCGTTGAAATAGAGAGCCCGGGGACTCCGCGGGGATATGAGGCTCAATTGCAGGCTGGTGGTGGAATACACCAGCATCTGGCTCGAAGCCGGGATCCCCAGCTCCGCCAACAGGCTCTCGACAAACGCCTTTTCGCTGCCGTGGTCGAGAAGCAGGAGCCCCTGCTCGAGATCGTCCTTGATCCGCGTGAAAGGGTCCCGAAGCGGCCGGTTCCAGTAGTCGTGCTCCGGAGCATCGACATCCGAAAAGCTCAAGTCGATTTCGTCGTCAGCCGACGAAACCGGGGTCGCGGACATCGCGAGAATGGAAAGGGCCAATGGAAGCAAACGCGTCATCGTCGGGAGCATACGGCTCACCGGGGCGATTTGCCAAGGGCGCGAATTCGGCGGCTTGACGACTGGGTTCCCCCTTTGGTTGACAAGGTCTTGCCTCATCGAGTCTAATCGACGGGGTATTCTATACCATCACCGAACCCATTCCATGAAACGTCTCGTCACCGTCTCCCCCGCCCTCTTCTCCGTCGTCGCCTCGGCTGCCGACAAGCCCGTTACTCTCGACTGCCTCGCGCCCTGATGAACGAACGGGAACTCGATCGCCTTTTGACCCAGCTTCGGCAACCGCCGTCGCCGACGCCCGCGAGCTTCGCCGACTCGGTGATGGCGAGGATCGCTTCCCGCCGGACTCCAGAGATCGGGACGATCGTATCGGCAGCGGTGGCCGCTTGCCTCTTCGTCGCCATCCTCTCCGCCTCGATCAGCCTGGAAGTGACCCGCCGGCAAGCCGACCAGAGCCCGCCTCCGGTCGACCTTTTCACCTCGGCGGTCTACCCGATGGACGGCCTCGCCAGATGATGGTCGAAACAAACCGAACCGTGGTTGTCTCGATCGCCGCCGCCATCGTCCTGTCCGCGGCGACTTCCTTTTTCGTGGCCCGGCAGTTCTCGCCGCCTCCCGAAGGCCACCGGCATCGGGATTCGCCCGCCGCCGGCAACGACGCCTTCCACGAGTGGATGCACGCCAATCTGGAGATCACCGAGGAACAGGAGGCCGCGCTTCGCCCGGTCGAGGCGGACTACCGGGAGCGCCGTGGCGCGCTGCTTTCCCGGATCGAGGAGGCCGGGGTCGTCCTCGCTCACGCCTTCGAGTCGGACGATCCGGAGTCTCGGCCGCTGCAGGAGGCCCTGGACGAAATTCACGCCGCCCAGGGCGCGCTGCAGCGGTTGACTCTGGAGCATTTTTTCGAAATGAAACGGCACCTCTCTCCCGAACAGACGGAGCGGCTTCTGAAATGGACGCACGACAGCATCACCCATGAGCACGGCCACTAATCCGGACGCCTCTTGTCCCGACTGGATCGCGGATAGCCTCGGACGAGACCGGACCGCGGAGTCTCGACCAGGCGAGCCGATTCTCCGGGCCTACGAAGAGAGGCTCGTCGCCGAGGCGGCAAACGGTTCCGAGAACGCGTTCCGCGATCTGATCGAGCTGCACCAGGACCGGGTCTTCGGCTTTTGCCTGCGCTGGTCTTCGTCGCCGGAGGACGCCGAAGAAGTCTGCCAGGACGCCTTCGTCCGCGCGTTTCACGCCTTGCCCCGCTTCCGGGCGCGAGCGCGGTTCTCGACGTGGGTCTACCGCATCGCCTTGAATCTCTGCCGAGACCGCGCCCGCTCGCGGCAGCACCGGAATTCGGGCCTGACCTGTTCCATCGATTCGCTGAAAGCGGGCGACGCCTCGCTGACCTGCGGCGATCCGAAGCCCGACGAAAACAGGTACCGAGCCGAAAATTTCCTCAAGCTCAGGGAAGGAATCGAGAGTCTCCCCCCGCGCTTGCGGGAAGCGATCCTGCTCCACGTCGTCGAAGGACTCAGCCACGAGGATTGCGCCGCCGTCCTCGGCTGTTCGCGCCGCGCCGCGGAAGGTCGTCTCTACCGCGCTCGCCGCCGGTTGCTTGCTTGGTGGGCCCTCACCGAGGAATCGGAAGATCGTTGAAAAAATTCGTGGGTTTCGCTCCGTGATTCCGTTTAACGCTGCGGAACCACATGAACAGAAACCTACTTATTTCGGCATCCGCCTTCGCCCTCTTCGCCACCTTTCTCATCCCGTGGACCGCTCAGGCGCAGGAGGAAGACGACGCCACCACGGAAGACGCGGCCGAGGCGCTCGGGGAATTGGCACCGGTCATCGTCGAGGGGAGCGATCCCGTGGTGGTCGACGACCGCGCGCCCACCCCGAGACTCACCGAAACCAGTTCCGCCACCTTCGACACCATCGAGGAGCCGGGCAAGGATCAGGACCTGCTCGACATCGCGGCCACCGCTTCCATGGGTCAGGCCAGCGGGGAAGAACTGATGGCGCGTCCATTTCTCCGGCGCGGAGAACTTCTCGAGGTCGTCCCCGGCATGATCGTGACGCAGCACAGCGGCACGGGCAAGGCGAACCAGTACTTCGTCCGCGGCTTCAACCTCGACCACGGTACCGACTTCGGCGTTTTCGTCGACGGCATGCCGGTGAACAAACGCACCCACGCCCACGGGCAGGGCTACGCGGACCTCAATTTCATCATCCCGGAGCTGGTCGAGAAGATCGACTACACGAAAGGTCCCTACTTCAGCGATCTCGGCGATTTCACCACGGCGGGATCGGCCAGGTTCGGCCTCTACGACGTGCTGCCGCACGGAATGGCCTCCGTGACCGGCGGCGAGGACGACTATTTCCGCTTCCTCGCGATGGACAGCGCCGCCGCCGGATCCGGCATGCTGAGCACCGCCGTCGAGTACGTCTACTACGACGGACCGTGGGTGCTCGAGGAAGACTCGGAGCGGATCAACGTTTTCTCGAAATACTATTGGGAGTCGGGGATGAACCGCTACTCCCTCACCGGCATGGCCTACCGCGGCGAATGGACCTCGACCGACCAGATCCCGAAGCGACTCGTCGACCGCGGGACGATCGACCGGCTCGGGTTCGTCGACCCGACCGTCGGCGGCGACTCGCAGCGCTACAGCCTGTCGTTCGACTGGGTCCACGAGGGCGACGCGTCCACGACCGAGCTCGACGCCTACCTCGGCTACTACGACCTCGACCTCTTCTCCAACTTCACTTATTTCCTCGACGATCCCGTGAACGGCGACCAGTTCAACCAAGTCGACCGGCGAACGTTCGCCGGGTTCGCCCTGACCAACACCCGCCCCACCCGCTTTCTCGATCGGGACGGGAGCTTCACCGCCGGGTTCCAGACCCACCACGACTGGATCGACGAAACAGCTCTCTACAACACGGTCGCGAGGCGACGGATCGGGACCGTCCGCAGCGACGGCGCCTACGAGACCAACCTCTCCGGCTTCGCGAACCAGGAACTGATCGTCAACGACTGGCTCAAGCTGAACGGGGGGATCCGCGGAGACCTGTTCTACTTCGACGTGGATTCGAACGATCCTCTCAACTCGGGCAACGAATGGGCCGGAATGGCCAGTCCCAAACTCGGGGCGGTGTTCGGCCCTTGGCACGACACGGAATTCTACACGAACTGGGGCGGCGGCTTCCACAGCAACGACGCCCGCGGCGTCACGATCGCCCGCGACCCCGCCACCGGACTTCCCGCCGACCCGGTCGATCCGCTCGTGCGCCAATGGGGAACCGAAGTCGGCCTGCGGACCCGGGCGATCCCCAACGTCGTCTCCACGATCGCCCTGTGGTATCTCGAAAGCGATTCCGAACTCCTCTTCGTCGGAGACGCGGGAAACACGGAACCCGGACCGGGGACCCAGCGGCACGGAATCGAGTGGGCCACCTACTGGAACCCCACCGAGTGGTTGCGGATCGACGGAGAACTCTCGGTCGCCGAAGCCGAATTCCGCGACAAGTCCGAAGGCCGGTACGTCGAGAACGCCGTCCCGGTGGCTTTCTCGGCGGGAATCACCGCAGGCCGCGAAACCGGCCCCTACGCATCGTTTCGTTCGCGCTATTTCAGCGAGCGCCCTCTCACGGCGGACAAGAGCGTCGAATCGCGCGATTCGCTGGTTTTCAACCTCCGGACCGGCTATCGGCAGGAAACCTGGGACGTCTACCTGGAACTGCTCAATCTTTTCGACACCGACGCCAACGACATCGAGTACTTCTACGAATCGCGTCTCCCCGGCGAACCTCTCGCGGGCGTGTCCGACATTCATTTCCATCCGCTGGAACCCCGCACGGTCCGCGCCGGCGTGGCGATCCATTGGTGAGACCGGTCGCGGCACCATCCCCGGCGACGCCGGGTGGGGGCCGGACAGTTTATCCTGATGGCGGGATCTCGGACGTTTACATTCGCGGAGAAGCGGCTCCTGTTCGAATATCCAGCGCCCCGGTATCCCGCCGGCACCGAACCCATCGCATGAAACGTTTCGTCATCGCCACCCTCGCCCTTTTCTCCGTCGTCGCCTCGGCCGCCGACAAGCCCAACATCCTTCTCATCGTCTCGGACGATCAAGGCTACAACGACCTCGGCCTTCTCGGAAACGGCATCATCACCCCGAATCTGGACCGGCTCGCCGCCGAAGGAACCCGGCTCACGAATTTCTACGTCGCTTGGCCCGCCTGCACGCCGAGCCGCTCCGCGCTGCTCACGGGCCGCTACCCCCAGCGCAACGGCGTCTACGACATGATCCGCAACGAGGCCCCCGACTACGGCTACGAGTACGGTCCGGAAGAATACGACGCCACCTTCGAGCGGATCGGCGGCATGGACCTGAAGGAGAAAACCATGCCTCAGCTCCTGCCGGAAAACTACCGGAGCGGTATCTACGGCAAGTGGGATCTCGGAACCCTGAAGCGCTTTCTCCCGACTTCCCGCGGCTTCGACGACTTCTACGGCTTCGTCAACACCGGCGTCGACTACTACACCCACGAGCGCTACGGCGTGCCGAGCATGTACCGGAATCTGGAGCCGACCACCGAGGACAAGGGAACCTACTGCACCTACCTCTTCGAACGCGAAGCGGTCCGATTCCTGGAGGACCACTCGGGCGAGGACCCGTTCTTTCTCTACGTGCCCTTCAACGCGCCGCACAATTCGTCCTCGCTCGACCCGGAAATCCGGACCACGGTCCAGGCACCCGACAAATACAAGGAGATGTACCCGCCGGTCGAGTCCGAGACCCGGGAGGTCGCAAAATACCGCTACGGAGGCAAGGCTACAGTCACGACTCCGGAAGCCCGCCAACGCGACTACCGGGCGGCCGTAACCGCCATGGACGACGCCATCGGCACCATGCTCGATCTGCTCGACGAAAAAGGAATCGCGGACAACACCATCGTCGTGTTCTTCAGTGACAACGGCGGCTCCGGCGGAGCGGACAACTCCCCGCTGCGCGGCAGGAAAGGCCAAACCTGGGAGGGCGGCGTCCGGGTTCCCTGCCTCGTCCGCTGGCCAGCGGGAGGCGTACCGGCGGGAAAGGTCGACGACGCATTTCTCACGAGCCTAGAACTGGTTCCCAGCTTCGCCGCGGCGACCGGACACGACCTGCCGGAAGACATCGTCTTCGACGGTCACGACTGGTGGCCGACGCTGCGGGGCGAACGCGACTCGCCGCGGGAAACGATGTTCTGGAAGCGAAGAGATCTGAAGGCCGCCCGCGTCGGGAACTGGAAGTGGGTCGACATGGGCAAGGCCGGCGGGCTATTCGACCTGAGCGAAGACTTAGGCGAGGAAAACGATCTTTCCGAAAGCCAGCCGGAGAAACTGCGCGAAATGAAGGCGGCCTTCGACGGCTGGATGGCGGATATGGAAGCGGCCGATCCGCGCGGACCGTTCCGTGATTTCTGAACGGGTGAAAGTCTGAAATTTCGGGTAAGGGCGCCTTGAGAAACCTGAAAATTCAAATGGCGGCCCCGGTCGGCAGCTTCCACGGCGACGCAACTCCGCCGACAGCCCGCTCCCGCTCCCACAAACTTTGTCGCGGCCGCGACAGGAATTGTGGAGCCTGTCCGATGCCGCGTGTTCGCCCCGGTCGGATCGCGGCCCCGGTCGGCCGCTCCCACGGCGACGCAACTCCGCCGACAGCCCGCTCCCGCTCCCACAAACTTTGTCGCGGCCGCGACAGGAATTGTGAAGCCTGTCCGATGCCGCGTGTTCGCCCCGGTCGGATCGCGGCCCCGGTCGACCGCTCCCACGTGTTCTTCAAGAGACCAGGTCATCTGTCTCCGAGCGACTCGCACTCCGACCTCGCCGCAGCCTGAAATTTCAGATTTTCACCCTTTCTGAACCCGCTTGCCGGTCATTCCTCCGAGTTCATCCTGAAGCCGTTCGTCGCGGGCTTGGCTTCGTTCTCCGAATCATCCGGGGCGTCTTCCTCCGACTCCTCGGGCGCTTCCGACTCTTCGGAATCGACGCCGGGAGTTTCGACCTCCTCCGTGATTCCCGGAAAGAGGAGGCCGCTCGGTTCCTCGTTGGCTTCGAGTTCGGGGAGATCGGCTTCCTTGACGTACCTCGTCGTCCCCCACTCGATCCCGTCGGGAATCGCCGCGGAGCGTCGCGGCGGCCGCCTGACATTGATCTGGGAGTCGAGCCACTCGAGACTGTCGGTCAGAATCACGTAATGCGACTCGACCGCGGACCGGAACTCGTCCGGTTTCACCGCGATGATCTCTTCGAGCACCGCCTTCGCCTCCTCGAGGGTTGCGAACGCCTTTTTGAAATCGTTGTCGAATCGCTGCTTCTGCCCCAATGAGAAAGACTCGATGAAGTCGAGATACTGCATGGTCAAGTCGTGATCCCCCGCGGTCATCTTGTCCTCCATTTCGGCCATCTCCTCCTCGAGCCTCTCGACACGGTATTCGACCATCTCCGGTTCGAATTCCGGGTGGTCGCGCGCCACCTCCCGCAACTGGCGGTGGGCTTCCATGAAGCTGCCCATGGCCAGCGGCCATTGTTCGGCTTCGGCCAGTTGCTCGCCCGTCTGCAACCAGGCGAAGGCACTCACCCATCTCGAAGCCGGATCCTCGTCCTGACCGGAAAGGGCCGCTGCGACGAAGAGTGCGAGCCCCGCCTTCGCGGCGATCGAACGATGCGCGTCCCGTGTCAATGCTCGGCCTCCCGGATCAACACTTCCACTTTCCTGAGAACGACCGTCTGATCGCCCTTGCCCATCCGATACCCGGGGCGAACGACGCTGGCGACCCGACCCGGCTGAAACGGCTGGTCGTAATGCTCGCGCGTCCCCCAGCCTTTCCGCCCGACGACCTGCACTTCCTTCCGATGCTTGAGTGTCAACTCGGTTCCCGGCTCGAAATAGAACGCCTCCACGCCGTTCGACACGAGAATGGCAACGAGCTTTTCCCGAAACTCCTCCAGTTCCGCACTCACCTCGCGCAATTTCCGCGATTTACGGTATCCCTCGAGCAACTGGTCGAAGACTTCCACCCGTTCGGCGAGAGCCCGGCAGATCTCCTGCTCCCTGTCCTTGGCGATGACCATCGCTTCGAACCGCTCGGGAATCTCGATGTCGTTTCCGCGCCGACTCAGCCTCTGGGCCCGCCGAATTTCGCGGTCCATTTCTTCGCGGAGGGCGTCGAGGTCGCCGGAGGCCTTTTCGAGGGCTTCTCGTTTCCGGATCACGGTAGCGGAGAGAATCGCCTGCTCCCGGCTCAACTCGTCGCATCGGGCCTTCAGTTCGGCCTGAACCCCTTCGCCGTACGCGTGCCAGATCGGCTCGATCGCATCGAGTTCTGCCCGAATGCGAACGGCCACCCGCTCGATCCGATCGAAAACGCCGTCGACCGAGTCCGTACTTCCGGACCCCTCTTCCGGTGAATCTTCTTCGTCCAGCCAAGCCTTCCAGTCGTCCAGAAGGCGCTCGGCGAGGGATTCCAAGCGCTCCACGACGGCGGCGACGGTGGCCCGGGCATTCTCGGTCTCCTGTCCGGCTCGCTCCATACGGCGCTGCTGGTCCGCGATAATGGCAGCCGACTCTTCCAAGGCTGGAATCAAACGGTTCTTCTCGGTTTCCAGAGCCTCGATCGACTTCCTCGACTGATCGATTAATTTGTCCTGCCGGGACAACTCGAAATGGAGGCTCGCGATGGTTCGCTCCCGATTGAGAATCTCCTCCCGGGCTTCCGAATTCCGGGTCTCGAGTTTCTCTTCGCGGGCCGTGCCCGCCTGAAGATCCCGCCGCATCTCGGCGTTCTTTTCGCGTTCGGAAGCGAGCTCCGCGTTCAGAGCTGCCACGCCCGAGGCTTTCTCCGAGTTCTCCGCCTCGAGTTCACGAATCTTCGACTCCGCCTCCTCCAGCCGCTTCCGCAAGTGCGACGCTTCCGCCTCCGGAGCGGCGACGCCGTTGCCGCTCGCCGCCACCTGGAACTCGGCCGAGGCGAACTTCACGACGTCTCCATGTTTGATCGGACGCTTGTCGATCCGCTCGCCATTGACGAAGGTGCCGTGGATGGAATCGCAGTCGACCACGTCGACACCGTTCGTTTCCGATATTTCCAGTCGGGCATGCCTCGAAGAAACCGAGGCATGGCTGATGCGGAGATCGTTGGTCTCGTCCCTACCCACGGAGATTTCGCCCTGCTTGTCGGGGATGGCAAACGCCTCGTCGGGAAGAAGCCCGTCGCGCGTCGGTTTGAGAAAGAGAGCCATTTATAGAAAACTTACGAGCAGGAACGACTTCCTCGCACTGGAAAGATCGCCGCTCAATGCCAACTTTACCGCTATTTGCTCGGTTCGGTCACGAATTCCCTTAAGACGAAAACACCCCGTGACCGCCCGATGACCTTGCGCCAAAAAACAGCTCCGCTACCAAGCCTGATTCTCCTGTTGATGCTCAACTGGTGCGGGAATGCCCACGGCATTATCTCCGGAAGCGCCGCCGAAGACGGCGAATTCCCGTGGATCGCCGGGATTATCAAGAAGGGAAACTACCCCTCCCCCGCGCTCATTGGAGGCGGCTCCTTGGTCGGCGACCAGTGGGTACTCACGGCGGCGCACTCGCTCGATTCGGAAACCAGCGGGACCATCGAGGTCTGGATCGGGATGAACAACCTTTCCGACAGCGCTTCCCGCGTCGTCCGGAATGTCCTCGCCATCTACCGCCATCCGGACTATTCCTCGACCGACGGAGAAAGCAACAACGACCTCGCCCTACTGCTGCTCGACAGGCCCGTTGCCAGTGTACCCGTGATTCCGATCCTCGACGATCCGTCCGGAATTTCCGTCGGCGACGGGATGGATGTAGCGGGCTTCGGCACCACGTCGGCCGAAGTCGCCGCTGCTTCGGACATACTGATGAAAGCCTACGCGGAGGTCACCCCTCCGGTGCAGGGCACTCGGCTCTCTCCGCGAAAGATCCGGCCGAAGTGAGCACGCCGTGCCGCGGCGACAGCGGCGGACCGTTGATCAAGAACGTTCTCGGAATCGATACGCTCGTCGGAGTGGTCAGCTTCGGCAGCCTCGATTGCGATCCGAGCATTCCTTCCGTTTACACCAGCGTCGCTCACTTCGCCGGTTGGATTCAGGATTTCCTCGATCTCACGAACGTGCCATCCCGACTTCACCTGACCGGAAAAGGAAAAACGATCCGGAACGGAGACCGCTCTCCCCGCCGAGCCGACGGAACGGACTTCGGCCGCCGAAAATCCAAACGGACCCAGGCCTTTGTTTTGCGAAACGCCGGCGAAGGACTCCTCACCGTGAGACACGTGGCAGAGTCGCATCGGAATTTCCGCATCCGTCGGGCTCCGGCCCGGCTGATCGAATCGGGAGGAGCCTCCAAGCTCAAGGTTTTGTATCGACCGAGAAAGCGCCCCCGAAAGGCCCGGACGCTGGTCAAGATCTACACGAACGATCCCCAGAATTCCATTTACGTATTCAAGATCCGCAGGCGGTCGAAGCGATGAAGGCCGGGACCTCCGGCTGCCCGCGGACCGGGAGAGACCGATGAAAATGGCCCGTTCACGGCCGTATCAAAAAAGGCCTCGGGGAGGGGAGCCCTCTTCCGAGGACCGGTTCCTATCTCGGATCCGCCCTGCCCTGCGGCTTCTGGTACGGACCAAGGAATCGCTCGCCGTTGAAGTGGTTGTAAACTGCGATGCCCGCGTCGCAGAACTGATGCATGGTCTGGCGACGGATGGTTTCGCGCGTGTTCGGGGCGTATTTTTTGCCGTAGTGTTTCCGCACCCAATCCATGATCGGCGTGATGCCCACAAGCGGGTTCCCGGCATCTTCCCAAGTCGCTCCCGGCTTCAGGTCGAGGAGCGCGAGCAGGCAGAGAGCGGATCTTTCGTTCTGCTGCGCCCGCGGCATCCCCAGGGACACGATGATCCGTTGCGCGGCCTCGAGACAGGCGTTTTTGGTCTTCATGCGGTGAGACCTCCTACGCGGGCGTCGATCATCCCTTGCGTGACTTCTCCTTTCCGGCTGGCCCATCGACCAAGCTGGGTCAGAGCGTCCCGGCTAGGAGACCGTTAAGAAACTCTGAAACGAAAAATCGGCGGTTCCGGTTCTTGGAGACCATCCGGCAAATATCCCGGAGAGTACGAGCCCTCTCCCGTTCTCGGCAGCAACGAACCCCTTCGCGGCCGCAAGGGAACCGTCTACGAAGGCGGCATTCGCGTGCCGGGTTCGTTCACTGGCCCAGCGTCTGCCCGCCGGCACGGCAACCCCATGCCATCTAGCCATAACGCATTTATGGCGTGGCCGGCACGGGGTTGAACGGGAAAGCTCCCGAAACCCTGGAATTGCATTTTCAACCGCCCGCTTCGAAAGTGGCGGGTGATCGTGAAATGCAGATTTCTCCGGTGGGTTCGAGCCGGCGCAGGCTGCCTCGTCTTGGGATCGGCGGCGCTTTTCGCGTTCAAGTGGGGCGCCGACAGTCGATTTTTCTCCGCCTACGACGGAGGAGTCCCGGTGAAAGCGGAGGGGCTGAACGAATCGACGGATACGGGGGCGCTGATCCGCTACGCGGTCCTCGATGGCGTGCGCGGTGCCGACGGCAACGATGCGGCGGCGGCGGAGAACCGGATCCCGATCCTGGCCCACTTTCCCGAAGACCCGTCCGGAAACGGCAGCCCCCTTCCTTGCCTCATCTTTCTGCACGGCATCGGGCAGAGCAAAAATTTTCTCGGCGAAATCGCCCCCGCCTTCACCAGTCGCGGCTATGCCATCGCCTCCTTCGACCAGTACACGCGGGGAGAGCGCCGGCCCGACGGCGGACGCGGAGGGATCGCCGCGCAGGCGCTCGACCTCAGAAAACGAGCCGCGCTCACCGTGATGGAGACCCGCCGGCTCGTGGACTATCTTTCGAACGACCCGCGCATCGCCCCCGACGAAATCTATCTCGTGGGAGCGAGCTTCGGGGCCATGATGGGGGCCATCGCAGCAGCCCAAGAAGAGCGCCTCGCCGGGGCCGCCCTCATCTACGGGGGCGGAAATTGGTCCCTCTTCGGCGAGAGCGCCGGAGCCCGGACGGAGCTGACCCCGTGGCAGCGAAGGCTCGCCGTCGGAGTCGGCACGTTTCTTCTCGCTCCGGCCGACCCCGTCGATTGGGTGGGACAGGTCGCGCCCCGTCCCGTTCTACTCCTGAACGGGTCTCGCGACTCCATCATACCCAAGGCGGCGGCCTCCGCGCTCATGCAGGCGGCGGGGCCCCATGCGGAGACGATTTGGTACGACTCGGATCATGTGGGGCTGGATCGCGACCACGTCGAAGTGATCCTCGAGGACGTCATCGACTGGCTCGAACGGACACGTCAAGGCCGAGCGAAGAAACGCGTAATTTCTCAATTCTCCGGGGATGATTCGTGAATTCTCCTTCCGCGACGACATCGGCGAGGCCCGCGACCTCGCGGCCGAGAACCCCGAGATCGTCGAGAAGCTCCAGGCCGACGCCACCGAGACCGGCGTCGAGAGTAGACTTTCGGCCGACAGCCTAAGCCTTCACCGTTTGCCGCAAGACATCCATCATCCGCTTCATGCGTTCGTCGGCGACGGCTTTTCCTTCCGCGGCCTTGGCGCGGGCGGCTTCCTGATCGCTGGCAATGGCGAGCACGGCTGGAGTGAGACCTTTCTCGGCTTCGCCGAGATCATGATCGAAGAGCCATTCCGAGAGACCAATGTCTTTCCACATGTAGCCTTTGCTGGTCTGCTCCTTGTAGCGGCAGACGATGGCGGGGATGCCGTGGCCGATGCAGAGAATCGGGCTGTGCTGCTCGTTGCCGAAAAGTCCGGCGCAGCGGGTGTAGACGCTCGTGGCGAAGTCGGTGAGCCAGTAGTCCTCCCGCCAGACGACCTTCGCCCTGACATCGTCCGGGAGCTTGTCGTAGATCATCTCTTCGTTGAGTTTCATATGGGTGGCGTCCTCCGGGCAGAGGAGAACTTTCATATCGGTCTCCTTGACGAGGGCGATGACCGCGTCGCGGAGAGGTCCGATGTCGTGCTCCTTCATTTCCTCGTTTCGGGCGTGTCTTTCCGGATCGAATTCGTAGCCTTCTTTCACCTCCCAGTAGGGTGTGTATCTGAGCTTGGGAATGCAGCACATGAACTTCCCGTCTTCGAGGCCCACTTCGTCGAGCCATGCCGAGGCGGCTTCGTCGGCGGTGAGATCGCAGGCGAAAGTCGCGTCCGGACCGAACTCCATGATCGGACAGATGGCACCTTTGTCCTGGGCTTCCTGGAGGGAAACGGAGTCGCGAAAAAAGCTGAACTCCGCTCCATTGATAACCTCGAGACCTTCCGGGGAATAGCGCCAGGTGACTCCGCCGATGCCATAGGGTTTGCCGGTTTTTTCCGACCACTCGACAATGGACTTCTGCCCGACGATGCCGGGACCGGATCCGTGGAGGAGAAAGTCGCAGGTCTCGAAAGCCTCCTGCTTGGCTTCCCCCGTTTTCTCCATGATCTTGAGCTTGGGAAAACGCTTCCGGAGAATCTCATCGACCCCGTTGTCCACCTTGCTGGGCCAAAGGGTGATTTCATAATCGGGGCAATGCTGCTCGAGCAATGTGAGCATGCCGGGCGTGTGGGCGATGTCGCCGATATTGACCGTCTGCCACGACGATCGCAGCAGGATTTTCTTCTTCGGTTCGGCGTCCTGAGACGAGGCAATCGGAGCTGCCGCCGCCGTGGCGGCGAGGGCGGTTCGGACAAACTGACGGCGTTGCATGAGTGATAGGCGGGGGAATCCGTGGGTTGAATGAATCAGTCGAGCCTATCGGCTACCGTCCCAAAGCTCAAGCGGCATGAGAACGTGATCGAAAACCGGTAAAATCGAGAGGAGCAGACAGCCTCGGCTCAATCGAGCTTCCGGATCTTCATATTCCGGAACCAGCACTCGTCCTTGTGATCGGTCAGCAGAATGTGGCCCGTCACTTTCTCGCCGAATTTCGGGGCGTCTTTGAATTTGGTTTTCCGCACCTGTTCCAGGATGGCCGGATCGCCGCATTCGTATTCGAGAACCTTGGCGCCGTTGAGCCAGTGCTCGACCTGTTTGCCGTCGACCACGATTCGCGACGTGTTCCATTCGCCCATCGGCTTGAGCGGTTTGTCAGGGTCGGGCGCCGCGACGAGGTAAAACGAGGCACAGCTTGATTCCGGCTTGTTTACGATGGCATCGTCGATCATCTGGTATTCATGCCCGACCGCGCCGCCGCGTTCCGGAATGATGAAATACTTGACGCCGTTGTTCCCCTTTTCCTCCAGCTTCCACTCCCAAGAGAATTCGAAGTCCTCGAACGTCTCCTCCGTCATGACATCGCCCCCTTTCACATCGCGCTGCTTTTTCAACAGGCCATCCTCAACCTTCCAGCCTTCGCCGATGGTGCCGCCTTCCTTGTAAGTACGCCAGCCGTCGATCGACTTGCCATCGAACAGCAAGCGCCAGCCGGCTTGCCGTTCGGCCTCGGTCAGGGTGTTGGGATTTTCCCCGGCGCAAAGCGAGGCCGCAGCCAGAAAAAGGACGAGAACGAGCGTGACGAAAGGGTTTTCCATAGCGGAACCAGTGTGGCGTTAGCCAACTCCCTGCACAAAACAATTTTAGTGGAACCGAAGGATCTCCGTCTCCATTTCGGAAAGCGGGCGGGACCACAGACACCGCCACGCGCCACCGCGGGCGAAACGGGTTACTTTCCGCGCAACCACGAGAACTGCGGTGGCCGCCCGACATACGGACTCTGGGGAATTGACTAGCGCGGCGGCTCCTGCCAGACTTGAGGCATGTCCGACAAGAATCAGAAACGCCTTCCCACCCGTCGATCCGTCATCAAGACCGCCGCCGGGGCTTCCGTCCTCGCGGGCGTCTCCGTCCCCCACGTTCACGCCCAGGTGAACGAAGAGGTCAAGCTCGCCCTCATCGGGTGCGGCGGCCGGGGAACCGGCGCGGTGAAAAACGCCTTGTCCGTATCCGGCACTCTCGGCCCGCTCAAGCTCCACGCCATGGCCGACGTTTTCGACGAGAAGTTGAACAACTCCCACGAAGTTCTCGCGAAAGATCCCTCCGTCGGAGACAAGATCGATGTCCCGCCGGACCGACGCTTCATCGGTTTCGACGGGTACAAGAAGGCGATGGATTCGATGAACGCGGGCGACATCGCCATTCTGACCACGCCCTGCGCCTTCCGCTGGCCCATGTTCGAATACGCCGTCGAAAAGGACCTCAACGTCTTCATGGAGAAGCCGGTCACCGCGGACGGGTTCTCTTCGCGCAAAATGCTCGAGATCAACAAGAAGGCGAAAGAGAAAGGGCTGAAGGTCGGCGTTGGCCTGATGTGCCGCCATTGCAAGTCGCGCAACGAGCTGAAGAAGCGAATCGACGACGGCGCCATCGGCGACATCACCTTCATGCGCTCCTACCGGATGCAGGGACCGATCGGGTCCTGCTTCACCCCGCGGAACACGACCGACCTGAGCGAGTTGATGTATCAGATCAGGAACTTCCACAGCTTTATCTGGCTCAGCGGCGGTTCCTTCAGCGACTTTTTCATCCACGGCATCGACGAAATGTGCATGATGAAGAACGATTTCCCCGTCGAGGCCAAAGCAGTCGGGGGACGACACTACAAACACATCGAGTTGAACGACGAAATGGTCGAAGCCGTCGATCAGAACTTCGACAGCTACGGTGTCGAGTTCACTTTCAAGGACGGTGCCAAGGCCTTCTACGACGGGCGCAACATGGCTGGCTGCCACCAGGAGTTCGCCGCCTACGCCCACGGCACCAAGGGCTCCGCCGTCATCTCCACCGCGGGCCACGTCCCTGCCCGCTCGCGGATTTACAAGGACCAGAACATCGACAAGAACTGGCGCGCCACTCCCGACAACCTGGAATGGTCCTTCCCCTCCGGGCCCCGCGGCGCCAGCCTGGAAGGGAATCCCTACGACATCGAGTGGGAAGTGCTGGTGGAGGCGATTCGCGAGAACCACGAGCACAACGAAGTCGAGCGCGGGGTCGCCGCCAGCGTGACCACTTCCATGGGACGAATGGCCGCCCACACCGGCCAACTCGTCACCTACGATCAGATGCTCAACAGCGAGCACGTCATGGCGCCCAACGTCAAGGACCTGACCCTGAACAGCGACTCGCCGCTGATGCCCGACGCCGACGGCAGATATCCGGTGCCCGAGCCGGGAATCAAGACGGACCGGGAGTATTGAGAAAAACGGTTCCGGCTACGATGCCGCCCCGGCCGGAACGAGGTCTTCCCGTCGCGCCGCCGTCGACATCCGAATGATCGAGTTCACCAACGTCACCAAGAGCTTTCCCGGAATCGACCGTCCGGCGGTGGACGACGTGTCTTTTTTCATCGAGGCTGGCGAAACGGTCGTGTTGCTCGGTTCTTCCGGGTGCGGTAAATCGACGACGCTCCGGCTGATCAACCGCATTCTCGATCCCGACGCCGGCGAGATCCTGGTGCGGGGCAAGCCCAACACCGAGAGGCCGCTTCTGCAACTCCGGCGATCGATCGGCTACGTGATCCAGAACGTCGGTCTGTTTCCGCACTGGACCATCGAGGAGAACGTCGCCGCGCCCCTCCGGATTTCCGGGGTCTCGCCGGCGGAGCGACGAACCCGGAGTCGCCGGCTGCTCGAACTGGTCGAACTCGACCCCGAGGAATTCGCCGGGCGCTATCCGGACGAACTATCGGGCGGTCAACAGCAGCGAGTGGGCGTGGCCCGGGCGCTCGTGGGGGATCCCGACATCCTCCTCATGGACGAGCCCTTCGGAGCGCTCGACGGCGTCACCCGCGAAAGCCTCCAGCAGGAAACGCGTCGGTTGAACGAGGAACTGGGCAAGACGATCCTGCTGGTCACCCACGACCTTTTCGAGGCGCTCGCCCTCGGCGACCGCATTGGCGTGATGCACGAGGGGCGCCTGGAACAAGTCGGAACGAAATCGGACCTGCTGAACCATCCGGCCACGCCCTTCGTGCGGGAACTATTCGGAAAACCGGCACGCCAGCTCGAACTCTACCGGGAAAGCCGGAGTTGATCATGTCGTCGGGATTCGCAGAATTGATGGCCCGCCTTCCCGAACTGCGGACCACTCTTCTGGAGCACCTCTTCGTGCTCACGCTCCTGCCGGTGGGCGTCGCTGTGCTGATTGCCATACCGCTGGCCGTCTCCGTGCGCAACATCCCGGTGCTGCGTTCCGCCGCCATCGCGATCACCGGCATCGTGCAGACCATCCCGAGCCTCGCGATGCTGGCGTTCCTGCTCCCCCTTTTCGGGATCGGGAAAGTGCCCGCGGTCATCGCGCTGACGCTCTACGCGATCCTACCGATCCTGCAGAATACCCTCGCCGGCTTGCGCGATCTGCCGCCCGACGTGCTGGAAGCCGCCGACGGCATGGGCTTCTCCAAGTGGCAGCGCCTGTTCCTGGTCGAACTGTCGTTCGCGCTGCCGATCATCGTCAGTGGCATCCGCACGGCCACGGTGATCTGCGTCGGCGTCGCCACGCTCTCCACGTTCATCGGGGCCGGCGGCCTCGGCGACTTCATCAATCGGGGGCTCTCGCTCAACCGAATGTCCTTGCTCCTGATCGGCGCCGGGGCCGCGGCCGCCTTGGCCTTGATGCTCGATTTCATCCTGGACACCGCCGGCCTGGCGCTGCGCGCCGGACGGAGGCCCCGCGGACTGTTTGGCCGTTTCGCGATCTGCGGGCTTCTGCTGGCTTCGGTGGTCGCCTTCGCCTTCGTGCCCATCGAGCGGAAAGGCGGGGCCATCCCTGGTCCAGGCACCGGGGGGCCGGCCCCCGGGACGGTTCGCATCGGCTCGAAGAACTTCACCGAACAGATTGTCCTCGGCGAGCTTCTCGCCCAGTGGATCGAGGCGAAAACGGACCTTCGGACGGAGCGCCGGTTCAACCTGGGCGGCACCATGATCTGCCACGAAGCGCTGACCGCCGGGGCGATCGATCTCTACGTGGAGTATAGCGGCACGGCGCTGCTGACGCTGCTGGGCCGCGAACTCGATCCCGGCGCCTCGCCCGAAGACGTGCTGGAGGAGATTCGCGCGGCCTATCGGCAACGCTTCGACCTCGAAGTCCTCCCCCCTCTCGGATTCGAGAACACCTACGCCGTCACCATTCGCAGCGACATGGCGAAGGAGCGCGGCTGGACGAAAATCAGCGACCTCGTCGACCATGCTTCCGAACTGCGGGCGGGTTTCACGGCCGAGTTCATGGAGCGCGAGGACGGGCTCCGCGGGCTCGTTCGAGTCTACGGGCTGGACTTCGGAAGCCTCGGCGACCTCGCGCCCGAGCTGATGTATCCCGCGGTCGCCCAGGGCTCCGTCGACGTCATCGGCGCCTTTTCCACCGACGGCCGAATTCTCGAGTTCGACCTCGTGACACTCGAGGACGACCGGAAATTCTTCCCTCCCTACGAGGCGGCGCCGGTGGCCCGCCGCGAACTTCTCGATCGGCATCCGGAGTTGGAACCGGCGCTTCGCGAACTCGGCGGGCTGTTGGACGGCGACGCCATGAGGGGCCTCAATCACGCCGTCGACGTGGACAAGCGCAACCCTCGCCAAGTCGTCCGAGACTTTCTCGAATCGAGGCTTGACAAAGAATTACTTTAAATCACCCGAAGTCGGGTTAGGGAGTCTTCATGAATTCCAGTATTCCAACCACCAGATACCGACTACAATTTCCCCCCGCCAATGCCCATTCCCTCCAGCAGGACGAAGTTTTTTTCCACATCGCCGAGAAGGACGGACTGAAGACGAAGTTGCGATTCCACGACTACGCCGAGATTTATCGACGCCCCGGCCTCTACGAACAACTTTTCTACGATCGTCTCAAGTGCACCTCGCCGCAAAAGGTCGCCGACATGCTCAGCTGCGCCCTGGAAACGGACAGATCCGCCCCGAGCGCGCTCCGCATTCTCGACCTCGGTGCCGGCAACGGCATGATGGGAGAGGCCCTGAAGGACAAGCACGGGGCGGCCCGGCTCGTCGGAGCGGACATTATTCCCGAGGCTCGCGACGCCGCCTTCCGCGATCGTCCCGACGTCTACGACGAATACTACGTGGCCGACTTCACCGACTTGAACGAGAAACACCGCGAGCTGCTTGCCGACTGGTCCTTCGACTGCCTCACGTCCGTCGCGGCCCTCGGCTTCGGCGACATCCCGCCTGCGGCGTTTTTCACCGCTCTGCAACTCGTCAAGCCCGACGGCTGGATGGCATTCAACATCAAGGAAACCTTCCTTCATCCCTCCGACCAGTCCGGCTTTTCACGGTTCATCCGGGAGCTGATCTTCTCCGAATACCTCGAGATCTATCGCCTGGAGCGTTATCATCACCGCCTCTCCATGGAAGGTACGCCGCTGTTCTACTTCGCCCTCGTCGGGCGAAAAACAGGGACCATTCCGGACGATTTCCTCGAGCGCATCAACGGGGCGACCCCGTGAGGCGAAAGTCGAGACACACTGTCGACGACGGGTCCGCCAGAGACCCCGGGGTCGGAGAGCTTCGGAAAACGCCCGCGGACAGCGATTCTCAACCCGAGTGATTCTGATTTCGGCGCATGCTTTCGTGGCTGGCACCGCCTTTTCGCCAAGAAGCAGAACGATCAACGGGCCGAGACCAACCCAACGGGATACGGAGTTCAGGACGCAGAACGAAGAACCGGCCTGATCTCCAAGTCGCCGCTACCGCGAAGGCATTTGCTTATCAAGCCTCGCCGCCGACGCCGAACTTCCCCTTCCATCCTGCGTCTCCGTTCCGGGGAAGGCCGACTTTTTCCTTTCCTCCGAGGCATCGCGCCGGATAGTGGGAGCGAACATGACGCCGCAACTCACTGAATTTTTCGACTTTCTCCGCTTCCCCAGTATCTCCACCGACAGCCAGCACAAGGGAGACGTGGAGGCTTGCGCGGATTTTCTGGTCGAGAAATTCATCCGCATCGGGCTGAAGCCGGAGAAGCACCAGACCCCCGGCCATCCCGTGGTGGTCGCCCGCAGCGAGGCGAAGCCGGACCGCCCTACCGTGCTCATCTACGGCCACTACGACGTCCAGCCGGTCGATCCGGTCGCCGAGTGGGAAACGCCACCCTTCGAACCGACGCTGAAGGGCGACAAGATCTTCGCCCGCGGCGCGACCGACAACAAGGGACAACATTTCGCGCACATGCTCGGCGTCGAGGAAACGCTGGCGGCGCACGGCGATCTGCCGGTGAACGTCGTCTTTCTTCTGGAAGGGGAAGAGGAAATCGGAAGTCCGAACCTGGCGCCCTTCCTCGCGGCCCATCGCGCCGAGCTGGCCTGCGACGTCTGCGCGGTGTCCGACACCGGCATGATCGGTCCCGGCATCCCCACGCTGACCTACGGCCTGCGGGGCATCGCCTGCCTGGAGTTCAAGATCCACGGCCCGTCGCTCGACCTGCACTCCGGCGTCTACGGCGGCGCCGTCCCCAACCCGGCCCAGATCGTGGCCCAGCTCGTCTCGACTCTGCACGACGAGAACATGACGGTGCACATTCCCGGTTTCTACGACACGGTCGTTCCGCTGGAGGACTGGGAACGGGAAATGTGGGCGAGCCTGCCCGACGGCGACGCCGCCACTATCGTGGAGACGGGAGTCCCGGGCCTTCGGGGAGAGTCCGGCTACACCGCCCTCGAACAACGCTGGGGCCGCCCCACCGCCGAAGTCAACGGCATCGGCGGCGGCTACCAGGGCGAGGGATCCAAGACGGTCATCCCGCGCGAAGCGATGGCCAAGCTCAGTTTCCGCCTGGTGCCCGACCAGGATCCCGCCGAGATCCTCGAGATCGCCGCCGACCACCTGCTCACCCACTGCCCCGAGGCTTGCCGGATCGAGGTCGAACTCGGCCACACCGGACCAGCCTACGTGATGGATCCCCATTCCCACCACGGAAAAGCCGCGCAGCGAGCCCTCCGAAGAGCCTTCTCCGACGAACCCCGCCTCATTCGCGAAGGTGGCAGCATACCCATCATCCAATCGATCAAGGATATTCTGGGGGTCGACACGCTGCTGCTGGGACTGGCTCTGCCCGACTGCCAGATCCACGCCCCCAACGAAAACTTCACCGTGTCGAATTTCGAGGCCGGCATTCGACTGAACCGCGCCTTGCTCGAAGAACTCGGCTCCTGACTCCGGGAGGGCGCCTCGTGGATTTTGCGTTCGAAACGGTCCCGGGAAACGTTTTATTCTTCAACAACCCAATTCGGCAGGTAACAGCTAATCATGGCGGTGGAATATCGCGACTACTACGAAATTCTCGGCGTCGACAGATCGGCCTCGCAGGACGAGATCAAGCGCGCTTTCAAGAAGCTGGCTCGGAAGTATCACCCGGACGTGGCCAAGGACCAGTCCGACGCGGAGGACCGCTTCAAGGAAGTGAACGAAGCGTACGAGGTGCTCGGCGACACGGAGAAGCGCAAGAAATACGATACGCTCGGCGCCGACTGGGAACACGGCCAGGATTTCTCGCGCGGCGGCGGTCCCGGTGGATTTTCGGGCTTCCCGGGGGCCGGAGGAGGCGCTCAGTACGAGTACCATTTCGACGGCAGCACGGGCTTCAGCGACTTCTTCGAAAGCATGTTCGGTGGACGCGCCGCGGGAGATCCGTTCGGCGCTTTCGGCGGAGGCGGGGGGCGGCGGGCCGCCTCCAGCCGACCGGCGGCGGGCCAAGACATCGAAGCCGACCTCCTTGTGCGCGTGGAGGAGATCATGACGGGCGCCACGCGCGAGATTCGCTTGGCGCGGCCTTCCGTCGACGGTCCGCAGAAGGAATCCACGATCCGGGTAAAAATTCCCAAGGGCATCGGCGAAGGGCAAATGATCCGTTGCGCCGGCATGGGCTATCCGGGAACGAGAGGCGGCCCCGACGGGGATCTCTACCTCCGCGTTCGGCTGGAGCGACATCCGGACTATCGCGTCTCCGGCCACGACCTGAACAGCGAGGTGACCCTCGCACCCTGGGAAGCCGTGCTCGGAACGTCCGTGACGATTCCCACGCCCCACGGCGAGGTGAAGTTGAACATCAAGCCCGGAACGCAGCCCGGCACCGAGATGCGTCTCCGGGGAAAAGGTCTCCCTTCCGGTCCCTCGTCCTTCGGCGATCTCTACGTCGCGGTCGCCGTGGCGTTCCCCGAACGCATAAGCGAGGCCGAGAAGAAACTCTGGCGGGAACTCGCCGACACGAGTTCTTTCAATCCGAGGAAGTAGTACAGTCAAGCAACCGATGAATTCGATCCACTACCGCTACCAAATCGTTTCCTCGGAAATCGGCGAGACCGAAACCTTCGATCTTACCACGCTGAGCGAGCTGACGGGGCTGCACGAGGAACTCATCGTTGAATTCGCCCGGGCTCATCTCGTCCAGACGGCGAACCGCTGGGAAGACACCGCCGCCGAAGAGCGACCCGTGTTCGACGAGCGCGGCCTGATGCGGCTGCGGCAAATCGCGGAATTGAGGGACAATCAGCACGTCAGCCTCCGGACGCTCCGCCTGGTCGTTCATCTCCTCGACCGTCTCGAAGCGGCGGAGACGGAACTTCGGACGTTGAAGGAGCAGCTCAGGTAATAGGATCGATCCCGGGGCGACGAGCGTAACCTGTTTCGAGATTGCATAACCACTGAATATATGAGCGAACAAACCCTCGAGGAAACCGTGCAGCAAATGACAGGCTACTTGTCGCAATTCAAGGAGATGTCCCACCGCGCCAAGCTGCGAATGGAAAAGCTCGCCGAGTTGTCCTTGGTGATCGAGGACGAGATGAAGCAAAAGGAGTACGCGGAGCGAGTCAGTGAACTGTTCGGCATTGCCAGCCAGTTCGAGTCGAAAATCGAAGACCTCATCCAGGACTACGAACTCGAGCGCAACCGCATGGAAAACGAGGGCGGTTGAATGTCGGGACGGCCGATTCCGCATTGCATTCCGCAACTCCGTCCGTGCAACCCGCTCTCGGAGCGTCGGGCTCGCCGAAATACGCGTCCCGTCAACTGTCCTACTGTCAACTGCTTAGGAGATTTCTAATCCTTGGCAAAGACCCTGCGCTTCATGGTTGCCGGAGCCGCCAAGAGGGTGGTCCCTTGAAACAACAAAATAATCGCAGTTGAAAAACGCCGCTCGCAAGAGCGGCGTTTTTTCATTATTTCCCGTGCGGAAGCCTCGGTCCTTCCGTCTCCGGACCCGGGCTCTGCGGGATTCCGCGAGACGAGGCCACAAAAAAGCCGGACGCGCCTTTCGACGCGCCCGGCTCTTGAATGGTTTCCGTGAAAGAAACTCGGGACGATCCTACATCATGCCGCCCATGCCGTGGTCGTGACCACCTGCATCGGGAGCCTCGGGCTCCGGGACGTCGGCGATGAGACACTCGGTGGTGAGCAGGAGGCCGGCGATCGACGCGGCGTTCTGGAGAGCACTGCGAGTCACCTTGGTGGGATCGACGACCCCGCTCTTGATGAGGTCTTCGTACTCGCCGGATGCCACGTTGTAGCCGATGTTGCCCTTCTCGTGCTTGACGCGCTCGACGATGAGAGCGCCTTCCCGACCCGCGTTCTCGGCGAGCTGACGAAGGGGCGACTCGATGGCGCGCGCCACGATGGCGGCTCCGGTGGCTTCGTCTCCCTCGAGTCCGAGGTCGCCGAGGTTGGCCTGGGCCCGGATCAGAGAGGTACCGCCACCGGGGACGATGCCTTCTTCGACCGCGGCGCGAGTCGCGTGGAGGGCGTCCTCCACACGGGCTTTCTTCTCCTTCATCTCCGTCTCGGTCGCGGCGCCGACGTTGATGACGGCCACGCCACCGGCGAGCTTGGCAAGACGCTCCTGGAGCTTCTCGCGATCGTAGTCCGAGGTGGTCTCCTCGATCTGGCGTCGGATCTGGGACACGCGGCCGCTGATGGCTTCGCTGGTGCCTTCTCCTTCGATGATCGTGGTATCTTCCTTGGTGATCTTGACCGACTTGGCGGAACCGAGGTCCTCCATGCCGACGTTCTCGAGCTTGATGCCGAGGTCTTCCGTGATGACGCGGCCACCGGTGAGGATGGCGATGTCTTCCAGCATGGCCTTGCGGCGATCGCCGAAGCCAGGCGCCTTGACGGCCGCCACGTTCAGGGTGCCTCGGATCTTGTTGACCACGAGAGTCGCAAGCGCTTCGCCTTCGACATCTTCGGAGATGATGAGGAAAGGACGTCCGCTCTGGGCCACTTTCTCCAGGAGAGGAAGCATGTCCTTGAGATTGGAAATCTTCTTCTCGTGGATGAGGATGAGCGCGTTCTCCAAGTCGGCGGTCATGGCCTCGGTGTCGGTGACCATGTAGGGCGAGAGGTAGCCTTTGTCGAACTGCATCCCTTCGACCACGTCGAGAGTGGTTTCAATTCCCTTGGCTTCCTCGACCGTGATGGTGCCGTCCTTGCCCACTTTGTCCATCGCGTCGGCGATGATGCCGCCGACCTCCTGGTCCCAGTTGGCGGACACGGTGGCGACCTGGGCGATTTCCTTGGTGTCGGTGACTTCGGTGGATATCTTCTTCAGTTCCTCCACGAGAGCCTTGGACGCCAGCAGAATGCCGCGCTGGAGGCTGATCGGGTTGGCCCCGGCGGTGACGTTGCGGAGACCTTCGGTGTAGATGGACTCGGCAAGCACGGTCGCCGTGGTGGTGCCGTCGCCGGCGTTGTCGGAGGTCCTGGAAGAAACCTCCTTGATGAGCTGGGCGCCCATGTTTTCGTAAGGGTCGGACAGTTCGATCTCCTTGGCGACGGTAACGCCGTCCTTGGTGATCGTGGGACTGCCGAACTTCTTGTCGAGAATGACGTTGCGTCCCGCCGGTCCCAGAGTCGCCTTGACCGCTCGGGCCAGCTTCCGGGCGCCTGCGAGGAGCGCGTGACGTGCTTCTTCGTCGAATGACAATTGTTTAGCCATAATATTTTCTGTTTTCTACTTGTTTGATTAAATTCAACAGGGTCGAGTCGATTACCCAACCCTCTTTTGGATTCAGGAAATGATTCCGAGGATGTCGCTTTCGTTGACGAGAACGCACTCGTCTCCGTCGATTTTCACTTCGGTGCCGCCGTACTTGGAGATGAGCACTTTGTCGCCGACTTTGACGGAAAACTCGATGATTTCGCCTTCGTCGTTCTTTCCGTTTCCGACAGCGAGGACTTCGGCTTCCTGAGGCTTCTCTTTCGCCGTGTCCGGAAGGAAGATGCCGCCCTCGGACTTTTGCTCGTCGAGTTCGATGCGCTTCACCAGGACACGGGTTCCCAGAGGTGTAATGTTCGTAGCCATATGGTTATGGATGGTTGGTTTTCTTTTGGTTTGGTTTTTTGAAATTCCGCGGAACGATAAGCGCGCCTCTGGCTACGGTTCGTGCTCAGGAGCGGGCCTAGCGACCCGCGGAATCGAAATCCCGGCTCTTCGATCAGCGATTCTGAATCGAAAGAGCCGGGAAAAAGCAGTTCATTGTCAGGATTTGTCCTCGTTCACTTCTTCGAATTCGGCGTCGACCACGTTTCCCTTGGCCTTCTTGGGTTCCTCGGATTCCGCCTCGCCCCCTTCGGACGCGGCTCCTTCCGCGGCCGTGTCGGGCGCTCCCGCAGCGGCCTGCTGGGCGGAGGCGGCCATCTCGGCGAACTTGGCCTGGAGGGCGTCGGTGGACTCCTTGATCTTGTCGGTGTCGTCGGCTTCGAGCGCCGCCTCCACGTCGGCGACGGCCTTCTCGATGTCGGACTTGGCCTCGGCGGGAAGCTGATCGCCCAGTTCCTCGACCTGCTTCTTCACCGTGTAGACGGCGTTGTCGGCCAGGTTGCGCGCCTCGATGCCTTCCACGCGCTTCTTGTCGGCCTCGGCGTACTGCTCGGCGTCGCGCTTGGCCTTCTCGATTTCGTCCTCGCTGAGACCGCTGGTGCCCTCGATGGAAATCTTCTGCTCCTTGCCGGTCTCCTTGTCCTTGGCGGACACGCTGAGAATGCCGTTGCGGTCGATGTCGAAGGTCACCTCGATCTGCGGCAAGCCGCGCGGCGCCGGCTTGATGCCATCCAGCCGGAAGTTGCCCAGCACCTTGTTGTCGGAGACGAGCTTGCGCTCGCCCTGGCAGACCACGATGTCGACCGAGGGCTGGTTGTCGGCCGCGGTCGAGAACGCCTGCGACTTCTTGGCCGGGATGGTGGTGTTCCGCTCGATCATCGGCGTGGCCACGCCGCCCATCGTCTCGATGGAAAGGGTCAGGGGCGTCACGTCGAGAAGAACGACGTCGCCGAGGGTCGGGTCCTTGGAAAGCACGCCGCCCTGGATCGCGGCGCCGACGGCTACGACTTCGTCAGGGTTGACGCCCTTGTGGGGCTCTTGTCCTGCGAGCGCTTTCGCCGTCTCGATCACCTTCGGCATGCGGGTCATGCCGCCGACAAGGACGAGTTCGTCGACGTCGCCGGCGGAGACGCCGGCTTCCTTCATGCAGGCTTGGACCGGCCCTTTCGTCCGGGCGAAGAGGTGGTCGGTCATCTGCTCGAGCTGCGAGCGGGTCAGCGTTTTCTGGATGTGCTTCGGGCCGCTCTGGTCGGCGGTGACGAAGGGCAGGTTGATCTCGTAGGACTGCGACGAGGAAAGGGCGATCTTCGCCTTCTCCGCCTCCTCCTTGATCCGCTGCAGCGCGTCGGGCTGGCCGTTCAGGTCGATGCCGGTGTCGTCCTTGAATGCTTTCACGATCCACGAAATCACCGCGTTGTCCCAATCGTCGCCACCCAGTTGGGTGTCGCCGTCGGTGGCCAGAACTTCGAAAAAGCCCTCGTCGATCTCAAGCACCGAGATGTCGAACGTGCCGCCGCCGAGGTCGTAGACGGCGATTTTTTCCTCGCCTTTCTTGTCGAGTCCGTAGGCGAGCGCCGCCGCCGTCGGCTCGTTGACGATCCGCTTCACGTCCAGACCGGCGATCTCTCCGGCCGCCTTGGTGGCGTTGCGCTGGGAGTCGTTGAAGTAGGCCGGCACGGTGATGACGGCGTCGGTGATAGTTTCGCCGAGCTTCGACTCGGCGTCGGCCTTCAGCTTGCCGAGCACCATGGCGGAAATTTCCTGGGGGCTGTAGTTTTTCGTCTCGCCCTGCACTTCGACTTCGATGTGGGCGTCGCCGTTGGACGCCTTGACGATTTTGTAGGGGGTGTTCTTCTCTTCCTCCGACAGCTCGTCGTACTTGCGGCCAATGAGGCGCTTGGCCGAGAATATGGTGTTCTTCGCGTTCGTGATGGCCTGGCGCTTCGCCGCCTGTCCGACGACGCGTTCGCCGTCTTTGGTGAAAGCCACCACCGAAGGCGTGGTTCTCGCGCCTTCCGCATTCTCGAGCACTGCCGGCTGGCCGCCTTCCATCACGGCCATGCAGGAGTTCGTCGTTCCAAGGTCAATTCCAAGAATTTTACTCATATCTGCTGTCTTTCCTCTTTGGTATCCTGGCGCTCCGCGTCTTCGCGGAGCTAGTATTGAAGGGTTCGTTGTTTAAAAGCCTAAAAAAGCGGTTTCGATTCCTGCACATCAATGTGCACACACCGTGCCACCCGCGCCTCTATTCACGTAACCGATTCATCTTAAAGCACTAACAGACATACTGACCGCATCGACTGGCCCGAAAAATTCCCGAACAGTGCTTATCTGGCGCGCCAAGCTGCCATCGGGCGCCATTTTGGCGCTAGTGTGCCAGGTTGCCCGTCAGTGAAAGAGGAAGGGGACGCCCAGCTCCTCGAAGGCGGCCTTCGGCTCGGCCATGTAGCGGTCGGCCAGTTCGTTGAACTTTCCATGAGCCCGGTAGTCGGCGAGGAATTCGTTCACTTCCCGACGGAGCTCGCGATCGTCCTTGCGCAGACCGATGGCCCAGGTTTCTTCGCGGATCGGTTTCAGTATCGGACGGGTCCGGTCCTGATGCTGCTTCCAATACTGGAACGGTTCCTTCGAGCCGTCCGGCGAATCCGAGGGACTCTCCGCGCAAGCCGCCGCGAAAAGCAGCACCGTCGCCAAAACCAGGATCAAACCGCCGAATCGCCACATGCCGACACTTTTGCGCCCCTGCGGCCAAACTCAAGGCGGCGTTTGACTATCCTTCCTTTCTTGTCCAGCGTAATCGGGTGCATATGCGGGAGAAACTGATCGACATCCTCGCCTCCGGCTCTCCCCCCGAAGCCGTGGCCTGGCTCCGCGGGATCGTCGCTTCCCAGCTCGGGAGCTTCGAGAAGCGGCCCTTTTACTACGCCTTCAGCGGCGTGTCCCGGCATTTCGACAAGCGCGGCCTCGTCTCGCCCTCGGAAAACGAGCTTTCCGCGCTGCTTCGAACCGTTCCGGGATTCACCGTGGCGGGTTGGGACCAGTTCCGCCTCGCCCGGGTCGTCCTGCTGCTGACGCTTGCCGAGCAGCCGAAATCGACGTTTCTGGAGACTCTGGACGCGCTCCTGAACACGGCGGATCTCCGCGAACAGGCGGCCATCTTTTCAGCCTATCCCATCCTTCCCCACCAGAGCAAGCTCGTTGAATCGGCCGTGGACGGACTGCGGACCAACATCGTCGACGTGTTCGACGCCATCGCTCTGGACAACCCGTTTCCGGCGGAGCATTTCAGCGACGAGGAATGGAACCAGATGGTGCTCAAGGCCATCTTCATCGGTAGGCCGCTTTACCGCATCCAGGGAATAGACGAACGCGCCAACCGAACGCTGGCGCGAGCCATCTCCGACCTGGCCCACGAACGCTGGGCCGCCGGAAGGACCATCACGCCCGAAGCCTGGCGCAGCGCGGCCCCCTTCGTGGACGAAAGGATCGCCGGCGACGTCGAGAAGGTCGCCGCCGGCGAACTTGCTTCCGATCGCGAGGCGGCCGCGCTGGTCGTTTCCGCTGCCCGGTCGGATCGGCTGGAGCCCCTGCGAGGACCGCTCGAAACCGAGTTGCGAGGGGTCGAAAACGGCGACATCACCTGGCACACGCTGGGCAGATCCCTCGAAAACCGATAAGATCCAACATCCTCCAACCTCCCGATCCAATGAGATTTTTCGATTCCCACGTCCACATGGTCTCCCGCACCACCGACGACTACCAGCGGATGGCGGCGGCGGGCGTCACGGCCATCGTCGAGCCGTCCTTCTGGCAGGGGCAGCCGCGAACGGAGGTGGGAACGTTCAAGGACTATTTCAATTCCCTGATCGGGTTCGAGCGGTTCCGGGCCAGCCAGTTCGGGATCAAGCACTACTGCACCATCGGGCTCAACCCGAAGGAGGCGAACAACGAGAAACTCGCCGAGGCCGTGATCGAGCTGATGCCGCTCTACATCTGCAAGGAAGGCGTCGTCGGCATCGGCGAAATCGGGTTCGACGACCAGTCGAAGGCGGAGGAAAAGTATCTCGTGCTTCAGGCCCAAATGGCGCTGGAAGCCGACCTGCCCATCCAGATCCACACGCCGCACCGCGACAAGAGGGCCGGAACCGTACGGACCATGGATGTGCTCGAGGATGTCGGGGTGGCCCCCGGCAAGGTCGTCATCGACCACAACAACGAGGAGACGGTGAAGGAGGTCCTCGACCGGGGCTACTGGGCGGCCTTCACCATCTATCCCCACACCAAGCTCGGCAATCGCCGCATGGTCGAGATCATGCAGGAATACGGGGCCGAGAGGATCATCGTGGACAGCGCGGCCGACTGGGGCATCAGCGATCCGCTGGCGGTCCCCAAGACGGCGGCGCTGATGAAGGAACGCGGCCTGACGCTCGAACAGATCGAGCAGGTCACCTACCACAACCCCCTCGCCGCCTACGGCCAGAGCGGGCAGGTCAGCGAAACCGACTGGGCGGAGGCCGAGGGTGTCGACCCGGCGGCTCTGTTCGAGGGCAATACGCTTCTCCGCGGCGGAATGGACGTGGGCACGGCCATGTCGCAGTATTTGATCGAGTGATCGCTGGACCAGGCTATTCGAACTTGTCCAGCCACTGTCGCATCCACTCGGCCACCTCGACCGGGCGCGGACCGGACGGCATGCCGAAGGAGATCCGGTTGACGAAATCCTCGGGGGATACCAGTTCGAAAGCCAGTTCGTGTTGCCGTCCGGCCGGAACGACGACGCCTCCCACGCTTTCCCACCAAGCTGCCATGGCGACGTTTTCCCGCCGGCAGCAGCCGTGGAATCGACGCAGTCCCGTCCGCCAACCGTCGAACCAGAGAACGGAGAACAGCAAGGTGGCGAAGCCTCTCCGCTGCCACTGGTCGCCGACGGTGAAGGCGAGTTCGGCGTCCTCGGAGTCCGCCTCGTCGCGCCAGAAAGACGCTGCGCCGTAGGCGGGAATTTCGCATTCCTCTACGGGCAGAGCGACCCACGCGACATGGCTTCGATTGTCGGTGTCGGTCAGACTTGCGGCGCGGGACGGGCTGAGTTCTCTCGGCTTTTCCCAGAAACGGTTCATCCGCGACTCCTCGGACAACAGGCCGTAGGCCCGCCGGGCCCGTTCGCGGTCCGACTTTTTCAAGGGGCGAAGCCTGACAGGCAAATCGTCGCCGAGCGTCACGTCGAACGGAGCCAGATCTCGCAGGAGGCGGGCCATCGGAAGGGTCAGGAGAAAGGTGCCCGATACGGCAGCCCGTGCGCTTCCGCGACCTCCGGACAGGTCAGGGCGCCACCGAGGCAGTTGATCCCGCCGACCAGTTCCGGCGAACGAAGGCAGGCTTCCTCGAGCCCGACCGTCGCCAGAAGTTGCAGATAAGGAAGCGTGACGCTGGTCAGCGCCTGGGTCGAGGTCCGCGCGAACGCTCCCGGCATGTTGGTTACGCAGTAGTGGATGACGCCTTCCTCGATGTAGATCGGGTTCTCGTGCGTGGTCGGCCGGGTCGTCTCGATGCAGCCGCCCTGGTCGACGGCGATGTCCACCAGCACCGTCCCTTCGCGCATGAGCCCCAGCATTTCCCGCGTCACCAGGTTAGGCGCCCGGGCGCCCGGCACCAGGACGGCACCGATGAGAAGATCAACCGTCGGCAGATGCTCCATCAGCGCCGACTCGCTGCTGTAGAGCGTCCGAGCCGCCGGCATCGCGGTGTCGAGCCAGGTCATCCGCTCGCTGCTGATCTCGAAGACGGTGGTGTCGGCGCCGATGCCGGTGGCCACCTTCGCGGCATTCGTTCCGCAGGTGCCCCCACCGAGAATCGCGACCCTCCCCGGCATGACGCCCGGCACGCCTCCGAGCAAGGTGCCCCGGCCTCCCGCATGCTTCGCGAGGTAGTAGGCGCCCACCATCACGCTCATGCGCCCGGCCACCTCGCTCATCGGTTCGAGAAGCGGCAGCCGGTTGCCGATTCGAACGGTCTCGTAAGCGATCCCGGTGACCCCGCTCTCCACCAGGGCGTCCGTCAGTGTCCGGTCGGCGGCGAGATGGAGATAGGTGAAAAGTATCTGCCCCTCCCGCAGCATGGCGATCTCGGACGGCTGCGGTTCCTTCACTTTCACCACGATGTCGCTGCCCGAAAATACGTCGGCGGCCTCGCCCGCGATCCCGGCCCCCGCGTCGGCGTACTCGGCGTCGGGATAAGCGGCGCCCTCGCCGGCGCCGGCTTCGACCAGGACGCGCACTCCCTGGCGGACCAGCTGCCGGGCCCCTCCCGGAGTCAGGGAGACGCGGCTCTCCTGGCTCTTGATCTCCCGGGGGCACCCCACGACGACCGGGGAAGCGTTCGGGGTGCGGATCGGCATCGCGGTCATGAAAAAGCGTTCGGAACGGTTGCTCGCCATACTAAGGCACAATCGATGAGCGCTCGCACGTCGATTCGAGTCCGGCCCCGTTCCCGTACCCAAGGTAACGCAACCCCGGACTAAAATTCGTCACGCCACATACATTTTCATTTCAAATGGGAAATTCGTGCTTAATCTAGCTAGCCCTGCGTCGATTTAGCGAAACCTTTCGTCGAAGCCGGTGTTTCGGCCACCCTCATGCACTCTTCAGCAGCCCTTTTCCTTCGAAGCGTGCGGATTGCCAATGCCTTGCGTTGCCGATTCGCGTTGTCCTGGCTAATCTCGGCCGTCTTCCTTCCGGGAGCCGCCTTGGCGGACCAAATTCCCGGCGAGAGACCTTCCGGCAAGAGAGTCACCGAAGGTCCCTGGGGGAAACTCGAGTACTACGAGGTGACCCTCGAACCGCCGACTTCGCATCTCTGGGACGCGCTTTACACCGAGCGCTCCTTCTGGAATTTCGGAAAAATTCAACGGGAGGAAGCCGTCGCTCTGTTTCACGCCTTTCGTTTTTCGCCCTCCCTGGTGGATCTCATCGAGGCGGAAGGGAGATGGACCGAGACCAAGCAGGGATTGGAATTGGACATCACCGACCGAATCGTCGAAACGATGACACCGGAGAACCGCGCCGCCATCGCCCGTTGGTTTCGAAAGAACAGCGATGATTTCTTCAGCAGGCTGCTCATCAATCTGGAGGCGGGCGACACCACGGCGATGTACGATCGCCTCAAGCCGGGAACCGTGGACCTCGTGAATTCCGTCAGCTTCCGCCGCGGGCGAGTCTTGAGCGTGATGGACCGTCCCTATCTTCTGAGCAAGCTGGGAAACGACGAAGACGAGAAGAAAGCGCTCATCCACAGCCTCTTCTCGACCCGCGCGCTGGTCGCTCGCCTCGTCGTCGATGATATCTCGAACATCGAGGCCCTCACCGACTACTGGTCCGCCGGAGGCAAGAATCCCGGAGTGCGGGCGATCCTCGGAGGGGTCAAGGCCGCGCCCGGCGTCGAACACGTCGACATGGTTCACCTACTGCCGCCCGTGGCCCGCAAGTACCTGTCGGGCTTCATCAGTCTCCAGGACGTGAACCCCTCCAATACTCCGGACTGCTTCTGGGCGGCCCTTCAGTTTTTCAAGTCCACTCCCTCGCCTCGCGTGCTCGATCCCCTCGGACTGGATCACTACCTCGGTCACGACTTCGAAGAGGTGCCCGGCGAGCGCACCTTCGGCGACGTAGTCTGCATTTTCAAAAAGGAGGACGGCGACTTCCTGCACAGCTACGTCCACGTCGCCGACGACATCGTTTTCACGAAGAACGGCGCCAGCTTCGCCCGACCGCTCATCCTCACGCTGAAAAGCTACATGATGTCGGTCTACCAGGACGAGGACCAGTACTTCGAACGAACGTTCAGGAGGAAGGTCGGAACCTGACATGAGGCTGCGGATTCCTCTCATCGTTGTCGGAACCCTGATCGCAGCGGGCGTCAAGGGTCAGAACGCCATCCCGTCGAACCAGGAGCCCCGGGCAGCGAACAGCCTTCAAAACTCCTTGCCCGGGCCATGGGGCGAACTGGATTACTACGAGATCCCCCTCGTCGGTCCCGAAGAAACCCTCCAGATGATCGACGTGCCCTCCGAACAGACGGGGTGGGCCTTCCAGCTGGAAACCGAGGAAGAAATCGTCTCCGCCTTGAAAAAGGAAGGCATTCCCGAGGAGGAGATCGAGGAACTCGTCGCCAACTCCGTTCTGATCGTCGATGCGGAAGGCTCGAGGCTTTTTCCCAACAACGAGACGCTGACGAAAATCCCTCCCTCCACGCGTCAGAAACTGTATCGGTTCCTCGGTCGCCACGGGCAGAATCGCTTCCACCGCAGACCCGTCTACCTGAATTCGGCCAACGTTTCCACCTGGTTTCAAGGGACCGACCTCCCCAGATCGGTGCTTCAGGCGGTTGCGGAGCTCGCCTACCCGACCCCTTCCGGGACGGGATTTTTCCTGGCCGACGTCCCCTACCTTATGCAGCAGGCGAACAGCTCGCCGGAAGAGCGCCTCATTCTTCACGCCCTCATGCGGAGACCCACCCTCATGGTGAGACTGAAACTCGACGCGGACTCCGACCTCGAAGCGCTCACCTCCTACTGGTCCGCCGGATTCAAAAACAAGGCCGTGCGCCCCCTGATGGAATCGATCGTCCGCACCAGCGACGTCGGGCGGATCGACATCGCCCATCTGCTTCCTCCGACCCCCCGGCGCACCCTCTACACCTTTCCCGAGGCTTCCGAAGGAATTTCAGGCCGCTATCCCGACTGGTTCTGGTCTTGCTACAATTTCTTCAGGTTCACCCCGGTCAACGTCTACGCCGATTCGCCGGAGCGCGATGCCCTGATTGCAACGGAGTTCGAGCCCGCCCTGCCGCCCTATCAGTACGGCGACATGATCCTCCTGAACTCCGGTACGCGGAGAATCCACGGCTGCATCTACGTTGCCGACGACATCGTCTACACGAAGAACGGCGCCGACGTCTTCTCGCCGTGGATCCTGATGAAGTTGAAGGACGTGGTCGCCTACCACGACCTCGCCGGCGAAATCGCGGCCGCGGTCTACCGCAAGCGATAAGAGACTGTTGAAAAATTCTGAAACGCAAAACCTTAATGAAGAGACGGGACGAAAGTCAGCGGCTTCGCCCGATCGATTTGCCAACGCCCCTTCGGGCTGCGGTCAATTTGGCTGCTGGCTTCGTTGCTCCTCCGTCATGGGGCTCGCCCCACTCCGTCGTCGCGCCTCGCCAGCAGCCAAATTGACTCGCAGTTTTCCATTCCAGAGTTTTTCAACAGTCTCCTAAGGGCCGGGGGTTCCCCACCCGACAGGGTTGAACGCGACAGGCAACCCGGTTGAACCTCCGTGTTCGGCCGATCGGCGCGCCTGGCCGGTATGCACCTCCAAGCTGATTCGTCGGAACTTTCACAAGTTCCATTACGTTCGGATTCGCCGCCTGAGCGGTATTTGACGAACTCGGAAGCGTCTCTCCCGGTCTCGCAGAAACTGTTGACTTTTCTAGTTTTTATGTTTTCGCTTACGAAGTTATTAGGATACCCGTATTATCTGGAACCTTGTATTTCGATGCCTCGTCGCTTTCTTGGGCTCGCCGCCTCCTCGTTCTGAGCGCGGTCGTCTCGCTTTCGGCCTGTTCGACCGCGAAGAAGCGGAGCGGCGACTCCGAGGCAGGTCTGACGGGAGTGCTGCCCTTCCTGGAGTCAAAGGAAGAGGAAGAGAAAACCTTCGAGAAACTGAAGGCAATCGCCGACGCTCCTTCTTCCAGCCTTGCGGGAAGCTCCTCCGAAGCGTCCGCCTCCGTCGCGCCGAACAACCCGGCGGAAACTCCGCCGACCGATCCCACGGAAGCGTGGTCGCGGGACGGCGTCGACGCGCGCCGCGTATCGATCGGAGACATTTTCAGCGACAACGTCGGCCCGATCCTCAATAAGAAGGTCGCCCTGACCGACAAGCTGTCCGCGGAGGATCGACGGCGTTTGCTCGACCGGATCTCGACGGTGACGAAGGTCCGCGTTCCAGTGACCCTGTCGTCGGCGGAACTCCTCGCCCTGAAACCGGAGGCGGATCCCGATCTGCCATTCCCGACGCGAAGCGTTGCCCTCGACTTCACTACCACGACCCGGTCCGCCGACGTGGACGAACTGGAGAAACTTTTCGAAAGGTTGGCCGGAGACGAAGCGCCCGAGAGCCCCGGCGAAACGCAAAAGAAGCTAGCCTCCGTGAAAGAACGGCTCGCGGCGGGCGATCGGCTTTTCGCGGTCGTTGGATTGACCCGCTCGGACAAGCTTTTCGCCACCTATCCGGGGGCCCCGCTCGGAAGCCGCGACGCCGAACCCATTCGCAACGCCGTATCGAGTTTTTATCCCCATTTGGATTCGCTGGAAGCGACCAAGAGCGGCGAGGCCGTCGAAATCACTCGAAGTCCCGGCATCTACTGGGAATTCGAGGCCCGCGAAATCAAGCTCGACAAGGGCAGGATCGTGATCGGCGACGAAACGCTCGCCAGTCTCTGAGCCGACGCCGTCCGAGGCGGTTGCCGTCCGGACGACACCGGCGCGCCGCTTCCGTCGTCACTCCAAGCCCAGCTTCTTCATCTTCGGGGCGATGACGATTCGGCAATAGGGATTGCTCTCCTTGTTCCTGCGATAGTAGTCCTGATGACTTTCCTCCGCCGCCCAGAAAGTGGACGCTTCGGTGATTTCCGTCACCGCCGGGTCGCCGTAGGTACCGCTGGAATCGAGTTTCCGCTTCGATTCCTCGGCGAGCTTCTTCTGCTCCGGAGAGTGGTAGAAGACGACGGAACGGTATTGGGGACCGCGGTCCGCGCCCTGCTGGTTCGGAGTCGTCGGGTCGTGAGCCTGCCAGAAAACGTCGAGGATTTCTTCGTAGGAAATACGGGAGGGATCGAAGCTCACCTGAATCACCTCGGCGTGACCGGTCCGCGCGGAGCTAACCTGTTCGTAGGTAGGGTTCTCCACGTGGCCCCCCATGTAGCCTGAAACGACGTCCTCGACGCCGTCGAGCCGTTCCATCACCGCCTCGGTACACCAAAAGCAGCCACCTCCGAGGGTGGCGATTTCGGTGGCGTCCTGTTCGTCGGGTTCGGATTCCTTCATCGGTTGATTCTGCGGGAGGTTACGCCGGAAAGCCGAGATTCGGCCCCTCCTTTGTTCCCGCTTCCTGGCTGGCCGCACCGAGGGCGCTTGGAAGGTCGCCGTTGCCAGGCGCTCGCCACTCTGTTTGCCGGACGACGGCTTTGCCCAGCCATGCTGGTGAACAGTGTTCAATTCATGTCGAATGCAAGTTTTTTCATCGAAAGCGGCACAAAGCGTTGACTTGTGCCATTCTTTCTTTATAACAATGCCACTGTTATCTCGTTTTAACCCACTCTGATGGCCAGACCAAAGAACACGACCGAAACGGTTCAGATCACTCTCTCCACCACACCGCAGGTGAAGGAGTTGCTCGAACACCTTTCGAAGAGCGGGTTCTTCGGGAAAAACGCCGCCGACACGGCGCATGTGCTTCTCAAGGAGAAAATCCGCGATTTGCAACGCGACGGCATGGCGCCGCAGCCGGGCTATTCGAAGCCGCAGAACGAGTGACATCACCGACCCCACACTACGACCCCACCCAACAAAACCATGCATCTCCCCGATTCCGCCCCGCAAGACATCGACGCCCGAACCCTGGAACTTCTCGCGGCCGCCGCGTCGGCCCCCTCGGCCATGTGCCAGGACGATCCCGAAGTGAAAGAGGCCTTCGAAAAAGGCCTCCGCAGTCTTGCCGAGGACATCGTGAAATTTCATCCCGGCCTCGCCCACCTCCTCATCGGGATGAGCGACACGCCGTGCCCGGTCGTTCACGGGCAAAATTGAGGCGGACGCTCGCTTCTTTCCCCGCGCTTTCGGCCGACGAAACGCCGCGGGAAAACCTCCGCTCCGGCCGAACGCTTTCGAAGCGACCGCCGAGAAATGCGCGGTACTGGATTTGAACCAGTGACCCCCTGCGTGTGAAGCAGGTGCTCTACCCCTGAGCTAACCGCGCGTCGGGCGAGCGGGACCGTAGTTCAGACTCCCCGCTTGATCAAGCAATGTACGTCTCTGCCTGTCTAATTATAAAACATTCTGGAAATTATGGAAACTCATTGATTTACCCCTCTTAGGCCACCATATTAACGCGATGAAAACCCGCAAGCCGTCGCTCGGTTTCACCCTGCTTGTCGTCAGTCTTCTGATGGCAGGTATCGGCGCGGTCATGGGGCTCGGAATCACCTACTACCACGAGGTCCAGCGAGAGAAGCAGTATCTGGTCACGGACTTCTCTTCGAAAACGGCGGAATTCTCCCAACGGCTGACACCCGCTCTGATCGCGAAGCTCGGATCGGGCGGCGAAGATGCGGCCTCCGAAATCTCGACGTTCATGGCGTCCATCAATTACACCATGACGCCCGGGACGCGCGCCCGGATCAAGATCTTCAAGAAAGCAGAGGACGGCGGTCGACCCTCCGAAATCTACGCGCGATCCTCTCCCGCCTTCACGGAGGAGGACGAAACGAAGATCGCGGAACTATTGCTCGAGGCGATCGTGATGGGCCGGACGGTGGTCCAGGGATTCTCGTCGGAGCTCGAGGACATTGCCTCCGCCACCAACGTGCCCTATGTCGCCGGCACCAGCGGAAGCTCGAACACGCTTAGAACCGTATTTCCGTCGATGGTAGCCAATGAACCCGTTTTCACCGCGGTCGAAACGCAAGTCAGTCCCGAGGTTTTCCGCGCGGTAAACATCCTCGAACCTCGTCACTTCTTCCCCCTTGTCGGGATCGTTCCTCTCCTCGTTTCGCTGATCTTCATGGGTTCGTGGTTCACCCGTCGCTTCCGGGGCTTGGCCGAAGGGATGAACACGGTGACCGACGGGCGCTACGACTATCGCCTCAAGGAAGCCGGCCCTCCGGAGATCGAACGGGTCCACGCCTCCTTCAACCTCATGGCGGAGAGTCTGCGCAAGACCACGGATCAATTTCACGACTCCATCGAGGAAATCCGGGTTTCGAAGCGGCAGGCGGAGGTGGCGCAGGAAGCCAAATCCGACTTCCTTGCCAACATGAGCCACGAGATCCGGACCCCGATGAACGGAATCATCGGAACGACCAGTCTTCTCATTGAAACCCCCCTCTCGGGCGAGCAGAAGGAACTCGTCCAGATCATGCGCTCGAGTGGTCAGTCGCTGGTCCACCTCATCAACGACGTCCTCGATTTCTCGAAGTTGGAATCGGAAAAGATGGAACTGGATAGCGCGCCGGTCGATCTCGTCGAATTGATCGAGGAAACGATCGAAATGTTCGCCTACTACGCGGCGGAAAGCCAACTCGAGCTCATCTACTTCATCGAAAAGCGGGTGCCGAACTCCATTTTCGCAGACCGCGAACGCCTCAAGCAAGTGCTCGTGAATCTTGTCGGCAACGCCATGAAATTCACCATTCACGGAGAAATTATCATCACCGCCCGCATGACGGCGCGCGAAAGCAAAGCAGGCAGCGAGCCGCTCATCCGGATCTCGGTGAAAGACTCGGGCATCGGGATCGCCCCCGAAAACCAGGAGAAAATCTTCGAGGCCTTCACCCAGGCCGACGCGTCGACAACGAGAAAGTTCGGCGGAACCGGACTCGGACTCGCGATCAGTCGAAAACTTTGCAACCTCTTCGGAGGCTCGCTGAACGTGCGGAGCGAGTTGGAGAAGGGATCGGAGTTCTACTTCGAGCTGCCCTTTCGCGAGGTTCCGCAGCAGGGATCGGTCAAACCGCAGCATGAGCTCGAGAACCAGCGGCCGCTTCACGGCGAGACTTGCGTTATCGTTACTCGCAACGCACCGCTGGGCGCGCTGATCAGGACCTACTGCGACAGCTGGAAGATGACTCCGCACATCTGCTCGAAACTCGACGACTCCGTCTCCGCGCAGATCGTCGCGTTCAAGCCGGGACTCGTCATCGCCGACCCGATGGGGATGGAACGCGAGTCGACGATGCGGGAATTCGCGGACAGCCTCATCCATCACCAGATCCCGGCCGTTTTCCTCTCCTCGATCGGCGAGAGCAGTATCCGGATCGACGAGCAGAAATACCCCCTCATCCGCACGCTCTACAAACCCGTATCGGAACTCAAGCTGCTGCGCGATTCGGTCTCGATGATACAGCGCAAGCGGGGCATCGACGTGCGCGAAGAGGCCTTCGAGCAGAGGGACGCGAACAACACGCCCAGCGGAGGCGAGTTCGCCAGAAAATACCCCGCCAAAATTCTCATTGTCGAGGACGTGATGATGAACCAGAAAATCGCCGGGATGGTGGTGGAAAAACTCGGCTACAAGGGCATCGAGTTCGCGAACAACGGCGAAAAGGGCGTGGAGCGCGTCCGCCAGGGCGACATCGATCTCGTCTTCATGGATCTGCAAATGCCGGTCATGGGCGGAATCGACGCGACGGAGGCCATCCGCAAAAATTTCAGCCTGCCGCGTCAGCCTGTCATCATCGCCATGACGGGTCACGCCCTCGCCGGCGTCCGGGACTCCTGCCTCGCCAGCGGCATGAACGGATTCGTGGCCAAGCCCATTTCGCTGTCCGACGTGAAAACCGCCATCGTCGACGCGATGGAGTCGGCGGCGAAGGGCCGCACCGCCCTCTCTCCCAGCCTCTAGCGGCTCGACTCGGCCGCCGGGGTTGCCGAGGCGCGGACCAGGTCCCCTTCCGCAGGCCCCTCCATCTCGAGGTCGAGCGACCACTGCAACAACTTGCGGCTGTCTTCCCAGACGTGGGGGCGGGCGCTCTTGATGATCACGGAAATTCGATCCTGCCCGCCGACGCTCGCGCTCGACACGAGGCAGTTGCCCGCCGCGTACGTGAACCCCGTCTTCATTCCGTTGCAGCCCTCGAAGCTCCCCAGGACCTTGTTGGTGTTGTACAACATTTTCTTGCTGCCGTCGTTGAACACGAATTCGTGCGCCCGCTTGTTCACCATCTCCCGAATTTCCGGGACTTGGTACGCCTCGAACGCCGCGATCGCGATGTCCCGCGCGGTCGAATGCTGGCCCTCCGCGGGCAAGCCGTGGGGATTTACGAAGTTCGAATCGGTCATGCCGATGAAGCGGGCGAAGGTGTTCATCTTTTCGGCGAAGGCCTCGACACTCCCCGCGTTGTCGATCGCCAGCGTGGCGGCGATGTCGTTTCCGCTTCTGACCAGCAACGAAGTCAGCATTTCCCGGCGGGTGTAATTTTCCCCCGGCTTCACCCCGATCACGGTCGGCTCCACGTCGTAGACCTCCTCGGGGACTTCCACCATCTTGTCGAGATCTCCATCGTGACAGATCACCAGAGCGGTCAGCAGCTTCTGGGTGCTCGCGACCGGGGTCCTCGTGTGAGCCGATTTCTTGTAGTAGAACTGCATCGACTTTCCGTCCAGGACCGCTTCGTATTTCCCGTAGGTGCTTGGCGCGTCCGGCCCGTTCCACGACTGGGGCGGAGGCAGTTCCTCGCGGCGCTGGATGACCTCCTCGCGCATCCGCAGGAGTTCCTCCATCGCGCCAAGGGCTCGCTCGCGTTCGGCGGCCGATGTCTCGCGCTCGCTCAGCGCGCGTTCGCGCGTCGAAAGCGCCTCCTCTCGTTCCCGCAGCGTCCGCATCCGCTTCGAAAGCTGATCCGCGAGACGTTCCAGCATCTCGATGCGCGCGTCCGCGTCCGTCTTGTCGTCCGTGGCCCGCGCGTCGGACACGGCTTCCTCCTCGTCCGAGGGAGCCCCTGACGGCGCCGTCTGTCCCTCCGCGCTCCGGGCGTCCTCCGGGGCCGGAACTTCCTGGGCGACTCCGGCGACGCCCGGCCAGAAAAACGCCGGCAGCAAACAGAAATAGAGCCTCAAAAGAAACATCGCGAATCGGATCGTGTATTTGAAACTTCCAGCCAAGCTGAATCCTCCAATACAACAAACCAATCGGCGCTTGGCAAGGAGCGATTTGCAGGACGGCCCCTCCGCGGAAGCGTCGGCGGAACGACGTTTTCTACAATGATGCGGTTTTTCCTCTTTCGTCATCGCCAGGATCGGGCAAGTTTCGACCCGCATCCGCTCCCCCCGACACCCCTTCAATGAAAACCATTGCCATAGCCAACCAGAAAGGCGGCGTTGGAAAAACCACCACGGCGGTGAATCTCGGTGCCTGTCTGGCGGAACGGGGCGTCCGCATCATCGTTCTCGACCTCGATCCGCAGGCCAACTCGACCAGCGCGCTCGACTTCGAGGCCGGGGCGAATCCCAGCATCTATCAGCACCTGATCGGCGGCGGAGACGTCCAGGAACTGGTGGTGAAAACCAAATACGACAACCTTTCCCTGATCCCCTGCGACATGGACCTCGCCGGCTGCGAGATCGAAATGGCGCGGGAAGACGACCATCTCGTCCGGCTTCGCAACCTGCTGGAACCTTTCAAGCGGACCAATGACGCCGACTACATTCTCGTCGATTGTCCGCCGTCGCTCGGCGTGCTCATGACTTCCGCCCTGGCGGCCGCCGACGAACTCATCGTCCCCCTCCAGTGCGAATACTTCGGGCTGGAAGGTCTCTCCAAGATCGTCGGCGTGCACCAGCAGATCAGGGAGTCGGGGGCCAACTCCGAGGTCGTCCTCGAAGGCATCGTCATGACCATGGCGGACAGCCGCACCAACCTCACCTCCATGGTCATCAACGACGTGCGCGAATACTTTCCCGAAGTCACCTACGAAACGGTGATTCCGCGCAACATCCGTCTCGGCGAAGCGCCCAGTTACGGCAAGACCATCATCGACTACGATCCCACCTGTTCCGGAGCGGTCGCCTATCGTGCTCTGGCCGACGAATTCCTGCGGCGCCACGCTTAGAGGAGCGCGGCGAGACAGCCCGAACTCGGGCGAGAATCTTCCCCGACGATCGAGGGACCGGAAAATCTCCCGCCGGGAATTCTTCCGAAAAGAAGTCCGCAATCCCACGAGTCGGGGCCCCACCGTTTTCCCAAAACGATAAAATCTCCCTGAAAAATAGTGGTATTGCCTTATTCTTCCGCTTTTCCTGATGTTCCCCGCCCCTCTTTCACCATGGTAAAATGGCTCCTCAAACTCATCGTCGGCAGTAGAAACCAGCGCGTCATCCGCGCCATTGCCCCGATTGCCGAGCAGATCAACGAGATCGAGAAGCGGTTGCAGTCCGAGCCGGAGGAGATTCTCAGGAAAAAAACGGACGAGTGGAGGAACCATCTCGACCGCTACAATCTGCGAACCGAGACGTTCAGCGAGCGCATGCTGACGGTTCGTTCCGCCGACGAGAACCGGGCCACGCTGCGGAGCTGGGCCGAGAGGTTCGACCTCCTTTCGGAAGAATTCCGCGACGCCTCCGGATTCGTCAAGCCGAACCAAGTCGACTCGTTCGACAACGAGGCCCTGGTCCGGCACATTCTCGAGGCGCAGCGCCGCTTCAACGATCTCAAGGGTAGTTTCCCCGCCTCCCGCGCCGCCTATCTGGACCGGATTCTGCCGGAAGCCTTCGCCGTGGTGAAAAACGCCGCCCGCCGTCTCTTCGGGCGGGAGTGGTCGGTGTGCGATCAAATAGTGAAATGGGAAATGGTTCATTTCGACGTGCAGCTGATCGGCGGCGTCGGACTTCACCGGGGAATGATCGCCGAGATGGCCACCGGCGAGGGCAAGACCCTCGTCGCCACGCTTCCCGTCTATCTCAACGCCCTCACCGGAATGGGCGTTCACCTCATCACCGTGAACGACTATCTCGCCCGCCGCGACTCCGAATGGATGGGCTATCTTTTCGACTACCTCGGCCTTTCCGTCGGCTGCATCCAGAACGATCAGCGAGGCGATATCCGGAAAGAACAATACCAGCAGGACATCACCTACGGGACCGCGAGCGAGTTCGGCTTCGACTACCTCCGCGACAACGGCATGGCCCAGGAGGCCGGCCAGCAAGTGCAGCGAAACCACTACTTCGCGCTGATCGACGAGGTCGACTCCGTCCTTGTCGACGAAGCGCGGACACCCCTGATCATTTCCGGACCGGTCACCGTGCGGCAGGACCAGCAGTTCGACCGCTACAAAGCCGACGTCCAGAGCCTTTACCGGAAGCAGACCCAGCTCTGCAACGATCTCGCGCAGGAGGCCAAGCGCGAATTCGAGGCGGGCAATCTCCCCGAGGCCGGCACGATCTACTACAAGATCAAGCTGGGGATGCCGAGAAATCGCGCCCTCCTCCGCGCCATGGAAAACGCCGAAGTGCGCCGGGCGCTGGAGAAGGCGGAACTCGAGTTCTACCGCGATCCGCAGAAGACCGCCCTCTTCGAATTGAAGGAGGAACTCTACTTCACGCTGGACCCCAAGCAGCACGAGGCGGAACTCACCGAGAAAGGCCGCCAGTTTCTCAGCCCCGACGACCCGGAAGCGTTCGTGCTTCCCGATCTCTCGGAAGTCTTTTCCCAGATCGACGGGAACGAGTCGCTCAGCGACGCGAAAAAGGCGGAGAAGAAAAGCGAGTTGCAGCAACAGATGGCCGCCCAGGCGGAAAAGATGCACACCATCTCGCAGCTCATGAAGGCCTTCACCCTCTACGAGAAGGACGTCCACTACGTCGTCGAGGACAACCGCGTCATGATCGTCGACGAGAACACCGGCCGGAAAATGGCGGGGCGCCGATGGTCCGACGGTCTCCACCAGGCGGTCGAGGCGAAAGAAGGCGTCACCATCGAGGGCGAAACCCAGACTTACGCCACCATCACCATCCAGAACTACTTCCGTCTCTACGAGAAGCTGGGAGGCATGACCGGCACGGCCGAAACCGAAGCGGCGGAATTCCGCGACATCTACAAGCTCGACGTGCTCGTGGTGCCGACCAACCGTCCCGTCGCCCGGGTCGATCTCAACGACAAGATCTTCAAAACGCAGCGCGAGAAATTCAAGGCCGTCATCGACGCCATCCGGGAGCGCCACAACGCGGGCCAGCCCATTCTTCTCGGAACGGCGAGCGTGGAATCCTCCGAGGTGCTCGCCCGCATGCTCAAGCGGGAGAAGATCCCCCACTCCGTTCTCAACGCCAAGTTCCACATGCAGGAAGCGGAGATCGTCGCCCGCGCCGGCCAGCAGGGCGCCGTGACCGTCGCCACCAACATGGCCGGCCGGGGAACCGACATCAAGCTCGGCGAAGGCGTGGCCGAAAGAGGCGGCCTTTTCGTGATGGGCACCGAGCGCCACCGCAGCCGCAGGGTCGACCGGCAGCTGCGCGGTCGCTGCGCTCGCCAGGGCGATCCCGGCAAGTCCGTCTTCTACGTCAGTTTCGAGGACGACCTCATGATGCAGTTCGGCGCCGCCGAGCGCATGACCAAGATGATGGAGCGTTTCGGTCTCGAGGAGGGCCAGGAACTCGAGCACCCCTGGCTCAACAAGTCCGTCGAGAACGCCCAGAAGAAAGTCGAGTCGCGCGACTACCTCGCGCGGAAGCACATCCTGGAATACGACGACGTGATGAACAACCAGCGGACCGTCGTCTACGGATACCGCAACGAGGTGCTCAACACCGAGGACCCCCACTCGCTGGTTCTCGAGACCATCGAGGACGCCATGCCCTCGGTCCTGGACCACTGCTTCGATGCGGAAACCGGCGACCTCGACTCCGACGCGGTTCTGCAGGCCCTCAACACCAACTTCCCCCTCGGCATCACGCGCGAGGATGCCGACTTCGAATCGAAAAACCACGAAGAGATTCTCGATTTCGCCATCGACCAGGTGAAGACCGCCTACGAGGTGAAAAGCAAACACGAAGATCCCGACAGAATCGAAGGGCTGGAGCGTTGGGTCATCCTGCACAGCATCGATCAACTGTGGCAGGAACACCTTTACGAAATGGACAATCTTCGCGAATCCATCGGCAATTACCGCTACGCCCAGAAGGACCCTCTCGTCGAATACAAGCACGCCGCCTACCAACTGTTCGTCGGGCTGATGGACCGGATCAAAACCGAAGTTCTCGGCAACCTGTTCCGCACCACGACGACCCGCCCGGAGGACTACTCCCGCGTGCTCCGCGGCATTCAGACCAGCCGGCCCGACATGCTCGCGGACCTGGCGCAGAGCCCGGGCGACGCCGCGCTTCCGGGAGCGCCCCCCGAAGAGACGCCTCGGATCAACATCCCGAAAACGGTTCAGCGCGAAGTGCCCAAGGTCGGCCGAAACGAGCCCTGTCCCTGCGGAAGCGGCAAGAAATTCAAGCAGTGCTGCGGCCAAGTCGGGAAGGTATCGTAAACGATTCGCCAACTAGTATATGACGACCATACTCATTCTTTGCGTCGTCGGCATCCTCGCCATCCTCGCCGAACTGGTTCTTCCCGGCGGCATTCTGGGCGCGATCGGCGGGGTCAGTCTGGTCGCGGCAGTGATCCTCACCTTCGTTTCCTACGGCCCCGCCGCCGGCACTCTCGCCGTGGTCGCGCTCTTCGTTTTCGGCTTCGTCACGCTCGGCTGGTGGATGAAATTCTTCCACCGCCTCCCTCTCACGAAACGCCTCGTCCTGAACGACAAGGTCGGCGAGGACAGCGAGCGCCGGGAGCGTCAAACCCTAGTTGGACTGGAAGGCGTCGCCCTCACGGACCTCCACCCGTCCGGTCTGGCGAAAATCGGAGACCGCCGCATCGACGTCATGGCCGAAAGTTCCCAGATTTCCAAAGACGCTCCGGTCAAGGTGGTTGCCGCCCGGGGCCCCAGCATCATCGTCCGGGAGATCTAGCGGCTTCTCCCTCCCGGCCCCTCTCCCGTTCCCCGTGCATCTCTACGTCCACATCCCCTTCTGCCACCACATCTGCCCCTACTGCGGTTTCTACAAGCACAAGCCGGGCACCATGGCGAACGGGGAATTCGTCGAGGCGATCCTGACAGAAGCAAAATACAGGGCGCCTGACCTCCCCCCGCTTCGGACGATCTATTTCGGCGGCGGCACCCCCAGCCTGCTGGGCGCTCCCCTGCTGACGCGGCTGTGCGAAGGGCTGGCCGAAACATTCGACGTCGACCGCCTCGAGGAATGGACCCTCGAAGCCAACCCGGCCACCTTCAACCTGAAGAAAGCGCGCACGATCAGACGTCTCGGCATCACCCGCGTCAGCCTCGGGGTGCAGTCGTTCCAACCGTCGATCCTCGAAACCCTCGGGCGCGACCATTCGCCCGCCGAGGCCGTTTTCGCCTACGAGATCCTTCGGGACGCGGGATTCGACAAGGTCAGCATCGATCTCATGTTCTCCATACCGGGACAGAGCGGCGAGCAGTGGCAGGCCGACTTGGAGCAGGCCGTCGCCCTGAAGCCCGATCATTTTTCCGCCTACAACCTGACCTACGAAGAAGACACCGAATTCCTGACAAAACATCGGAAAGGCGAACTCGACGCCGACGAGGATCGCGACGCCGATCTCTTTTACCGGGCCGTCGACTTTCTCGAGGACAACGGCTACGACCACTACGAGATCTCCAACTACGCTCGCTCCGGCTGCGAATCCCGCCACAACCGCGCCTATTGGAACGGTGCCGACTACCTCGGTCTAGGACCCGGCGCCGTGTCCACGATCGACGGCCAACGCTGGAAGACCGTGCCAGACACCGCCGCCTACGTCAGGGCGACGCTCGGAGGGTTCGACACCCGCACCGACATCGAATGGCTGTCGGACGAGGACCGCCGCATCGAGGCGCTCGCCCTCCGATTGCGCACCCACGAAGGCATCCCGAAGGAACTGGTGCACGCTTCCGACCCGGTCGAGTCGTTGATCCAACAGGGTCTGCTCGCGGAGCGGGATGGACGCTACGTCCTCACCCGCGAAGGCAAAGCCCTCGCCGATCCCGTTGCCGCCGCCTTGGTCTGATGGCCGGTCGACCGCCCGAGATGGTCGCCTCTTCCGCCGCGCTCGGGTCCGAGGCTGCCGACGACCGATCCCGAAACCCGTCGCCGAGTTCGTGAAAGTCGGGATCCGAAACCGGCCCCCGACGCACTTTGCCTGTTCGCGGCCTTGCAATTCGAGCTCTCGATCGATTAGTTTTCCCCGATGATTTCAAGACACTGGCGACTTCTTCCGATCGCAGCTCTTTGTTCCCTGGCGTCCGCTCAGGACTACGACACGCGGGACTGGTTCAAAGGCAACACCCACTCCCACTCGCTCTGGAGCGACGGGAACGACTTTCCCGAAATGATCTTCGACTGGTACCGGAGCCGCGGTTACCACTTCGTCGGCCTGAGCGACCACAACGTGATGCAGCAGGGCGACAAGTGGATGGATCTCGAAGCCATTCAGAAACGGCAGCGCGCCCTCGGAAGAAACGCCGTCTCGAAGCTGAAGGCCCGATTCGGAGAAGATTGGATCCAGTGGGAAACGAGAGACGGGAAAAAGGGCGTGGTGCTCAAAACGCTCGACGAATGCCGGGAACTCCTGGAAAAGCCCGGCGAGTTCTACCTGTTGCCCGCGGAAGAGGTTTCCAATACCGGCCAGGGCAAGCCGGTGCACATCAACGCGCTGAACCTGCAGGAGGTCATCCCCGCGATCAAGGATCCCGACCAGTCCCCCCGCGAGGTCCTTCGCCGAAGCGTGAGGGACATTCGGGAAAGAGCCGAGAAAACGGGCCGGCCCATTCTCGCTCACCTCAATCATCCGAACTTCCAGTGGGCTCTCACGGCCGAAGACCTGGCAGACGTCGCGGAAGGCGATTTCTTCGAAGTTTACAACGGCCATCCCGGGATCAACCACCTCGGCGACGACGAGCGCCCCGGCGACGAGGAAATCTGGGACATCGCCAACACCATCCGGATCGCCGAGATGGAGGCGGCGCCTCTCCTAGGCGTGGCCACCGACGATTCCCACACCTATCACGGCGGCGATGTCTCGCCGGGACGCGGCTGGGTCATGGTGGGTGCCGAATCGCTCGACGGGGACGCCATCGTCGAAGCGTTGCGGGCCGCCCGCTTCTATGCCAGTTCCGGTGTCACCCTCGACGCCATCCGCTTCGACGAGTCCAGCCGGACCTTGTCTCTGGAGATCACCCCCGTTGACGGCGTCGAATTCACCACGGAGTTCATCGGGACGCGCGCCGGCTACGACGCCGCCGCCAAGGAGACCGGCATCGGCGAAGTCTTCGCCACGGTCGAGGGAAACTCGGCCAGCTTCATAGTTCCCGAGGACGCCCTCTACCTGCGCGCCACCGTCAATTCGAGCCGCAGGCACCCGAACCCGTCCTACCCCGAGCAAAAGGAGCAGGCCTGGATCCAGCCGGTCGGGTGGCGTTGACGCCTCCGCTCCCATCGCAGCAAGCCAGTGTGGCACTCGCGCTAAACTATAGATCGCCCGCCTTTCGACGAAGGGCGGCTACGTCGAGCTTGCCGATTTCCGTCCGAGGCAGTCGGTCCACGGGAACGACTCGGCTCAGGCGTTCGATCCCGCGGAGTCGCGTGTTGCAGCGCTCGAGCAGGGCTTCGCCTTCCGCGACACCCGCACCCGCCACCAGGAGAACGAGTTCGTGTTCCCGCCGCGAGTCCGGGAGCGCGACCACCGCGGCGTCGATCCCGGCCCTGCCGGCTTCGGAGGCCACCCGGGCCGCGATATCGGAGACGGACACCAGCTCGCCCGAGATCTTGACCAGATCGTCGGCCCGGCCCAGGAAACGAAGGCGCTCTCCGTCCACTTCGCAGCGGTCCCCGGTCACGAACCACCCGTCCCGGTCGGCCCCCGGACGAAAGTGCCAGCGCCCGTCCTCCTTTTCCGCATAGCCGGAAAACAGGGCTTCCCCCCGAATCGCGAGCCGGCCCTCCTGCTCGAGCCGCACTTCCCAATGGGACAGGATCGGCAGCCAGTCGACCGACTCCTCGCGACTCGTCGCGATCTGCGAACTCGCCTCGCTCATGCCGTAGGTGCTCCAGATCGGCCAGCCCAGTCGTCGGGCCGCGATGACGAGTTCGGGTTCGATGCGCCCGCCTCCGAGAAACACGCCGCGCAGGGACGGCGGAGCCTCGACACCATGGTCGACCAGATCGTGCAGATGGGTCGGAGTCACGGAAGTCAGCGTGGCGTTCGCCCTTCGAACCGCATCGGTCAGCAGACTGCCGTCGCGCCTCCAGCGCCCCGACGACATCTCGGCCACCCGGCTGCCGCCGACGTAGGCACGGGCGTGAATCCCGAGGCCACCGACGTGGACAGTGGAAAGGCTCGCCAGCCAGACATCGTCCCTGCTTGACTCGCAATGCTCCACCACGGCCCGCGCCGAAGCGAGAAGAGCCGCCTTCGGGAGCACCACGAACTTGAAGCCTCCCGAGGATCCCGAAGTCGCCATGGCCACGGCGGACTCGATGCCGCGTTCCTCGACGAGAAATCGCCCCAGGCCCGACGCGTCGATACCGCGTCTCGGATCGAAACGGATATCGATTCCGTCCGAATCCCAGTAGTCGGCCGATGTCAGGTCGGTTGTTGCCACGGAGAAACGTCTAACCGACCTTTCGTCCGCGCGCCAGCCTTCTCGTTTCGCGGAGAACGGCTCCCAAAGAGACTGTTGAAAAACTCTGAAACGCAAAATCTGATTGGAGGAACGGCAAGAA
>JBBDRG010000065.1:0-24757 GCA_040905585.1 Verrucomicrobiales bacterium
TGCGGCTTCGGACCTCTTCGTCGGAAGTCGTCAGGTGGAAGCCCTCGGTCTTGGCGAGAAGCCAGTGCAGGCCGACGCATTCGAGCCCGGAATCTTCGATTTGCCGTCGGACGGTGTCGCGCTGGTCGGCGGACACTTCCGTCGCGTCGTTGGCCAGGGTGAAGGGGGCGATTTCGACTCCGGTGTAGCCGCATTCGCGGGCGTAACCGAACGCCTTGTCGAAGGGCCAGTCCTGGAAGGTCTCGTTGCAGATAGCGTACTTCATCGGTGGAACGGAACTTGATCAGCGTCGACGCCGCTTTGGCGGCGGCCGCTTTCGGCGAAGAGGTTGGGCGGGTTTGTCATCCAGAAGGGCGGTGTAGTTGTAGTCGAAATTCTCGAGCTTCCGGCGCTCGATTTTCTGCTCGACGAAATGCTCGACGGCGACGGCGTTTTCCAGTTCGTCGGCGGTAAGGATGGTAAAGGCGTCGCCTTCCTTGCTGGCCCGGCCGGTCCGGCCGATCCGGTGGACGTAGTCTTCCGGGTTCTCCGGAACGCGGTAGTTGATGACGTGGGTGACGCCCGAAATATCCAGGCCCCGGGCGGCGATGTCGGTCGCGACGATGATGTTGTAGGTGCCGTCGCGGAAGCCTTGGAGCGCCTTGGTCCGATCGCTCTGCCGGATGTCGGAGTGGAGGGCCGTCGGGTGGGAACCCTCCATTTTCTCGAGACGGGCGAGGAGGGCGTCGGCCTCTCGTTTCGTCCGGGTGAAGATCATCATGCTGTCGAAGCCGGTTTTTTCGACGAGCGCGAGAACGAGTTCGTCGCGCTGGTCCATCCCGACGGGGTAGAACGCGTGGGTGACGCCTTCCGCCGGATGGCGACGCTCGCCGATTTCCACTTCGACCGGCTCCTTGAGCGCCCAGTTGGCGAGCGTTTCGATCGCGGCGGGCATCGTGGCCGAGAAAAACATGGTCTGGCGGTCCGAGGGGCAGCGATCGATGATGCGCTTCACGTCGGGAAGAAATCCCATGTCGAGCATGCGGTCGACCTCGTCGAGAACGAGGTAGCGGATGTTGCTCAGATCGAGATTTCCCTTCTCCATGTGGTCGAGAAGCCGGCCGGGCGTGGCGATGATGATGTCGGGCTTGTTCTCGAGTCCCTCGATCTGGTGGCCGTATCCGACGCCGCCGTGCAACAGCATCACGTTGAGAGGCTTGTAGAAGGAGAAAATGTGCATTTGCTCCTCGACCTGGGCGGCGAGTTCGCGGGTAGGCTCCAGCACTAGACATTGCGGACGCGTGGACGGGGGCATCTGGCAGATGATGGGGAGGCCGAAGGCCGCCGTTTTTCCCGTGCCGGTTTGCGACGCGCCGATGATATCCCTTCCCCGCAGCGCCTCCGGAATGGCCTGAGCCTGAATCGGCGTCGGCTCCTCGTAGCCGGCTCCGGTGACGGCACGGAGCACCGGTCCTGACAATCCCAAATCTTCGAATGAAGGCATCTCCGATAAACGCGGCTTAGGCGAACGGTTTCAAGGGAAAATTCCGGTCTTTTTCCGGTGCCCAAGTCTCAGCCGATTCGCCTCCGGCGGGCTTTGCGTCCTGCGAGAAAGTAATCGAGCGAGATATTGCCCGCTCCTCCGCAGAGCAGTGCCAGAAAGAGAGAGAGGTAGAGGATGAGGGTCTGGGGATTCAGTGTAGTCGACAACTCGAGGGGCGCCACGAGCGCGATGGCCGTCAGGATCAGCGAAGTAATTGCGTTGATGCGGGTGAAGAACCCGACGAGTACGCCGAGCAGGGAGATGGTCAGGAGGGCGACGAAAACGGTGGCGAAAACGCCGGGGAAAGGAAGCCCGAGGCTGCCCGTTCGATCGACGAGGTCCCAGTCCGCCTGGTCCCAGACATAGTCGAGGGCGTGCGCCCATTGTGCCAGCAACTGGTAGTAGACGAACGCCGTCACCGCGACGATCCGCAGGACGAGGAGAGCGACATCCACTGAGTTCGGCTTCTGGTATCCTGAGTCCGGCAGTGGTTGAAACGGCATGATCGACGAAGGGACACGCTACTCAGGTGCCTCGGTCGGCGTTTCGCAATCGGAAATTCCGCCGGATCGGGGCAAAGCGAGCGGTAACCTATTCGAGGAGATGGTTCAGGATCTCTTCTCTCTCCGGGCCGCTCGGGACGGTCCGGTAGATGAGGATGTCGCCGAACTGCACCGGCGTGATGGCCTCTTCGTTTTCTGGAGCATTCAGAAATCCGAATTCGTAGGTGAAAAGGGTCTGCCTTCCCCGCATCGCGGGGTTCGCCGGATTCTTGCTTGCCTGGGTGGCTTTCCCTTTTTGCTTGAGGAAGATTTGATGCCTTCCCGTCTTCCCGTCCCACTGCATCATCACCGCGACGGGCTCGGCGCCGACGGCAGGAAGCGACGCGTTGCTTCTCTTTCGTTTCTTCCGGGCTTGGAAGGTCAACCGATTGTTGAAATGGTTGAGCCGCAGGATCGAGCGATCGTTGTCGCCCTGCGGCCCCAGAAGGACCACCTGGGCGAGGCGGCTCCCGAGCCCTTCCTCGACTTGGATTCTAAAGGCTACGGCCAGTTGATCTCCGATGATGACGTCGTCGCGCACGGAGGCCGGCCGCGTCGCCATTCTGGTGGCGGGGCTGAACGCGATGTGCGCCACGCGGTTTCCGGCAAACCCGAGGCGGGGAAAGATGCCGTCGCGTCCGAATCCCACCAGGAGATGTTCCGCACCCCGCTGACTGACCCGATTCTGAATGGCGCCGACATACTCGTTCGCGGTCGAGAGTCGGTCGCCCTGGCGGTCGAGCACGGCGCCGTCGAGGGTGTAGTTGGCGAGCAGAGATCTGCCCGCGGGGGGCGGCTCGAGCGGGTAGGGGGGGTAGGAGGAATTGTTGAAGATGGACACGGGCCGAATGGCTGGCTCCAAGTCCAGAGGGCTATCCGAGGGAGGTTGGGTCGGCGGAGTTCTGGCCCCGTTCGCCGCGGTAGCCGCCGGCTTCTTGCCGGATTTGTTTGTGGGTGTTTGCAAAAGCGCGACTGTCAGGACACCGAGAACGAGCGCGCCCACGACTCCTGCGACCACCGCTCTCTCCTGCCGCGTGGTGGCGCTCCGCGGTTGGTAGCGGCTCGACGCTTCCGCGGAAGGGGCGTGGCGCGGGGCGGAATGCGGGGCGGAACCGTTCGGCGACGTGTGGATGCGCCGACCGACGTGCTGATCGGTGTGAGTGAGCGGGTCGCTCCGGTCCTTCTCCAGAGGGGTTGCCGTGGCTACCGGGATGGCCACGGGAATTTCCTCGCCGGCGGTTTCGAGCGAAGCGGCTTGCTTCTGGGCTTTCCGGAAGGCCTTGAGCGCGGCGGAGGCATTCTCGGGACGGTCGCTCTGCGAACGGGAGATCAAGCGCATGACCCAGTCCGCGACCGGTCGCGGCAGGTCCGGACGCAATTCGTGGAGAGGCGTCACGATGTGGCGAAGGTGATTGTTCATCGTCCCCGCGACCGAGTCTCCGGTAAACGGGGCCTTCCGGGTGAGGGAAAAGTAGTAGACGCAGCCGAGCGAGTAGAGATCGGTTCGCTGATCGAGAGGGCGAGTCTCGATCTGTTCGGGCGCGATGTAGTCGATCGAACCGAGAAACGAGCCCGATTGATCCAGCGTCTGCAGCGACGGCGCCTGGCTGAACTTGGCGAGTCCGAAATCCAGAATCTTGATCTGAAAACGGTCCGACGGCAGCCACGTCAGCATGATGTTGCTCGGCTTGATGTCGCGGTGGAGCAGGGTTACCTCCTGGGCGGAAATCAGGGGGTCCAGGGTCTGTTCCACCAGTCGTTCGAAATCTTCCGGTGTGAAGGCGACGTCTTCGCAAACGTCCTTGAGAGTGTCTCCGCGCACGAGCTCGAAGACCACGAAAGGTCCTTTTTCGTCTTCGGCGAACTCGTAGATCGACACCACGTTCGGATGCTGGAACTTGGCCAGAGCCCGTGCTTCCTTTTCGAGGGAATCCGAGAGTGGATCGTTCAGGCGGGTATCCTCTATGGGAAGAAGGCGCTTGATGGCGACTTCGCGCCCCAGTCGCTGATCGAAGGCTTTGTAGACGGCGCCGACCCCACCCCGACCGATTCGGCCTTTAATTTGATAGCGCTCCGCCATTTTCCAAAGAGGACAACGAAACAATATACGGGGTGGCGTTATAATTTACAAAATTTACTCGCCCTGCGATTTCCGGAAAACCCAACGCGCCTTTGCCGAGTCCGCCATTCAGGGTAGAGTCCCGCAGAGCCCTCGGGAAAAACCCCCGCGGGAAAAACCGAATGGAAAACGCGTTCTACGACAAATTCGACTTCGAGAGGATCGACGGAACTTCGCGGGTGGTGCCCGGCGACTACCGCTCGCCTTTCCAAGTGGATCGCGATCGGATCATCCACACGTCGGCGTTCCGGCGGTTGCAGAACAAGACGCAAGTCTTCTTCAGCGGCGAATACGATTTCTACCGGACGAGGCTGACGCATTCCATCGAGGTGGCCCAGATTGGAAGGAGCATCTGCAACCGGCTCAACAAGACTTCGCCCCTCCTCGGACCCGATCGTTGGATCGACCCCGATCTCGTCGAAGCCGCCTGCCTCTCCCACGACATCGGGCATCCGCCTTTCGGACACACGGGCGAGAGAACGCTGCACCGGCTCATGAAGCCGTTCGGTGGATTCGAGGGAAACGCCCAGACCCTGCGGATCCTGACGCGCATCCTTTTCGGGCCGGACCGGGGCATGGATCCGACGCGGGCCCTCGTCGACGGCGTGCTGAAGTACAAGACCCTCTTCGGCGAACTCCCCGACCAGGAGCGACACTTTCTCTATTGCGAACAGGGAGAGGCGCTCGACTTCGTCACCGCGGGGCGGCCCTTTCCGGACGAATTGCCCGCCGGGGAGGCGCGCAACGGATTCCGCTCAGTCGAATGCCGAATCATGGACTGGGCCGACGACACCGCCTACTCGCTCAACGACATCGCCGACGGGATCCAGGCGGGCTTCATCACCGTCGACAGGATCAAGGCGTGGGAAGCCTCCCGCAACCTGGCCGACGGAGACGGGCCCTTGATCACCGAACTCGTCGAAGCCATTCGGCGGGGCCGGGTGGAATCCACCTTCGGGAAGAAGATCGGCTACTTCATCCGCGCGGTCGAGCTGGAGAAAGTCGACGGATTCCTCGGCGACCTCGCGGAGCGGCATCGCTACCGCCTCGTCGTCGATCCCGCGGTGGCGAGCGCCTGCCGGCTCTACAAGCGGCTTTCCCTGGACCTCGTTTTCGGAAGCCAGCAATTGCAGCAACTCGACCGGAAATCGGATTTCATCCTCGGCCGATTGTTCGAAGTGTTCGCCGATCTCTACATCGCCCGGTCCCGGCGCGGACCCAATCACTTCAAGCTCTTGTCGGACGAAGAGGAGGCGCTGATCTTTTCCCAGCCCGACGAGGCCGCCCGAGCCCGCGTCGTCTGCGACGTGCTCGCCAAGATGACCGACGGCATCGCCAGCCGGACCTACAAGCGCCTCTTCGACGCCGATTTCGGATCCATCGTCGATCTGGTGTAGGTACCGGCACCGAAATACGTCCGTTCCACTCGGCTCGTGATTCCGGTCAGAATCTCCCACGGGATGGTTCCGGCCTTTTCCGCGATTTCCCCGGCGGTGATGAGGGAGTCCCTCTGCCGCCCGATCAGCACGACTTCGTCGCCGCGAGCGACGGGGTCGGGAAGGTGGCTAACGTCGACGACGATCTGATCCATGGTGACCCGGCCGAGCAGTCGGCAGCGCTGCCCGGCGACGAGCACGTCGGCCTCTCGTCCGGAAAGGTGCCGTGGATAGCCGTCGCCGTAGCCGACTCCCAGCGTGGCGACGCGCATGGGATGTCCGGCGACGAAGGTGCGGCCGTAGCTGATGGTGGTGCCCTCGGGGACCTGCCGGACGAGGGTGACGCGGGTTTTGAGAGTGAGAACGGGTTGCAGATCCCGCCCGACTCCGGCGAGCGGGGAAATCCCGTAGAGGGCGAGACCCGGACGGGCGAGGCTGGCGAAGGCGCATTGGTCCTGAAACCCGAGCAGGCCGGCGCTGTTGCCGAGGTGAACGAGGCAGCCGGGGGGCAGTTCGACCGATTCGAGCAGTGTCCGAAACGCCGCGATCTGCTCGACAGTGAAATCGGGCTCCTCGTCGGCCGAAGGCATGTGGGTCTCGACGCCCTCGAGCCGGCACCCCGAGGTGTCGAGAACGTGTTTCACGAGCGCGGCGAAGTCGTCGGCGAGGCTGCCCATCCGGCCCATGCCGGTGTCGGCGACGGCGTGGAGTCTGGCCTCGCGGCCGAGCTCTCTCGCGGCGCTGGCGTACTCGTTCACCTCGCCGACGGAGGAGACCGAGCCGGAGAATCCACCGGCCACGACGGAGGGGATCTCGTCGGGAGTGGCCGGGCTGAGGACGAGAATCGACGCCCCGCGGTCGCCGAGGACCTCGCGGATTTGCCTGGCTTCCTTCAGGTTGGCGACGCCGAACCACTTCGTGCCGTCTTGGGAGAGGGCGCGAACCGTTTCGGGTAGGCCGTGACCGTAGGCGTCGGCTTTGACGATCGCCATGAGGCCGCAGCCCGGTCCGGCGAGATCGCGACAGAAGCGGACGTTGCTCCGCAGCGCGGACAAATCGATTTCGGCCCAGCAGCGGGCCGCGGGCCGATCCGGGAAGGTCGAGGGCGACATGGGGGCGAAACGGCTTCCCGTCTACGAAACGTTCAGTTCCTTCTGGATCTTCTCGAAGTCGCCTTCTTCGCAACAGCGCACGAAACCTTCGCAGTAGGCCTTGAGCTTGTCCCAGACGAGGCGGATCTCGGCCGACTCGGCAGGGTCGATGGTGTTGTCCAGCGCCGCCTTCGAGACGACGTCCAGCAGCCCGGCGAATTGCTGGACGATGGTGTGGGTGGCGGGCACCACCTCGTAACCGTCCTCGCACGAGCTCTGCGGATTGCGCACGAAATACCCGCCCCCTCTTCCGCAGAGCCATTCCACTATTTCGTAGTGTTTCGTCAAATCGAGCAGTAATTCGACGCGATCGAGCGGATTCCGGCTTCCGGAACCGCTTTCGGAGTTCGGCTGCGCCCACTTGTAGACGAGCGAGAGCGAGACGCCGAGTTCCGCGGCGATCTCCTTGGGACTGGTGTTGGGGCTTTGGAAAGCCTCTTTCAGAATTTCGTGCGACTCCATGCTGGGTCAGTGTGGGCGATTGGCGCGGCAAAGACAAGCCGCGAAGCCGCCGAACGTCATCCCCCCGGCGGGCGGGAAAACGGCGCGGCCGCCTGTCGCGCTTCCTGCTCCAGGCGGGAGTCCCAGTAGCCGTCCCGAAGGCATTCGGTCAGGTAGACTTTGAGAAACGCTTCGACGCCGCCGAGCCGTTCGAACTGGGCCACGTGGGTCAGTTCGTGCACGAGCAGCGAAGGGTTCGTGGCCTGCGAGGCCTCCAGATAGATGCCGTAGTTGACCGCCATGCCGGTGGGTCCTTCCGAGAGGAATCCGAAGAGCGAGCTCAGCATCCGCGTGAACCACGAGCCGGGCGTCGGGACGCGCAGGACGGGAAGAATGCGGACGTCTTCCGGGCGACCGACGCCGACGTCCGTCGCCCACATGGTTTCCCACTCGCTGAGCGGGCGTCCGTCGCGCAAGATGGCCGCCTCCTGCTTCTGCACCCAGTGGGTGCCGAACGGGAGGGTTGCCTTGACGAACAGGTCGACCCAGAAGGATTTCATCGGCGATAGCTAGCGACGGGCAAACTTATCCAAGAGAAGGGCACGGTCCAGACGATCCCGTCCCTCGTGCGCAAAAAAGGTCTTCGTCAGTCGAGGATCGCGCGGCTGACGGGAGGCAGGTAGGCGCCGGCGGCGACGCGTTTCCACCAGTCGCCGGTGCGGGCGCGTTCGGCGGGAGTGGTGAACTCGTAGTGGAACAGACGGGCCCGGACGAAGTCGGGCGGGGAGTCGGGAAAGGGGTTGTGGTCGAGCAGGCGCTCGATCCGATTGTCGCCTTCGAGGAGCTTGAGAACGATCGCCTCGATCCATCCGGCGTTCCTGCTGCGGGGGTGGAAGCGTTCCTCCAGGGCCGCGAACCAGAACTGCCACGCCACCCGGGGCTGGTGGGGGGCGACGAACTTGGGGCGGTCGGAGAGTTCGTCGACCTTCCAGGCGAAGTCGTAGGCGAACCAACTCGCGCCGTCGCGACTGCCTTCGAGGATGATCTCCGGGCGCTTCGTCGTCATGGTGCGAAAGAGCCCGTAGCCCGAGACGAGGTGAAAAGGGGCCGCTTTTCGGCGGAAGGCGTCCAGCCATTCCGGCGTTCGATCTTTCGACAGGACCGGATTGGGCGCGTTGTGAAGATCGTCGAGGACGACCCCGGCATTGAGAAGAAAAACGGCGACGAAGACGGGACCGACGGGCGCGAGCTTGATCGCGAGGGGTTTCCTTCGCGGTGGATCGGCGATATCGAGCGGGACGAAGCCGAGCTTCCTTCGAAAACCCCGAGGCCAAAACCGGTCGTGCACCAGCGGCAGGCACAGCACGATGGTGAGCCAGTTGAAATACGTGTAGTTCCCCGTGAGCAGGATCAGCAGCATCAACACCGAGAACCCGGCCGCGGCGGCGAGGCGTCCGAACCGGCCGAAAACGACGGCGAAGGGAAGAACCAGTTCGATGAAGTACATCGGCCACAGCGAAGCGGCGTGAAACCAGGCGGGCAGATGGTGCATGTACCACGACGTCCAGGTCGGAAGCGGCTGGGTCATGTAATGGTAGGCGAGAGCGGTCCGTTCCGGCCACCATTCGGGCGAGGCGTCTCCGGCCCAGGCCAGTTTCACCCAGCCGGAGAAGAACATCAGCTTGGCGACCAGAAACCACGACCAGACCAGGGCGATCCGGTTGACCACGCTCAGCGCCGGCGGGTTGCGCCACGGCGTTTTCAGCTTCCAGTCGCAGAGAAAGACGGCGAGGAAGCCCGCCTCGAGCAACAGGATGTCCCACTGGAAACTCATGAAGACGCCGCCGGTATTCACCAGCGAGAGGTAGAGGAACCAGAGCGCGACCAGCGAAGGGCCGGCCAACCGCCCGAAGACGACCAGCAGCGCGAGGATCGTCCCGATGCCGCAGACGGCGTGGAAGGCGAAGTCGGACGTTCCGGTCAGCCAGAAGATCGTGGGCAGCGCGGCGAAAGGGCTTTCGCCGGTTTCCGAGCTTCTCTGCGCGAGCCAGTCGAGCAGCCTTCCCGCCGGAACGAGCCCGTCTTCGCCGACCAGCAACGTAGCCTGCGACCAACAGGAGACGATCGCGACGAAGTAGATCAGGCCCATTCCCCTGATCGTCAACGACCGGCCGATGCGATGGTCGCCGAGGTCGAGACCGAAAAGAGACTGCGGAAGAGAGCGGGACACGCCCTGTTATAGACAGGATCGGCCTTTGCTGAAACGAGAAATATGCGTTATCGTCGCTTCAGTTCCTCTTCTCATCTGATCATCTGACAATGGCGTCCGGCTATGACTGGCATCCGGCCTCGGGCCAATCGGTTTTCAAGGTAAAGACACGCAACCTCGGTTGGTGGGTTCTCCTTGCGATTCTCATTTCCGTGGTCGTGCACATCATCCTCTTCCTGATTCTCGGAGGCATCCATCGAAAAGGGATCGGCGCCCTCGACGACGGGATTGTCTGGCGCAGTCAGCGCGAGCAGATCACCATCGACCGCGACAAGCTCAACGAGTTGTTGTCCGAGCCCGCCATTCCCGAAGACGAGGCCATCGTGCCCGAAAAGCTGAGCGACATGGATCTGGTCGACGAGTCTCTCGACGAATTCGATCTGATGGAGCAGATGAAGGAGGAAACCATCCGGATGGCACCGATGGAGAAGCCGGAGATTTTTTCTGCGGAAGCGCCGAGGGCTCCGGCCCAGGCGCTCGAAACGGCGGCCAACAGTCTCGACATTTCCGCCGCCGAAATTCTCTCCAAGGATCTCGCCGAAATGCGGAACAAGCTGGTCGAATCCTCCGCCACCGTGTCCGACCAACAGCCCATCCTGGAACTGAGCGAGAGCGACGATCTCGACTCCGCCGTGGACACCGACGACTTTTTCCGCGACGCGGCCGCGAAGGCCTTCGGCGACAACGCCGACGAATTCGTGAAAGGCTACTCCACCCTCGACGACCTGCTTTCGCGCACCGGCGGGCTGCCCTCGGGAGAGGAGAAAATCGCCCTGCCGACGGATATTCTCTTCGAATACAACGAGTACGAATTGAAGGAGGAGGCGCGGCTCAGCATGATGAAGCTCGCCTTCGTCGTGCAGACCAATCCCGACGCGAATTTCATCATCGAGGGCCACACCGACAGCTTCGGCGGCGACGAATTCAACCGCGACCTCAGCCTCAAGCGCGCCAAGGCCGTCCGCGACTGGCTCGTCGAGCGACTGCGCATCGGCGCCGACAACATTCAGATCGTGGGTCTCGGGAAAAGCCGCCCCATCGTCTCCACGACGGGATCCCCCGAAGAGCAGTCCCTGAACCGGCGGGTCGAGATCGTGGTGAAGAAACCCTGAAAAGGAGCTGGAAGCCGGACCGCGGAAGCAGGAGTGTTCCCGCTTCCGAACCCTCGTGACATGACCCGACCCCCTTCAGCCGACAACCCGCCGGACCAACCCTCTTCGGACCGAGACCGGGACCATTCGGTCCGAGACCATTCGGTCCGAGACCGTCCGGTCCGGGACCATTCGGTCCGAGACCTAACCCTCTTGGGTCGGAGCGTGAACCGTCTTCCCGGCAATCCCGACGACGCCCGGCTCGAGGTGTTTCCGAACCGGAACGCCCACAGAAACTACTGGATCGAGCTGGCCTATCCGGAATTCAGTTCGCTCTGCCCCGTCACGGGTCAGCCCGACTCGGCCGCTCTGGAGATCCAATACGTCCCCGGCGACGTGTGCGTGGAGACGAAATCGCTCAAGTTCTATCTCGCTTCGTTTCGCAACCATGCCGCCTTCAACGAGGACATCGTCAACCGCATCCTCGACGACCTCTGCGCGGCGTGTTCGCCTCGACGGATGGCGGTGAAAGGGAAATTCTCTCCGCGCGGCGGCGTTCAATTGACCGCGACCGCGTCGTTCCCCGATGCGATCCGCACGGATGCGATCCGCACGGATGCGATCCGCACGGATGGCGGTCCCGGCGACGGCGGCCCCACCGTTGGCGGCCCTGGCGTTGGCGGCCCCGGCGACATGGAATGAAGGTCCTAGTGCTCGTCAGCGGGGGGATGGACTCCGTCGTCGCGCTTCATCATGCGGCGGCTGGAGAGCACGAAGTGGTCCTCGGCCTGAGTTTCGACTACGGATCGAAGCACAACGCCCGCGAGTTGCCCATGGCCGAGTGGCACTGCGAACGGCTCGGGGTGGCCCATCGCACGGTGGTGCTCGACTTCATGGGCGGGCTGTTCGAAAGCACCTTGCTGAAGGGCGGCGGCGAGATTCCCGACGGCCACTACGAAGAAGAAACCATGAAGCAGACCGTGGTCCCGTTCCGCAACGGGATCATGCTGTCGATCGCGGCCGGCGCGGCCGAGAGCCTGGGGGCGGAAGGAGTCGTCATCGCCGCCCACGCCGGGGACCACGCCGTTTACCCCGATTGCCGGGAGAGTTTCATGCGCCCGATGGCGGAAGCGATCGCGGCCGGCACCTACGCCGGCATCGCCCTGCTGCGGCCGTTCGTCGAAAGGCGGAAGGAGGACATCGCCGAACTCGGTGCCGAACTCGGCGTCGATTTTTCGCGGACGTGGTCCTGCTACAAGGGAGGCGAACGCCATTGCGGTACCTGCGGCACCTGCGTCGAGCGGATGGAGGCGTTCGCCTTGGCAGGGTTGGAGGATCCCACCGTGTATCTGGACGCGAGTTAAGTTCCAATTCACTTGAACTCGTTCCGGTTCTGCCTTATTGAAAACGCATGAGCGATCAGGACACTCCGCCACCCATGGACGACGACAATCCTCAAGGCGGGACTCCCCCGGGAGGCGATATTCCGCCGGCCCAGGAGCCAGGGGTGCCCCCTTCGGATGTTCCCCCCTCCGGCGCGACTCCGGCCACCGCGGTCGCCTTGGGTCAAGGGAAGCTGTCGGAGACCGACGAAAAGACCATGTCGATGCTGGCCCACATTCTCGGCGGCGTGACCTTCATTCTGGGACCTCTCATCATCTGGTTGATCAAGAAGGACGAGAGCCCCTTCGTCGACGACCAAGGCAAGGAGGCGACGAACTTTCAGATCACCATTTTGATCGGTTTAGTGGCTTCCTTCATCCTCGGCGTGGTGACCGTTGGCTGCGCCACCGTCATTCTCTCGCCGCTGATATGGGTCGTGAGCCTAATTTTCGCGATCCTCGGCGGTCTCGAAGCGAACAAGGGCGTCGCCTATCGCTACCCCTTCGCGCTGCGGTTGATCAGCTGATCGCATTGCTTCTTCCTCCTTCGCAACCGCTCCGCCTCCACCCCACGCGATGCTAGCACGGGAGGGCCTTCTTGCCCTGAATCCGCCGCAGCGCGAGGCTGCGGAGCAATTGCACGGTCCGGTTCTGATCCTGGCCGGCGCCGGCACGGGGAAAACCCGCGTCGTGACCACTCGGATTGCCGGGATGATCCACGACGGCATTCCGCCCAGTCAGATCCTCGCGGTGACCTTCACCAACAAAGCCGCCAACGAGATGCGGGAGCGCGTTGCCACGATGGTCTCCGAGGAACAGGTGGAGCGGGTCACGATCTGCACCTTCCACAGCCTCTGCGTCCGCATTCTCCGCACCTGCATCGAGCGGCTCGGGTACAAGAAAACGTTCAGCATCTACACGCAAAGCGACCAGCTGGGCCTGCTTCGCCGGATCATCGTCCGCAAGATCGGCAAGGACGAGAATCTCGATCCGAAGCTGGCGAACATGCTGATCAGCCAGGCGAAGAACACCGGCAGACCGATCAGCGACGAGGAGGACTCGCTCATCAGCGAAGTCTACCGCGCCTACCAGCGGGAGCTGAAGCAGTTGAACGCGGTGGATTTCGACGACCTTCTCCTCCTGGCGGTCCAGGGGCTGGAAGAGAATCCCGACGTTCGAAGCGAATGGCAGCGGCGGTTCCGGTTCATGATGGTCGACGAGTTCCAGGACACGAACCATCTCCAGATGGAGTTGCTCCGGAATCTCGTCGGGCCCGAGCGAAACATCTGCGTCGTCGGAGACGACGACCAGAGCATCTACGGTTGGCGCGGGGCGGACATCACCAATATTCTCGAGTTCGAGCGGTTTTTCCCGAACCCGAAGATCATCAAGCTGGAGGAGAACTACCGCTCCAATAACCGCATCCTCCGTCTCGCGAACAGCCTCATCCGCCACAACGTGAACCGCCGCGAAAAGACGCTGTGGAGCGGGCGGGGCGAGGGCGAGAAGATCCGGGTGATTTCGATGCCCGACGCGGAAACCGAGGCCGAGTGGATCGTCGGCGAACTGTTGGAGCGGTACCGGATCGACCGGTTGAGCTACAACGGCATGGCGATCCTGTTCCGGATGAACACCCAGTCGCGGGTGATCGAGGAAAGGCTGCGCGAAAACGACATTCCCTACAAGCTCATCGGCGGACAGTCCTTCTACGAGCGCCGCGAGATCAAGGACATCCTGGGTTACCTGAGCCTGTTCCTCAACCACGACGACGACGTCAGCCTGCTGCGGGTCGTGGCCACGCCGCCGCGGGGAATCGGGGAGGGGACGATCGGCCTGGCGATGCAGTTCAGCATCGATTACCGAATGAGCGTCTTCGAAGCGCTCAACGACCTCGAGTTTCTGGCCACCCTGACGACGCGGGCCCAGAACGCGATCGAAGCGTTCACCAATTTCGTCAATCGCTACAGCGACGTGGCCCACACCGATTCGGCCAACTACGCGGCCATGACCGAGGAACTGATCAAGGAGATCGGCTACGCCGATTTCCTGAAGAAGAACTGCAAATCGTCCGACGAGGTGGACATTCGCCGGCGCAACGTGGCCGAGTTGATCGAGGGCATGCACAGCCACGTCTCCAAGTCGCGTCGCGGGCTGCGCGGCTTCCTCGACAGCGTCGCCCTGATGCGGGACAAGGAGGACGAGAAAAAGGAGGGTGAAGGCACCGGCGTTTCCCTGATCACGATGCACGCGGCCAAGGGGCTGGAATTTCCGATCTGCTACATCGTCGGGGTGGAGGAAGGCATTCTCCCGCACTCCCGCTCGGTGGACGAGGGAAACCGCGACGAGGAGAGACGGTTGCTCTACGTGGGCGTCACCCGCGCCATGGAGAACCTCACGATCACGTGGTGCCACAGCCGGCGGCGCTGGGGGGATACGCTGCCGTGCCAGCCGAGTTCGTTTTTCAAGGAACTCAGCAAGGAGGAGCTGGAGGAAACCGACCACGGGACGTTGGCCGCCGCTCCCGCGGACGAAAATTTCGCTTCGGACTACTTCGACCAGATGCGCGATATGCTGTCTTCGTGAGTTCGGACTTGCGCCGGGCCCCGGCGTGCCGGATTTTGCGGCGTGCCCGAAGTCAGTTACAAGGTTGGAAACGAAACGCTCATCAAGGTGCTCGGCGGTGCCTCCGGCAAGCTGCGCTCGCTCTTGAAAAAGCAGGGCCGGCTGGAACACGGCGCTCTTCGCGTCGCCGTGATCGGTGGGGGCTGCTCGGGGTTGCAGTACAAGATGGATCTGGTCGACGGCCCGGCCAACCGGGACATCGTCGTCGAATCCAACGAAGTCCGCGTGGTCATCGACCCCAAAAGCGCCTTGTTCGTAACCGGATCGGAATTGGACTACAGCGACGACCTGCAGCAGGGCGGGTTCAAAGTCACCAACCCGAACGCCGTCGTCACCTGTTCCTGCGGCGAGAGCTTCGCGGCTTGAGCCGACTCGGAAGCTTCAATCCGGCACCGGGTCCCGCGGAGGGATTCCGCGCAGAAGGCGGAGAGGCGGTCCGCGGGAGCCGGAACGGTCTCACAGCTCCATCCCGAAGCGCTTCAGCGCGAGAGTCATGGCGGCGTAGAGACTCATCGTAAGGAGACAGCAGAGAGCGAGATTGGGCCAGAACGGAAGACCCCGCCGAAGCAGCCAGGGGAAAATGAGGAACATCGGGAGGCTGGGCAGGACGTACCAGAACACGCCGACGGAATGGGCGGCGAGTTTCTCGGTGCGTTCGGCGGGGACCTCTTTCATCCCGAACCAGATCCACACGAACGTGATCAACGACACCAGCGGCAGCGAAGCGATCAGACTGCCGAGGAGCGGTCGGCTGCGGGCGACCACGACCTCGTTGACGAAATAGATGATTCCGGCCGAAATGAGCAACTTGATCACTGTCAGCATGAGCGAACTAGGCGGGACGCGGCCGGCGACGCCGTCGGGCATCAATCGAACTCGATGGCGCGGGGACGCGGCAACTGGACACGTTGGTCGGAGAGTTCTTCTCCCTCGGCTTCGGCCTCGGTCTCGTCCATGAGGGGACGGGCTATCGGGATCCCGTTGCCGTCGAGCGGCTGCGAATCGTCGTCCTCGTCGCCCTCCTCGGCCGTTTCTTCCGCGACCACCGCGACGCGGGCGCGGATGACCGGGACGATGGAGTCGTACGGATCGCCGGAGCCGATGATGGTCGGCGCGACGGGGAGCACCGGTTCGGCGTCTTCCTGGACGATGTAGCCGGCCACGAGCGGGCCGTCCCGCGATTGCTTGGTCAGATCCCGGAGTCCGCTGCCGGGCTTGCCGTGAATATGGCAGATCGTTTCCAGGTCGGTCCCGGGACGAAGGTGCTCCACGTAGGTGCTGCGGACCTGCGAAGAAATGCCATCCCCTTTGTCGACCACTTCGTAGCAGTCGTCCGAGGCCAGTTCGCCCGACTCCAGGCAGATCTCCACCTGTTCGGCGTCGGGCGGAGGGATGAAAGCGCGGGGTTCGAACTTGCGCGCCGCCGCGTTCATCACTTCGCTCCACACCGGGAGAACCGTCTCGGAACTGAAGGCCCCGGGGTAGATGGCCGTGCTCTGGTCGAAGCCCGCCCAGACGACGCAGGTCACTTCCGAGGTGTAGCCGACGAACCAGTTGTCGGTGAAGTCGTATTCCGTTCCCGTTTTTCCGGCGACGGGATAATTGCCGAGATCGTACTTTTTCCGAGCCTTCGCGGCGGTGCCGTAATCGAAGGAATCGGAGAGAATACTGTTGATCTGGTGGGCGGTGTAGCGATCGAGGACCTGGTTCTTGGACATGGCAACGTTGGGGGTGTAGATGACGTTGCCCAGGGGATCCTTGATGCTGGAGACGATGTGCGTTCGCTCCGGCCGGCGTCCGTTGTTGGGAAATACGGTGTAGGCGAGGCAAAGGTCTTCGGGAGAGGCCGGATTCCGACCGAGAAACGTGGCGTTGAACTTCTTGAGGTCGCCCTCGAAGACCATGCCCGCCTTTTCGGCAAGCTCGACGACGGCGTCGATTCCGACCTTCTGTCCCAGGCGCACGGTCGCCGCGTTCTTCGACTTCGCGAGCGCCTGGCGGGAGGTGATCACGTTTTCGTAAACGTTGTCGAAATTTTCCGGTCCCCATTCTCCGAGAATGCCCGTGGTGCCCCCCACCATCACCTGGCGGGTGTCCATCGGCGTGTCGTCCACGAGCGTGCCGGGAAAGAAACCCGCTTCGAAGGCCGCCGCGTAGACGAAGGGCTTGAAGGCGGTCCCGGTGGGGCGACGCCCCTGGGACACGCGGTCGAACATGCTGTCGCCGAAGTCTCGTCCCCCGACGCGGGCGATCACCGCGCCGGTGCGATTGTCGATCATGAGGAGAGCACCCTGCAGGTACTCGGGGGCGGAAAAGGTCTGGTCGGGGTGGGCCGATTCGCGAAAGGCCGCCTTTTCGGCCTTGTGCTGGGCGAGGGTGGGGTGGTCGAAGTCCGGGTGCTGCTCGATCTTGGCGAGTTGTTCCAGCAAGGCCGTTTCGGCGGTTTCCTGAATCGACCCGTCGATGGTGGTATGAATGTCGAATCCTCCCTTCGAGGCCGTTTCGTAGCCGATCAAATCGATCGCGGTTTGCCGAACCTCCTCGTAAACGAAGGCCGATTTTCCGGTGACGTTCCGCTTGGGTACCGTGCGCACGGGGACTTTGTGATAGCGCTTCATCGAGTCGCGATCGATGTAGCTCTCCTTCTCCATCCGGGTGATGACGTGGTTTCTCCAGCGCAGGGAACTCTCGGGAAAGTTCCTCGGGGACCGGTGGTAGGGGTTCGGTACGGTGGCGGCGAGAGTGGCGCCCTCGACGATGCTGAGACGGCCGGCGTCCTTGCCGAAGTACCCTTCGGCGGCCGAGGCGATTCCGTAGTAGCCGCTTCCGAAGTAGATGCGGTTCATGTAGAGCTCGAGAATCTTCTGCTTGCTGCCGATCGCCTTTTCGATTCGCCGGGCCAGGAACATCTCGGTGATTTTTCGGCTCAGAGTCCGGTCCTTCAGCTGGAACGTCTGACGCGCCAGCTGCTGGGTGATCGTCGAGGCGCCCTGGTTCCAAGTTTTCGACTGCATGCTGTACCAGAGGGCGCGGAGGATGCCGATGTAGTCGATGCCTTCGTGTTCGTAGAAGCGACTGTCCTCCGCGGCGAGGAGCGCGTTCACGAAGTTGTCCGACACTTCCTCGAGACCGATGGGACGGCGGTCTTGCACGAATATGCGCCCGAGTTCTTCCCCGTTGACATCGAAGATCCTGCTGGCCACTTCCACTTCCTCGAGCTCCGACAGATCGAAGGAGTGCGCCAGATCGAGGCGGGGCTTGCAGTAGAAATAGGCCCCCGCCGCTCCGACGATCGCCACCACCAGAGCCACGACGAAAAGGACGCCCGAAAATTTCAGCCAGAAGACAAGGCGCCGGCGTCGTTTCGCCTTCCGAACGGAAGGGTCGACGAGCGGCGGTAGTTCGATGACGGATTCTTCGGGACCGTCACCGCTGCCGATCGCTTCGAAATCGTTTTCTTCTAAGTCGTTCGCCACGGAAGGGTTTTGTGAAGGATTCGGTAGGGAGTAGAGTGCCGGCGGATGCAAAAGGTGCCCCAACAGCCGTCGAGCTCAAAAGATACGCCTCTTTTCGCTGTCGTCTTTCAAGAAATCTCGAAAAGTCAAGACGGCGCCCTGCCGTTTTCGGACTTCATGGAACTCGCCCTCTACCATCCCCGGCAGGGTTACTACTCGAACCCGCAGGAGCGCCCCATCGGGAGGCGAGGCGATTTTTTCACCAGCGTGGCGGTGGGCGATACCTTCGGTTTTCTGTTGGCCCACGCGCTCGTTCAGGCCTGGGAGAAGCGGTTCGACCCGCGAAGACCCTTCGTCGTCGTCGAGCAGGGCGGTCACGACGGGCAACTCGCGCGCGATTTCCTCGCCGGGCTCGCGTCGACGGGATCCGCGCTCTCGAAGAGCGTCGTCTACCGCATCGTCGAGCCGCGAAGCGCCGTTCGGGAGCGCCTCGACGAAACGTTCCGGAATGAGGGTTTCGGCGGTATCGAAACGGTGGCGACGCTCGAGGAGGCAAGGGGCGAGCAGGGCCTGTTTCTCTGCAACGAGCTGCTCGACGCCTTCCCGTTCCGGCGCCTCGCCTTCGAAGAAGGAGAATGGCGCGAACGAAAAGTCGGTTGGGACGAGGCCGGACAAGCGCCCTGCTGGGTTTCCCGGCCGCTCCCGGCGGAATTGACGCGGTACGCCGACGAACTAGGCACGGATTTTCCCGAAGGCTACGCGACCGAGGTGTGTCCCGCGGTCGCAACCTGGATGCGCGACGCGGCGACGCTGTTCCGCCGGGGACTTTGGTGGGTGATCGACTACGGCTACGAGTCGGAAGACTACTTCGCCCGCCATCGCGCGGACGGAACCCTTCGCTGCTACCGGAATCACCGCGCGACGGACGATCCCTTCGACCGGCCCGGCGAGACGGACATCACCGCCCACGTCAATTTCAGCCACTTGGCGGCCGCCGCCGCCGGCGCGGGACTGAAGCGGGAGCGGTTCACGGACCAGCATCACTTTCTCGTCGAAGCCGCCCGTCCCTGGCTGCTCGCGATCGAAGGCGAGCCGCCCGGCGAGAGCCTGCGCCAGCGCCTGCGCCAGTTCCAGACGCTGACCCACCCGGGGCTCATGGGGCAACAGTTCAAGGTCGCGGAGTTCAGCCGCGGGATATAAGAGACTGTCATTCGGCCGTTTTTGAGGCACGCTGCTGCCCTCTCCTTGCCGACATGCGCGAACCCGTCGAACTCAGCCGAAAATTTCTCTCCGACACCGGCGGGTGGAAGGAAATGAAGGTGGCGCGCTCGCTGCACGCGGCCGGCCGGGTGGCGGAGGCGGACTATCGCGACGGCGTGCTCGAAGGCCTCGTTCGCGAGGGGTCGAAGACGCTCAAGGTGCGCTTGGAGATCAATTCCCGCATCGACATGGAGAATCGCTGCCCCTGTTTCCGCGCCCGGCGTGACGGGATCATCTGCGCCCACGCGCTCGCGGTCGGACTGGAATTCCTGGAGCCGACGGGGAAGGCCGAGACCGCCTCGGAGGAGACCTCGCCGGAAAAGGCGCCCCCCGCGAAGGTACCGCCGAGCCCGGACTGGCCGGCCTTCGTGGAACAGGCGACGGAGGACGCCGTGCCCGCCGATTTTCACCTCGTGCTTCCACCGGATCTCCCGGCCGCCTGGGACAAGGGGAGAATCACCGTGGGCGTCGAAGTGGAGATCGACGGCGAACGCCGCATGCTCAAGTCGCTGCCGCGCGGGCTCCGGCTCTTTCTGGACGCGGAGGACGTGTCGCTCTACCGAGCCTTGCAGGACATTTCCCCCGAATCCGTTCCCGGCATGGCGATCGTGAGCACCGACGACCTGTCCCGCCTGCTGGCGGCGATTCCCGGCCACCCGAACGTGACGCTCGGCAAGCGGACGCCCCTGCGCATTTCCCACCTGCCCTTCCGTCCGCTTCTGGAGCGCCTCTCGGGGTTGCGCTTCCGCGTCCGTTGGCAGGAGGACGCGATACCTCTCATCGCGGGAAGGGGAACGTGGGCCCTGACGGACGGGAATGTCGCCCGGCCGGTGGCGCCGGGCCTGGCGCGGGAATTCCAGTCGGTTCTCGCGGGCGGGCTCACGGTCGACCCGGCGGATTTTCTTTCGGCTCTCCAAGCGTTTCGGATTCACTTCGAGGTCGACGATCTGGATATCGTCGAGGAACGGGCGGAAGTCGATCTGGAACTCGAAGGCTCGCTCAATCACCTCGATGCCCGGATCTCCTTCGTCTACGGCGGCGAAACGTTCCCCGCAAACGCGGAACGGCCGCCGGTGCGGGAGGAGAAAGGGAAAATCCATTTGGCCGACGGGGCCACCGAGCGCGCCGCCGTGGCGGAGCTGGAGGCGGCCGGCTTCGGCCGCCGCGGCGCGGAGGGCCGCTTCGTGCTCAAGGACAAGTCGGCCATCCTCCAGTTTCTCGCCCACGGATACCCGGCATTCCGCGACCGATGGCGGACGAGCACGGGCGAGCGCTTCGAGCACGCTCTCGGCCAAGTCGAACCGATCGGGACGGAGATGAATTTCCGCAGCGGCGGCGAAGACTGGTTCGCGCTGGAAGTGAATTTCGGGACGCCATCCGGCGACACGGTCTCGCGCCAGGAAATCGAGCGGCTTCTCCGAATGGGGCAATCCAGCAAGCCGCTGCCCAACGGTCGCACCGCCGTCCTCGACAGCGGTCTCGCGGAAAGCCTCGGCGAGATCGTCTCGGACTGCGATCCCGAACAGCTGCCGGGCGGCACCTACCGGATCGAACGGTCGCAGGCCGGTTACCTGCGGGAAACCATCGCCGACTGCGGCTTCGAGGCGAAAGGCGCCGTCCCCTGGCGGACGTCGGAGGAGGGACTCGACTTCTACGAGCTGCCGGAGGACCTGGGATCCGTTCTTCGTCCCTACCAGAAAACCGGCGTCGAATGGATGCAGGGATTGGCTTCGCAGGGGATGGGCGGCATTCTCGCCGACGACATGGGCCTCGGGAAAACGCTCCAGACCCTCTCGTTCATTTATTCCGTGGGCGGCTCTTCCCTGGTGGTTTGCCCCTCCTCGCTGGTACACAACTGGGTGGCGGAGGCGGAGAAGTTCGTGCCGGGGTTGAAGACGGTCGCCATCGAAGGGCCGGACCGGGAGAAAACTCTCGCCGAGCACGGCGACGCCGACATTCTCGTGACGAGCTACGTGCTTCTCCGCCGAGACGAGGCCTGGTACCGGGAGCGTGACATCGACGTGGTGGTGCTCGACGAAGCGCAGCACATCAAGAACCCCGACGCCCAGGTCAGCAAGGCCGCCCACCGCCTCCGCGGCACCCATCGCTTCGCCCTGACCGGAACGCCCATCGAGAACTCCGTCCGCGATCTCTGGTCGATCGCGCAGTTCGCCTTGCCCGGTTACCTAGGCAAACGGCAGGAATTCGCGGAGCGTTTCGAAAAGCCCTTGTCCGCGAGCGAGCCGCCCGCCGGAGTCCGCGAGCGTCTTTCCCGCCGCCTGCGGCCGGTCATCCTCCGGCGCCTCAAGCGCGAGGTGGCGAAGGATCTCCCCGACAAGATCGAGCAGGTCGTCTACTGCGACCTCACCCCGACCCAGCAGGAGGTCTACGCCAAGCTGTTGCGCGAAAGCAAGACCTCGATTCTCGAAGCGGAAGACGGCCGGCAGCGGATGCTGGCGCTTACCGCCTTGCTCCGGCTGCGTCAGACTTGCTGCGACCTGCGGCTTCTCGGGCTGCCCGGCATCGGGGAAAAAGAGGCCTCGGTCAAGGCGGAGACCCTCTCGGAACTGCTCGACGAGGCGCTCGACGGCGGCCACCGGGTGCTCGTCTTCAGCCAGTTCGTGGAAATGCTCCAGTTGCTCGTGCCGCAGTTGGCGGAGAAGGGGATCGACTTCTGCTACCTCGACGGCCGGACGAAGAACCGCGGCGAAGTGGTGAAGCGATTCCAGACCGGCGACGTGCCGGTTTTTCTCATCAGCCTCAAGGCCGGGGGCGTCGGTCTGAATCTCACCGCGGCGGACACGGTGATCCACGTGGACCCCTGGTGGAATCCGGCCGTGGAAACGCAGGCCACCGACCGCGCCCACCGAATCGGGCAGACGAACGTGGTGACGAGCTACAAGCTGATCACCCGCGGAACGGTCGAGGAGAAGATCCTCTCGCTGCAGGACCGGAAGCGGAAAATGACCGACGCCCTGCTGTCCGAGGCGGGCGACGCCCGACTGAGCGAAGCCGAGCTGATGAGCTTGTTCGAGTGAGCGGCGCGTCCAGTATTCGAAGACGCGAACCTCCGGGGTTCGAACTTTCACAAGTTCGGTTACGGGGGAACGTCGGCTACAGGGGACCTGCCCGGGGTCTCGCGGCCCGAAAGCTCCGTCTTCAGTCGTCCGCCGGAGCGGGCGACTGCTGGGCGGGCGCTTGCGGAGCGGGCGCTTCAGGAGCGGGTGCCTGCGGGGCGCGCCGCTGCCGGGCGGGAGGTTGAACGGCGTTCGCCTCGGCACCCTCGACCGGGACGACCGCGTCCTCCGAATTGCTCGGCACAACCGGTTTCACCGACTTGAGATACTTGAAGAGATCGCTGTCGGTCGAAAGCACCACCGTGCTGTCCGCCATCACCGCGCCGTACAGCTCCAGCGTCCGCACGAACTCGTAGAATTCCGCCGCTTCGTCCGACTTGCCGAAGGCGTCCGCGTAAATCGTCGTCGCTTCCGCGTCGGCCTCGCCCTTGGTGATTTCGACGGTCTTGTAGGCTTCGGACTCGATCGTGCGCAACTCCTTCTCCATGTCGCCGAGAATCTTGGCCGCTTCGCCGGCACCCTCCGAGCGAAACCGCTCCGCGATCTGCTGCCGTTCCGAAATCATCCGCTCGAAGATCCTCTCCTGGACGCTCTCGTTGTAGTTGATCCGCTTGAACCGGACGTCCAGCAGTTCGATCCCGAACTCGTGGAGCTTCGCCTGCGCCGTCGTCAGAATCTCCTTCTCCAGTTCCGAACGACCCCGGCTGATCGGGATCAGCTGCCCGACCACGCCCGTCTTGTCGGCTTCGGCGAGCTCCTCCTCCACCTGCGGCTGCCGATCCTTCGTCGTTCGGATCACCTCGATCAGCTCGTGCTTGGCGATCGTGTTCCGGGTTTCCGAGCCGAGAATGTCGTCCAGGCGCGTTTTGGCGCTGCCCTCGTCCCGCAGTTTCTCGAAGTAGCGGAGCGGATCGCTGATCGCCCACCGGGCGTAGGAGTCGACCCGGATGTAGGTCTTGTCCTTCGTCGGCATCTCCGTGGTCGGACCGTCCCAGGCCAGGATGCGTTTTTCGAAAGGATTGACCTTGTGCAGAAACGGGACCTTGAATTTCAGCCCCGGCGTCGTCACCGGCTCCCCGATCGATTTTCCGAACTGCGTGATGATGACCTGCTCCGTTTCCTCCACCTTGTAGAAGGCACCGGAAATGACGAGCAGGGCGGCGAAAGCGGCAAAGGCGACGAGGCACCCGAATCCTTTTTGCATGAGAATAATGTTGTGTTGGGTGGAAAAAATTCAGTTGGAGGCGGCGGGAACGGGAACGGGAGCGGAGGTCGCCGGGCTCAGCGGCAGAAACGGCAGCACCTGGTTGGCCCCCTCGTCGATGATGACCTTGCGACCGAGCCGCGGCATCACCTCCTCCATCGTTTCCAGGTAGAGACGGCGGCGGGTGACCTCGGACGCCTTCTGGTACTCGGTGAAGAGAGCCGTGAACTTCGTCGCGTCCCCCTCCGCTTCGTTGACCCGCTGCGTGGCGTAGCCCTGGGCTTCGCTGATGGTCTTTTCCGCTTCGCCGCGAGCCTGCGGGACCGCGCGGTTGTACTCGCCGTTGGCGATGTTGATGGACTTCTCCTTCTCCTGCTGGGCCTCGTTCACTTCGTTGAAGGAAGCCTGGACCGGCCGGGGAGGATCGACGTTCTTCAACTGGATCTGGTCGATCGAAATGCCCAACTCGTAGAGATCCACCAGCTCCTTCAGCTTCACGTGGGCCTCCGACTCGATTTCCTGCCGCCCGATCGTGATGACCTCGTCCACCGTGCGGTCGCCCACCACCTCGCGCATGACCGACTCGCTCGCGTTGCGGAGCGTCTCGTCCGCCTGGCGAACTTTGAACAAGTAATCCTGCGGTTCCGTGACCCGGTACTGGATCACCCACTCCACCAGGGCCGTGTTCAGGTCGCCCGTCACCATGTTCTTCTCCATGTCCATCTCGTCGGACGAGGCCCATTGGCGGGACTCCGGATTGCCCGGCGTGCCGAACCCGAACTCCTGCTTCAACTGGCGGCGAACCGGCACCCGGATCACCTGCTCGATCCCGAACGGCAGTTTGAAGTGCAGCCCCGGACCCACCGTGTCGACGTGCTTGCCGAACCGCAGGACCACGCCCTCCTCCTCCACCTGCACCGTGTAGAACGCGCTGAGCCCCGCCACGATCAGGAAAAGAGCGGCCACCACCCCGATCACCGCCTTCGCGTTGAACGGCGGGATGTTCAGTTCGACTATTTCGTTTCCAATCTGAATGCGCATGGCGCGTAGTCTAAGGGCTAAGTGGTTTCGATCCAGTCGGAATTGCGTAGGCCTTCCCCGCGAACGTCTACGCGGGCACCGCCGGCCCCGGAAAACGGGTTTCCGGACAGGGAGCAGGGAGCAGGGAGCAGGGAGCAGGGAGCAG
>JBBDRG010000066.1:0-4112 GCA_040905585.1 Verrucomicrobiales bacterium
CCCCCAATCGGCGGGCCTTGCGGCGGCACCCGCAGCCGATCTTTCGGAATCGCTGGGTACGGCATCCCGTCATGGCATTCCGACGGAAGACCCGTCATTCTTCGGACGACAAGCCGTCCGGAAAAATGAACCTCCCCACCCGTCTCCTCGTCCTCTCGCTATCACTGGCTCTTCTCGCCACCGGACACTCCGACGACGAGAAAAAGCCCAACATCCTCTTCATCGTCGCCGACGACCAAAGCCCCCTCGATCTCAAGGCCTACCGGCCCGAGTCCGTTCTCGAAACCCCCGCCATCGACCGCCTCGCCGCCGAGGGAATGGTCATCGACGGCGCCCACCACATGGGTTCCTGGGTGGGGGCCGTCTGCACCGCCTCGCGGCACATGATCATGACCGGGCGCACCGTGTGGCACATACCGGGCTACCCGGGACGACGGCTCAATCCCCACGAGGGCGACCCCGACCGGGTTCCCGCCGACCTCGCCGAGCATTCCATGGCCGCCGTCTTCAACCGCGCCGGCTACGCCACCATGCGCACCTGCAAGCAGGGCAACAGCTACGAAGCCGCCAACGAGGCATTCACCGTGCGCCGCGACGCCACCAAGCGGGGCGGCACCCCGGAGACGGGCAGCGCCTGGCACGGCGACCAGGTCATCGACTACCTCGACGAGCGCGAAGCCGCCGAGGACCGGGATCCCTTCCTCATCTACTTCGGCTTCTCCCACCCCCACGACCCCCGCGACGGGACCCCCGAACTCCTAGAAAAATACGGCGCCGTCAACCACGACGACCCCGCCGCCCCGCCCCCCGCCAACCCGAAGCAGCCGCCCCTTCCCGTCAACCACCTGCTCGAACACCCCTTCCACCACGGACACCCCGGCCTCCGAGACGAAGTCGACGTGAGCGGCGTGTGGGAGAGGCGCGACGAGCGCACCATCCGCAACGAGATCGGCCGCCAGTTCGCGTGCAGCGAACTGATCGACCGGCAGATCGCCCGCGTCCTCGACCGGCTCGAAGCCATGGGCGAACTCGACAACACCTACGTCGTCTACACCTCCGACCACGGCATGGCCATCGGACGCCACGGCCTCCAGGGAAAACAGAACCTCTACGAACACACCTGGAAAGTGCCCCTCGTCGTCAAAGGCCCCGGCATCGCCCCCGGCACCCGCGCCCTGGGCAACGTCTACCTCGCCGACGTGCTCCCCACCCTCTGCGAGCTCGCCGGCGTCGACATCCCCGCCACCGTCGAGGCCTCCAGCTTCAAGCCCGTTCTCGAAGGAAAAGAGAACGCCATCCGCGACATCCTCTACGGCGTCTACAGCGGCGGCACCCGGCCGGGGATGCGCTGCGTGAAAAAGGGCGACTGGAAGCTGATCAAGCACGATGTCCTCGACGGCGAAGTCCGCGAAACCCAGCTCTTCAACCTCGCCGAGAACCCGCACGAATTCCTCCCCGAGCACCGCAAAAACGACCCCGCCCAGACCGATCTCGCCGAAGATCCCCGCCACGCCGAAAAACTCGCCGAGATGGAAGCCCTTCTCCTCGCCGAAATGCGCCTCCACGACGACCCCTACCGGCTCTGGGACCAGCCCGACGACGACCTCCCCGCCCCGCCCGAACCGGCCGCCCCGAAACCGAAAAAGCCGAAGAAGGACTGAGCCCGTCCCCGGTTACCGAGAAGCCGAGTCGAACCCTTGACACGGCCGGAAGAAGTCGCTATCGCCTGAGAGAAACAGGCATCCGCTCAACCACCGGTTACCGGATTTCATCCCGCCGGGATGAACCCGCTTCGCGGCTTTCGCCCCGATTCCGAATTCTCAATTCACCATTCTCGTGAACACCTTCCCGAAATACGACCGCTACAATGACTCCGGAGTGAAATGCGCTGGCGGCGTCCCGGAGCATGGGAAGGCGGACCCGAATTCTCACCGGTCGCCGAGCAATCCAGTCGAATCATGATCACGCCCTTCGCACCAGCAGGAGAAATTCTCGGCCCCGAGTGCCAGGTCCGTTCCATCGTCCTTGCCGACGACCCCCGACTGCCGGACGGGGAATACACCTTCGTCGATACCTATTGCACCGACCCCGCCTGCGACTGCCGCAAGACGATCATTCAGGTCATGCATGACGACCGACTCGTGTCGTTGGTCAATTTCGGCTGGGAGAGACCGAAGTTCTACCTCCGCTGGCTCGGCCCCGCCGCCGACCGCGACCTGGCTGCGGAAATGAGCGGACTGAGCATCGATATCGCGAGTCCGGACCGCGTCTCCCGCGAGGGAATGCTTGTCCTCATGAATCACCTCCTCGATGACCGGTGGATCTCCATGCTCAAGGACCACTACCGACGCATCAGAGCCACCCCCATACCCGACAATCTCGCCCGGCTCCCGAAAGTCTCCCGCAATGCTCCGTGCCCCTGCGGGAGCGGGAAGAAGTATAAGCGATGCTGCCTCTGAACAGAGCTCCCGCCATCTCCATTCCGCCTTGCTCGCCCATCGAATGAGCACTGTAGCGAATTCGGAAGGATGAATTCCCGGCGGACTCATTGCGACGACCCGTCTGAACGCGCGGCTGAGTGCCAGCCGGACCAGGCCCTCTTTCTCAATTCCAGGACGGGTCCCCCGGGGTACGCGAGTTGATGTCCCGCGAACGGGGGCGTTGCCGAAAACGAAATGCTGGCGAGCGTTGGGTCGCATGAGAATCTCGTCTCCGCCCGCCTTTCTCGTCGTTCTGACTGCCCTGTTCGCGAAGGCCGATTGTCTTTCCGCCGCCGACTGGCCGAACTGGAGGGGGCCGGGCCACGACGGCGTCTCGAAGGAAGCGATCCCGTCCGAACTGCCGGCGGAGTTGCCCGTGCTCTGGAAGGCCCGGGTCGGGACCGGATTCTCCACCGTTTCGGTGCAGGGGACTCGCGTGCTCACGATGGGCAACCGGGACGACGTGGACATCGTCTCCTGCCTGGACGCGGACACGGGCGAACTCTTCTGGGAGCATACCTACCCCTGCGAACTCGATCCGCTCTACTACGAAGGCGGTCCCGGCAGCACGCCAACGATCCACGGGAACTCCGTCTACACGCTGAGCAAGAAGGGCCACGCCTTTCGCCTCGATCTGGAGGACGGAAAGGTTCTCTGGCAACGGGATCTGGTCGCCGACCACGACTTCGCGCTGCCGGAATGGAGCTTCGCCTGCTCGCCTTTCGTGGACCGGGACCGGCTTCTCCTGAATGTCGGTCGCGGCGGGTTGGCGCTCTCGCGGGAGACGGGGGAGACTCTCTGGATGAACGATACGGACACGTCGGGATACGCCACGCCGGTGCCCTTTTCGCACTGGAAGAGCGGGACCACTCACCTGCTTTTCTCCGCTAAATCCCTCCTCGGGCTCGACTCGGACACGGGGGCGATCGCGTGGGAGTTTCCTTCGCGCTCCAGTCGCGACGTCAACGCCGCCGATCCGGTCGTGGCGGGTGACGGGTTCGTGTTGTCCTCGACCGCGGGGACGACCCTCCTGTCGCTGGGGGAAGACGAGTCCGAACCGCTCAAGGTGTGGGAGCAGCGCGATCTGAAATGGTATTTCAATTCCGGCGTCCTCGTGGACGGGCATCTCTACTCTCTGAACGGCACTACCCACCGGCCCACCGAGTTGGCGTGCCACTCCGTCGAAACGGGGGAGTTGATCTGGTCGGAGGAGGGCTTCGGAAGCGGCGGACTGATGGCGGCGGGAAAGGTCGTGATTCTGTTCGACCTGGGTGTTCTCACGCTTTTCGAAGCCACCCCGGCGGGTTTCAAACCGCTTCACCGCCAGAAAATTCTCGACGGCAAGTGCTGGACTTCGCCGGTGCTTTCGCACGGACGGATATACTGCCGCAACGCGGAGGGGGAGCTCGTCTGCGTCTCCCTGCTGTCGGATTCGGGGGAATGATGCGGGATTCCCGCGCGAAGGTAGAGCCCCGCCCCGCCCCGCCCCGCCCCGCCCCGATGCGCGGCGCGAACTCGGCGTTCGGCTGCATCGGCAGCGCGATTTCGGCCGCCGGCAAGCCAGCGGATGCGTTACTCTAGGAGACTGTTGAAAAACTCTGGAATGGAAAACTGCGAGTCATTTTGTTTGCT
>JBBDRG010000067.1:0-23307 GCA_040905585.1 Verrucomicrobiales bacterium
GCAGCCCGAAGGGGCGTTCGCATCTCGATTCGGCGAAGCCGCTGACTTTGATCCCTCACTCTTCATTTAGATTTTGCGTTTCAGAGTTTTTCAACAGTCTCTCAAGGAGCCGGCCGACATCGCCCGACGTTTTCTCGGCTGGGACCGCCCGGTGCTGGAGGCGACCGTCGACCATCTGGCGAACGACTGGGACCGGTCCGGGCCGCTCGACCTGGCAGATCTTCTCGTCGTCGTTCCCACCCGCAACGCCGGACGCCGGCTTCGCGAAGCCCTCGCCATCCGGGCGGCGGAGAGCGATGCCGTCGTTTTTCCACCCCTCGTGACGACGCAGGACTTCCTGGTCGCTCCGGACCGGCTCCCCGACTCTCGTCCCGTCGCCGACCGCCACGCCACGCTGCTGCTCTGGTCGGCGTTGCTGCTGGACGTCGACCTGAACCGCTTCCGTCGCGTCTTTCCCGTCGATCCCGTCGACCGGAATCTGAGCTGGGCGATGAAAACGGCGAAGGAGTTGCTCGACGTCGGCAAGCTGCTGGCCGACTCCGGACTGACTTTCGCCACCGCTTCGGAAACGCTGGGCGAACAGGACATGGAACCGGCCCGATGGAGGGAACTCGCCGACCTCGAAGCCCTTGCCTTGAAACGGATCGGAAAGCTTGGTTTCCGCGACGAAGCCGAGACCCGCCTCGAAGCGGCGAACACCGGATCGCTTCCTTCCGAGGTTCGCCGGATCTCGGTGGTCGCCACCCCGGACCTGCGACCGCTCTCCGCCGCCGCCCTCGCCCGTATCTCGAAAACGCTTCCCGTGGAAATCCTCGTGCATGCGCCCGAAACCGACGCCGGCCGTTTCGATCCCCACGGTCGCCCCGTGCCCGCCCAGTGGCTCGACGAAGAAATCCCCATCCCCGAACCCGGGCGCACCATCCACCAGGCGGCCACGCCCTCCGAGCAAGCCCGGCTCGCCTGTGATCTGATCGGCGACCTCCCGAACCCGGGCGCCTTCGCCGCCTTCGTCGTCCCCGACCCCGAAGTCGTCGCGCCGCTCCGACAAGCCGCCGCCCAGCGCGGATGGACCGCGCACGATCCCGCCGGCCTTCCCGTCTCCCGCCACGGCATCTACTACCTCCTCGAACTGACCGCCCGCCTCGTCGAGACCGGCTCGTTCGAGTCGGCGGCGCAATTGTTCCGGTGTCCCGACTTCGCCCGGGCCTGCGTCGGCGCGATCCGTTCCGATCCCGAATCGGACATCGGCGCGACCCGCCTCGTCTCGCGACTCGACGACCTCGCCGTGGACGCCCTTCCCCACCGGCTCGACGACGCCGTCGCGGCCGCCAAGCGCCATTCCTACCGGACGCCCGCCGTGGAAAAGGCGCTGAAATGGTTGCGCGGCTGGCGAGACCGATTCCGGCGCGGAAACTTCGGAGAAACGCTCGCCGAATACCTCTCCACGGTTTTCGCCCATCGCCGCTTTTCCGCCGGCGACGGCGCCCACGACGCCTTCGCCGAAGTCGCCGACGCGATTCTCGAGGCGGAATACTCCTTCCAACTCGTCGGTTCCGTCTTCGCCAAGAGCCTCGCGCCGGAAGAGCAGTTCCAGCTCGTTCTCGAGTTGATCCGGGAGCGGCGGCTCTACGAGGAGCGAAGAGTCCGCGACATCGACCTGCAGGGTTGGCTCGAGATGCTGTGGGAAGATGCGCCCCACCTCGTCGTCACCGGGATGAACGACAATTTCGTGCCGGAGGCCACGATCGGCCACGCCTTCCTCCCCGATGCCGCGCGCCGCGTCCTCGGCATGTTCCACAACGACGACCGCTTCGCCCGCGACGCCTACCTCTTCGCCGCCGCGCTCGCGTCGCGGAAGAAGACCGGCGGCCGCGTCGACTTGATTTTCGGCCGCGAGAGCGACAGCTCGGATCCGTTGCGTCCGTCCCGCCTGCTCTTCCAGTGCCCGGACGAAGAACTCGCCGGGCGGACCCTTTCCCTCTTCGCCGACGCGGAATCCGGCGTCCGGCCTCTCGCGCGGTCGACGGCGTTTCCACTGCGCCCGGAACCGCTCGACCCGGAAAATCGCGTCTTCGAGCGACTCGGCGTCTCCGCGCTGAAGCAATATCTCGCCTGCCCGTTCCGGTTCTATCTGTGTCAGGGTCTCCGCATGGAGAAAGTCGAGACAGACAAACGCGAGATGGACGCCGCCGACTTCGGCAACCTCGTTCACGAGGCGCTCGATCGTTTCGCCGCGAGCGATTCGATCAGGGAGTCCACCGACGCCGAGAGAATCGCGGCCTGGTTCCGCGGCACCCTCGACGAGATTCTCGGAGAGCGGTTCGGAAACCGACTCGCCACCCCCATCGTCATCCAGCGCGAATCCGCCCGCAAGCGCCTCGCGTGGTGGGCCGAAATCGAGGCCGGCCAGCGCGCCGACGGCTGGAAGATCGTGAGCGCGGAGGAGCCCTTCGGCACCGAAGAGTGGCCGTTCGCCGTCGACGAAACTACCGTTCGGGGCCGGATCGACCGGATCGAGACCCACCCCGAACACGGCCTCAGGGTGCTCGACTTCAAAACCATCTCGCCCTTTCAAAACAACAAGCTCAAGAGCGTCGACGAGTATCACCTCGTTCCGCTCAAGGCCCGCGAGGATCCCGTCGACTTCCCGGACTGGGCGCTGGTGGAAAACGCCGCCGGCAAGCCCTGTCGCTGGGCCGACCTCCAGATACCGATCTACCTTCTCGCGATGCGGGAACGCCATCCCGACACACCCTTGACAGCCGGCTACGCGACCCTCGGGAAGACCGCGAACGAGGTGCGCATCGACACTTGGGAGACACTCGACGCCCCCCTGCTCGACGCCGCCCGCGACTGCGCCGCGGGCGTCGTTCGGGCCGTGCGCGACGAGATTTTCTGGCCGCCGTCCTCCGACGCCCCGCCGTGGGACGACTTTCTCGACCTCCTCGCTCCCGACCCCGACCGCGCCGTCGACTCGACCCTGTTGGGTCACCGCTCCAACCCCGTTTAATCGGCAGAAATGATTCCCCACGAAGCCATTCTCGCCTCCGCCGGCTCCGGCAAGACCTATCAGCTCACCAACCGCTACATCGCCTTGATGGGCATTCAGTTGAAGAGCGGCGAACCGGTCGAGCCGGAGCGGATCATCGCGGTCACGTTCACCCGGAAGGCCGCCGGAGAATTTTTCGACTCCATCCTGGTCAAGCTCGCCAAAGCGGCCGGCGATCCGGACTACGCCACGGCGCTCGCCGGCGACAGCGAGGATCCCCTCTCCAAAGTTCTCGCAGAGTTGACTTCGCCCGACTACCGCGAGCTGCTGCGCGTGTTCGTCGCCAAGATGCCGCGCCTGTTTCTCGGCACGCTCGACAGCTTTTTCTCCGGCATCCTGCGGGCGTTTCCGGCGGAGTTCGGCATCACCGCCGACTTCGAGGTCATGGACGAATATCGCTCCGCCGTCGCCACCGACCAGGTCTACGACGCCGTCTTCTCGCGCAGCGGGACGGACTCGGACTCGGTTCACCGCGAACAGCAGGCCTTTCTGGAAGCTTTTCGGCAGGCCACCTTCGGCAAGGAGGGCGCCAACGTGATCCGCGAACTCGACGGGTTCGTCGACACGCTGCACGGAATCTACCTGCGGGCGGCCTCGGAAGAGAAGTGGGGCAACCCCGCGGCGATCTGGGGCAGCGCGGGGACGCCGTGGCTGCGCGAGGGAATCGACCTCGACGCCGAGTTCGACCGCCTTTACAAGGCCTTCGAATCGACGCCCGACACCTTCGCCACCGAGTGGTGGGACACCTTTCGCGAAGAGGCCTCGGCGCATCATCCCGGAAACGCCTTCCCAAAGCGAACGGACGGAATGCTGGGGAAATTCCTGGAAAACGCCGAAGCTCTCCGGTCGGGGAATGCGGTCGTCGTCTTCGATCGCAAGAAACACGAATTCGATCCGGTCGCCTGCGAAGCCGCGCTGAACATCGCCTGTCATCTCGTCGGCGGCGAAATCCGCGCCAAGCTGCGGCGCACGCGCGGCGTCTACGAACTGCTCCGGCTCTTCGAGGAAACCTACGCCGGACTCGTCCGCCGACGCGGGCTGCTCACCTTTCAGGACGTGCAGTTGCTCCTTTCCGGTCACGACTACGGCGAGGATCGCCCCGTCCCCCTCCTCACCCAGACCCCGGACGAAATCGACAGGCTGAGGATCGACTACCGACTCGACGCCCGCTACGCCCATTGGTTGCTGGACGAGTTCCAGGACACCGATTTCATCCAGTGGAAAGTGATCGAGAATCTGATCGACGAAGTGGTCCAGGACACCTCGGGAACCCGGTCTCTCTTCCAGGTCGGCGACATCAAGCAAGCCATCTACGGTTGGCGCGGCGGCGACACCCGGCTGTTCACGGATATTTCGGAGCGCTACAACCGAAACGAAACGCGCATTCATCCCCGGCGCCTCGACACCTCCTGGCGATCGGTCCAGGACGTGCTCGAGCCGGTCAATCGGGTTTTCCGCGATCGCGACGCCATGAGGGCGGTGGGACTTCCCGATGCCGCAGTCGAGCGCTGGGACTGGGCGGACCATCGGGTCGCCCCGCCCAATCTCGGAAAACCCGGCTACACGGCCCTGCTCAATGCACAACCGGGCGAAGGGAAAACCAAGCCCGATTGGGAAGACAAGTTCGCCCTGGTCGCCGCCATTCTCGAAGAGGTTCGCCCCACCGCGAACGGACTCAGTTGCGCGGTCCTGATCCAGCAGAACGACCGCGGCAACGAACTGGTCGAATACATCCGCGCCCACACCGACATCCCCGTCGTCAGCGAGTCCGACCAGAAAATCGCGAAGGACAATCCCGTGAATCTCGCGCTGACGAGTCTCTTCCAACTCGCCGCCCATCCCGGCGATCGCTTCGCCTGGGAGCACCTCCGCATGACGCCCTACCGCGGCGCGATCGAGCGGGACGAACTTTCCCGGGGGAGGCTTTCGCAGAGAATCGCGGCCGAGCTTTTCGAGTTCGGATCCGAAGCTGTCTGTCGCCGTTTCCTCCGTGAAATCGTCTCGGACACCGGCAAGCCTCTCGACGAGTTTTCGCAACGGCGGGCCGACGAATTCTGCCTCGCCGCGAGGAACTTCGACGATACCGGCAGCCGCGACATCGATCGCTTCATCGACTACGTCTCCCGTCACGCCACCCGCGAACCCGTCGCGGACAGCGCGGTGCAGGTGATGACCATCCACAAATCGAAGGGCCTCACTTTCGACATGGTCGTTCTGCCGGACCTCGCCGGAAAATCGATGCTCGAAGTCGGCGAATCGATCGGCGCGAAGACGAACCAGAACCGCGAGATCGAATGGGTGCTGGACTTGCCGAAAAAGGAAATTGCCGAGGTTGATCCTGTCCTCGGCGACTACCGGGCCGAAAAGGAATCCGAATCCGCCTACGAGTCGCTCTGCAAATTCTACGTCGCCATGACCCGCGCGCGCTACGCGAATTACTTGATCACCGACCCTCTTTCGCCGAAAAGCACGGCGAAGTCCTTCGCCCGGATTCTGCGCGATACGCTCGGGCAAGCCGACGCCGGTGACGACGAGGCGAAACAGGCCGTTTTCGCCGGGGTTGCCGCCGACCTCCTCTACGAAAGCGACACTCCCCTCTCCGACCGCCGCTGGTTCGAGAGAATGGAGAAGAAAGAGAAGGGGGAAGCCGCACCCGCCCCGATGCCGCCCGTTTCCGAATCCCTGGCCCGCCCCCGGGTCGGCCGGCGCACGCCGAGCGGGTCGGAGAAAGCGACCGTCACCGCGGCGCAGATTTTCAGCCGCGAAGGCAGGGCGGCGCGGGACTTCGGCACGCTCGTCCACGCGATGTTCGAGGATATCGAGTGGTGCGGCGCCGCGACCCTCGACGAGGTTCGAAAAAAGTGGAGCGAACTTCCGTCGTCCGACTCGACCATCGCGGCCGCCCTGGAGCAGATCGAGAACAGCCTGGCGTCCGCCGAGATTCGCGAAGCCCTCGGCCGACCGTCGGAGTCCGCCGTCGTCTGGCGGGAGAAGCGCTTCGAGATTCTCCTGAACAACGAGTGGCTCTCGGGCACTTTCGACCGGGTGACGCTCGAGCGCGACTCGGCCGGGGCGCCCGTGGGAGCGACCATCGTCGACTTCAAGACCGACCGCGTCGGATCGGACGGGGAGATCAAGACGGCGGCGGACAAGTACCGTCCCCAGTTGGCCACCTATGCGCAGGTTCTGCACCGCATGACCGGACTTCCCGACACCGACATCCGGCTGGCCCTGATTTTCACTCGTCCCGCCCGCCTGGTTCGCCTCTAGCGTGGCCTTTTCCCGAATCGAAGTTGCCCGGAAATCGTCTTACGAGTACCTATAGTTGGCCCCCCTCAACTCCTCCTCGACCGTGCGCGACCGCTACCCCATTTCAGGCATCAAGCAGACCTATCGAAAGACGTCCGGCAAACGAACGGTCGTCTTGCCCGTCGCCATCGGCCTCGTCGTGATTGGAATGACGGTATTTTTTTTCATGGGAGAGCCGAACCGGGAAGTCCAGCCCCAACCTGTGACCGAAGTTGTCGGGGTGGTTGAAGTTGACGTTCCCGAAGCGGTTGAAGTTCCCGAGCAAGCGACGGCCGCTCCCGAAAAAGAAGAAACCTTCGCCGAAGCGACCGTCGACGAGAAAGCGGATCGGGAGGAACCAACCCAAGAGGAAGACCTGTTGCTGGCCGACGACGCCGAGATCGACGACAGCCAGTTCACTCCCTGGCTCTCCCCTCTCGCCTTGGACGGTTACATCCGAAAAAAGAACGAGGGATTCGAGCAAAGCTTCTGGGAGCGCGGCCACTGGATCACCGCCGTGGAAGGTCGATGGGCCGACGGCACGCACGAATTCCGCATTGCCTACGAACCGATTCCCGACACTGCCGAATGGCGCTGGCACTACCGCGCCAACCAGGCGCAGGAGGAATTCGCCGAAAGCATCGACGAGTTCAGCGAAGACGGCTACACGCTGATCCACTCCCAGGCGTTCGACCGTCCCGACGGAACCAAGCGTTTCCAGGGCGTCTGGCGCAAAGAGCTGGAACCGGCGGGTTCGGTGACGAGCAATCGCCCGGAGCCTGGACCAGCTAGGCGATAAGCTCTTCGACCACCTTTCCGCCGAACTGCGAGAGCTGCTTGAAGCGCCCTGCGTGAAAGTAGGTCAGCTTGTTGTCGTCGAGGCCGAGCAAACGCAGAAGCGTGACGTGGAAATCGCGGACGTGGTGCACGTTCTCCACCGCCGTCGCCCCGATCTCGTCGGTGGCGCCGATGGTGTGCCCGGCCTTGACCCCGCCCCCGGCCATCCACACGGTCATGGCGTTGGGATTGTGGTCGCGGCCGTAGACCTTGCCGCCGCCGCGGACGCCGTTGTCGGGGGTCCGCCCGAACTCCCCCATCCAGACGATCAGCGTCTCGTCGAGCATGCCCCGGTCCTTGAGGTCCTTGATCAACGCCGCGATCGGCTTGTCCACCCGGGGGATGAGCGCCCCGTGCGCCTTCGCGATGTAATCGTGGGAATCCCAGGTGCTGACGTAGAGCTGCACGAACCGCACGCCCTTCTCGACCAGCTTCCGCGCCAGAAGGCAGCGGCGCCCCACCTCGTCGGTGGGTTCGGATCCGATCCCGTACATGGCCCTGGTCTTCGCCGACTCGCCCTCGATGTCGACGATCTCCGGCACCTGGGTCTGCATCCGGAAAGCGAGTTCGTAGTTCTTCATCCGCGCCGCCAGGTCCTCGTGTTCCGGATGCGAGGCGGCGTGACGCCGGTTCAACCGAGCGAGAAAATCGAGGTTCTTGCGCTGGTGTCCACGGGAGACTCCCTCGGGCGGTTCGATGTCGAGAATGGGAGAGCCCGAGGGTCGCAGGGGCGTGCCCTGGTAGCTCGTCGGCAGGTAGCCGTTGGCCCAGTTCGCCGCCCCTCCCTGCGGGTGCGACAGTTCCGGCAAGACGATGAAGCCCGGCAAATCCTCGTTCTCCGAGCCGAGGCCGAAGTTCACCCACGAACCGATCGCCGGGTCGCCGCCGAACTGATTGCCGGTGTTGGCCTGGTAGTTGGCCGTGGGGTGATTGACCGAATCGACCTGCATCCCGCGGTAGAAGCACAAGTCGTCCGCCACGTCCGCGAGATTCTCCCACAGCGTGCACATGTCCGCCCCGCTCCGGCCGGCCTTGATGAAATCGAAGGGCGTCTCCACGTAGTAGCGCTTGCCGCTCGACATGGCGGACTGCTCTTCGCCTTCACGATTGAACTCCTTCATGTGGAGATCCTTCAGCTTCGGCTTCGGGTCGAAGGTGTCGATGTGCGAGGGCCCGCCCTCCATGTAGAGAAAAATACAGTTCTTCGCCTTCGCCTTGGGAAAGTGGATAGCCTGCGCGCTCGGTCCCGGATAAGCCTGGCCGTTCCGGGCCAGCATCGACGAGAAAGCAACGCTGCCGAGGCTGGAAGTGAGGCCGTAAAGAAAGTCGCGGCGCGGGAGCGCGAGCCGCTGCTGTTGGCTTTTGGCTCTTGGCTTTTGGCTCTTGAAGCTTGGCTTTCGGGTCATTGGGTGAGCTTGGTAATCAGCGAGTTGAGCATGCGCTTGACTTCACCGAGGATTGAAACGAGATCGTCGAATTATAATTCTGTCAGGGTATTCAAACCGCGGGCGAGGAGGAGTTGGCATTCCACTTCGAAGCCCATGGGCCTTCTCCCGGGCGCGCAAATTTCTGAAGTCCTGCATCCTTGAAAAAGCCAAAAGTTAGTACACATACACGAATTCGTTCGAGTTCAGAAACCCGAGGCAGACGTCGGCGAACGCCCTCGTCCGCGCGTCGACTTCGTGGGGTTGCAGGTCGTGCTCGTAGTCCTCGAAGGTGAAAAGCGTTTCCGAGAAGGCGAAGATCTCGCCCGTATTCTCGTCGTTCGCCTCGCGCTTCACCTCGGTCGGGTACTCTCTGGGTTGCCAATCGATGTTCGCCTGCACCTCCGTCATCTCGTCCCAGTGTTCGAGGGCGGCGGCGATCTCGTCCGCCGTCGGCGTCCTGCCGTAGGCCAGTTCGTAGGCGCGCTCCACCGCGGCCTCGTCCGATCGATCTTCCGTTTCCCGAAGCACCCGGTCGGCGAAGGCGAGGGCGCGGTCCATCGACTCCTCGCTGTTGAAGAGCGTGAAGACCTGGGGCGTCACGTTCGAGCTGTCGCGCCGCTCGCACGACATTTCGGAACCGGGCCGGTTGAAGGTCTCCAGGAATGGATCCCGATGCCCGCGAGTCCTGAGCGCGTAAACGGTGCGGCGGTTCCGCTGTTCCGGCTTCGGATTAGGGGTGTAGCTCGGCGCGAAGGTTCCCATGATCATCCGCGGCTGAAGCGCTGCTTCCAAGTTCATGTCGGGCCGGGCTGGAATGCCGCCGACTTCGGGATTCAATTCGCCGGACACGGACAGCATCGCGTCGCGGAGCTCCTCCGCCGCGAGCCGACGGGGCGAAAAGACCGCGTAGCTCGCTCCCTCCGGATCCTTTTCGGCGAGACTCCCCGGATCGGGGTACCCGGTGGACCGGCGGTAGGCGTCGGAGCCCATGATGATCCGGTGCATCTCCTTGACCGACCACGCCCTCGATACGAATTCGCTCGCGAGCCAGTCGAGCAGTTCGGGATGGGTCGGCTTTTTCCCTGTCGCGCCGAAGTTGTTGGGATTGCCCGCGATTCCCTGCCCGAAATGATACTGCCAGATCCGGTTCACCATCACCCGCGCCGTGAGGGGGTTCCCGGGATCGGCGATCCAGTTCGCCAAGGCGGTGCGCCTCCCCTCCGGCGTCCGGGGAACGTCGTAGTCACTCCCGCCCGGCACCGCGCTCAATACGCCGGGCTCGACGGGTTCGGTCGGCGAAAACACGTCGCCTCCCCCGAGAATGGCGGTTTTTTCCCACTCTCCCATACCCTTGGGATTCCCCGGAATCGCGGCGCGGCCTTTCACTATTTTCGGCTTCCTCGTTTTTCCGTTGTAGACGGTGAAGGCGAAGGGTTCGTAGCGATCCATCTCCCAGGAGAAGCGGTCGTTCCACTTCCGTCCGATTCGCTCCATCCCGAACTCCTCGGGTTTCTCGAACAGCTTGCCTTCGGGCAATGCGTCGAACCCGGCCTCTTTCGCTTCCTCGACCGAGCGGTAGGGCAGCCCCTTTTCCGCGAACCACTTGGCCTCGTAGTCCTTCCGCGTCTCCTCGAGCGAAGCCAGCAGTCCGGCGGTCGCCTCCGCCCGCCTCTCGTGATAACGGCGGTCCTCCTCCATGCCGCCGAGATTTTCCTCCGGGAGCCAACCCGTTTCGACTTCCGCGAACTGCGTCGTCGCGAAAATGGCCTGCATCGAATAGTAGTCGCGAGTCGGCACCGGATCGAATTTGTGGTCGTGACACGAGGCGCACTGCAGGGCGTGGGCGAGAAACACCTGACCCACCGAATCGGTGACGTCGTCGAGGAAGAGCTGGCGGGTCACTTTCGCGACGCTCATCCCGGTGTGCTCCCACGCGCCCATCCGGAGAAAACCGGTCGCGATCAGCGCCTCGGCGTCCTCCCGGTCGGTGATCTCGTCGCCGGCGATCTGTTCGCGGATGAACGCATCGTAGGGCTTGTCCGCGTTGAAGGAGCGCACCACGTAGTCCCGATAACGCCAAGCGTTGGGCCGCTCCCAGTCGTTCGCGTAGCCGGAGCTGTCGGCGTAGCGGACCACGTCCAGCCAATGCCGCCCCCACTGCTCTCCGTAGTGGGGAGAGGCCAGCAAACGCTCGACGAGGTCGCTCCAGGCTTTCCCTGAATCGGTTTCCCACGCCTCGAGAAAGACACGGACCTCGGCCGGTTTCGGCGGCAGCCCGAGTAGATCGTAGGTCGCGCGGCGAATCAGGAGGCGCGGCTCCGCTTCCGGCGCTGGCTCGAGATCCATTGCCGCCAGCTTCGCCTCGACGAACCTGTCGACGGGGTCGTCGGCGACGGGGTCGTCGGCGACGGGGTCGTCGGCAACCGCGCCCGGCACTTCCGGTCGCTGCAGCGGCTGGTAGGCCCAGAGGTCCTCCTTCCGGTAGCGGCGGTTCTGCCAATCCTCCGAGAGCGCTTTCGATGTCGCCACCCGTGCGCCTTCGGCATATTCCTCCTGGATCGCGGCGACGCGCTCGTCGTCCGGCCAGGGGGCGCCTTCGGCGATCCAGTCGCGGATCCACCACTGCTGCTCCTCGGTCAGCGCGTCCGCCTCTTTCGGCGGCATCTCGAAATCTTCCTCGGTCCGGGTCGTGACGAGGTAGAGAAAGCTCTCCTCGCCCTTGCCGGGCACGAGAACGTCTTCGGCGAAATAGTCGCCTCCCGCGAGCAGCGCCTCCCGCGAACGCATGTCGAAGTCGCCCTTGATCTTTTCGGGATCGTCGCCGTGGCAGGCGTCGCATTTTTCCGCGAAGAGCGGCTTCACGTGGAGGGCGAAGAGCTTTTCGCCCTCGCTCGGTTCGGCAGCGGCGACCACGGAGCCGATCAGGGCCGCGCCGAGAAGTGAAGCGAGGATTTTCATCGAGGATTTTCGATTTCGAATATAACCGCAGTCGCCACCGGAGAAAAGGCAGAGTCCCGAGGCACCCCTGAAGGATAACAGGGTTGCCTCGCTCGCCCAACTCTCTTCCGTGACGATTCGCCCGGCTATTTCCCACTCCCGAAAGGAAGCGCCCCGGGCGGAGGTGGGCCGGACGAACAGGGCCTGGAATGTCCCGCCCCGGGTCTACAGGCGATCCACTTGGTCCTCGTTCGGGTCGAGATAGGTGATCGTGATCTCCCGCTCGCCGTTGGAGGCGTCGCCGAGTTCGCTCCGAACCAGATAGGAATTTCCGAAGCGGTGGGATTCATCCGAACTCACGGACTTGCGTTTGTATCGCTCCTCCAGCAGGCGAACGATTTCCTGGTAGGCGTCCTCGGCGCGATCCTCCTCGCCTTCCCAGGTCAGCGTGAAGGCGGAGAATTCTTCCTCGTGATCGAAGTAGAATTTCACTTCGAACGGAATGCCGGCGACGCGGTACTCGTCGAGTTGGAATTCCAGGGTCAGTTCCTCGCCGCGGAACAACTCGGTGTCCGGGTCTTCGAACGATTCGATCTCCTCGACGTCCTCGAAAGCCGACGGCGGGCTCCCCCACGGAATTTCCTTCCACCCCGTCGGGTCGTCCGCGACTGCGGAAGCGACCGAGCCGGAGAGCGCCAGCGCGAGGCCGATTACAAGTCGTTGATTCATCATGCGGAAAGTCGCTTCAGGTGGACGGAATCCTAAACAGACGCGGGAAAAGCGACAAGGAGATATTCCGGCACGCCAATGGGCGGGTGGAGGCGCCGGCGGAAGGACCTCAGGCCGTCGCGGCGACCGTCTTGTTTTTTTCGCGGCGACGACTTCCGGCGAGGATTAGCCACAGCGCCAGCAGGAGGGCGGCGCCGCCGAAAGCCGAAAGCGGCAGCCGGGGATGCTGAAGCAGGACCTGCACCCAGTGGCGGCGCCCGGAAAATCCGGCGGCCGACCAGCTCGTATTCAGAAACAGGCTGTGATTCCCGACCAGGGGCGCCGTCGTCTCCACGGCGAGTTCGTTGCCGCTCCCGACGACGGTGAAGCCCGGGCCTTCGGCCTTCGAGCCGGTGAGGGAGGTCGAATGCCGTTCCAACGCGACGCCCGAGGGAAGAATCACCCGCGCCCGGACCCGGTCGATGACGAAACCCTGGAACGGCCCCGTAACGTCGAAGGCGTCGAAGAGTTCCCCTCCCCGCTTGCGCCAGCCGCCCAGCGCGCGGTAGCGAACGGTGTACTCGTGCCTGCCGTGTTCGAGAACGACGTCTTCGCTACCGATGAACAACAATCGCTGACCGTCCCCCCGCACTTCCTGGAACGGTTCGGCCTCGCCCTTGCGGACGACGGATTCGACCTTCATGCCGTTGTCGAGCACGAGTTCAGCGGGCCCATGGAAAACGGTGACGAAATTGAGAACGGGGCCGCGACGGATCGTTCTCCCCTCGGCCTCGAGCGTGAACGTCTGTTCCACTTCGACGGTTCCGTCGCGTTTCTCCTCGACGGTAACCTCCAACGAATGAAGGCGGGGAGCGACAAGCGCGGCTTCGTGGGCGTGCTCGGCACGAAGGTGCTCGGCACGAAGGTGCTCGGCACGAAGGTGCTCGGCACGAACGTGCTCGTGCCCCGAGTGGTCGTGCCGGGCCGGAACGTCCTCGCTTGGCGCTTCGACCGAAAGCCCGACCGAGGTGCAGCCGACCGCGAACGCCGCGGAAAGGCCGATGGGGAGAAGTGATCTCAAGGCCGCAGCTTAAACCACAACCCCGCCCCGGCGAGAAATATCGAATGGAAATTACAGGTTTTCCAAAAGCTTATCGTGAATACCGTCGAATCCCCCATTGCTGAAAACCGCGAGGACGTCGCCGTCCTTCGCTTCGATCTTGAGCCGCTCCACGATGGCGTCGGCGTCTTGCTCGTAAAATGCCGGGATTCCGCTGGCGCGCAGCGTGGTCATGACCAGTTCGGTATCCAGTCGCTCGTCTTCGGCGAGGGTATCCGCCGTCGCCACGGCGGCGATGCACACGGCGTCGGCGAGACCGAGCGCTTCGGGCAGGGCCTCCTGGAATACGTTGCGGCGGGTGGAGTTCGACCGGGGTTCGAAAATCGCCCACAGCCGCGCGCCCTCGTATTTCCGCCGAAGTCCCGAGATCGCTTGACGAATCGCGGTCGGATGGTGGGCGAAGTCGTCGATGACGACGATGCCGCGCGCCGTCACCCCGCGGACCTCCTGCCGCCGTTTCACCCCGGTGAACGTCTCGAGGCCTTTCCGAATCGCGTCGGGCGTCACGCCGCCGAAGCGCGCCGCGCAGACGGCCATGGCGCCGTTCCGCACGTTGAACTCGCCGTTGAGAGGAAGGTAGTAGCTCTCGCCTTCGAGACTGAAGCGGGTGCCGTCGCCCTCGTAATCCACCTCCGTGATGCGGGCTTCGCATTCGGGTCCCAGGCCGACCCTTTTCATGGGAGAATGGCCCTCCTTCTCGAACACGGCGAGACAGTGCTCGTCGTCTCCGTTGAGAAGAACGAGGCCGTTTTCCGGCACCAGCCGAACCATGTGCCCGAATGCGAGCTTGATCGCGTCGAGGTCCTTGTAGATGTCGGCGTGGTCGAACTCGATGTTGTTGACGATGGCGAGTTCGGGCAGGTAGTGGACGAACTTGGCCCTCTTGTCGAAGAAAGCGGTGTCGTACTCGTCGCCCTCCAGCACGGCGATCTCGGAGTCGGTGAATCGGGCGCCCTGCTCCAGGTTGCCGGGCAGTCCGCCGATCACGAAGTTCGGATTGCGGCCCGCCGATTCGAAGATCCAGGCGAGGAGGGAAGCGGTGGTCGTCTTGCCGTGGGTGCCGCTGACGACGAAATTCCGCTTTCCTCTTAGGACCTGTTCACGCAGCAATTCCGGCAGGGAAATGTAGTGAGCCTTCCGGCGCATCACTTCTTCGACCTCCGGATTTCCCCGGCTCTGAGCGTTGCCCACCACGAACAGGTCCACGTCGTCCGGGAGGTTCTCGGCCTTGTATCCGTTGAGGATCTCGATCTCGCGCTCTTCGAGGAACGACTTCATCGGATCGTAGACCTTGGAGTCCGATCCGGTCACCCGATATCCGGCGTCCCGGAAAGCGGCCGCCACCGAGCCCATGGCGGTGCCGCAGATTCCCATGAAATACAGATGGGCGTCGTTTTCGTTTTTCGCGTTCATTTTCTTCGAACCCCGGGGGCTCCGGGAGCGCTCCTTACGCCGATTTCCCCTCGCCCGCAATGTCTTTCGCCGGATACGGGACGCCGTCGGAAATCTTTCGAAAAGGGAGCAGTCACCGTGTCGATGCGACCGAAATGTGACACTTTTCGCCGATCTTACCCCACGCTAACACGGAATTGACCCCTTCTCGCCACGCCGCGAAGCTCTAGCATGAGCACGTTTATAAAGCGGGAATCTCCGAGGCCGACCGGAGTAAAATTCGCTTGGATCTGCGGCCTGATCTGGGCTCTTCTCGTCGCCGCCATCTGGATTGCGTATCGCAACGCGGACGGCGAAGGCGGAGGATTGCTCAATTTCGTCGCCCGCTTCCATGTCGTGCTGGTTCACTTTCCCATCGGCATCGTCATGCTGGCCCTGATCATGGAGGGGCTGTCCTATTTCACGGCCTTTTCGCACCTTCGGAATTCGATCCCCTTCACCCTGTGGCTGGCGCTCTTCGGCACCATCGGCGCGACCGTCCTGGGCTACCTTCTCATGAGGGTGGAGGATTACGGCGGCCGGGCCATGACCTTCCACATGTGGTTCGGGCTCTCCGTGGTCGTCCTGGTCCTTCTCTCGCTGATCTTCTATCTTGCCGGAAGAAAAGCGCTCTACACCCTCTCGCTGGTCGGGGCGGTTTTCACGACGGTAGCCGCCGGGCATTTCGGCGGCGCCATGACCCACGACTCCGACTACTTGACGGAATACGCTCCGGAAGCGGCCAAACCTCTGCTGACTCTGGGTTTGGCCTCGCGCCAAGCGGAACCCGCACACGACCACTCCGAGGAGGCGGAAGGCACCGCCGTGACTGCGGCGGTGGAGGAACCCGAGCCCGAGCCTGAGAAGGCGCTCGGCGAGCAAGTCGTCTACACCAGCCTCGTCGTCCCCATTCTCGAGGCCAAGTGCAACGATTGCCACAACGAGAACAAGATCAAGGGCAAGCTCCGAATGGACACCCACGAACTCCTCATGGCGGGAGCGGAGGGCTCGGACTTTCCCACCATCATACCCGGCAACGCCGACGACTCCGAACTGATCATCCGCGTCTCCCTGCCGGAAGACGATTCCGATTTCATGCCTACGAAGGGAGAAAATCTCACCTCGGAAGAGCTCGAAATACTGCGACTCTGGATTGATGCGGGGGCCGGAGCCGAGACGACATTGGCCGAATTGGGCGACGATCCTTCCATCGAAGCCACGGCCCTGGCTGTCGCGGCGCTGCATGCTGAAAGCGAAAAGGAGGGCGGCGATGCGGGCGTGGCAATCTTCCAGTCGGTCTGGGACACCCTGTCGCCCGAAGAACGGGAAATGCGCATGAACGAAGTGATGGCGGCGGCGGAGCGCTATCGATTTTCGGTGATGCCCGTCTCGGCGGAAGACGACCGCCTCAGGGTCAACGTGATCAATGCCGCCGGAGAATTCGGGGATGAAGAAATAAAATTCCTGGAGCCGGTGGCCGACCGGATCGTGTGGCTGGATCTCGCCCGAAGCCAGATCACCGACGAAGCGATGAAAACGGTCGGCAAGATGCGCGCCCTGGAGCGCCTTCACCTCGAGAACACTAAAGTGACCGATACGGGCATTGCCGAGCTGTCGGCGCTGGTGAAACTCGAATACCTCAATCTCTACGGCACCGAGGTCGGCGACGGGATTTTCGCGACCTTCGAAAACATGCCCGAACTGAAAAAGGTCTACCTCTGGCAGACCAACGTCGATCCCTCCGTGGCCCGCGCCTACGAACGAGCGGTGAATCTGGAGATCAACACGGGAGTCGAGGTGTCGCCCGTGGAAACGGCCGCGCAGGACAAGCCGTCCGATTCCACACCCGAGCCCGACGCCGCCGAGGCAGAAGAGACGCCCGGGCCGAAAGAGACTCCGAAGGCCAAGCCCGAGGCCAAGGTTGCCGCGGGAGAAGCAGAGCCGAAGGCCAAGGCGAACCCCGAAAAGGCCAAAGCGAAGCCCAAACCGGCAGACGCGCCTCCGGTAGACGCCGACGACGAAAAAGCCCCCGTCAAGCCCCAGGCCAAGGCAGGGCCCGAAACACAATCGAAACCGGTTCCCAAAGCCGCCGAGCCCACGAAGGAACTTCCGGAAAAAAGGCCTGATTGCGATTGAATCCCACCGCCGCAGGCCCGAAGTCCCATCGGACGTTTTTGAGCGTTGATCCGCTTAAACTGTCGTAGTCTCCTGCCGCCCCCCCATCCACATGACATTCCGAATTTCCACCATGCTGCCCGCCGCGGTGGCGATGACGTTTTCTCTCGGCGGCTGCGAGCGCGGCGGTTCGGAGACGGAGCTCGTCGAGCGCGACTGGTCGGGTTCCGAGCGCGAATTCCAGCTCGTCGATTCCAGCGCGGAACGTTTTCGCTACCAGTCCCGCCCCGCGGAGGGATCGGAGACTCCATCGGCGGGCGGATCCTCGAACGGCCCCCGACTCACCTACACCACTCCGGAAGGCTGGAAAGAAGAGCCGGCTTCGACGATGCGGGACATCAACCTCAGCTTCGGCCCGAACGGCGAGGGCGAATGCTACGTGGCCCGCCTTCCGGGGGCGGGCGGAGGCCTGCTGGCCAACGTCAATCGCTGGCGCCAGCAAATGGGCGCCGAACCGTTGACCGAGGAAGAAGTGGCCGCGCTTCCCGAGAAGCCGTTGTTCGGTCAACCCGCCAAGTTCATCTCCCTGGAGGGGGATTTCAGCGCCGGGATGGGCTCCGCCCAGACGCAGCCCGACTACAAGCTGCTGGGGCTGATCCTCGCCTCCGACGCGGGGGCGGTCTTCGTCAAGATGACCGGTCCCAGAGAAGTCGTCGACGAGAACGAAGAGGCGTTCGACACCTTTACCCAATCCATCGACGTGTCGATGAACTGAACGGGACCGCAACCAATTTCATCCATGGCAAAAAGGAAAACGAACCTGTCGCCCGGCAACTGGCCGCGCCTGCTCTATCAATTTTTCAGCTCCCTCAAGCTGGCGATGGTGGTCTTCGTCCTGATGACGGTCGTCACTCTGTTCGGGACTCTCGACCAAGTCGAGAACGGTCTCCACGCCGCCAAGGTGAAGTATTTCCACTCCTTCATCGTCCAGCACGATCTCTTCGGGACAATACCGATTCTCCTACCGGGCGGTCTCTTGTTGATGATCGTCCTTTTCATCAACATGACGCTGGGCGCGATCATCAAAGTGCGCAAGCGGTGGCGCGGCGTGGGGCCGCTGATTTCCCATTCGGGCATGCTCATGCTGCTGGCGGGCGGATTCATCACTTGGGCTTTCGCCACGGACGGCTACATGGCGCTCTATCCGGGGATGAAATCGAACCGCGTCGAGAGCTACCGGAACTGGCAACTGGAGGTGTTTCCGCTGTCGGAAGACGGCACCGCCGACAAAGCCTGGATCCTCCCGCCCGAAACCCTGCAAGGCATCGAGTCGGACGAACAATTCGTCGCCACCACTCCCTCGCTGCCCTTCGATGTCGTCGTCAACGGCTTTTCGCGCAACGCCACGCCGATTCCCGTTTCCGCCCCGGTGGCCGAGTCCTCTCCCGGTAAGGAAATCGACGGCTTCAAGCTCGCTCCCAAAAAGCCCTCCACGGAGGCGGAGCAGAATCTGCCGGGCTGCTACGTGGAATTCAGACCCGAGAGCGGCGGCGAGCCGATCGAAGCGATTCTCTGGGCCGGGTCCTACCGCTTCGATCCGAGAAGCGATCCGATGGCCTTCGAGTTCGAAGTCGACGGACAAACCTACGGCGCCGTCCTCGCGAAGGAATCCTGGACAGTCCCCTTCGAGATCCGCCTCGATGAATTCATCTTCGAGAAGCACCCCGGCATCAGCACGGCCAGGAACTACGAGAGCCGGGTCACCCGGTTCGAGGAAGGAGAGGAAGACACGGCCTTGGAGATCAAGATGAACGAGCCGATGCGCTACGCCGGCTACACGTTTTTCCAAGAGTCCTTCGGACCGGCGGGATCGAATCCCGGCGACGAGATGTTCTCCCAGTTCGCCGTCGCGAACAATCCCGCCGATCAATGGCCGCTCTGGGCGCTCGTGGTCACGGGCGTCGGCCTCGGCATCCATTTCGTGATCATGCTGATCGAATTCATTCTGCGCTCGCGCAGGAAACCCGCCGCCCCCCCGACGCCATGAACTCCCGCCTTTTCCCGACATCATTCCTTCTCGCCCTCCTTTGCCTGCCCGTTTTGTCGTTGGGCCGAGAGGCTCCCGAGACGGCGCTTCCGAACTACGAACCCTGGGACGAGTCCGTCGTCGAAACGTTCGAGACCATTCTCGTTCAGGACGACGGCCGGGTGAAGCCGATTTCCACCTTCGCCCGGTTCACGCTTCTCCAGTTCAGCGGAAAAACGACGCTTACATTCGCGACCCAGGACGGAGAGAGCCACAAGCTGCCCTACTCCGACTGGCTGCTGGACGTTCTCTTCCGCGGCGACGTCGCGAAGGATCTCCCCGTCTTCGTGGTCGACGACTCCGCCGCCGTGGTTCAGATCGGCGTGTCGCCCAAGTCGAAGCGGGACCGCTACTCCTACAACGAGCTTTCCGAGGGACGCGCCAAGCTTGCCGAACTGAGCGCCCAGTATGCGGAAAAGCAGCAAAAGTTCGAGCAGAGCGACAAGGACCCCCAGTTCGAACTCGGCCGGATCGAAGGAATGATCCTGACCCTGGGACGCAACATCAGCACCTTCGAGTATCTTCTGGGACAACTGGGATTCGCGCGAAAGGGCGAACTGATCGTGAACGAGAACGTCCTCCCGGAAGAGTTGAGGCAGCTCGGCCGGCGTCTCGATCCCGTCGAGATGCTCGACAGGATGCCGGAGATGAGCCTGGATCAGCTCGTCCAGATGGTCCGCCAACCCGTCGGCGAATCCGAAGAGGAACAAATGTTCTCCGGCGCTCTCAAGCTTTTCTTCTTCCACGCCAATTCCGCCCGAGGAGTCAGTCTCTTTCCTCCGCAGGATGAGGAAGACGAGGTGTGGCTCTCGGCCGGCGACGTGATGCTCGCGGGCCTCGCCTCCAAGGAGGTCCGACCGTGGGCGACGGAAAACCTCGCCAGCGTCCAGGCCTTGGTCGAGGCCGAGAAGGAAGACCAAGCCGCTTTTCAGGCGGCGCTGGAGAATTTTGCCGACCAGCAAAGGGCGGAGGCCGAATCCCGCGGGGAAGGCACCCATGCCGAGATGGAGGTTAACCTTTACCATGGCAAGTATTTCTCCAACGCGCTCGTCTTGTTTGTCCTCGCGTTCGTGATCCTGGCGGTGAGCTGGTTCGCCCCCGGAAGCAAATTCGGACGGATCATGGTTCTGATCGCCAGCCTGCTCGCCCTCGCCGGGCTCGCCCTCGACGTCTACGGGATCACGCTCCGCAGCATCATTCGCCAGCGTCCGCCCATCACCAATCTCTACGACACGGTCCTCTTCATCACGGGGATCGCAGTCCTGCTCGGGCTCCTGCTCGAATACTTCACCCGGATCGGCGTCGGAGCGCTCATCGCCGTCGTTTCCGGCATGCTCGGAATGTTTCTCTCCATGAAATACGAAGCGAAAGAGGCCACCGACACCATCGGTCAACTCGTCGCCGTGCTCGACACGAATTTCTGGCTGGCGACCCACGTCACCATCATCAACATCGGATACGCCGCGGGCCTGGTTGCCGCCCTCATCGGAATGCTCTACCTGGCCGCGCGTTTCGTCTCCACGCTGAGGGGACGACGGAACAAGGATTTCTTCGGGACGCTCACGCGAATGAATTACGGCGTGATCTGCTTCTGTCTCTTTTTCTCGCTCGTCGGAACCGTTCTCGGCGGCATCTGGGCGAACTACAGCTGGGGGCGTTTCTGGGGATGGGATCCGAAGGAAAACGGGGCGCTCATGATCTGTCTGTGGACGCTCGTGATCCTGCACGGCCGCATGAGCGGCTGGATCCGCGAAATCGGGACCCACATGAACAGCGTCGTCCTCGGCATCATCGTCACCTTCAGCTGGTGGGGCGTGAACAACCTCGGAGTGGGACTTCACAGCTACGGTTTCACCGAAGGCGTCTGGGGCACCCTCTACTCCGCCTGGATAGTGATGGGGGCCTTCATGGCGATGGGGATCGTCGTCTGGTTCGTGGAACGAAAACGAAAATCGGACAAGCGGGCTTCCGCGTCCGCGGACCCGGTGACGGCATGAACAGCCGGCACGAGCCATCTTCGGGCTGGAGTTTCCCCGATCCGTGTCTAAGCTCATCGCCATGGAAATTTTCATCGGAATCGTCATAGCGGTCGTCTTCATGGTCGCTGGAGCCTTGGCCTTCAGCTACCTGGTGAAAGGTTGACCGCCGGACAGCGAGAGACATTTCGTCGGAATAGACTTCATTTTCCGACCGGGGTCCGATACGCTGCCGATCCATGGCCGACCTCGACACGAAACACGAGCTGGGCGGCGCTCTTTTCGCCATTCTTTCCCGCATAGCCGCCCTTTGTCTCACGGCGTGGCAATTTCACCCCGACGGAAGCAAGGCTACATGAACAGGCGCGTCGCAGCCCTGGAACAAAAATTGCAGTTGCTGGGCCAGGCGAGGAACGAACTCGCGCGCAAGGCGCAGTAGTCTTGCAGCGGAACCCGGGCCGTCCCCGCTCTCCGCCTGCGCTCCCGTCGAAATATTGATTGGAGCTTTTGTCCCGAGGCATAAAGATTGCTTCGTCTCCATTCCCCTACCTCTCATGACGCTCCGAAAGACCAAGATCATCGCCACCCTGGGACCCGCCACCGACACCCCCACTAAAATCCAGGAACTGATCCGGGCGGGAGCCAACGTGTTTCGTCTCAACATGAGCCACGCCTCCCACGAATGGACTCGCGAGGTGATGGGCCACATACGCTCCCAGGCGCGAGAAATCGACTCCAGTGTCGCCACCCTCATCGACCTTCAGGGCCCTTCCATCCGCACCGGCGACGTCGACGGGAAACTCGATCTGAAAAAGGGAGAAACGGTGGAATTCCGGAACGCCGATCTCGAGCCTTCGACCCGGATCTCCGTCACCACCAACTACGACAGGCTCCACGAGGACGTCGCCGTCGACAATGTCATGCTGGTCGACAACGGCGAAATCCATTTTCGCATCAAGCGCATCGACGAAGGCCGCATCATCAGCGAAGTGCTGACCAACGGAAAGATGGGTTCCCGGCGCCACATCAACCTCCCCGGCATCCGTGTGAACCTTCCCCCGCTGACGGACAAGGACCTGCGGGATCTCGAACTGGCCGCCGAGCTCGACGCCGATTTCATCGCCATCAGCTTCGTGCGCGACGCCGGTCACGTGCGCTACCTCAGGGAAGAGCTGGAGGCACGCAACTGCTACGCCAAGATCGTTTCGAAGATCGAAGACCAGGAAGCGGTCAAGAACCTTTCGGAGATCATCACCGAGTCCGACGCCGTCATGGTGGCCCGGGGCGACCTCGGGATCGAGGTGCATATCGAAGAACTTCCCGTCGTCCAGCGCACCATCCTCCGAGAGTGCGCCAGAATCGGGCGGAAAGTCATCGTCGCCACCCACATGCTCGAATCCATGATCGAGAATCCCGTTCCGACCCGCGCCGAAGTCACCGACGTGGCCAATGCCGTGTTCGAACAGGCGGACGCCGTCATGCTCAGCGGAGAAACCTCCATCGGCCGCTATCCCGTCAAGAGCATCGAAGTCCTCGCCCGGATCGCGCGGCGCATGGAACGAGAACCCTCCGCCGGATTCTCGGACGACATCGAGCTTCGGACCGAGAAGCAACACACCGTTCGGTCCGCCGTGGTTCTCGCGAACTCGCTGGAAGACTCCACCATGATCCTTTTCACCGCCCGCGGCGTGCTCGCCAACTACGCCGCCCACCAGCGGCCCGAGCACTCGACCATTTTCGCCTTTTCACCCGACGCGAACGTCGTCAGAGCCCTGCACATGAACCGCAGCGTCGTCTCCTACGCCATGGAGTTCAACCATCAGCCCGAGGAGACCATCCGCGAAGCCATCGATTTTCTCAAAGCGAGGGGCGAAATCGAAACCGGCGCCCCCGTCGTGATACTCAGCGACGTTCTCAACCGCGAGTTCGACACCGACGCCATTCTTCTGCGCCGGGCCTGACGCGAGCGCTCCATGAACCTTTCCTCCTACCGGACCATGGATCCGGCCCTGCTCGTCGGCCTCGTCAACACGGCCTTGCGCAACGACTGCGAAGACATTGAAGATCTCGCCCGCACCCACGACCTCGACCACGAAATCCTCGAACGGCGGCTGAAAGAGCACGGCTACCGCTACGTCGCCGCGATCAACCAGTTCCGACCCATCGCCGGAGAGCCAGGGTAACCGTCGACCATGAAAGTTGTCTGGTTGTCTCAGACTGCGCGACCCGGGTCCACCGTTTCGGGGGAGGTTCACTTTGTGCCTTTGTGCCTTTGTGCCTTTGTGCCTTTGTGGTTTAGTGCCTTTGTGCGTTTGTGCCTTTGTGCCTTTGTG
>JBBDRG010000068.1:0-30381 GCA_040905585.1 Verrucomicrobiales bacterium
GTACCTGCCACCCGAGGGCCTGCTTGCTCTCGGACAGGCCGAGCATTCGCGGCAGCAGAGGCGGGAGATCCAGCCACGTTTCGCCGTCGTCCGTTGAAATTCGTACGCATCCGGGCAGAACCCGGCCGTCTTCGGAATCGATCAGCCGCACCGACAGGTCGCAGGTGGCTCCAGCCGGCGCCGGGGCGCTCCTGCGGGGTTCGGCCTTGGGCTTCGTGGACTCGTGGGCGAAGGAGGTCAATGCCAGCCAGCAGCCGAGAACTAGAATCGTGGTCGTCTTCTTTTTCATCGTGTATCGCGATTCGACGCGGCCCGGTTTTCCTCCTCTGGGTCCGGGAACGATCGAGGTTGCGGGGCGGGCCGTCAAGGATCGAGCCCGGGCTTGCCCAGTCGAAGGGAATCCTCAGTTGGGAGACCGTTGAAAAACTCCGAGCGCAAAATCTGGATGAAGAGAGGGGGTGAGAGCGGTTTCGCTGAATCGAGAGGGCGGGGCGGCGGCACTCTCTCCTCAATGGCGGATCCTTTCCGGCGCTGAAAAGCGTAACGGAGAGAGCCATGAAAACACCGCATCGCTTATCACCGATCCACCCTTCGAACGAACCTAATTGGCGCGGCTCCCGCCGAATGCCCGCCATTGCCGGGGCAGCCCTGGCCCTCGCCGTCGCTTTTCCTTCCGCGGCGCAGGATGAAAAGGAGGAGGAAGAGGTCGCGCCGGTCGGGAAGACCAGCTACGCCCCGATTGCGATCACGGAAGACTTCGAGTCCATTGTGGAACGGATGGAGGATGCCAAGGACGGTGTCGTCGAGAAGCAGCGAACGCTGCTGGAAGAGCGATACGACCTTTCCGACCAGCCCGCTGGAGACTCGACCATGGCTCGGGGAAAGGCCGTGCAAGGGGGCGTGCGCGTCAAGCTTCCAGACGACGTGACCTGGGACGAGCTGGCCGCGATGAAACCCGCCGAGATTCGGGAGAAGGGCCTGTGGCCCGAAGGATTCCATCCCCTGCCGCACCCGAACCACGGGGAAGGCGGAATGGTGTTTCCCCAGTTCCACATCGACGAAATCAAGGAGCAAACCGACCGGGATTTGACGCGATTCGATCTGGATTTCGTGATGCCCGATCACTTTCTGCCTGAATTCCCCCCCGCCATCTTCCTGACGACCCGCCCTGACATGGGAGACGTTTCGCAAGGAGAGGTCGTTACCTCGCAGAATTTTTTCGAGATCTTCAACGGCCTTCTCAATCCGAAGCAGCTCGAAGGACTCCGTCTCTTGCTGGCGCCGTTCCCGCAACAGCAATTCAACGCCACCCACGACCGTCGCAGCATCGAACCGAGTCTCGGGGTCACCTGTTTCGACTGTCACGTCAACGGCCACACCAACGCCGCCACCCACTTGGTCGGCGACATTCGGCCTCAGGAGTTCCGGCACCGCATCGACACGCCGAGTCTGCGCGGGGTGAACGTCCAGCGTCTCTTCGGTTCGCAACGGGCTCTGAAAACCGTGGAGGATTTCACCGAGTTCGAGCAGCGCGCCGCCTACTTCGACGGCGACCACGTCACGGCCGCCAAGAAAGGGGTCAACGTGCTCGACCGGGGCAGCGCGGTACATTTCATGTCGGAGTTCCAGGCCCTGCTGGATTTCCCTCCGGCTCCCAATCTCGACGTTTTTGGAAAACTCGATCCCGACAAGGCGACCGAACAGGAAATGCGCGGCCAGGAGGTGTTCTTCGGCAAGGCCCGCTGCGCGGAGTGCCATCAACCGCCCCACTACACGGACAACACGATGCACGACCTCAAGACCGAACGCTTTCACGAGCCGAAGATGATCAACGGTCGCTACGCGGCGGGTGACGGCCCGATCAAGACCTTCGTGCTGCGCGGCATCAAGGACAGTCCGCCCTACATGCACGACGGCCGTCTCCTGACGCTCGACGACACGGTGGAGTTCTTCAATATCCTGTTGGGAACCCAGTTGACCGCCGAGGAAAAGGCCGACTTGGTCGCCTTTATGCGCTGCCTCTGATTTCCGAGGCAAGCGATCGAATTTTGGAGCCGGGCTCCGAACTCTCGGGCGGCCCGGCTCCCGCGGTGCGTTTCCGCGTTCTAGAATTTGTCCATCCAGGTCCCGAGGCCTTTCATGATCATGTCGACGGCAATCGTCCCCACGAACAGCGCTGTGACGCGTCCGGCGATCTCGATGTAGCGCTGGATGAGTTCTTCCTGGCGGGGGCGCACGAAATCGTGAAGCGCCTTGAGAAGCACGATCGTCACCACGCACAACAGGACGGCGACAATCACGACTCCGCACGCAACGAGAGGTTCGTGGCTCTTGCCGATGACGATGCTCGCGCTGATCGTTCCCGGTCCGATCAGAACGGGCATCGCGATGGCCCCGGACAGGTGCTTCGATTCCCCTCTCAGAATCTCGATGGCGGCGGGACCTTGGAAGACGAACTGGATCCCGATCAGCAAAAAGATGAGACCTCCGAAAATCTGGAACGAGGCGAATTCCGCCTTTATCGACGTGAAAACAGCCTCGCCAAGGATGGCGAAACCGCAGAACACCGCGCCGGCGATCAGTCCGGCTCGGAGCAAAACGCGATTGAACTGCGTCCGCTCCAGCGTCTGCATCACGTCGACCAGGTAGATGATCACCAGAAACGGGTTCAGTAGAACGAGCAGGAGGATCGTGGAATCGGTGAGGTCCATTGTTTCTATTCGTGCCGAGCCTTCGAGGACGGGTCAGCCTAAACGGTGAAGGCATTCGCCGGCGGGGAGAATTCAAGGAGGCGGAACCTACACGAAGCTCCCCAACTCTCCATTGTCGACTTAGCGGATTTGCGAAGAATTTCCAGCGGCCATGGCGATGCTCCGCCGCGGCGAGACGGGCGCTCCTCGCCCGACTGCCATAGCCCCGAAAGAGTCGGCGGCGTCAGTCGGCGACGCCGCCGGTTGCCGTTCCCGCTTCGTTCCGTCGCCGGAGATTTTCGGCGACGAGGATCCCGCCCCAGGCGCGGAGACGCTCGAAACCGAACAGGCACAGACCCACCGCCGCGAGCGACAGCGCCACGCCCGGGATGCCGAGCGCTTCCCTTTCCCGCACCAGGGTCCATCCCAACTGCCCCACGCAGAGAACCGCCACCGCGAGCAGCGTCGGCTCGCGCCTGATCAACTGCACGATGAAGACCCCCAGCGGGGCGCCCAGCGCGACCACGGGTGCGGCGGCGAGCCAGTTCTCGAAAACGCCCGGCTGCACCCCGGTGAAGGCCGCCTTCGTGAAAATCCCGATCACCGAACTGTACGCCATCACCACGACCGAGGACGGGATCGCGATCTTGAGATCGGCCCGGCACAGGAGCACCAGCACCGTGTACAACACCATGTCGACCCCGACCCCGGACACCGCGACCACGGTGAGCCCCGACGCCAGGCCGGCGCCGAAGCCGACCCGCCCGTCCCAGCGCTCGTCGAACTCGGTCATGCCCTCGTGACCGGCGATCTCACTGATGCGCCAGAGATGCAGCAGGCCGAAGCTGCCCCAGAGCACCGCGAAAACCAGCTTGATCCACAGGTCGGGAATCCACGGCGCCACGAAAAAAATGCCCAGCGGCACTCCGAGAGTCGCCCCGAGCACGGCGCCCTTGAGCATGGCCCAGGCCAGGGGCTGCCGCCGGGCGAGGATGAAAATCGCCGCGCTGGTCATGCCGATGGACTGCACCGCGAAGCTGAAGTCGCGTCCCAATTGGGCGGGCTGATCGAACAGCAGCACGAGAATGGGAAAGCCCACGGTGCCGCCGCCCATGGGGGTGGAGCCCGCCGCGTAGCTGCCCACCGCCATCGCCGTCGCGATCTGCCAGTGCGCTTTCGCCGTTTCCCAGTGTCCCTGGGCGAGAACCAGCCACGCCCAGACGCCGTAAAACAGAAACAGCCAGAGAAACCAGACCCAGAGGTGGGGACGGGGCTTGGCGAGAAGTGTCATGGGAAAGCAAAAAAACTCCGGACGAAACACCATTTCTCCGAATACAAAAGGCGAAAGCGGGCTTCGGACGGGATTTCGATGGTGGACGGCGGGAAGGTTCCATCCTTACTGCGAAGAGGCGGAGGCGATCCGGAAAACGGTCGCTTTCCGCAGGGCTGCGGCTATCAAGTGGGCGCGGATTCCTTCGCTCCGTCGTCCCGCATGAACGCCGTCCGTCGCCAGTTCTTTCTCAGCTACGCCGTGATCGGGAGCGTGATGCCTCTGATGACGGTTTTCCTGCGCGAGCAGGAAGGCTTCAGTTTTTTCCAGATCGGTCTGGCGGTCTCGCTGATGAACGTGCCGATGTTGTGTTCGCCGGTGCTCATCACCTTGCTGGCCGACAGAAACATCGACGCCCGCCGCATCCTGGCGGGGGCGTTCGCCTGCAGCGCCACGGTGCTGTCGCTGATCTATTTTTCGAGCCATATCGGGCTCACGCTTTTGCTTTTCGTCTTCCACGGTCTGGCCTTCGTGGCTCTGTTGCCGCTTCAGGACGGCTATTATTTTTCCCTCGCCGAGGAGTTCCGGAAAGGCGGGCGGGCGGTACTCGAGTATCCGCTGGTGAGGGTGTGGGGAACGGTCGGATTCATCGTCCCGACCTTGATCCTCTTCGTTCCGCTGTCGCGCGGCGCCTCGGTCGGTTCCATTCTGCCCTGCGCGGTCGGGTTCTGCCTGCTCAGCCTGGGCAACAGTTTCACGCTGTCGCCGATTCGGCGGATCACTACGGGAAGACGGGGCTTGCCGACGGGCGCGGCGCTTCGCGCGATCTGCGCTCCGAATGCCCGCTGGCTCGCGATCGGGCTGTTTTTCGGCTTCCTCGCGGCGACCAGCTATTACGCGTTCATCGGAAATTTTCTCGACGAGGTGGTGGGCGTCGAAAAGCGACACATCGGACTGATCATCAATCTAGGCGTGCTCCTGGAAATAGGATTCATGATCCTGATGCCGTGGATGCAGAAGCGGATTCAACTGAAGGGCGTCATGGTGGTCGGACTGTTCTGCATGGTCGCGAGGATGTTGCTGCTGGCGTTTTTTCCGAACGTGCTCACGGCGGTGCTCGCCCAGGTCTGCCACGGGCTCGAGGTGCTCGCTCTCTTCATCGGTCCGGTGATGTTTCTGGATCGGTTGGCGGGAGACGAGTTCAGGAATTCCATTCAGGGCGTTTTCACGATGCTGGTGGGAGGTGTGGCCAGGGTCCTCGGCGGGGTCGCCGCCGGAACGGTGGTGACGTGGTTCGGCCTGACGGGAGGCCTGATCTACGGCGCTTCCATGGCCGCGTTGGCTTTTCTCGTCATCGCCTTTCTTTTCTCCCGGATTCCGCCGCCGCGGGAAACGGATGAAATTCAGGTTCCCACCTCCGAGCCGGCGTGATAAAGAAAAATGGAGCCACGATGCTTTCACCCTCTACAGATTCCACGGCAGCTGCCTCCCAATGGTCGAAGACGGCGATCGCCAGCGCGCTTCTCGGGATTGTCGGCTTCGTCACGCTCTGGCTCGTGGGCGGGTTGTTCGTCGCGGGGATCGCCGCGGTCTGCGGGCACGTCGCGCGCTACGAGACTAGCGTCGAGCCGTTGCGGGGCCGGGGACTCGCGACGTTCGGATTGAGCCTCGGCTACGGGGCGATGCTCCTCTTTCCCGTGCTCGCGCTGATCGTGGCCGTATCGCTTCCCGCCATCAGCTCGTGGCGGTCCGGACTGGACGCCAGCCAGCGCGCCGCCAGTCAGGAAAAGGCGTCAGCCCTCTACACGGCTTGCGAAGTCTACGCCCGGGCGAACGGGAACCGCTACCCGACGGACTGGAATCAATTGTCGGGTAGCTACATGCCGGCCCGGCAACTCTCCAAGGTGTTGAGGAGCCCGTATTCCGAAGGAGAAAACATCGCGTTCGAACTCGTGCCCCACGATCGCCCGGTTCTCGACGCCACCGCCGATTCCGTGATCGTGATCCAGGAACGCGCTCCCGCGGACGTCCGCGAAATCGCGGTGGTTTACGCGAACGGAGAGGTTAGAATGTTGTACAATCCGGACTACGAATCGCCATGAAAAAGATCGCCGCGGTCGCGCTTGCTTTCGGTGCCTGTCTCTCTTCCTCCCCCGCCGACGAGAAAATCTACGTCGCCTCGACCGACACGGAACGGATTCTTTCCGAAGAAGGCCGGAAGGTTGTCGTCCACGGCGAAACCGGCGGCTCCACCAAGTCGTCGTCGGGAACCAACTTCGTGGGTTTCGACGAAGCGGAGTTTCAGCTCGTGACCTTCAAGAGCGACCTCGACCAGTTCGAGGAAGGGGAGCCGCACGAGATCTACGACGGAAAGCGTGTCGCCGTGGAAGGTACCGTCTCCGTCTACCGGGACAGGCCGCAGATCAAACTGACGTCTCCGGCACAGGTCACCCTTCTGGAGCGAGACGAGCCCTTCCCGCCGAAGCCGGTGGTGAAGGACGACCGGGAACCGAAGCCCGACGAAGAGGAAGCGGCGACCGAGAAGTCGGACGAGAAAAGCGAACCCGAGCCCGAGAAACGCAAGCCTCCCGTGGACCCCTCGGAGTTTTTCAAGTAGCCGGCTTACATCCCCACCGCCGCCCGCACGCGGTCGATCACTTCGCGGGCCTTTTCCCTGGCCCGCACCGCGCCGCTCCGCAGCACCTCGTCCACGTAGGACGGGTCGTTGATCAGTTCCTCCCGCCGCTCGCGCATCGGCGCGAAGTGGTCCCGGATCGCCTCGAACAGGATCTGCTTGTAGTGGCCGTAGCCTTCTCCTCCCGCGCGGAAGGAATCCTCCATTTCCTTGACCTGCGCTTCGCTGCCGACGAGGCGGTAAAGCTGGACGACGTAGCTTTTGGCCGGGTCCTTCGGATCCTCGACCGGGGTCGAGTCCGTCACGATCTTCATGATCTTCTTGCGGAGCTTCTTTTCGGTTTCCTCGAAGATGTCGATGGTATTGTCGTAGCTCTTGCTCATCTTGCGCCCGTCCACGCCGGGAACCGTGGCGGCGCCTTCGCGGATGCGGGGCTCGGGGACGGTGAGCAGATCCTCGCCGTAGCGATCGTTGAATTTCTGGGCGATGTCGCGCGTGACCTCCAGGTGCTGCTTCTGGTCCTTGCCTACCGGCACCACGTTCGCGTCGAACAGGACGATGTCCGCGGCCTGCAGGACGGGGTAGGCGAACAAGCCGTGCGACGGCGGAATGCCCTGGGCGATCTTGTCCTTGAACGAAACGCAGCGCTCCAGCAGCCCCATCGGCGTGACGCAGCTCAGAATCCAAGCCAGCTCGGTGACTTCGGGCACGTCGGACTGACGCCAGAAGGTCGCCTTTTCCGGATCCAGCCCGCAGGCAAGAAAGTCGATCGCCAGGGCCCGCACGTTCCCGCGAAGGACCTCGGCGTCGTGCGTCGACGTGAGAGCGTGGTAATCGGCCACGAAGTAGAACGCGTCGCCCTCGTCCTGCAGCCGGATCGACGGCTCCATCATTCCGAAGTAGTTCCCGATGTGAAGGCGGCCGCTGGGTTGAATGCCTGAGAGAATGCGCATGAGGGTTGAGGCCGGAGGTTCGAAATCCCGACCGGCGGAGGCAATGATTCAACAGGGTTGCCGCGAAATCAAATAGGGTGCCGCCGATTGCAGAAAATATGTTCACATTTTTACTGGACACCTGAACAGCTATTGGTATTCTGTTCAAAATCTTTTGTCATACCATGATTGAACTGCTATCTCCTAACGAGGCCGAAGCCGGCAAGAACCCCGAAGAGTCCACCTCAGCCGCCCCCGCCGACGTTTCGGCGAAGCCGGCCAAAGGCAAACCTTCCGGCGCGAAAAAGTCGTCCGCCAAGGCCGATTCCCCTTCTCCAACGAAATCCGAACCCAAATCCGAGATGGCCGCTTCCAAAACCAACGAGAAAGAAACCAACCGCGTCGCCGAAGCCAGGGCCAAAAACCTGGACCTGGCGATCTCGCAGATTCAGAAGGATTTCGGCGAGGCGGCCATCATGCGTCTCGGGAGCGACAAGCGCATGGATGTCGAAGTCATTCCGACCGGCAACCTCATCATCGATCGGGCGCTGGGAGCGGGCGGATTTCCCAGGGGGCGGGTCGTGGAAGTCTACGGTCCGGAGGCATCCGGCAAGACAACGCTCACGCTGACCGCCGTGGCCCAGGCGCAGAAGGCCGGCGGACTGGCCGCCTTCGTCGACGTCGAGCACGCCCTCGATCCCCAGTACGCCCGACGCCTCGGCGTGGACCTGGACAATCTCCTGCTTTCGCAGCCGAGTTCCGGGGAGGAAGCGCTTCGCATCGTCGAGACGCTGGTGCGCTCGAACGCTCTCGACATCATCGTGCTCGACTCCGTGGCGGCGCTCGTCACCAAACAGGAACTCGACGGCGAGATCGGGGACGCGACCGTCGGCGCCCAGGCCCGCCTCATGAGCGCGGCTCTCCGGAAGTTGACCGCCATCATCTCGAAGGCGCGGACCGTCGTGATTTTCACCAACCAGATCCGCGAGAAAGTCGGAGTCATGTTCGGCAACCCGGAGACCCAGCCCGGCGGCCGGGCCCTCAAGTTCTACAGCTCGGTTCGGTGCGACATCCGCCGGATCGGCAGCATCAAGAATTCCGACGGCACCGTGGTGGGCAACCGGACCAAGCTGAAAATCGTGAAGAACAAGGTGGCGCCTCCCTACGGCGAAGCCGAGTTCGACATCATGTTCAACGAGGGGATTTCCGCCGCCGGGTCGCTGCTCGATCTGGCGATCGAGAACGAAATTCTGCAGAAGCGCGGTTCCTGGATCAGCTACAAGGGGACCCAGCTGGCGCAGGGGCGCGACGCCGCCAAGGACGCGCTCAAGGCCGACGACTCGCTCTACGCCGAAGTCGAAGCGGAAGTGAAGGCGGCCATGGACGGCGGAGAATAGTCCCGGTGGGGCTCCCGGAAAGCATCCCGCGGCCCGCGCGGGCGTTCGCCATTCCCTCCCGGAAGCGGAAGTTGCGAAACTTCCGTCGTCTCGCAAGGTTGCAGCGGGACCAGCCCCGATCCCGTCCTCAACCAGTCCTCCAAGCCGTTACGACCAAGACGGGTCGCAGACCATCAGCTCTGCCAACAACGGCGCGAAGAACCACCTGCCCGGCGTGAATCTTCCCACGGTCGGCATCCCCGCCGGGGACAAGATCAAGCCGCGTTGTCTTCGAGAAACTTCCGCACCGCGTCCGGCGTCGCCGCGACGGGGTGGTTCACCTGTTTCAGCTTCTTCAGCTTCTCCAGCGAATCGTCGGTCGGCGCTTCGCCGAGAGCCTTCTTGATGACGTCGGGGAACTTGGCGGGGTGGGCCGTGGCCAGAATTACGTGGGTGTTGCCGAAGTCGAGATCCTGAAAGGCGCAGGCCGTGTGCGGATCGACCACGTAGTTGTATCTCTCCTTCACCGTCCGGATGTTGTCGATGATGTCGATGTCCGAGCTGCGGGTGGCGGCGAAATTGCTGGAATCGAAATTGGGAATCGTGAGCGAGCCCTTCTTCTTGAATTCCTCCATCAACGCCTGGGTCGACTTGGCGTCCTTCTCGTTGTGGTAGTAGAGAAAGCGCTCGAAGTTCGAAGCGATCTGGATGTCCATGGAAGGGGCGTGGCTCGGATGCACCGGCTCGGGCTCGTAGGTGCCCGAGTTGAAAAGCCGGTAGAGGATGTCGTTCTGGTTCGTCGCCACGACGAACTGGTCGACCGGCAGACCCATCTGGTGAACCATCCAGCCCGCGAAAATATTGCCGAAGTTTCCCGTGGGAACCACGAAGCGGACGTCGTCGCGGTTGTCCGGCGGCAACTGCATGTAGGCGTGCACGTAGTAGACCGCCTGGGCCAGGACGCGAACGATGTTGATCGAGTTGATCGCCGAAAGCCGAAGTTTCTTCTTGAGCGGCTGATCGCCCATGAGTTCCTTCACGATCGCCTGGCAATCGTCGAAGCTGCCATCGATGGAGATGGGGAAAATGTTGTCCGCGCCCGTGCAGGTCATCTGGCGCTCCTGGAGCTTCGAAATCCGCCCCTTCGGATACAGGATGAACACGTTGACGTCCTTTTTCCCCGCAAGCCCGTGGATCGCGGCGGAACCGGTGTCGCCGGACGTGGCGCCCAGCACATTGATCGGGGCGCCGCTCCGTTCGATCTGTTCTTCGAAGAGGTTGCCGATCAATTGAAGGCCGAAGTCCTTGAACGAAAGCGTGGGGCCGTGGAACAACTCGAGGACGAAGAGAGTGTCGGACAATTGCTGGAGCGGCGCGCTCATCGTGTCGCTGAAGTCGCCGTAGCTCTTGTCCACGATCTCGATGAGCCGCTCGGTTCCGTGGTCGGAATCGAAGAGCCCCAGGATGTCCAATGCCAGGGCCGGATAGGGCATCGCGTCCTCCACCAAAAGATCGCTCGGCAGAAGCGGGAGATGCTTAGGCACGTAGAGGCCGCCGTCGGGAGCGAGTCCGTTGGCGAAGGCGTCGAAAAATCCGACGGGATCACCGCCACCTCGAGTCGAAACAAATTCCATGTTTTAAGGGTAGGTCGTTTTTGAATGATGAAAACGGAAAATGGCCGAAGGCCTCGGAAATCCCCCCGGGATCTTCGCGTCATGGCCGGTCGCTCGTTGGAAAACCCGGACTGAACCGCCGCCGGTCGTGTCTACCCGAGATCCTCCACCCGCATGAGGACGGGCGATTCCCGGACACAGTCGAGATCGCCGATCGCCGCGAGCGCCTCGATCACCGTTCCGTAGGGAGCGTAATGAAGCATCAGGACGATCGACGCGAACGCGTCCTCGTGATCTTCCGGCTGAATGACCGACAGAATGCCGATGTCGAAATTGCCGAGGATCGTGGCGATCCGGGCCAGCACCCCGGGACGGTCTTCCGCTTCGAGGCGGAGATAGTATTTGGAGACGCTCTCCCCGATGGGGAGCGGCTTGCCGTAAAGACCGTGGGTCACGAACCCGGATCCGTTCCGTTGCCCGATCCGGGAGGCGGCGGTGACGATATCGGCGATGACCGAACTCGAGGTTGGATCCTGGCCCGCGCCGGAACCGTAGAAAAGCGTTTCACCCACCACGTCCCCGTGAATCAAGATGGCGTTGAACACGCCGTTCACCGACGACAGGATGTGGTCCTCGGCAATCAGAGAAGGCTGCACCCGGACTTCGATCGCCCCCGAGTCGCGGTGGAGCTGGATGACGCCCAGAAGCTTGATGGCGTATCCGAGGCGCTTGGCGAAGGCGATGTCCTCACCCTGCAGGTTTTCGATGCCCTCGACGTGAATCCCTTCGCAGGGCACCCAGCACCCGTAGCTCAGCGAGGCCAGGATGACCGCCTTGTGCGCCGCGTCCCAGCCGTTCACGTCCAGAGTCGGGTCGGCCTCGGCGTAGCCCAGCTTCTGCGCCTCCGCGAGAGCCTCCGGATAGCCCAGCCCCGCGTCCCTCATCCTCGTGAGAATGTAATTGCACGTTCCGTTGATGATGCCGACCACGGACTCGATGTGGTTTCCCACCAGCGATTCCTGGACCGTCTTGATGATTGGGATGCCCCCGGCCACGGCCGCTTCGTAGTAGATCGGGCAACCGTGTTTCTCCGCTATCGCGAACAATTCCCGCCCGTGCTCCGCCAGCAGGGCCTTGTTGCCCGTGACGACCGCCTTGCCCGCCTCCAGCGAGGACTTGACGAGGTGGTAGGCCCGTTCCGTCCCGCCGATCAACTCCACCACCATGTCGATCTCCGGATCCGTCACCAGATCGTCGAGGTCGAGAGTCACCAGCTTCTCCGGCAGCGCGAGAACCCTGGCCTTGGCCCGGTCGCGGACCGCGATCCGGGTGATCTCGATCTGGCGGCCGGTCCTCTCCTTCAGGAGGTGACGATTCTTCTCGATGTTCTTGTACACGCCGGCGCCGACATTGCCGAAGCCGGCGAGACCGATCTTGAGAATGGAGTCTGACATTTTCCGAAAAGAAGAGCCCCGCGACCGCGGAAGCAACTTGATTCTGCGCTCCGCGCCAATCGAGAGCGGGCGAGGCATCCGCGATTTCGGGTTTGCATCTGCCCCGTGCGATTGTCTAATGAGACCCATGAAACGCCTTCCCATCCAAGCGGCCCTTTGCGTGGCCGCCTCGCTCGCGCTCCTCTCCTGCGACTCCGGCTCCGGCTCCGGTTCCGCGGATCCCGCGGGAACCCCGACGGAGGAGACGGAATTCGTGGAATTGTTCAACGGCGAGGATCTCGAAGGGTGGACCCCCTCCGGCGAACATCCCGATTCCTTCGCCGTCCGCGACGGCGTTCTCGTCGTCAAGGGTGGACGCAGCCACCTCTTCTACACCGGCGACGTGAACGGAGGCACCTTCCGGGACTTCGAACTGAAAGTCCGCGCCAAGACGATGCCCGATGCCAACAGCGGCGTCTACTTCCACACCGAATACCAGGAAGAAGGATGGCCTGACAAAGGGTACGAGTGCCAGGTCAACTCGACCCACAAGGACCCGAAGAAGACCGGCAGCCTCTACGGCGTCAGAAACATCGTCGTTCTCGAAGAGGGACAGGAGCCGCCCAAGGGAGGCGAGCACGAGATCCGCGAAGAGGCCCCCAGCACCGACGGCGAGTGGTTCGACTACCACGTCATTGTCGAAGGCAAGCGCGTGGTCGTCAAAGTGAACGGCGAAACGACCGTCGACTACGAGGAGCCCGAAAGTGGCCCCGGCATCGAGCGGTCGCCCGGGCGACGCCTCTCCGAGGGCACCTTCGCCATCCAGGCCCACGATCCCGACAGCGAAATCCACTACGAGCGTTTCGCCGTCAAGCCGCTTTGACGGCCGGTCCGGCGGGGGCCGGAACCGGGGAAATCCTCTCACTTTCCGGTTGTCTTTCGCTTTCAGCCGGGTATTACTTTCCCCCCGCACGGTCCCCTTTCCGGGCCCGGCGGGAGCTTGAGGAACGGCTCGATAGCTCAGTTGGTAGAGCAGAGGACTGAAAATCCTTGTGTCCCCAGTTCAAATCTGGGTCGAGCCACCTTCTTCCTCGACGAACTCGAGCGGCGAGCAGCGCAGCGCCTGCCGCCCGGCCCAGCAGCGAAACTTTTTGCCGGTAGGCTTCCGGAAGGCCGGAAGGTCACCGGAGATTTCGGGAGAGGCGGGGAAAGGCCTTGAAAGGGCGGGCGGACAAGGCCATTGTCATGGCGCGCCGGAGTTTCGGGCGTATTCTTGAGGAAATGGAACCGTCCTATCTCTACGGGTTTGTCGGAGGCTGTCTCATTGGGCTAGGCAGCCTGATCGCGTTCCTGGCCACGAAGAAGGTGCCGGGCATTTCGGGGGTGTTCGGCCGGATTCTTCGGCCGGCGAAGAACGACGTGGGTTGGCGGGTGGCGTTCGTCGCCGGTCTGATCGGCGGGGCGGCGATTCTTTTCCGAACCCTCGATCACGCCGCGATCTACCGGATTCCGGAGGGGCGGAACTTGATTGTCTACGGGCTGGCCGGATTGCTGGTCGGGGTCGGCACCCGCCTGGGCGGAGGTTGCACGAGCGGCCACGGCGTCTGCGGGGTGGGGATGGGGGCGAGGGATTCCATCGTGGCGACGCTCGTGTTCATGGTGGCCGCCTTCGCCACGGTTTTTCTGTTCAATATATTCGTTTCCGCGTCATGAAAACACTGCTTCTCTCGTTGCTGGCGGGCGCTTTGGTCGGCGCGGGGCTCGCCGTTTCCGGCATGGTCGATCCCACTCGCGTGGTCGATTTTCTCGACGTCGCCGGCGACTGGGATCCGACCCTGGCTTTCGTCATGGGCGGTGCGGTGCTCGTCTTCGCCGCGGGGCGCCTGTTGTCGCGCGGCTGCTGCGAGGTGCCTGATTTTCCGGCGGATCCGATCTCGCGGAATCTGATCGTGGGAGCGACGGTCTTCGGCATCGGCTGGGGGCTGGGCGGCTTTTGCCCGGGGCCTTCGCTGGCGAATCTGGGAGGGTTGCGGGAGGAGGCCTTCGTTTTCGTGCCCGCGATGGCCGCGGGGATGTTCCTGGTGCAGAGGGTCTTCGGTCTCGACCGCTGAGGGCTTGGACTGCAGAGGGTTCGGTCGTCGACTCGACCCTGTTGGGCGCGGCCGCTCAGACGCCGTGCAGCGTCTGGAAGGAGATGATGGCGCGCTGCGGCAGCAGACCGACGAGCCGGTCGTCGCTGAGTACGGGAAGGACGTCCCGGTCGGACAGCTGCATGTTGCGGAACGCTCCGGTCAGTTCGTCGCCGGGGGAGACGGGGGTGACCCGGGGGTCGACGATTTCCGCCACGGGGACGTGGCCTTTTCCCGCCCGCCGCGCCTGGATGAGGGATGGCAGATCGACGAGTCCGCGGAGGCGGCCGTCGGACATCACGGGAAAGCTGTCCTGTCCGGTTCGCATCGCGGCGGAAAGGACTTCGTCGACGGTGGTGGATTGGCCGACGGTGGCGAAGGAGTCGCGCATCACGTCGGAAACGGTCGCTCCGCTGAGGGTTTCTTCGAAGGCGACGGAGCGCTTTTCCATCTCGGCGGCGAGGAAGACGAAGACGGCGATGATGGTGAGAAAAGGGGAGAAGACGAGGCCGAAGACTGCCATGACGATGGCGAATCCTTGACCGATCCGGGCGGCGACGTTCGTCGCGGTGATCCGGCTGGTCCGGGAAGCGAGCAGGGCGCGGAGGATTCGCCCGCCGTCCATGGGAAAGGCGGGGACCATGTTGAAGACTGCCAGGATAACGTTCGCCAGCAGGATCATGAAGAGGAAGTTGCCGAGGGTGGAAAACGGCTCGGCCATGATCGGGCTGAAGGCGCCGACCGCAAGTACGACGGGCGCGAGGAAAAGGGCGATGACCACGTTGACGGCGGGACCGGCCAAGGCGATCCAGAGTTCACCCTTCCAGTGGCGGGGCGAGGAATCGAGCGCCGCCACTCCGCCGATGGGGGAGAGGGTGATGCTGCGGGTTCGGATCCCGTAGCGCCGGGCAGTCAGGCTGTGTCCGAGTTCGTGCAGCACCACGCAGCCGAACACGACCATCAGAAAGACGACGCCGAGCAGGGCGATGGCGAGGCTGCCGGAAAAGGCGAAATTCGCGAACGCCGCCCACAGCATCAGGAGGCTGAACGTCCAGTGGATCCGAATCGGAATTCCGGCGGCGGAACCGAGAGATAGAGATGGGCCGAACATGGGTTTGGTGGTGCGCATAGGGTTACGCTTCGCGCGTCGCGAACGTCTCCCCCACTTATTTAGCGCGCGAACCGTGCCGCTTCGTTCAAGCAATCGGACGCCGATCGCCGGGGCGGCGGCTCTATTTTTCGAGGCCGTTTTCCAGCACGAACCAGCGGACGGGAAGCTCTTCGAGGGGCTTCCGCATCTTGGCGAGCTCGGAGGCGGCGCCGTGAACTTCGAGCCGGATCAGATCGGATATTTCAAGGGCCTGCGCCAGCAGATCGCCGACGTTCTCGAGATGGGCCAAGGCGCCTTCTCCGCCCGTGTAGGCCTCGCGGCAGAAGACGATGTCGTCGCAAAGGGTGAAGTCGTAGTAAAGGCAGGCTTCCTCGTCGCTGGTCCGCTCGATGAAAACCGGCAGCATGGCTTTGAACGTTTCGGCCTGGCCTTCGTGCGGTTTGAAGTAGGGGTGGATGCTGACGGTGGTTTGTGGATTCATGGGGTCCGATGTTGTGGCGGTCTTCGGAACGGTTCAAGAGGAAACTCGGAAAGCGCAGGCGTCTCGCCGGAGTGTGGGGTTCTCATGGAGAAACGGCGGCTGCGCGTCAGACGGGGCAGGCTCCGAGGGAGGGAGCGAGGTCGGGAAGGAGTCTCGGCAGGATCGCGGCGAGGAGTTCGAGCGAGCCGGTCGTTTCGATGCGGACGTCGCCTTCCGGGAGGGTGTCGTCCGGGGGCGGGAGAAGGCTGGCCACCCGCCGCGCGACGGCCGGTCCGGTGTCGACGACCGTCATGCCTTCGGGCAGGCGGCTCTCGATGACGGGCCTGAGAAAAGGGTAGTGCGTGCATCCCAGCACGAAAACGTCGGCACCCGCCTCGAGAAGCGGACGAAGGGCGTCGTCGACGGCGTTTTCGGCTTCGGGACCGGTCAGGACTCCGGCTTCGACTAGTTCGACGAAACGGGGGCAGGGAAGAGTGATCACGCGGATCTCGTGGGCGTGGACGTCGAGGAGCCGGTGAAACTTTTCCCCGGCAAGGGAGGCTTCGGTCGCGAGCACGCCGACGACTCCGGATCGGGTGAGCGCCGCCGCCGGCTTCACCGCGGGCTCCATCCCGACGATGGGGACGGGATAGCTGGCCCTCAGCGATCCCACTGCGTGGATGGTCGCCGAGTTGCAGGCGATGACCACGATGGCGGCCCCGTGCCCGAGGAGGTAGTCGGTGATCTCGGTCACCCTCTCGCAAATCCGTTCGGGAGATTTGCTTCCGTAGGGGCACCAGGCGGAGTCGCCGACGTAGTGAATCGGCGAGCGGGGAAGGAGCTTCCGGATTTCCCGGAGGACCGACAGGCCTCCGACACCGGAATCGAGGATGCCGATCCGGGGAGGAAGGTCGGCGTCGGACGCATTCACTTCAGTGGAGGGGGAGAGGCTCACTCCTTCGGTTTTCCGGGCCAGCGATGTTCGATCGGCTCGGCGGCGGGCTGGTTCAAATCGTCGTCCGAGGGCAGCGAGACATGGACCATTTCCTTTTTGGGATCGAGATTCTCGTTGAGCTGCGCCTCGGTCACGGGCTCCGATTTCACTCCGTCCTCGGGAACGTCGATCTTCGCGGTCCAGACGATCCCGTTGAGCACGACCCGCCGGAAATCGTCGATCGCCCAGTTGCGGTGCCAATGGCCGCCGGTGAATCCGATGCCGCGTCCTCCGTCGGCCCGCTCGACCGCCCACATCATGGTCTGGCGTTTTCCGAGTCCCTTCTCGCCTGCGGGAGTCCAGTGGATGTAGCGGTTGATGCGCTCTCTGGTCGGGATTCCGGTGAGAATGGGCGTCGTCGTATCGGGATCGGCGTAGCGCATTTTGTAGTACCATTCGTCGTTGGCGGTGAAGCCGGGAACGCCGTTGCTGACAGGATGGTCTTCGTTCAGTTCCACCTCCGCGGTCCAGTGGGGATTGACGGAGAAGCCGGCCTCGTAGTGCCCGCCGATCCACTTTTTGAAATACTCGCCCTGCTCGCCCTTGGGCACCTCCACCGCGTAGTGCATCAACATGAGGCCCACGCCACTTTCGATCATCTCGTCCATCTTCTCTTCGTGCCCGTTAACCGGATGCTTGGCGTTCCCGTCCGAGTAGATCACGACCGCTTTAGCCCCTTCGAAGACCGACTCGTCCTCGGGCCAGCCGTCGAGGACCTTCTCGACGTGGACGGGAAGGTCGCTTTGTTCGTTGAGCGCGCGGGTCAGCAGGGTGACCCCCGCGTTGAATTCGTGCTGTCCCGACGGATGGCTCGGCAATCCGGCGATGAAGACGATTTTCGTTTTCTTCTTCGCCTCGTCGGCGACGGACCCGCCGCACGAAGTGAAGGAAACGACCACTGCCACCGTCGCAATCGCGGTGAAAAGGGCGACAGCGAGAGAGCCGTGACGGTATTGGAAAAGCTGGCTCGGGATTTTCATGGACGCTACTATGGCCGTTCCCGTTCGGTTGACAAAACAAAAGGCTCCCCGTTTCCGGGGAGCCTTTCGCGTTGAGGGAGTTTGCAGAAAAGGGACTGGCGAATCTCAGTAGTCGAGAGCCACCGTGCCGACCTCGTCCGGGACCAGGTAGTCGCTAGCGGTCGCGAGGGATTCCGAGACCTTTTCCAGCCACTGGGTGATCTGGACTTCGGCGAAACGGGGAAGAGCGGAGGGATCGTTGAGCGCGGCCGCAAAGTCCACTTCGGTATTTTCCATCGCGGTCTTGAGGTCGTCGGAGAGGCCGGGGACATCCACGGCCGAGGCGCCCAGATGTTTCAGGGCCTTTTCGGCCGGGCTGCCTTTCCACTTCACCTCGTTGCGTTCGTCTCCCGGCAGGTGAGCGATGACGTAATCGGCCTGATCCGAGAATATTTCGGCGAGGTCGCACATCTCTTCGTTGCAGCGCTCGCTTTGCGTGTTCGGAAGAATCATCGTCATTTCGGCGTCGAGTTCGGCAAGCAGATTTTCGAGTTCGTGCTCTTCGCAGAGGTCGCCCCAGATGCGGGCGGCTCCGGTGTGAACGTCCAGCACGACCGCTTCGTAGCCGTCGATCGCGGCGATCAATAGAGAGGGATCGAACTGGTCTTCGAGATCCCAGAACTCTCCTTCGAAGGAATCCGTCATGTCCATTTCGTTGGACGTGACCAGCAGGTGCTTCCGCTCCTGCGTCTTGAGATGGTGGGAGATGGCGCGTGCTACCGAGGAGTTTCCGGAGCGCTCCAGATCATTGACAACAACAATTAATTTTTTCATGGCAGTTCGGGCTTTAGAAATGACTATAAAATTTATAATTTTAGGCGCAAGGCGAAAATCAAGATATTTCAGAATTAAGGGGTTCTTGATAACTTTCGGCGTCGAGACCGTTTGTCGGCTGGCTATCGGTGGGGAGGGGTTTGGTGTTTAAGCTTGGCATCTGATTGGACGTATATTGACCGCTCTTCGTTGGAAAATGTTCATTTTTTTGCGAGAGTGCTTCCGATGATCAATCGAAATTGGAAACAAGCGGTCCTGCTCTTCTTCCTGTCGGTCGCGTGTCTCGCCGCCGCCGCGCAGGATCGGCCCAACATTCTCTTCGTCTACAGCGACGATCAAGCGCCCTGGGCGTTCGGGCGTAGCGGCGATCCCAACGCCAGCACGCCGAACCTCGACCGCCTCGCCAGCGAGGGGATGTATCTCAAGAACAGTTTCACGGTCACTCCGGTCTGCTCTCCGAGCCGGATCGAGCTGTGGACGAGTCGCTACGGCTCCGAAATGGGAATCACCGACTGGATCAAGCCGCAGGGGAGGTTTTTCAAGGACAACCCCGAGGATCAGCCGGGAATCGATCCCGCCGTCCCCAACGTGGCGAAGACACTGAAGACGGCGGGTTATCGCACCGCCCTGATAGGCAAGTACCACCTCGGCGAACGCCCCGAATGTCACCCCACGAAGGTCGGCTTCGATTATTTCATGGGATTTCTCGAGGGAGGAACCACGCCGGAGAATCCGAAGCTCGAGAAAGACGGCGAGTATCGACCGTTCGAAGGTTTGACCGTGGATATCCTCACCGACGAGGCGCTGGATTATCTGGAAGCGGGTGCGGAGGCGGACGCTCCCTTCTTTCTGTCCGTTCACTACCGGGCCCCCCACACGAAGTGGTTGCCGGTGGCGCCGGAGGACTGGGCGCCCTTCGAGGGCATGGATCCGGAGTTGCCGCACCCGGATTACTCGGGTCTCGACGTGGAGCGGGCGAAGACCATGATGCGCGAATACCATGCCAGCGTTCGCGGAGTGGACCGCAACGTCGGACGAATCCTCGACGCTCTCGACGAACTCGGGCTGGCCGACGACACCGTGGTCGTCTACACCTCGGATCACGGTTACAACATGGGCCACAACGGAATATGGCACAAAGGGAACGGGCATTGGCTCCTCGAAAAGGAGATGTTGCCTCCCGGCACCGACAACGTCCCCTCGGGCCAGCGACCGAATCTCTACGACACCTCGGTACTGGTCCCCGCGATCGTCCGCTGGCCCGGCAAGGTCGAAGCAGGGTCCGCCAGCGAGCGCAGCGTGACCAATCTGGACTGGTACCCCACCCTGGCGGAAATAGGCGAGGCGACGATGGACGAGGGCGCGACCGTTCGCGGCCGCAGCATTCTGCCGGTCCTGACGCAGACCGACACCGACTGGGACGACGAAGTGTTCCTCCAGTACTCGACCGAGCACCAGTCGCGGACCCACATGCGCGGATGGCGGTCTCCCGAGTACAAACTCGTCCGCGATTTTCTCAACTCCGGCCGGGACGAATTCTACGATCTCAAGGCCGATCCCGGAGAAACGAACAACTTGATCCACCGCCTCAAGCCGGAGCACGAGTACGTCGTGACCGCTTTCGACGACAAGATCCGGAACCGGATGGACGAGATCGGCGACACCGCGGCGGACTGACGACTGGATGCCCGGTCCGTTTCGCCGACCGGCGGGAGCGCTTTCTATTTCATCCACCGGCTTTTCCTTTGACGGCCCTTGAATCGTCAATAGGGTAGCGGCGGCTGCCGCCGAGGGGCGGAGCTCGAAAGTCCCGGCAGCAATGCATGGACGATGTCCTGCAAAGAAACACGCTAATCGACTACAACTAATATTATGGCATCCTACGGAATCAATGGCTTTGGACGGATCGGGCGCAATGTGCTGCGCGCCATGTCCGACGAACAACTGAAAGAGGTCGTCGCCGTGAACGACCTCACCGACAACAAGACGCTCGCGCACCTTCTCAAGTACGACTCGGCCAACGGCCGTTACAAGGGCACCGTCGAGTACGACGACGAGTCGATCACCGTCAACGGGCACCGCATCGTCGCCAGCGCCGAGCGCGATCCCGCCGCGCTGGACTGGGGTTCGAAGGGCGTGGACGTCGTTCTCGAGTCCACCGGATTCTTCGTCGACCGCGCCGGAGCCGGCAAGCACCTCGAAGCCGGTGCCAAGAAGGTCCTCATTTCCGCGCCCGCTAAGGACCCCGACCTGACCTTCTGCATCGGAATCAACGACGACCAGTACGACGCCGGCGAGCATCACATCGTTTCCAACGCGTCCTGCACCACCAACTGCCTCGCACCGATGGCGAAGATCCTCAACGACTCCTTCGGCGTCGAGATGGGCTTCATGAGCACCATCCACTCCTACACCGGAGACCAGAACCTCCTCGACGGGCCGCACAAGGATCTTCGCCGGGCTCGCTCGGCGGCGGAAAACATCGTTCCCTCCAGCACCGGAGCGGCCAAGGCGATCGGTCTCGTTATTCCCGAACTCAACGGCAAGCTTCAGGGCGGCGCTTTTCGCGTGCCGACCCCGACCGGTTCGGTCACCGACTTTACCGCCGTGCTGAAACGCAGCGCGTCGGTCGAAGACATCAACGCCGCCTACAAGGAAGCCGCCGAGGGCGCCCTCAAGGACATCCTGGCCTACAGCGAAGACCCCCTCGTTCTCAAGGACATCGTGGGCGATCCCCACTCCTGCATTCTCGACGGTCTCACGACCATGTCGCAGGGCACCTTCGTGAAAGTGGTCGGGTGGTACGACAACGAGTGGGGCTATTCCAACCGCTCCGCCGAAGCCATGGCGCTCATGGGAAAGGGTCTTTGATTCCGGCTCCGGAAAAAGGCATTTGAACCGAAAGCGCTCCCGGCTGAAAGGTTGGCGGGCGCTTTTGCTTTCAGGGCGGGCGGAAGGGGTTCGAGCAGCCAACGCCCGGCAAGTCACACAACCGAAAACATGAAACTCTCCATCCGCGACATTCATCCCGCCGGGAAGCGCGTGCTCATGCGCGTCGACTTCAACGTGCCGCTCGACGGCGACGGCAAGATCACCGACGACTCCCGCATCAAGGCGGTCCTGCCGTCGATCGAACACCTCGTCAAGGCGCGCGCGCGCCTGGTCCTCGTGTCCCACCTCGGGCGGCCCGAGGGCGAGCCGAACGCGAAGTACTCGCTCAAGCCGGCCGCGGACCGCCTCCGCGAACTGGTGTCGGCAGAGGTCGGCTTCGTGGACGACTGCGTCGGCGAAAAGGCCGAAGCCGCCGTCGCCGAGTTGCAGGAGGGCGAAGTGCTCCTGCTCGAGAACGTCCGCTTCCACGCCGGAGAAACCGAGAACGATCCCGATTTCGCCAAGCAACTGGCCGCCCACGGCGACATCTACGTGAACGACGCCTTCGGCACCGCCCACCGCGCCCACGCCTCCACCGAGGGAGTGACGAAGTACATTGACACCTGCGCCATGGGGTTTCTCATCGAAAAGGAACTCGAATACCTCGTCGAGAAACTCAAGGAACCGCAGCGCCCTTTCCTCGTGATCATGGGCGGCGCCAAAGTCTCCGACAAGATCCAGATCCTCGAGCGCCTCATGGAAAAAGCCGACGCCTTCATCATCGGCGGCGCCATGGCGAACACCTTCCGCCTCGCCCAGGGATACCAGATCGGCGACAGCCTCGCCGAGCCGGACAAGACCGACCTCGCCCTCAGGATTCTCGAGATCGCCGAGAAGAACGGCACCGAATTTCTCCTGCCCGCCGACACGCGCCACGCCGCCGAGTTCGCCGACGACGCGCCCACGGAGTGCACCGCTCCCTGGGCCGAGGGGGGTGCCATTCCGGAGGGGCGCGAAGGCATCGACATCGGCGACCGCGCCTGCGCCGACTTCGCCGCGAAGATCGCCGAAGCGGGCACCATCATCTGGAACGGTCCCATGGGCGTGTTCGAGAAGCGCGGCTTCGACATCGGCACCAAAGCCGTCGGCAAAGCCATCGCCGAGAACGAAAAAGCCGTCAAAATCGTGGGCGGAGGCGATTCCGTGACCGCCGCGAACCAGTTCGGCTTCGGCAAGAAAATGGACCACATGTCCACCGGAGGCGGCGCTTCCCTCGAACTCCTCGAAGGCAAGGAGCTCCCCGGCATCGCCGCCCTGGACGAGAAGTGAGGGGGTGTTGGAAGCAAGAAGTCAGAAGTCAGAAGTCCTGAAAAGCTAATCGCTAAACAGCTAACTGCTAAATTGCTATACTATGAGCCGCAAATACATCATCGCCGCCAACTGGAAGATGAACATGACGCCGACCGAGACGGCCGAGTTCCTCCATCCTTTCCTCGAGACCTTTCCGGAAGCGACCTCGGTCGACATCGTCGTCGCCCCTCCCTTCGTGTCCCTTCCGAAAGCAGCCGAACTCGTCGGGTCCAATCCGGCCGTTTCCCTTGCCGCGCAGAACATGTCGCACGAGGCCGCCGGGGCCTTCACCGGCGAGACCAGCGCCGCCATGCTCAGCGACGTCGGCGTGGAGTACGTCATCCTCGGTCACAGCGAGCGCCGTTCGCTCTACGGAGAAGACGACGCGGTCATCAACCAGAAGCTCCACGCCGCCCTCGCCGCCGGCTTGAAGCCCATCCTCTGCATCGGCGAATCCCTCGAGGAACGCGACGGCGGTCGCCTCGAGAGCGTGCTCGCCGCGCAGCTCGAAGGCAGCCTCGCCCAAGTCACTGCGGACCGCATGGCCGATGTCGTGGTCGCCTACGAGCCGGTGTGGGCGATCGGCACCGGTCGCACCGCCACCCCCGAGCAGGCCCAGGAGACCCAGGCCTACGTCCGCAGCGTCCTCGGAAAACTCTTCGACGGCGACGTCGCCGCCGCCACCCGCATCCAGTACGGCGGATCGGTCAAGCCCGTGAACGCCGCCGAACTCGCCGGCCAGCCCGACATCGACGGCTTTCTGGTAGGCGGCGCCAGCCTCGATCCCGGCAGCTTCTCCGAGATCGTGAAGGCCGCGATCGGGGGCTGACCCGATGGCGGTGAGTCAAAATTCCACCGTCGCGGGGAAGTCCGGAGTGGCGAAGGCAAATCCGATCCGCTAACTCTTGAGCCATGACTCGGCGTCCGTTTCCGATTCTTTTCGCGACGCTCGGCGTCGGCTGTCTTCTTTCGGCGGCGGAAGACGTTCCCGCTGCCGAAGCCCGGCCCAATATTCTCATGATCGCCATCGACGACTTGAGGCCCATGCTGGGGTGCTACGGAGACGAAAGGGCGAAGACCCCGAACATCGATCGTCTCGCGGAGCAGGGAATGCTTTTCGAGCGGGCCTACTGCAACTACGCGAAGTGCGGTCCCTCGCGGCTGTCGCTCATGACGGGACTGCGCCCCGAGGAAATCCGGGTGGTGGGTCATGGGGACAAGGACGTGACGGCCTTCCGCGACCGCCGGGCCGACGCGACCACTCTGGCGCGGTGGTTCACGGATCACGGATACGAGACGAGGAGCTTCGGAAAGATCGATCACGACGGCTGGCAACAGGAGGAGGACTGGAGCGCACCGCCCTCTCCGGGGCGGGAACGCGAGATGTGGGAGATCGTGGATCCCGACGACCCGTCCGGCGACACCATCGTGGCCGACCGCCTAGCCTGCCCTGTGATGCAGGCCTACGACGTCCCGGACGACCACCTTTTCGCGGGTCGGATGACGAGCGAAGTGGTCGATTTGTTGGCGGAGGCGGGAGAGGAAAAGCCGTTCTTCTACGCCGTGGGATACCGCAGGCCCCATTTGCCGTTCGTCGCTCCGAAAAAGTACTTCGACCTGCACGCGCCCGACGAATCCTGGCTGGCATCCAACCAGGCACCGCCCCGGGAAGCGCCGCCGCTGGCCTGGTTCAACTCGGACGGTTACGTCGCCACCGCCGACAGACTCGGTCACGAGATGCCGGTGCATCCGGACCGCGAAGAAGCCCGGCTGTGGAACGGCTTCGAACTGCGCAGCTATCTGGGTGCGCCGGTCAAGGGACTCGTCGGGGAAAAAACGCAACTGGACCTCGTTCACGCCTACGCCGCCTGCGTCTCCTACGTCGACGCGCAGGTCGGACGCCTGCTGGACGGACTCGAGGACCGTGGCTTGCGGGACAACACGATCGTGTTGCTGTGGTCGGATCACGGCTGGCACCTCGGGGAGATGAGCGCCTGGAGCAAGATGACGAACTACGAGATCGCCACCCGGGTTCCCTTCATCGTGTCCGTGCCGGGGAAACCCACCGGGCGCACGCGGTCGTTCGCGGAACTCGTCGACGTGTATCCGACCCTGTGCGACCTCGCCGGACTCGAACGACCGGAACACCTTCAGGGCGACGTGCTGACTCCGGTGCTGGACGAGGGCGGGAACGCCGTGAAGGACGCCGTGTTTCACGAGCACGCCCGCTACCGCGGCAAGTTCCTGGGCCGGGCCGTCCGGACGAATCGCTACCGCTATTGCGAATGGACGGACGTGGACGGAGCGGTCGTCGCCCGCGAGCTGTACGACCTCGAGAACGACCCGGACGAGACGGTCAACGTGGCCGGCAACGAACCCGCGTTGGTCGCCGAGGCCGCGGCGCGATTGGAGAAAGGCGACTGACCGCCCTCACGCGGACGGCGCCTTCAGGCCGAGGCGTTCGTCGAGACCTTCCCGCCATTTCACCGTCTCCGCATTCTCGGCATCGGAATTCGAGCTGACGTTTCTCTCGTAGAAGGCGAGAAGCTGTTTCCGAAGTTGCCGGCGAGTGTCCTCGGGCAGCGACTCGGGCTGGGCGAAGTGGTTCGGCTTGGGGCTGGCGTTCTGGGCGATGCACCGGTAGAGGAAAATGCGGTCGTAGGTGCTCCGCAGCGGGAGTCGTCCGAGTTCACGGAAGGCTTCGCGGAGAACGTCCTGGGTCGCCTCGAACTGGCTCAGCAGATGGGCGAGCTCGACGCCGTAAACCCAGTCGGGACTCCGGTAGCGATGGGTGGCGTCGTAGATGCCGGCGGTTTCCCACGCGACGATCCCGAGGCTCTGGCGAACGAGACTCAACAGGTAGGCGTCCATGGCCTTTTTGCCCAGGTGCTTTCCGCCCTTCCAGATCAGCTCGGAGCCCGCGATCCAGCCGGCGGCCAGGAGGGGATTGGTCATCATGAACATTTTGCTGCTCTGCCACAGGTAGCGGACCGGCCTCAGGTAGGGCTGCATGTCTTCGTAGGTGCGGTGGACCTTGCTCGCCTTGCGGATGTGCTCCGACATTTTCCGCAGGTTCATCTGCTGCAGTTCGAGGATAGGAAGTTCCTCGAGAAGTAGAATGATCTGGAGCGAGGTGCGGTTGACCGCCTTGAAGAGACTTTCCAAATTCACCTCGAGCAGCGGACGCTCGGATTCCGGTTGATAGACCCGGGCGACCGATTCGGTGAACGAAACGAGATCCAGCAACATCTGCCTGCTCTCGAATCCGCCGCTGGTCCAGTAGACCCCGCTGGAAAAGCGCTGCAACACGAGGTCGGCTTCGGCGTCTAGGAGGTCGGCGACGCGCTTGTCAAAGCCGACGTGCGCTTCGTCCTGCCAGTCGATGGTCTGGAGTTGCTCGAAGTCGGGAAACTCCATCAATTCGCCGTAGGCAATCAGCACTTTTTCGAGGTTTCTCCGCTTCGAATCGAGGCGAATCGCTTCGTTCCGGATGGCCTGCTGGGCTACTTGGACGAGGGTTTCCTCCTCGGCCCCCTTTTCCGCTCGGCAGAAACCGACCACGAGGAGCCCGCAGACGGCCACCGCGAACAGCGCCCATCTCAACCAGTCCGGGTCGATCTGCACGAACGGCAGGGTGAACGTCAGGATCGCGAAGAAGACGCCGACCGCGAAACGTCCGCGTTTCGTGAGGAAGGATCGATTGTCTGCCGGGCCGGGGTCCATGGGAGACTAACTCTTGTCCGCTTCCCGATAAATGGTCGCCAGTTCCAGAAGAAGCTCTTCCAGCTTCGAATAATACTCCGAGTCGTCGAGGTTCGACCGTGCCCTTCGGAGATCCTTGACCTTCAGCTCCAGAGCATCGCGGCGCTGTCGCTGGTCGTTCGTAAGTTGCCGCTCGAATGCGTTCATCACCAGCACCTTTTGCGCCGCCCGCTCGCCGTCGAATTCGGCTTCCTCCGCCGGCGCCCTGGTCGGGGTGACGCCCTCGAACCATTCGGATCGCGAGGCGAGACCGTCACCGTTGTCGTCGAGGAGCGCGTGTTCCGTCGCGAGGCGCCCCTCTTTCTCGTAGAATTCCTCGACCCGTTTCGAGGCGAACAGAAAACACTCGAGCAAGGAGACTTGGTCGTCGTTGTCGAGGTCCGCGTTCGGAAGTCCCGCCACCGCTTCGGCGAAATACGTACCGAACCGGGTGAAAAACACCTCGCCCTCGTTCTTCGTGGCCGTGATCACGATGCGTCCCGGTTCAGCGAGATCCTGGATGAACGAACCGCTGGCCGAGGCGGTGTTGATCACGGACAGGTCGCCGCGGTAGTCCTCGAGCCAGGAGGCGAGTTCCACGCCGGTGAAGTCCGGCCCGCGGGCGTTGAACTTGGCGGTGCGACCGTCGAAGCTGCCGTGGCCGATGAGGACCAGCCAAAGTTCGCCGGCCTCCGTGGAGGCGATCGCTTCCCGGAGGCGTTCGGCGTCGTTGTCCGAGTCTTCGTCGAGCCCGATCCCCTGAAACGCCGCGCCGCCTCTGGCCGCGGCCTTTTCCCAGGTCCCGGCCGTTTCGTTGAAAATCTCTTCGTACTCGTCCGTGCCGCCGACGCCGACAACGACGAGGATTTTCAATTCGGCCTCTTCGCCTGCGGCGAAGTCGAAGGCGAAAGCAACCAGAAAGAGGGCGGTGAGTAATCGAGTCATGGGTGGATTCAAAGCACCCCCTGTCGGCGACGCAGAGCCCACTCGCCGAGGAAACAGGCCAAGGCGAGGAGAAACATCCAAGGCGCGTGCCAGAGGGGGCGTTCGCGGATTTCGACGACGGGGTGGTCGAGGTTTTGCAGTAAAGCCGGGAGAGTGGCGATCTGCGAGAGGGAGAGGAGTTCGCCGCCGGTAGCCTCCGCGATGCGGCGCAGTGGCTCAGGGTTAGGGCCGAGGCGGGCGAATTCGTCGGCTTCGGGATTGAGAGCGCGGGCATCCGCGTCGGTGCCGAAGACGTTCCCGTCGCCGTCCAGAGCTTCCGCGTCGATTCGATAGCCGCCGCTTTCCTCCGACAGGTATTCGGCAGTGAAAAGTCCGGGCTCATCCAGCGAGGGCTCGGCGGCGAGCGAAGTCTTCTTTCCGTCCAAGTCCGTGACGGTCAACAAGACGGTCGCGTCGTCCTGCGGCCCGAACGACTCGCCCCGCACCCGGACCGCGACGCGCGTCAGCGGCAGGGCGCCCTCGTCGAGTTCGGTCAATGACATCTCGACTCGGGACGGAACTTCCGCGACGGCCCAGCGGAGAAACTGACGCCAGGTCTTGGCGAGTTCCGCCTGTTGCTCGGCGTCCTTCATGCCCCACCGCCAAAGGTCGCCGATGGTCAGGGCGGCGGTTTTTCCTTCTCCGTAGCGTTGCGTCACCAGCGCCGGGAAGGAACGCTCCTCGCTGTCGACGACCGTGGCCAGGATGCTGGCGCCCGGCTTGATCGCCTGGATCTGATTGATCGAATAAAAGGCCGCCATGTGCGCGAGACGGATGTTTTCCTCTTCCTGTCCGGTGCGCAGGCGCATCCACGGCTCGAGCCAGCCTTCGCGGGTCAGATCGTAGGTCGCCTCGAGCGCCGGCGTCTTTTCTCCGAGCGGATCCAGATAAACCGGCAGCATGCGTCCGACCGGCGTATTGTTCCAGCCGCCCTGCTGGAACGACTCCTGCCCGCCCAGCATGACCACCGTGCCGCCGCGCTGCGAGACGAACTTTTCGAGCAGATTTAGTTTTTCCTGCGTGAAGAATTCCGCCTCGATGTCGTCGAGGACGACGGCGCGATAGGCGGGAAACAGCTCTTCCTCGGTCGAGGGAAATCCGTCCCTCAGTTCCTCCGGCGTGGCGGTGTTCAGCCGAATCAGGACCGGTTCGTCGTAGCGCTGCGCTTCTTCGGGGATGTCCCGGTTGAATCCCCGGAAGAGCGGATTGCTGCTCTCTCCCGATCGACCCCGCCATTCGAATTTGGGTTCGCGTTTGGCGATGCGGACGAGACCGACGAGGTCGAGCTCGGCGTCTTCGGAAATGGCGCGGCGCAGGAACTTGTATTCCCAGTTCGGCCGACCGCTGACGTAGAGCACCCGGTAGGGCCCCTGGCCTTGATTGACGACGATGCGGTGTTCGTTGTTCCGGTCGGTCAGTTCGGGCGAGGCGTCCTCCGCGGCGTCGCGTATGCCCACGGTGAGAAAGGAAATGCCGGGCGGGACGGCCGAAAGCCGAAGGCGGACCGCCTGGCTTTGCTCGCCGTCCTCGGGGAAGGCGATCGTCTTGCTGGCGAGAATTTCGTCTTTGTCGTTCCTGGCGAATACTTCGACCAATTCGGGAAAACGGCCTCGGGCGCGAGCCTCGATCTCGAGGGTGATGCGGGCGTCCTCGAACTGGGTGGTCGCGGCGTCGACCCGTCCGATGGCGAGGTCGCGGAAGTCGGCGGTCGGATCGCCGACGAGCACGGGGTAAACGGGGACGGTGCTCTCCTCGTCCGCTTCGAGGTCGGAAAGATAGAATTCGAGTGCCTTCAGGTCGGTCGCGTTGCCGTCGGTCAGCACGATGGTGGCGGCGAGCGGACGCCGGTCGAAGCGCGAATCGACGCTCCTGAGAGCATCGACCAAGGCGGAATGGTGCCGGCTGAAATCGAGCTCGGAGAAGTCGGTTCCCTGACGCACGCCGCGGTCGAACAGGAAAGGCCTCAGCCGGAAGGTATCGCCGAGTGTCCGCATCCAGGCGGGCGGCGTTTCCGGCGATGCTCCCGCGAGCGCTTCGCGCATGTCGTCGCCGGGCGAGGAAGGAGCGTCGCCGAGGGCCACGGCCATTCCCGCCGAGTTGTCCGCCAGGACGACGAGATCGTTGGAATGCTTTTTCGGCAACTCGTCGAGCTTCACCGGTTCCATCAGGGCGAGTGCCAGCAGAATCAGGCCGGTCCCTTTGAGCCCGATGGCGAGGAATTTCGATCGTCCGCGAAGCGGCGACGACCAGTAGGTCAGGGCGAGCACCGCGACGGAGGCGACCGCGAAAGCGACCGCGACCCAACCCCACGCTTCGTTGGCGAAAGCCAGCGAGGCGAGTGTGATCGGAGGAGCCTGGAAAAAGTCGAGCATACTGCGAAGGAACCGTGAAAAAACGCGCGGATCAGTCGCCCGCGCCGAGTTCCTCGTAGTAGCGTCTCACCAGATCTCGGAATTCGCTGGGCACGGGATCGCGATCGATCGGGGCGAGGGGATTGTCCTTGTTCAGCTTGGCGAGTTCCTCCCCGATGCGCTCGCGCAGCTCGATCAAGGGGGCCGTGATGCGTTGGTCGATGACGTCCGCCGCGGGAGGCGCGTTGTCGCGGCGGAAGTCGATCCTCATGGCCCGGGCATCGTCGAGAACCCGGGCGACCGAGTTGCGCAAATCGTCCTGCGGCAGCATTTCCTCGATATTGCCCAGGCTGTCGCTCCAGTCCGCGTAATCCTCTCCCGTGATGGGGCCGCTGACTCGCTGCTCCGACTGGCGGTTGAAAAAGAGAGGCTGCCCTCCGGAGGGTTGCCGCTCGCCCCGGTCGTCGCCCCCGGAGTCCGGACCCCCGGAGTCGGGACCCCCGAGGTTCAGCCCTCCGTCCTGCTGCCGCCAGCCGGGACGGGAGCCGCCGTTCTGGTTCTCGGCGAGTTCGCCGCCGCCCGCCTGCCCGTCTTTGCCCGGCTCGGTTCCCTGGCCTTTTCCTTTTCCTTTTCCTTTTTCGCCTTCAC
>JBBDRG010000068.1:30481-156932 GCA_040905585.1 Verrucomicrobiales bacterium
CTTCGCCTTCGCCTTCGCCTTCGCCTTCGCCTTCGCCTTCGCCTTCGCCTTCGCCTTCGCCGGGAGAATCGCCATCCTGTCCGGCAAGTTCGCCTTCGGAGCGGCCTTCGCCCTTCTCGCCCGGTTCAGAGTCCTTCGGTTCGCCCTCGCCGGGTGTTTCGCCCGGCCCCGGCTTCGGCTCGTCGTCGCCCGGCTCGCCGGCGCGGGAGGCTTGGCCTTCCTCGGTTTCTTCGCCCGACCCCGTCGGGTCTTCGGTTTGACCCTGTCGAGTCCCGGCTTGCTGGCCCTCTTCGTCGGAGGGTTCATCGCCTTGGCCCGCTTGTTCCGATTCCCCCGGCTCGCCGCCCCCGGCGAGGCGTTGCGTTTCCTCCTTCGACTGCTCGATGAGACGGTCGAGTTCGGACCGGGCGAGGCGCAGGGCGTCGCCTTCGTTGCCCAGGACTTTCTCGGCGGCCGCCTCCACGCTTTCGGCCAGTTTCTCGATCCCGCGCGCGGCGGCCTGTTCGGGAGTGCGGGCGAGTTCGGCGCGGTTGTACGAGGCGAAGTCGCGCGCTTCCTCGAGGGACTCCATCACGCCGCCGGTCATGGCCTCGCGCACGGATTCGTAGAGGGCGTCCGAAAGGAGCGGCTCGGAAACCTCCGATGCTTCGCTGAGCGTTTTCATATCCTCGAGAAGATCGCCGAGGTCCCGAACTTGTTCCGAGATCGAGCGAGCCACTTTGTCGCGTTCGCCTTGTCCCTCGGTGGAGAAGGGGGTGTCGTCGGCGTTGTCGGCCAAGTCTTCGAGCTGCCCGCCGATCTGCTTCTGATCTTCCGCCAGCTTCCGCGAGGCGTCCCGGAGCCCTCGCATTTCTTCGGCGAACTGGTGGGAGGTCTTTTCGCGGAACTCCTCCTTCATTTCGTCGAGTTCGTCCCGGGCCCGGGTGGCTTCGTTGGCGGCCTCGGCGAGCTGGCCCGATTCGAGATTCTCGGCGGCGTCCTGGACGTTCTCGCGAGTTTCCTCGAGCTTCTCCCGTTCCTCCGCCATGTTGGCGCGGTTCTGTTCGGAGTCCATCCGCTCGGAGAGATCGTCGACGTCTCTCAGGAGTTCGCGCTGCTCTTCCTGGAGCCGCTTCAACTGCCGCTCGATCTCCGCCTTTTTCTCTTCGTCGGCGTCGACGAGCTTCTTCTGAAGTTCCTTGATTTTTTCGGCGATCGCTTCCTGTCGGCGCGCCAGTTCCTTGAGCCGGTTCAGCACTTCGAGGTTTTCCTTCTGCTCGGGAGTCTGGTTTTCGTTCCGCGCCCGGGACTGCTCCTCGTACTTCAGGTCCTTCTGGGTGAGTTCGAGGTTCATGTTTTGCTGACGCTCCTGCTGGGAACCGCTCCCGCTCTGGCCTTTGGACATGGAGATCTCCATCTCCCGGGACCGCGCCTCGATGAGCTTGGCGTAGGCGCTCATGGCAAGTTCGTGGCCGGAAGCGACGAGTTCGCTCTTCTCCTTGTCGAGCGCCTTGGCGAATTCGGCCGCGGCGTCCAGCATGATTTCCCGCGCCTCGACGAAAATCTGTTTCAACTCGGCGTCCTCGATTTCCTCCAGGAGCGGATCGATCCTGGAAACGACGACCGTCTGCGATTGCCGGAGAACGTCGATGTCGCTGGCGAGCGAGTCGAACGGCTTTCCGAGATCGTGATCGCGGCGGACCTTCCAGGCGGCATTGACGACTTCCTTCTGCAGTTCCAGAAGCTCCTGCGAAGCGTTTTGACCGCCACCGCCGCCCTGCTGGGGCTGGCCTTCGCGGATGATCTTGTCGAAGAAGCGCACCTCGGCGAAAAACATGTCGCTGGTGGTGCGCCGCAGATTGCCCTCCGGATCCCTGTCTTCGGCCCAGAAGTGGTAGGCGATGAGGTCGCGCGGCTCGAGCCCGAGCTTCTCGACATCGATGGAGGTAGCGAGTTCGTGTTTTTCTCCGCCGGGAAGGGGTTCGTCGACGAGGGGAATGTCTTTCTCTTCGCCGTTGACCTGATAGGCGAGGCCTGCGGAGACGACGCCGACATCGTCCCAGACTTCGCCTTCGATGAGCAGTTCCTGCACCGCGGATATTTCGTAGTCCTGACCCGGGAAGGTGAATTTCAGTTCGGGCGGTAGGTTGCGCTTCACGTTGACGGTCAGCCAAGGCGGACGCTTGTTGGCGCGGTCGGCATCGTCCACGAGATGAACGCGGTACTTCCGGGTCTCGTCCGGCTCGTGGCTGGCGAGGAGAACGGTCGCGTCGTCGGGGGAGGGCGTCAGCGGAATGATCGAGTCGTCGTCGCCGAACAGTTCCGCGGCGACCACCGGCTTGTTGATCTTGAGTCGCCATTCGACGCCCGAACCCTCCATGACGCTGATCTTGCGGGTGTCGGGAATTTCACGCTTCTCCTCCTCGAGATAGTCCGGCGGCGTGACCACGGCGTCGGCCTGCGAGAGGACGGGATGCTCGAACGTGTCGATGGTGAATTCGTCCGAGGCGCTCGTTTCGTAGGCGATTCGATAAGTTCCGTCCTGATCCACCTTCGGGACGAGGGCGGAGAAAACGGAGTCGTCGAGCCCGGCGCTCATGGGAATGCGACGTTCGCCGTCCTCGGTCGCGAGAACGACCATGGCCTCGCCGGGTGTCCGTCCGGAAAACTCGGCTTCGATGACGAGCCGGGAGCCGCGCTCGATTTCGACGTCGCCGGGCGTCACCGAGATCCCGATGGCACTCGTATCGGCCGGGCCTTCCGCCTCCGACGATCCCCGGGTCAGCGCCGTGCGTTCCGGAACCTGGCCGAGCAAAAACCAGGCCGCGACGCAGAAAGCCGCGAGGGCGGCGAACTGGCCCCAACCCGCGGCGGCGAGCCGCCATCCCGAAACCCGGCGTACCCAGCGGTTCCTGACGGCGTGTTCGGTCACGTCGCCGAGGAGGCGCTGCTGCAAGTAGCCAAGTTCGCCGTCGGGACCCGGCTTCTGATCCATCGCGGCGAGCAGGGCGGAGCGGAGGTCGGGGTGTTTTTCTTCCACCTGACGGGCGATGAGGCGAATGTCGGGCCGCGATCGGGCCAGGCGGATCATTCCCGCGGCCCCCGCCACCGCCAGCAGGGCCATCAAGCCGAGGAGCGCCTTCCAGGACCACCAGTCGGCAAACGTGGCCGCCAAGACCAACGCCGCCAGGCCCACCGCGCCGCCCGTGAGCAGGGCGATGACGAGCCGCCGTCGACGCAAGCGCATTTCGGCTTCGATGACGGGCCCGAGGGTGGTCGCTAGGAGTTTCTCGATCATGGGAGGAGAGGGGGATCAGGGAGTTGCCGCGGAGGCCGCGCCATCGTCAGCTCGGCCGGGGGAGGACCGCCCCGCGGTACGCCGCCCGACGGTTCGCCGCCCGGCTAAAATCGTTTCCGCCAGCAGGACGAGCAGGGCCGCTAAAATAAGCCATTTCCAGAGTTTTTGGCGTTCTTCTTTTTCTTCGGATTCTACGCGCAATTTCTGTGCCTCGGTGAGGTTCGATTCTTGCCGGGCATCTTCTTCGTGGAGAAGGGGGATTCCGAGTTCGGCGAACACCACCGCCGGGTCGAACGGCGCGGTCCGGCCTTCGCCCGGCTTCAGGTTGACCGCGATCAAGCGTACGCCGTCGTCGCCTTCCACTTCGTAGAACCCCGGTTGGTCGTGCTCGGTTTCGCCGACGTAGAGAGTGGGCGGCGACTGGATGCTGAATCCGGTGTGCTCGAAAACGGCGTAGAGGAGCGGAACGAACTTCGAGGAAAGGGCCAGCTGGCTTTCCTTTGGCTCCCATCCGGAGAGGAATGCGAAAAGCGCGCCTTCTCCGATTCGATGCTCGAGCCAGGCGGGGCTTTCTCCGTCGAAGGTGGCGAGAACTCGCGACTGCTCCGAAAGGGGCTCGGGAAGATCGAGCCGCCGATGCTTCCAGAAACGGATCTTGGTGAAATCGCGAATTTCCGCTCTGGCGAACGGCTCGAGGACAGGGTGTTCGAAGTCGAGATCAGCCAGGAGCGCGTAGTCCTTCACCCGCGCTTCGGAAAGCTCCCACGCTTCGCCTGACACCGCTGCGAACGCCTCGGTCGAGGTGTCGGGCGACGGGATCGCCAGCACCAGACCGCCTTTTTCGGCGAAAGCATTCAACTTCTCGCCGGTGTCGGTCGACCATTCGTCGGCGATCACCACGACCTCGTGCGTGTCGAGTTGGGCTTCGGTGACCGTCTCGGTCGTGGTGACGATCGGATCGAGCGCGGGTGTCGGCTGGAGGGCGCGCTGCAGGTAGAACAGCGGCGAACCGGCCGTTTCGCGGAGTCCTGCTTCTTCGACGAAAAGGACTCGCAGGGGACGGGCTTGAACCGGGGAGACGTAGACCTCGTTGTCGAAGGGGTGGGCGTCTCCGCTGACGACCAGCGTACCGCGTTCCGCGTCCGGAGGGCGGGTGGCGGAGGAAACGATCCTCCCGGTTCCGGGGGCGATCGTTGTTTCGATCCGGGTGTCGGGAAAGCCTTTCCAGCTCAGGACGGCCGCGGCGGAATCCGAATCGGCGGCGTTGACGAGGCGCACCCGGTAGGACTCCTCGTCGTCGATGTTCGATCGCGGCGGGGTGGCGGCGAGGGTGATGGAAAGGTTGCCGTTTTTCTCCGTCTCCACCGGGAGGCAACGGACGGCCACTTCCTCCGGCCAGGTCGTCCGGTTGAGAGCGTCGCGGCCGGCCCCGCTTTGAAAATCGCCGATCAGGACAATCTCGCGCCGGTCGATCGCCCGGTCGGAATCGCTGGCGAGCAGCAGATCGGACGCTTGGATCATGGCCGAGCCGAGGTCGGTCCCGCGCCAGCCGGGCAGTGTTTCGGAATCTTCGGTCAATTGGTCGAAACGCGCGAGGCGCGAGCGGGCGCCCAGCCTCGACCAAGCCGGGAAATCGGCGACGAGCTCGAAGGTTTCGTCGAAGAAGGCGAGGGCGACCTCGTCGGTGTTGTCGTAGCCTGCGATCGCGGTTCGGGCGGCTTCGAGCGCTTTCGGCCACAGGTCTTCCCGATGCATCGAGGCGCTGCGGTCCACGAGGACGACGGCGCGCGATCCGGCCGCCCCCTCCGAGGGAAGGGCGAAGGACTGAAGAAAAGGACGTCCGAAAGCAAAGGCGAGCAGAATGAGCGCAAGACAGCGCAGCAGGAGCAGCAGCCACCTCTCGAGCCGGGTGCGGCGAGTGAGACGCTCCGGCGATTTCTCCAGAAACATGAGCGACCCGAACGGCATGTGCTCCTTCGGCGGTCGCCGGCGAAGATGGAGGAGAATCGGCACCGCGATGGCGGCGGCTCCAAGGAGATAGAGCGGGAAAAGAAAACTCACAGCACCTGAAACCCTGCCACCGAATCACCCGCGGGGGAAGGACGTTTTCGCGTTGGCAATCTCACCTAAGAGTCACCTAAGACTCCTCGGACCGAGAGGAGTCCGGCGATTCCTCGACGACCTCCGCCTCCACGGTGATGACGCCCTGGGCCCGCTTTTCGGTCGGGGCTCCCATGGTTCCTCCGACCACGGTTACCCTTTCCTTCAACGCTTGTGTCGCGAACCCCCGGAGCCGCGCCCGCACTGACGGAAGCAGAAGCGCGAAACCGACCGCGTCGGTCAGAAAGCCGGGCGTCAGCAGAACGGCGCCGGCCACCAGGATCATGAGGCCGTCGAGGACCGCTTCGTGCGGAAGGCGCCCCTGCGAGATCGCTTCCTGGTATTTCCGCAAGGCCTTCAGCCCCTGCGACTTCGTCAAATAGGCGCCGAGAAAGGCCGTCGCCACGATGATGGCGAAGGTCGGGGCGATACCGATTCTCGCGCCCAGATAGAGGAACAGGAAAAGTTCCAGAACGGGAATCGTGATGAAGAGGATGAGAAGGCGGCCGAACATTTCAGAATTAAACTACTATAGAGTCGAACCGCTCGGAAAGCGTTCAACTACTTTGGGTTCCCGTCTTCGGCTTTCAGGCGTTCTCCTCCGGGATCTCGCGGCAGTGCTTGAGGCGGTAGCCCCCGTCCACCGGGAGGATCGTGCCGGTGATGTAATCGGCGTCCGGCGAGGCTAGGAACGCGGCTGTCTTCCCAATGTCCTCGGGCAGTCCCAGGCGTCCCCAGGGAAGTTTGCGGCCTTCCGCGGCCAGGGTCTCGTCGTTGTAGTGCTGGCGCTCGCCGGGGGTGTCGATCCAACCGGGCTCGATCACGTTGACGTTGATACGGTGTTCGGAAAGCTCGACCGCCATGGTCATCGCCATGCTGTTGAGACCGGACTTGGCCGCACTGTAGGCCACGCTGCGGGCGTGGGGAACCTGGGCGAGGACGCTCGATATGAAAACGATCTTGCCGGGTTTTCCGTTGGCCACCAGTTCGCGGGCGACCAGCTGCCCCATGTGGAACCCTCCGAGGATCCCGGACTTGAGAATGGCCTCGAAGTCTTCCGGATCGTAGTCGAGAAAATCGGCGCGCCGATTGTAGGCCGGCACGCTGACGAGAATGTCGAAGCCTTCGAAGCGCGTTTTCGCGGCTTCGACGACCGACTCGCATCCCGCCCGGGTGAAGGTGTCCGCTTCGAATCCGCAACAGGGGTGACCGATCGACTCGACCCTGTTGACCGCTTCGGAAAGTTCGGGGCTGCCGGGCCGGTCGACCAGCACGATGCCGGCGCCTTCCTTGGCGAGTGCCTCGGCGCAGCCCAGCCCGATGCCGCGCGCGCCTCCGGTGACGATGGCGGTTTTTCCTTTCAGCTTCATGTCCGCGGAAGGTAGCTCAAGCCCGCCTGAGACGGAAGAACTCAATTGCGTCCGGTGGTTTCGCGTCTTGACCCCGGGCCCGATCCCGCGAAACTTCGCGGCGTGAACCAGGAACAAATCAACCTATTGGGGCGAGGCATCCGGGACGTCCGGGATTTTCCCCAGCCCGGAATCGTATTCAAGGACATCACGCCGGTGCTGGCGGACGGGGCGCTGTTCCGGGTCGCCATCGACCAGTTCATTGCGAGCATCGGCGGCGAAGTGCCTTCGAAAATTATCGGAATCGACGCGCGGGGATTCATCTTCGGGGCGGCGATGGCGGACCGGCTCGGGGTGGGGTTCGTGCCGGTCAGGAAAAAGGGGAAGCTGCCGTGGGACACCATGGGCGAGTCCTATTCTCTCGAGTACGGCGAAGCGGAGGTCGAGATTCACAAGGACGCGGTCCATTCGGGGGAACGGGTCGTGCTCATCGACGACCTGCTCGCCACCGGCGGAACGGCGAGCGCCGCGCTCAAGCTCGTTCGCGCGCTCGGGGGCGACGTCGTCTGCATGAGCTTTCTCATCGAACTGACTTTTCTGGAAGGCCGCAGGAATCTCGACTCGGATGTCCGAATCGAGGCGCTTTTGAAGTATTGACCCGCCTCATCGTTCCCATGAGCTACGAAAGCGATCTGCTGAGGGACTGGTACCTGCTGTTCCACTACGGAACGCCGGAAGAAATCCTGGATGGCGTCGGCTTCGATCCCGCCTCGCTCCCGAATCGCTGTCTCGAGTTTCCCTCGGCGACGGTGGAGGCGGCGAAAAGCGAGGGGCCGGTGGCGAGGGCGCTGGATCTCGGATGCGCCGTGGGACGCTCCGCCTTCGAACTGTCGAGGATCGCGGACGAGGTCGTCGGGATCGATTTTTCCGAGAGCTTCGTCGCGGCGGCGGACGCGATCCGCTCGGGGGAGGCGGTTGGTTACCGCCGCTACGGCGAGATGCACCTTCCCGAAAGCCTCGCCGCCAGGCTGCCGGGCGAAACGAATCCCGACCGGATTTCATTCGAACGGGGCGACGCCATGGAACTGCGCGAGGACCTCGGCGCCTTCGATCTGGTTCACGCGGCGAATTTGCTCTGTCGGCTGGCGGATCCGCTCCGCTTGCTGGGAAGGCTATCGTCCCTGGTGACGCCGGGGGGACGCCTGGTTCTGGCCACGCCGGCAACCTGGCTGGAGGAATTCACGCCGGCGGCGAACCAACCGGAGGGCCCGACGCTCGACTATCTGCGGCATCACCTCGCTTCCGATTTCGATTTCGTCGAGGCGAACGAGTTGCCTTTCCTGATCCGCGAGCATCGCCGCAAGTGGCAACTGAGCACTTCGCAGACGAGTCTGTGGATTCGGAAGTGAAGCCCGGAGCCGAGTTCTCCCTCGCGATGTTTTAGTCGACAGGGGCGATTAGGACTATATTTTTCAGTCGATTCACTATGAAAAAAATCACACGCTATTTCACTCTGTCCGCAGCGGCCCTCGCCCTTGCTGTCTGTCTTCCCTCCACGGCGCAGGAGGACGGCTGGGTCAGTCTGTTCGACGGCGAGACGCTCGAAGGCTGGAGTCCTTCCACGCTGGGCAAGGCCAGCTACACCGTCGTCGACGGCGCCATCCGCGGCGAAACGACGGAGGGCAGCCCGAACACGTTTCTGCTAAGCGATGAAGAGTACGCCGACTTCGAGCTGGAGTTCGACGTCAAGGTTCACGACGACTTGAACTCGGGCGTGCAGATTCGCTCGCGCGAAAAGGAGGAAGCAGATCTCGCCGCCTCCGGGAGGAACGGCAAGCCGGCCAGGGACATCGACCGGGTTTTCGGACCCCAGGTCGAAATCGAATCGTCTCCGGGGCAGTCGGGATACATCTACGGAGAGGCGACCGGGCTCGGCTGGCTTTCGCCCGAACCGCAGGACAAGGAGCATTCCCACGACTACGTCAAAAACGGCGAGTGGAACCACTTCCGCGTCGTGGCGAAAGGGCCTCGCATCCAGACGTTCATCAACGGCAAAGCCGTCGCCGACCTGACCCACGAGGGGATTTACGAAACCCATCCGAAGGGCCGCATCGGCCTCCAGGTCCACGGGATAAAAAAAGGTACTGGACCTTTTGACGTTTACTGGAAGAATATACGTATCAAGGAACTGAACTGAACCTTTGGGGAGCGGCCGAAAGAAAGCGAGAATTTTTCTTGCTGGATCTTCCGGTTTTTCCTAAAAGAACTCTAAGAGAGAGCGGCGGTGGATTTTCGAAGACGTCGCCGTTCGATCTTATAAGGAGGAGGGCCCCGGTGTCGCGCAAGCGGCACCGGGGTATTCTTTTGAATCCAGGGAGGAAGGATTCACCCAGTATTGTTCCCTCTCGCGGGGGTGTGACACACCGACCGCGATCCCCGAAAATTCCGTTTTCCGCGCGTCCATCCCGCCGTAACTTTGGGCGGACGGTTCCTGGCGTTGCGAAGTATCCGCGGCGGAGGTTGAAGTCGACGGAAAGCGGCGAAGGAAGCTTCGGAATTTGATCATGAGCGACATTGCAACCAACCGCAAGGCAAGGCGGGACTACCATATTGTCGAGAAGTACGAAGCCGGCATCGAACTCAAGGGGACCGAGGTAAAGTCGATCCGCGCCGCGAAGGTTCATCTCAACGAGGCGTTCGCCCGCGTGGACCGGGGGGAGGTCTGGCTCTACAACTGCGACATCCGACCGTACGAACAGGCGAGTCACGAAATGCACGTTCCGCTGAGAAACCGGCGACTGCTGCTGCACAAGCGGGAGATTCGCCGGCTTGCCGCGCTGACCGACCAGAAAGGAGCGACCATCGTACCTCTCCGGCTTTACTGGAAAAACGGCCGGGTCAAAGTGGAGCTGGGTGTCGGAAAAGGGAAGGACCAGCGCGATCGCCGCGAGGATCTCAAGAAGCGGGCCCACGACCGGGAAGTCGAACGGGAACTGGCCCGGGCCCACAAGTAAGTTCTCTTTCGTTAGGAACCTGGCTTCGGAGGCATTCGCGAATCTCTTCGGTCGCGGAGAGTAAGTCGGTTGACTGTCACCCGGATTTCCGTTCATTCGGGGACGTTTCAATGGGATCCACCTTTGGTAAGCTTTTTCGAATTTCCACCTGGGGAGAATCCCATGGCGGTGGCGTCGGCGTGGTCGTGGACGGCTGCCCGCCGCGCGTTCCCCTGAGCGAATCCGACATTCAGACCGACCTCGATCGTCGCCGACCCGGGCAGAGCGAGATCACGACGCCGCGAGACGAAGCCGACGAAGCGGAAATTCTCTCCGGCACTTTCGAGGGCCGGACCCTGGGCACTCCTCTCGCCGTGCTCGTCAGGAACAAGGACGCCCGTCCGGAAGCCTACAACGAGATGCGCGAAAAGTTCCGCCCGTCCCACGCCGACTACACCTACCAGGCGAAATACGGCATCAGGAACTGGCAGGGGGGCGGTCGTTCGAGCGCCCGCGAAACCATCGGGCGGGTTGCCGCGGGCGCCATCGCCAAGAAAGTTATCGCGGAATGCTTCGCGCCCGATCTCGAAATCGTGCCCTTCGTGGAGTCGATCGGGCGGATCAGAGCGAAGGTCGATCTCGCGACCGTCGACCGGGCAAGGGTGGAATCCAACATGGTCCGCACCGGGGATCCCGACTCGGTGGAGTCGATGATCGACCTCGTCAAACAAATGCGCGGCGAGGGAAATTCAGTCGGCGGCACCGTCGGCTGCGTCATTCGAAACGTCCCCGTGGGCTTGGGAATGCCGGTGTTCGATCGGCTCGAGGCGGAGCTGGCCAAGGCGATGCTGAGCCTGCCCGCCACGAAGGGATTCGAGATAGGATCGGGCTTCGCGGGCACGGAGATGACCGGTCGCGAGCACAACGATCCTTTCCGCATGGTCTCCGGTCGGGTTCGGACGACCAGCAATCGCTCGGGTGGCGTGCAGGGAGGGATATCCAACGGGGAGGACATCGTCTTCCGGGTCGCCTTCAAGCCGACGGCGACGATCATGTCCAGTCAGGAAACCGTCTCGACCGATCACGAGGACACCGAGCTCAAAGGCCGGGGCCGACACGATCCCTGTGTCCTGCCGAGGGCGGTTCCGATGGTGGAAGCAATGGCCGCGCTGGTGCTGGTCGATCACATGCTGCGGCAGCGGGCGCTCTGCGGCGATGCCGGAACTCTCGACGAAGGTCCGGCATGACGGACTTCACGCCAATTTTCATCGTGGTGTTGTTCACCGTGATCGCCTTCGTCTCGGCGATGAAACACGGGGTGGTCAAATTGTTGAGTTCGGGGTGTGCCGCGACCTTGGCCCTGGGTATTGTTTGGGCCGGATTCCGGTTTCTCCCCGAATTGGCCAGCGAGCACATGGACATCGAGCTGACCTGGAAGGCGGTTGCCGGCGTATCGGCCGGAATCGCCATAGTGGTCTACTTCGTGGCGCTCCTGATTTTCGGATTCTTCTTCAAGGCGTTCTTCAATCCGGACGGCTGGTTTCACCGGCTCGCCGATGGAATCCCGGGCGGAATAATCTCGTTGTTTCCGAGCGCGGTGGTTGCCGTGTTTCTGTTCACCTGCGTCCGCATCGCCGGTACGCTTCAGGAACTGAACTACGCCGCCAGCTTGAGCCAGGACGGTATCAGCGAAAGCGATCGCCGGGTTCCCCCCTATCCCTTTTCGGCCGACTGGCGCAACGGAATCGAGGATGTCCCGATGCTGGCCTCGCTTCTGGACCCGATCGACCCGTTCAGCAAGCGCCGGAATCGCAACGCGGCCGCCATGGTCATCATGGGACAGTCGGCACCGTTCCGGTCGCATCTGCTGAGTCAGCCGGAGACGGCCGAACTGGCGGACGAGCAGGAGTGGTTCGCCCTGCGACGGGACAAGTCCATCAAGAAAGCCTTGGAAAAGCACGACCGGGTCGGGTTGGTTCTGGATCCGAATCTCAGGGACGTCGCTTCCAAGAGCGAGTTCGCGAGGGATCTGCGGACGCTGAAACTGAAGCGGGTCCTGACCGGATTCGCCAAATCGCTCGAGCCCAAAACCACTCCGACACCCGAATGACGACGGCAGCCTCCGGCATGGAAGAAGCGACCTGCATTGCCAGCATCGGGCTTGAAGTCCACGTCCAGCTCAAGACGGCGAGCAAGATGTTCTGCGGCTGCGCGGTTCGCTACGGCGATCCCCCCAATACGCTGACCTGCCCGACCTGCCTCGGATTGCCGGGGGCGCTGCCGGTTCTGAATGCCGGTGCCATCGAGAAGACGATTCTCGCGGGACAGCTCCTCGGTTGCGAGACGCCGGAGGTCGTGAAGTGGGACAGAAAGAATTATTTCTATCCCGACATGCCGAAGAACTACCAGATCTCCCAGTACGACATGCCGCTTTGCCTCGGAGGCCGGGTGCCGCTGTACGAACTCGCCTACCCCAAAGACGTTCAGAAGGACATCGCCGCTCCCGGGAAGTGCGTCGAGCTGACGCGGATTCATCTGGAGGAGGACGTCGCCAAGTCGACCCACCATTCGAACTGCACCACGATCGATTTCAACCGGGCCGGGACGCCGCTCATGGAAATCGTTACCGAACCGGACATCGATTCTCCGGAGGAGGCCGTGGCCTTTCTGAATTCCCTCCGTCAGATCCTCGTTTACAGCGGCGTTTCCGACGCCGACATGGAGAAAGGACAAATGCGCTTCGACGTGAATGTTTCCGTCCGGCCGCGGCACCAGGAGGAACTGGGCACCAAGATCGAGCTGAAGAATCTCAATTCGGTGTCGGCGGTGCGACGGGCCCTCCATCACGAGATCGAACGCCAGACCGAGGAACTCGCGGCGGGCCGGACCATGCAGCAGGCGACCTGGCGGTGGAACGACGAGATCGCCCGGACCGAACTGATGCGGATCAAGGAAGACGCCCACGACTACCGCTATTTCCCGGACCCCGACTTGCTGCCGGTCCGCACCGGCGAGATGCTGGCGAAGGTGCGGCGGAACTTGCCGGAACTCCCGCACGAGAAAGTGGAGCGTTTCGAGAAAGACTACCGGATCACCCACTACGACGCCTCGGTGCTGGCCGCCGAACGGGCGCTGGCGGGGTTCTACGAGTCTGCGGCGGAGGGCTCGTCTTCGCCCAAGAAAGTGGCGAACTGGATCATCAACAATCTCCTCGCCGAACTCAACGAGAGGGCGATCGGAATCGAGGAATGTTCCGTCGAGCCCTCGCGGATCCGCGAACTGGTCGACATGGTCGATTCGGGGGAGATCTCGAACAACCAGGCCAAGGAGATTTTCCCCGTCTTCTTCGACAGCCCCGGAAAATCAGCGAAGGAGATCGCGAAGGAGAAAGGCTTCGAGCCGGCCGACTCGGGCGAAGTGGAAGGCTTCGTCGACCAGGTCATCGAGGCGAATCCGGGCCCTGCCGGAGAGGTTAGGGAGGGCAACGACAAGGCGGCGAATTTTCTGACCGGGCAGGTCATGAAGCTCTCCCGGGGCAAGGCCAATCCCAAGCAGGTAACCGGGAGGATTCTCGAAAAGTTGCGCGGCTGAGTGGCCGAAGATTCAGAGCAGGGTCGAATCGTCTCGTCCCTTCAGCTTGATCAGCTTCTTCTTGATGACCTCGAGTTCGATCGTGAGCTGGTAGGAAGCCTTGACGATGCTCGCCGTGGTTTCCTCGTCGTCCAGATGCCGGGCGGCCGGCGTGATCTTCATCATTTCCAACGCGATGACCTTGCAGGCGTTTTCGATTTTCTCGACAGCTTCGTCGCGGTTCATGGGGATCTGCTAGATGGAATAGATTCGGACGATGTCCTCGGGTATCGGGCGGGGCCGTCCGCCGGCCGCGGAAACCATAGCATAGTCCAGCCAGCCTCGGGCGACCGCTTTTTTGTCGGATTCCTTGATGATTCGGAAACCTACCTTGACCCCGCGCTCGCGAATCTCTTCGACTTGGGTCTCCACCTCAGCCACGTCGCCGATGCGGAGGGCGCGCTTGTGCTCCATGTAGGAAGCGCGAACGACCCAGCTGAAGCCTCGTTCGAGGAAGGCTTCCATGGACATCCCGTAGCAGCGATCCATCTGGTCGTAGCGGGCGGCGAGGACGTAGTCGAAATACTTCGAATTGTGGACATGCTGGTTCATGTCGATGTCGTCCGGTCTCACCGTGACGGAAGTGGTAAACGCGGAGAAAGGAGGCGTCATGGCGGTCTCGTTTTGAAAATAGCGGGAAATCGTTACAATTTCGCTTAAAGTGTGATGCTTATGAAAAGACTGATTGCCCGGCTTCCCGAATCTTGTCAGGGGCGACTTCGGAAAATTCACTACAGGCGAAAGCTGGCGGCCGCAAGCATTCACGACGAGCCCGAGCTGGGCGCGGTACCCAAGTTCGCCGGGCCGGGGCAGACCGTTCTCGACGTGGGGGCCAATTTCGGCCTTTTCAGCCGCTTTCTGTCGGAGGCCGTGGGGCCGGAGGGGCGGGTGTTTTCCTTCGAACCCATTCCCGAGATGCACGAAGTGCTGGCACACAACATCAGCGCGCTTCCCCTGACCAACACGGAGTGCTTCAACGTGGCGGTTTCCGACGAGCCGGGAACCGCTGAAATCCGGATTCCCAAATGGCCGAACGGAACCTTGAACTACTACGAAGCTTCCTTGTCTTCGTCCGCGGTCGGCGACGAGAAGGTTGTCACGGTGCAGAAGATCACCCTCGACGACTTCTGCGAATCCCGCGATCTCGGCGAGGTGACCTTCATCAAGTGCGACGTCGAAGGCCATGAAATCTCCGTCCTGGAGGGTGCCGGAAAGCTCATCGCGACCCACCATCCGGTCATCCTCCTCGAGGTCAACGACTCGCTCGTCGAAACGGAGAAGGGGCGTCGCGTCCGCAGCCTGGTCGAGTCCCTGGGCTACACCATCAACGTCTTCCAGGACGGAAGCGTTTTTCCGTGGGAGCCGGGCGACAACCGCGTCAACTACGTCCTTCTTCCGGACGAAGCGGCCGCCGGGGAGCCGACGACGGTCGGGCTGTCGGCCTAGGAGACTGTTGAAAAAGTATGGAATGGAAAACTGCGAGCCGTTTTATCCGGTGGCGAGGCGCGGTGAGGGAGGGTAGCTAGCTACCTGACTGAATCGCAACGAAGCCAGCGGATAAAACGGCCGCAGCCCGCAGGGTCGATTGAAAATTCATTCCGGCGAAGCCGCTCAAAACAGCCCGGAAAACGTATAGATTTTTCGTTTCAGAGTTTTTCAACAGCCTCCTAGCGGACGAGCCGCTTGATGCGGTAGTCGCGGCCTCTTTCGAGAGGATCGTCCGTCGACGGTGCCTCGACTCTTTTGACGGGAGCGTTGGGGTACGGGCGTCTGTCCGTCACGACGCTGAACGACACCGGATCGGACTCGTCTTCCACGACGGCAACAGCGGCGTCCGGCTTTCGGGGCGGCGGCTCCTTGTCCAGTTTCGCGCCGTCGGCGACCCAGCCCGCGACGCCGCCCACCGACACCTTTTCGTTCGAGGCGCAGCTGGCGAGCAAGACGGCCACGAGGCACGACAATCCGATTGGAAACAGGCGGTTCATTGTACTGAAGATGAAAAATAAAGCGGTTCGATCAACTCAGACGGCGACGATAGGCGAACTTTTCAACATTTCTACGCGAAAAACGTGTCCTCGTGAGAATAAGGCGGCGAGCAACAACATAGAAATCGAAGGCCGTTTTCGTTGTCCGAGGTGATCTGATGCCAGGATTCCGCGGGAATCAGAATCGCATCGCCCGGTCCGACCTTCTCCAATTCTCCGTCCAGCTCCATGGTCCCGCTGCCTTCCAGGATGAAGTACATCTCTTCGCTGGCCCGGTGGTAGTGGCGGCGGGTGAAGCCGTCGGGCGGCAGGCGGGCTTCGGCGAGGCTCTGGTTCTCGACGGGGGCGTTGGTCGAGTCGAGCAGGCTCGTGATCGTCGAACCGTCCGCGGTGGTGAAAGGAGTCTGTTCTGCAATTTGATTGACGGTCATCTCGGGCTACTTTTCCGTTCTATTCTCTTTCGACCTCAAGGGGCGGCCACGATCGATGCCCGAAAATCCGGAAGAAATCCACTCATTTCGAATCCATGAACGAGAAGGAAGAGTTTTTCGAGGAACCGCCCGGGGAACCGCCTCCGCGGCCAACTCGCTGGTGGCGGCCGCGAGGGTTTTTCGGGCACTTTTTCCTGATGGCGCTTCTGGGGCTGGGCTTTCTGGTTCTCTGCCTGATTCTGGTCGACGCGACCAATTCCGGCGGTCGCCTCAAGCGCGGGCTGATCGTGCTGCTGGGAGGGGATCGGGCCGAGGAAATCTCCGCGGTCGAACCCGAGCCTGAGGTGGTCGAGGTGCCCGTCGAAAAAATCGTCGAGCGGGTCGTGGAAAGAGTGGTGGAGGTCGAGGTCGACCGCCCCATGCCTTCGAGCTACGTGGCGTGGCAGAAGATCGACACTGCCAAGCTCTGGAGCGACATTCCCGTGAAGACCGAAATAGAAACGACGGAGGGCGACACGGCGGTCCGCGAACGGGAAAGGGAGGACAGCTACCGGATCGAGATGCGAGTGAAGCTGACGGTTCCGAAGCCGAACCAGTCCGTCGAGGAACTGGCGTCGATCAACGCCAACCTCCCGGACATGTTCGCGGACTTCGAGACGCTCGTCGGCGGAGCCGAGGTGTCGCCTTTCTACCATTACCTGTACGAACTGAAAACCGAGCGTATCCAGCAGAAGATCACCCGTCTCGACGAGATTTTGTCCCGGCACAATTTCTACGATTGCGAAACGGTGCTGGAGATCGAGCATCCGGATTCCGGGAGAAAAGCGCTGCTCGTTCAGGGGGAAATGGACGTGGTTTCGGATGGATCGGACGGCGACCGTTGGCCCGAACTCGACGATTACGTCTCCATGTCCGACTACTACCAGCCGTTCACTAGCTACGGGTGGCGAAAGCAAAGCGACCGGCCCAACCCGCTTCTCGGCAAATGGCGCGACAAGCTCAAGGAGTACGAGGACGAGTTCGCCATCGTCGGCCTCGGGGTGGAGCGGAATCGCTATTTGCGGGCTCAGATCGAAACCTACAAGCGGGGGATCGCGGACATGAAAGCGCGCAGCTTTCTCATTGCCGAAGCCGATCCGTTCTTCGTGCTGCCGTTGTCGTTTCTGGGACGGCAGGACGACAGCGACTTCGCGCCCGCCATCGGCGACTACGGAGTGATCATCTACGGGAACAAGCTCTACCCGGTCATCGCGGGCGACGCCGGCCCGAGCTGGAAATTCGGCGAAGCCTCTCTTCGCGTCGCCAAAGAACTCAACGAGAACGCTTCTCCCTACAACCGACCGGTGAGCGATCTCGACGTTACCTACCTGATTTTCCCCGGTTCCGCGGATCCCACCAAGGGCCCCCCCGATCTGAAAGCCTGGCGTCGGAAATGCGCCGAACTCGTCGGCGAAATCGGCGGGCTGGCGGGAAGCTACGAACTTCACGAGTGGGAAGACCTCGTCGCGAAGCGGCGGGCCGAGGCCGAAGCCGAGGAAGAAGGGGAGGCCAAGGAGGAAACCGAGGCCGAAGCGAAGAAGCCGGCGGAGGACGACGACGCGGCCGAAACGGATCCCGCGGAGGGTGAATCCGAATCGGCCGATCCCGACGAGGGCGGCGAGGGCGACCCGGCTGACGCCGAGGCCGAAGCGGTGGCGTCGGAAGAATCCAGCGGGAGCGATTCGCAGTGACGGAGCAAGACGGGCCGGTCCGATCCCGAATCGGTCGGACATTTTTTCCCGAGGCGCTTCGCGCGGTCGCGGCCGGGGTCATCGAGACCGCGCTGGCGACCTTCGCGATCCTGATCGTGGTGACGCGCTTCGAATCCGGACCCGCGGTCAAGGCGATCATCCTGGCGAGCCCCGCTCTCGGAATGCTGGGGAGCCTTCTCATCGTGCCGACCGTGGCGAAACTGCGTCTCCGAGCGAGCCGGGCCGCCGCCGGCATCAGCCTCGTCAGCATGATCGGCTTTTCGGTCGCCGCCGTCGGCGCCGCCAACGAACTCTGTTTCATCGTCGGAATATCCGTGGGTCTCGGGGTGATCGGAATGGCCATCCCGCTACAGACCCACTACCTGAGACTCAATTACCCCAACCGAAGCCGGGGGCGGCTCTTTTCGGCAACGATCTTCATCCGGGCCTTCACCGCCATGGTGGTGAGCTGGGGATTCGGCATCTACCTGGACCGCGACCTCGATCGCTATCCCGTGCTGCTCTGGGTGTTCGTGGCCGCCGCCGCGATTTCGGCGCTCTGTCATTTCCTGGTTCCTTCGGAAGCGCTTCGCCGCGGGCCTGCCCGGATCGATTTCACGGGCGCCGTTCGCCTCGGCAGCCGGGACCGCGTCTTCGTGTTGACGCTCGCCGCCGCCATGGTGCTCGGGATCGGCGTGATGTCGGCCAACGCCCTGCGCGTCGACTACCTGGTCAATCCGGTCCACGGCTTGGAATTCGACGTCAAGACCGTCAGCCTCGTCACCGGCATCATACCGTCGCTGGTGCGGCTCGGGTCGACCTTCTTCTGGGGATGGCTTTTCGACCACATGGATTTCTTCGTGCTTCGCATCGTGGTGAACCTCCTCTTTTTCCTCGGCGTGGTGCTCTACTTCGTTTGGTCCGACTTGCGGCTCATCATGATCGGGAGCGCCCTCTTCGGCCTCGCCCGCGGCGGAGGGGAGATCCTTTTCAACCTGTTCGTGACTCGGCTGACCGCATCCGGAAACATCGCCGACTACATGTCCGTCCACACCTTTCTGGCCGGGATCCGAATTTTCCTCGCCCCGTTCATCGGCTTCTTCCTCGTCCAGTACGCCAGTATCCCGGCGATGGTCGTGTTCAGTTCCCTGCTTGCGATCGCTTCCGTTTACATCGTCGCCAGCGCTTCGCGGGCCCATTCCCGGAATCAACGGGAACCCGGCAGCTAAAAGCCGGCGAACCACGGCGAAGGGGCCTTCGTCTTGCGGCTCGACCTGGACGGCAGCAGCGGTTGCCTTGGTCACCAGCGAGTTCTTGCGCAGGAGGTTACGGAGTTCCGGCTCATTCCGGTTGCCGCCCGAGAGCAACGAATCCACTTCGCCGCCGATTGCCTTTGCTTCATCTATCGCAAAGAAAGCTGGATATTTGCTCTCGCGGCTCTATAAAGTTTTCCCATGCCGAATCTCAACAAAGTGATGCTGATGGGGAATATCACCCGCGACCCCGAAGTGCGATACACGCCCAAGGGGACCGCGGTGACGGACATCTCGATCGCGGTCAACCGAACCTACACCCTCGACGACGGCGAGCGGCGCGAGGACACGGCCTTCGTCGACGTCACCTTCTGGGGCCGACAGGCGGAGGTCATCGGCGAATACATGAAGAAGGGACGGCCGATCTACGCGGAAGGGCGGCTGCAGCTCGATCAGTGGGAAGACAAGAACACCGGCCAGCAGCGTTCGCGGCTCAAGGTCGTGGGCGAAAACTTTCAGTTTCTCGGCGGACGCGACGACGGCGGAAGCGGCGGCGGGCAGTCCCGCGGCGGCGGTGCCCAGCGAGGCCAGGAGAGCGGCGGCGGGCAGTCGGAGCCTCCGCAGCAGTCCGGCGGCGGCGGGCAAGGGGAAGAGTCCCACCAGTCGAGTCCCCCTCGCCAAACAGGCGGTGACAGCTACGACTCGCCCCCGCCCGCCGAGGACGACGACATCCCGTTCTGATCCGCCGGAGGCGCGACTCGAGAGGGTTGGGTAGGCGGCTCAACCCTGTCGTGGGTGAGTCGACGAAGCGCGGCCGCTACAATTCCACCGTCGTGGCCGACTGGATGCCCTTGACGCCTTCCAGTTTCGCAATCACGGAATCGTCGGCCTCGGAGTCGAGATTGAGGATGCTGAGGGCGCGTCCGCCGACTTTGTTCCGGCTCAGGGACATGCTGGCGATGTTCACGCCGCTCTCTCCGAGGACTCGTCCCACGGCACCGATGATACCGGGTTCGTCGGTATTCTCGAGCAGGAGCAGGTGACCCTCGGGGGTCGCCTCGATGTTGTGCTCCTGGATTTTCACGATCCGGGGTTGATTGCCGAAAAAGGTGCCGGAAATGGAGACCTGCTCTTTTTCGTTTCCGGCGGTCACGGTGATGAGGTCGGTGAACTCGCAGGTGTCCGCGGGACGGCTTTCGGTCACGCGGATGCCGCGGTCCTCGGCCAGCGAAGGGGCGTTCAAGTAGTTGGTCGATCCCGAGGCGGAACCGGTTTCCAAGAATCCCTTGAGCGCCGAACGGGTTACGAGGGTGGTGTCGATGTCGCCGACCTTGCCGATGTAGTCGATGCGGAAGAAATCGGACTGCTTCGGGGAAATCTGGCTGACGATCTTGCCGAGTACCTCCGACAGGCCGAGATGCGGGCCGATTTCGCGAAGGGTGGCCTCGTCGAGATTCGGCATGTTGATGGCGTTGACCACCGAACCGTGGAGGAGCCGGTCGCGGATGGCCTCCGCGATTTCGATGCCGACGTTCTCCTGCGCTTCTTCGGTCGAGGCACCGAGGTGCGGCGTGAAGACGAGTTCCTCGCGCGAGAGCAGTTCGTAGTCCGCGGACGGCGGCTCGTCCTCGAACACGTCGAGGGCGGCCCCGGCGATTGTGCCGCTCTTGATCCCCTCGAGCAGCGCGCTCTCGTCGATCAGACCGCCGCGGGCGCAGTTGACGATGCGGACGCCGGGCTTCATCATCGCGATGCATTCCGCATTGATGAGATGGGTCGTCTCGGGCGTTTTCGGCATGTGGAGGGTGATGAAGTCCGCTTGCTTCACCGCTTCTTCGACGGTTTCGCAGAGTTCCACCCGCATGGTCTTCGCCTTGCTGGCGGCGAGATAGGGGTCGTAGACGACGACGCGCATCCCGAAGCCCATGGCCCGGCGGGCGAATTCGCTGCCGATGCGTCCCATCCCGAGAATGGCGAGCGTCTTGTTGTAAACCTCGACGCCCTTGTAGGCTTTGCGGCCCTCCTTGAAGCGACCTTCGACGACGGACTGGTGGGCCTGGGGAATGTGCCGCGCGAGCGACATCATGAGCGTGAAGGCGTGCTCGGCGGTCGAGATCGTGTTTCCGGCCGGGGTGTTCATCACCACGACGCCGTGCTTGGTGGCCGTGGGAATGTCGATGTTGTCCACGCCGACGCCGGCCCGGCCGATGGCGCGAAGGGTGCCGGAGCCCGCCTCGATCACGGCCGCGGTGATTTTGACTCCCGAACGAACGATGATGCCCTCGTAATTCGGAGCGAGCGCTATCAATTCCTCCTCGCCGAGGCCGAGCTTCACGTCCGCCTCGATGCCTTCGGAGGCGTTGAGCAATTCGATGCCGCGTTCGGAAATAGGATCGGCAACAAGGACTTTTCGCGTGGTCATATATATAGGGTCTCTGGAAAGCTGGAAGGTAGGGAGGCTGACTGCGGAATCAACAAGGAACTGCCGCGGACGCGATTTTGCCCTTCGGCCAGACGACCGTCCAGACCCCTGGCGCGGCAGCTCGACGACGGCGAGCGACGAACCAAGCGAAGATGTTGTCGAGCCGGTTTCCGAAGGCGAGCCCCGGGGATCAGTCCTCCGCCGTGCCGCCCGCGGAGTGGCCGATTTCGGCGTATTCGGCGGGAAGGGCGGGGCGGAAGCGGGATTTGTCGATGGCCTTCATGTAGGCTTCCAGAGCGTTGACCTGACCGGAGACCATTTTTTCCCAGATGGCGTCGTCCATGAACTGCATGCCGTGTTCTTTCCCGCCGGTGATGATGTCGTGGAGCTTCTGGGTCGCCCCTTCGCGAATGACCGATCCGACCGCCGGGGTCGAGACCAGGATCTCGTTCACCGCCACGCGTCCGGGTTCGTCGTCCCGTCGCAGGAGCAGTTGAGCCACGACTCCGCGGAGGGAGCCCGCCAGCATGGTCCGCACCTGGGATTGCTGGTCGGACGGAAAGACGTCGACGAGGCGGTCGACCGTCTTCCGAGCGTTGTTGGTGTGCAGCGTTCCGAACACCAGAAGGCCGGTTTCCGCGGCCGTCAGGGCCAGGGAGATCGTTTCGAGATCCCGCATCTCTCCCACCAGCACGATGTCGGCGTCTTCGCGCAACGAAGCCCGGAGACCATCGGCGAACGAGGGGGTGTGAATGGGGACTTCTCTTTGCGAAATCGTCGATTTCTTGTTGTTGTGAACGAATTCGATCGGCTCCTCGACGGTGATGATGTGGCGGGGATAGGTGCGGTTGATGTAGTCGATGAGGGCCGCCAAGGTAGTCGATTTGCCCGAGCCTGTCGGTCCGGTTACGAGGACGAGACCGCTGCGCAGGTCGCCGAATCTCTCGATCGCGTCGGGGACGTTCAATTCCTGCAGCGTCTTGATTTTCGTGGGAATGAGGCGGAACACGGCACCGAGACCGTTCTTTTGCTTGAAATAGTTGCACCGGAAGCGGGAATCCGAGTCCATCTCGTAGGCGAAGTCGAGGTCGCCCGTTTCCTTGAATCGCTCGTAGGCGTGATCCTCGCAAATCTCGCCGAGCATGTGGTCGAGCGTGGTGTGCTCCAGAATGCCGTCCGAGATGGGAGAGATGGATCCGTGCGCTCTGATCTTGGGCGGCTGCCCTTCGCTCAGGTGAAGGTCGGAGGCGCCTGCGGAGACGAGGTGCTGAAAGTATTGATCGATGACTGCCATGGTTTGCTGAAAGGTTGAGTGATTGAGAAGCCGGGTTCAGTCTCCGAGCGTGGAGCGCAGGGTGCCGGGGTCGATGGCGCGTCCAAGGGCCTCTTCTCTCGAAATGAGCCCGTCGCGGTAGAGGTTCGTCAGAGCGTCGTCCATCATGATCATGCCGACGTTCTTGCCCGTCTGCATCACGCCCGGCAGCATGAAGGTCTTGCCGTCCCGGACGAGGGCGGAAACCGCGGGCGTGTTCACCAGCAACTCCAGCGCAAGCTCCCTGCCGGAACCGTCCTTCTTCGGAACGAGCTGCTGCGAAATGACGCCCCGAAGCGATTCGCCGACCATGATCCGGATTTGTTCCCGCTGTTCGGTCGGGAAGACGTCGAGAATTCGGTCGAGGGTCCGGGCGGCGCTGCCCGTGTGGAGCGTCGCCAGCACGAGGTGTCCCGTCTCCGCTGCGGTGATGGCGAGGGAGATGGTCTCGAGATCGCGCATCTCTCCGACCATGATCACGTCCGGGTCCTCCCGCAGGGCCGCGCGCAGGGCGTGGGAGAAGCCCTCGGTGTGGGTGTGAACCTCCCGCTGGTTGACGTGGCACCCGGCGGATTCGATGACGTATTCGATCGGGTCTTCCAGGGTGATGATGTGATCGGTCCGCTGATGGTTGATTTCATTGATCAGCGCGGCCAGGGTCGTCGACTTTCCCGAACCGACGGCGCCGGTCACCAGCACGAGGCCGTTGTGATACTCCAGAAGGGGTTTGATGGCTTCGGGCAGGCCGAGCTCGTCCATCGAACGGAGGTCGGTGCTGATGACCCGGAAAACCATTTCCCAGCCGAGGCGCGTTTTGACGACGGAGGCGCGAAAACGACCGAAGCCCGGATCGTAGGCAAAGTCGACGTCGCCTTTCTCTTCCAGTCGGCGAAGTTCCTGCTCGGGCAGATAAGCCCGGGCCAATTTCTCCGTCTGTTCCGGCGTGATCAGCTCCGCGTTGTCCCAGATGGGTTGCAGCAAGCCGAAGCGCCGCCACTTGGGCTGGGAGTTGGGGGCCAGGTGAACGTCGGAGACGTCGTACTCCTGGGCGAGCTTCAGATATTCGTCGACGTGGTCGAGGACGGGGATGGTGTCTGCCATGGCGGGTCTATTAAAGAAAAAGTGGAATTTCGGGCAAGTGGTTCCGTTCTTCGGGAATGCGGTCGAAGTCGAACGCTCTTCGGGAGATGGGAAGTATTCGAACAGTGGCTCGGTCAGGCAAGCCAAAAAGGAACTTTCGAGTCGTTCCGGTGCGGAAAGGTCTCCGCGAACCTTGGAATACCGCGGGATCGCGGCAAGCAATTTCTCTTGCAGAGGAAGACCGAATCTGAGAACTCTCCATTGTGAGATATTTCAGCGCAATCATCGTCTTTTTGGTAGTCTTCGTCGCGGTGGGCATCGCGATGCACATCGGACTCTACGGGAAACCCGGAATTTTCATCTGGTCGCTGGAAGGGGGTTCCGACTCCCGCTTTGCCAGAACCGCCCTGGCCGTCGCTCCCGTCGAAGGCAGCCTCGCCCAAACCGACGGCGAAGCCGACGCGGCCGAAGAGTTGGAACCGGTGGCGGACGCCGAGCCTCCCGCCGCCAACCCGGCCGATGCCGAAGCCGCCAACGCCGAGGAAGAGAAAACGACCCGGAATCCCGACGAGATCGAGCTGTTCAACGGACAAGACCTAGGGGCTTGGGAAAAAACCCAGTTCGGGGGCGAGGGCGAGGTCTTCGTCAACGAGGACGGCAACCTGGAATTCGGTTTCGGCGCCGTCGTCACCGGCGTCCACTGGGGCGAAGCCGTTCCCGCCACTTCCAACTACGAGCTTTCGCTGGAGGCGATGAAGCTGGACGGGCACGACTTCTTCCTCGCGCTCACCTTCCCGGTCAAGGAAAGCCACGCCACCTTCGTGGTCGGCGGGTGGGGAGGAGGCGTCGTCGGGATCTCCAGCGTCGACGATCTCAACGCCTCGGAGAACGAAACCATGAACATCGAGGGATTCGAAAAAGACAAGTGGTACAAGATCAGGGTGAAAGTCACCGACGACCGGCTGCAAGCGTGGATCGACGACGACGAAATGGTCGACCTCGCCTTGGAAGGCCGCAAAATCAGCCTCTACCCCGGCGACATCGAGCTGTCCGTCCCCATCGGAATCGCCAGTTACCAGACCAGAGCCCAATACCGGGACCTCGTTTGGCGGAACCTTCCCGAAGCCGAGTAATTTTCTCCGCGGCCCTCCGAAGCTCCACCGCGCCGATTTTCCAGAAATTATAAAATTGTCGGAAATTAAAATTTTGGGAGACTTAATTATCAACTTTTCGAACGAATTGCTTGACCGGCGGTCCATATACTGTCTGGATTATTAAAAATTGCCACCGGACTCGACGGACGAGGGCGATTTTCAGCGACCCTCAACCAGCCTCAACATACCCATGAACCTTCGTGACCAGCTCAAAGAAATTCTGCCCGACATTCTCGCGAGGAACCCCGCCCAGGCGACCAAGGGCACCGAGTTGATCGAGTTGGTCAAGCACCGCCTCAAGCAGGAGTATTCCGACGCCACGCTTCGCTACCACTTTTCCATCATGTCCTGCGACCCCTCCTCGCCGATCGCGAAGGTCGAGCAGGGGCAGGGCTACTACTTGCGCGCCTCGACGATCCACTCGATGAACAGCGCCCGGAACATGTTCCACGGCGACCGCGGGCACGACGGAGGAACCGTCATGGGCTCCTCCGACGGCGACCTCACCATGTCCCGCGCCGAGAAATTCCGGGCCGTCGTGCAGCGCTACCTCGAGTCCGTCCGGCAGTTTCCCATGTCCTTCGACGAGTCGTTTTCCAGCGACGTCGAGGCGAACCGCTGGCGGGTGCCGGACCTCGCCGTCGTCGACTGGATCACCGGCGAGGCTTCGGAGGACGCCTCCACCCTCGACAAGCGCAAGCTCGAAGTCTCCCGCCGGATGGGCAAATCCCCCCTGCGGATTTCCACGGTCAAGCTGCGGCTCGAACTCGCCCCCCGCAGCGTGCTCGAAGACCTTCACCAGTGCCTCGCCGTCTCCGAGTGGGCCAACGCGGGCGAACTCCTCGTGGCGGCCTCCATCGAGGATCCCGCCGTGGTCGAGGAAGTCCGTCGGTTCGCGGCTCGCTACGGCATCGGAGTGATCAGCTTCGGGCTCGAGCCCGACGTCCTCGACGACATGCCAGAGCCCGCCGCGATCGAGAACCTTTTGCCCCGCGAGTTCGACGGGCTTCAGGGCCTTCTCCACATTCGCCGCTACGCCTCCCCGGCACCCGGTCGCGACTTCGACTGGCAGCACGTCGTCGAAGCGGCCGCCGACAACGCCGACTTCGCCCGCTTCGAAAAATGGGTTTCGCGATCCCTCCTCGACGAGCGGGCCATCACCGCCCACGAGTTCGAAGACCTCGAGCGCGGATCCAAGCCCGCCGTGGCGCGGGAATACGTCGCCTGATCCCAAGCGACCGACGGGCACCCTCGGCCGCGATCCGTCGGGAGAAAAAGAAAAGGGGCTTCGCCGCTGGGCGATGGGCCGTCCGGGACGAATGCGACGAAAATCGGGATTGCGGAGCAGAACGAGAGTTGCCAAAGGAATTGAGGAAATGGAGGAAAGAAATATTCAAAATTCGTCAGCCACCCCATCCGTGGATATCCTGGCTTGCGTGTGGGTCATCGGCGAGCACCCGCTCGGGCGGCTCAATCTGCGCAAGGACCTCGCGCTGGTCGAATGATCACCACCCGTTTTTCCTACGAGTTGCGAGAGAAAAGCCTTCGAAACTGGGAGAGGCCGGACCTCGAACACGCGCCCTTCACTTTTTGAGAGCTTTTCCGGCGCGGTACTCTGTCGGAGGTTCCTGAACCAGCGTTTCGGCGGAGATGCCGAGCCCGCGGTGGAGGGCGCGGATCGTGTTCAAGCTGAGAGGGCGTTTGCGGCTCAGAATTTCTGAGACTTTGCTTTTGCTTTTGACGTAGCGGGTGAGGTCTTTGGGCTTGAGCCCGAGCTGATCCATGCGGAAACGGATGGCGTCGACGGGGTCCGGCGGCGGCACCGGGCAGTGGGTGGACTCGTAGTGTTCGATCAAGAGCGCCCACAGTTCCAGCTCGGCCTCCTCTGCGCTATCGGGCGCGGCATCCATCAGCGCCTCGACGCGGGCCAGGGCGGCTTCGTGGTCGGCGGGGGAGCGGAGGATTTTCGGTTCCATGTTCGGACGGGGGCGGATTGAATTGGCGATCGGCTCAGATGGTGGCGGCGTCGATCTTGTCGTATTCGGCGTGGGTGCCGACGAAGCGGATGAAGAGGATGCCAGTGTTGTAGTGGAGTTTGACGACGAGCCGGTAGGTATTGCCCTTGATGTTGAAAACGATGCGATTGCCGGGGAGCACGTCTGCGGAGGGGAAAGCCTGTTTGATGTCTCCGGGTGTCGACCACTCGGCATTGGCGGCCTCGTGGAACCACGCGCGGAGTGCTGGTTCGGCGTCCGCATGGGATTTCCAAAAATCACGCAAGGTGCCTCGGCTGATGATTCGCATGACAGTCTAGCAGCGCCGCATCGTCGAACAAGGAGAAAGTTCACGTTTCGGGAACTTTTGAGGTGGCGTCTGAGGAAGCGTTGAGACGGAGGGTACGAAAAACGCGAGCTTAGGGCAAGGCAGCGCCGTTTGCCAAGCACGCGGAACGTTGAATAGGTCGTCGGGAGACAGACTCAAAGACGTTGTCAGGACGCTCCCTGGGGAATGGGGGAGAAGGCTATTCGGGAATCCGCCGCTTCGGAAAGGGCCTCCCGCGTATTTACAAATTCCTGACAAGCCTTTTACGGCGCCATGACAACTGCTCCGCCGTTGGGGCGAGGGTGGGGGCATGGAAAAGATAGCCAAACTATTCGTGTCGGCGCTCGGAGTCTTTGGGCTCGCGGGCGGAACTGTCTGCGACGCGGCCGGGCCGCCGGAAGCGCCGGTGGGCGTGAGGGCCTCGGTCGACCGACCGCTTCTGCCGAAGCACTCGAAGGACCGGAGGGTGGTGGTGAAGATCGAGGTCGAAGGCGCGGCGACCAAACGGGCGAATCGGACGCCGCTCAATCTGGCGATCGTGCTCGACCGGAGCGGCTCGATGCGCGGCGCCAAGCTCGAACAGGCGAAGCAGGCCGCCGAGATGCTGGTCGATCAACTGGACGGAGACGACGTCCTCTCGCTGGTGGTCTACGAGACGGAGGTCGAGGTGTTGGTGCCGTCGGCGCCGCTGGGAAACCGCGGCCGCGAAATCAAGAACCGGATCCGGAGGATTGAGAGCGGGGGAAGCACCGCGCTGCATGGCGGGGTGGAGCAGGGCGGCAGACAGCTGGAGGAATTCCTGTCCCGCGAACGCATCAACCGCGTCATTCTGCTATCGGACGGTCTCGCCAATGTCGGTCCCAGCAGCAATCGGGAGATCGCCGGCCTCGGTCGGCGGCTCGCGGAGAAAGGCGGTTCGGTCACGACGATCGGCCTGGGCGACGACTACAACGAGACGCTGATGACGACCCTCGCCGAAGCGGGCGACGCGAACTACTACTACGTCGCGGACGTCGAGAGTCTGCCGGAGGTGTTCGAGAGGGAGCTGGGCGAATTGAAAACCATCGTGGCCCGACGCCTCGAAATCGAGATCCACTGTCCCCGCGGCGTGCGGCCGTTGCGGTTTCTCGGTCGTCCCGGAGAATTGAAATCGCAGCGGGAATCGGTGGTCTTCGGAACCCTCTCGGGGGAGCAAAGCCGGGAATTGTACCTGGAGTGCGTCCTGGACGAGGAAGGCTTCGGTGAAATTTCGGAGATCGCCGAAATCGCGGTGAGCTACGACGATGCCTCCACCGCCCGCAGAAGCGAGGTCGGGCGGTTCCCGGTCGTGGTCGGCTACACCGACGACGTCGAGCTGGCGACCTCGGCCGAGGACAAGGCGCTTCAGGCGGAGGCGGCGGTGTTCGCCAACGCGGTCGAGACGGAAAAGGCGATCCGGCTGGCCGACTCCGGAGACATCGAGGGTTCCCGCTCGCAACTCGAAAGTCAGCTTTCGGCTCTTGCCCGGGCCCACGCGGCGGCGCCGGCCGCCCAGAAGCAGATTCTCGGCGAGGAGATCGACGCGGTGAAGGAGGCGCAGGAGGATCTGGCGAACAACCGGATGTCGAAGGCGCAGCGCAAGAAGCTCTCGAGGGGTTCGTTCGAGCTTCGCAACTCCAAGCGATAGCCGGATTCGCCGCAAGTGGGATCGGAGGAGGGCGGGTCCGGCGACGGTCTCGCCCTTTTTGGCTGCGCGCCGTCGAAACCGGCCCGATAGTGGCGACGACCGAGAAATGAAGCAGATCGCCGTGGTTTTCCTGCTGGCCATTCTGGTGCCGGCCGTGTTGCTGGCGGCTCTTGCCGTCCGCTCGCTCCGCGATCAGGAGGTGGTGGTCAACAGCCAGAGGGCGATGCTGCACCAGTCGACCTGCGACGAGGTCGTCGCGAACATCAATCTGTTCATGAACGATGTGCGGAATTTCTACGGGAGGATCGTCGACGAACTCGTGGCTTCGCAAGGGGCGCGGGTGGTGAACGAGTTCGACCGGTTGCTCACGGACGAATGGACCCAGGCGGCCACGGGGGCCGTTGTCAGCGACACCGGCGTGATTTCATCGCCGACGGGAAACGGGTCCGGCCGGGGCGCCGCCTTTCTCGAAAACCATTCGGATTTTCTCACCAACAGCCGGGTGGTGGAAGTGTACCAAGCGCCCGAGTTGCTCGGGGAACAAATCCGCGTGATTGTGGAACCGGATAAGCCGGAAGCCGATACCAGCCTTCTTTCCACAGCGGAGGACGCGGCCCCGCCCGTGGACTCCCTCCGAACCGCGACGGAGCCGGAGGCCAGAAAGAAGGTCGGGATCTCGAGTCGGAAACTGAGCGAGTTCCGTTTCGAGAAGAAAGCCGAGGGCAGGAACGAAATCGTCGACGCGATGCCGGCCGCGGTCGCGGAGGCCGAGCCGAGCCGGGACGTTAAATTGGGCATTCGGCCAGGTGCCGCCGCAGTGGAACCCCGCCGCTCCAACCTTCGAAACGTCCGTCCGGTGCAGCAGATGGTCGAGAGCCCGGTCCCGGTCGCGGCGGGGAGACAACTCGAGGGACGCGGTCGGCTCAGCTACTCCAGCCTCAATGCCGAAGCGCTCTCCCAGAACGACCTCGTCAACCGGGACGACGAGGGCGCCGTCGGGCGCATCATCGACGGCCAGCTTCACGTTCTCCTGTGGAAGCGCCATCCGGAGCTGCCCGGCTTCACTCTTTGGGCGGAGCTCGATCTGGAGGCGATCAAGACCGATCTTTCGGAATTGTTCGTCGACCATTCCGCCTCCTCGTCGCCGGCGAAACCCGAGGTCTCCTTGGCGCTGCTGGATTCGAACGGAGATTTGATCACGCAGACGGAAAGCGGATTCAGCACCGACTGGAGCACGCCTTTCGTGGCGGCGGAGGTGGGTCAAGTGCTGCCCCGCTGGGAGGTCGCCGCCTATTTGCTGGATCCGGAGTCGTTGACCGCCTCGGCGAAAACGGCCCGGTTCACGCTCGGGCTGATCACCCTGATTCTGCTGGGTGCCGTCGGCGCGGGGAGCTTTCTGATTTTGCGGTCGGTGAACTACGAAATGCGGTTGGCCTCGCGGAAGACGGACTTCGTCGGCAACGTCAGTCACGAGCTGAAGACTCCGCTGACGTCGATCCGGATGTTCTCGGAGCTCCTGGAACAGTCCGGTCCGCGCGACGCCGATCGCACGCGCGAATACGCCGGAGTGATCCGCAGAGAGTCCGCCCGCCTCGGTCGGCTCATCAACCGCCTGCTCGACTTTTCCCGGCTCGACCGCGGCGAGTTCAGCATGCGGAACGAGAAGGTCGATCTTCGCGGACTGGTTCTGGAAACGGTGGAGACGCACCGCTTGCAGGTCGAATCCGAAGGCTTGGAAGTGGAAGTCCGCGTCCCTCCGGGAGGGGTGGCGGTCGCGGGAGACAGGGACGCGCTCGCACAGGTGCTGCTCAATCTGCTCGCCAACGCGGAAAAGTACGCCGCCGGGGGTGGGGAAGTTCAGGTCGAGCTTTCCCGAGGGCCGGGGAGCACTGCGTCGATTTCGGTGCGAGACCGCGGCCCCGGAATTCGGAGATCGCATCAGCGCAGAATTTTCGACAAGTTCTATCGGGCGGACGACTCGATCGCTTCGGGCATCGAGGGGTCGGGAATCGGCCTGGCTCTTTGTCGCCAGATTCTCGAATTGCACGGAGGCACCATCGGCTACTCACGACGCGAGGGCGGCGGGAGCGTATTCACCGTCGAACTCCCCGTGACCGAGGAAGATGAAAATCACTGACGCCACTATCTTTGTCGTCGAAGACGACGCCAGCATTCGCTTCGGTCTCGAGGAGGTGCTGAAGAACGAAGGGTTCGCCGTCCGTTCCTGCGGCGACGGAAAGGAGGCCCTCCGGAGCATCGGCGAGACCTTGCCGGATCTGATCGTTCTCGACGTGATGCTGCCGGGCGCGAGCGGCTACGAGATCGCGCGGAAGTTGCGGGAGGGCGGGTGTCGGATTCCGGTACTGATGTTGACGGCGAAGGGACAGGAGGTGGACAAGGTCGTGGGACTGAACGCGGGTGCCGACGACTACGTGACCAAGCCGTTCGGCGTGAACGAACTATTGGCGAGGATCCAGGCTTTGCTGAGGCGAGCCGTCGACTGGAGCGGAAACCCTCGGGCCGGAGGGAAGCGCCTGGAGGTGGGTCGGGCCGTGATCGACTGCGAAAACTACGAAGCCGCCATCGACGGGACGAGCGTTGCGTTGACGCCGCGCGAACTCGAGTTGATCCGGTTTCTGGACGCCCATCGGGGCGCCGTGCTCAGCCGGGATCGGATTCTCGAGGAGGTGTGGGGCGTCCGCTATTTCGGCACGACGCGGACGCTCGATCAGTGCGTGGCCCAGGTTCGCAAGAAAATCGGCGACGACGGGCGGACGCCCGACTTTCTTTTCACCGTCCACGGCGTCGGTTACAAGCTGGCCTAGGATCCCGAAAAACAAACAGGGTTAGGCCGGTGACCTAACCCTGCGGGGTGAAAATTGAAATGTCTTCGCAGAATCACATGAGGTTCAAGGCGCGGGCGCGCTTGATCTCGCGGGTGATTCTGCGATGCAGTTTGGCGGAAACGCCGGTCGTGCGCCGGGGATAGATCTTGCCGGAATCGGTGGTGAATTTTTCGAGAAACTCGGGATTGAGATAATTCAATTTTTCCGCGGGAATGTCGTAGCGGCGCCGCGGCATCTTGCGATTCGCGCGCCGGAAATTCATGGCTCTTTCTTCGGTTTTCGGGCCCATGGGTCGTGTCTGTGTGATTGTCTGCTCGGAGGACGGAAATCAGCGCTTCTCGCGATGAAGGGTCCGCCGCTTCAAAAAGGGATTGAACTTTACCTTCTCAAGACGTCCGGGAGTGCGGAGGCTTTTCTTATTGCGCGTCGTCACGTAGATGGACGGACGAGCGCCTTCTTCCTGGGCCTCGGTGCATTGGAGAATAATGACGTCTCTGGGCATGGGTGCGATGGTACGGTGTTTCGAGAGGGCGAGCAGTCTAAATCAACCGCTCGGTTTCTCAACCGATTTTTGCGGTCCCTCAGTCGGATCCCTTGAGGGGGTCTCTTTCTTCCAGCCCGAAGAGCGAGGTCACGGGAGCCCGGTAGTTGCCGGAGGCCTGCTCGCGATCGAGTTTTTCCTGGAACTCGACCGTGCAGCGCGCGAAGGGCATGGCTTCGAGACGAGCCTGCGGGATCATTTCGCCGGATCCTTGGCAGATGCCGTATTCGCCGCTGCCAATCCGCAGCAGGGCCTCTTCGATCTCGTGCAGCGCGTCCTGCTCCTGGGAGAGGATGTTCAGGGCGAAATCGCGATCGTAGGCGTCGCTACCCGCGTCAGCCTGGTGCATGCCGAAAGCGGAGGAGTCGGAACCCTCTTCGCCGCGTCCGAGAGAATCACGGGCGACGCCGTTCATCTGGTCGACGAGTGTGTCGCGAAGGTCGAGAAGCTTCTGTCTCTGCTTCTTCAGGAAGGAAGCGGACAACTTCTTGGGCTTGCCGTTCTTTCCGTTGATGACGGTCGTCGCGACGGGATGGGGGGCGAGGTGCGACATGAGCGGGCGTCGCTTCACCGCGATCCGCTGGCGGACGGTCTTCTTGGCGGGGGCCTTCTTGGTCGCGGCCTTTTTTGCCGGAGTCTTTTTCGCAGGGGCTTTTTTTGCCGGAGTCTTTTTCGCAGGGGCCTTTTTTGCCGGAGTCTTTTTCTTCGGAGCGGATTTCTTTTTCACGGTTTTTTTGGCGGGCGCTTTCTTCGCCGGAACTTTTTTCTTCGGTGTCGCCTTTTTGGCGGGCACTTTCTTGGCTGGAATTTTTTTCTTCGGAGCGGCCTTTTTCGCGGGGGCCTTCTTGGTCGGCGACTTCTTCTTGGTCGCGGTCTTTTTCACCGGCGCTTTTTTCTTCGGGGCGGCTTTCTTCGGCGTCGCCTTCTTGGTCGGCGACTTCTTCTTGGTCGCGGTCTTTTTCCCCGGCGCTTTTTTGGCGGGCGACTTCTTCTTCGGCGTCGCCTTTTTTGTCACCGCCTTCTTGGCGGGCGACTTTTTCTTCGGAACCTTCTTAGTAGCAGCTTTTTTTGCCATGGCTTCGGCCGGAGAACGGGGGTTCACCGAGTCGGAATTGACGTCGGTGTGAATTTGAGGCGCAACCAGTACTGCCTTGAGCACACTCCCGCAAAGGGAAAATTACTATTTTAGACATACTCGTCAGAACGGCCATAATACAGGAATGAGGAAACTTGCGAACATCCACAATACGACGGCCAAGGGGAGGCCGATTCTGCTGAAATCGGCGAATTTGTAGCCACCGGCACCGTAAACGTAGGTATTCGTCTGGTATCCGATGGGAGTTACGAAGCTCGCGGACGAAGCGAACATGACGGCGACGACGAAGGGCCGCGGATCGACTCCCAGTTGCAGGGCGATGCCGATGGCGATCGGGGTCAGCAGGGCGGCCACGGCGTTGTTGCTGATCAGTTCGGTGAGGACGGCGGAAAGCAGATAAAGGGCGGCGAGCACGGCGTAGGGCCCGAGATCTTGGAACCAGGCGGCGGCGGTCCCGGCCGCGATCCGGGCCAGCCCGGTGTGTTCGAGCGCCAATCCCAGCCCGAGCATGCCGAAGATCATGAAGATGACTTTCCACTCCACGGCCTGGTAGGCTTCGTCGGGATCGATGCAGCGCGTCGCCAGGGTCACGAGCACCGCGGTCAGGGCGAAGATCGGAATGTAGAGAGGCATGAGGACGCCGCCGAGCATGAAGGCGAGTAGGGCGGTCAGCGCGATCGGCGCCTTGCGGTGGCGAATCGGCCGTGCCTTCGGCTTGCTCAGGTTGACGAAGTCGTTTTCGTTGAACAGCTCGCTCATCCGGTCGACGGGCCCTTCGATCAACAAGGTGTCGCCGAAGGCGAGATTGACGTTCTCGAAGCGTTCCCGCAGATTCACCCCGCGGCGATGCACGGCCAGAATGACGACGCCGAATCGCTGCCGGAAATTGAGTTCCTTGAGGCTGTGGCCGGCCAGCCGGGACCGGGGACCGATCATGCCTTCCATGAGTACGGCCGATTCGGTGCGGAGATGTTTGAGTCCGAGTTCGCCCTCGGGGAGCAAATCGACGCCGCTGGTCTCGGCCAGTTCCACCACGCCGGAAGCCCGCGTTTTCATGAGAATCTGATCGCCGGCCTCGAGGGTGAGCTCGTTCAACGGGACTGGGACGGGGCGACCCTTCCGGACCACCTCGATGACCCTGAGGCCGCGTTGCTTGGCGAGGGGCGTGTCGGGGAACCGCTTGTCGATGAGAGGGGAGTCCGGATTGACATAGGCCTGGGTGAGAAATTCCTGCGAGGCCTCGCTGTCGAACAGAGTGGAAAGCGTGACTCGGTCAGGGATGAGTCGCCATCCGCCGAGAAGGATGTAGGCAATCGTCACGACAACGAAAAGGATCCCGAGCTTGCCGACCTCGAACATGCCGAAGGGCTCGAGACCGGCGTCGGCCACGACGCCCGCCGCGATCAGGTTGGTCGATGTGCCGATGATCGTGCAGGTACCCCCGACGATGGCCGCGTAGCTGAGCGGAATGAGGAAGCGGGAGGCGGTGAGATCGAATTTTCGGCAGTGGGCGAGCACGATGGGCAGGAAGACGACGACGACCGGGGTGTTGTTGACGAAGGCCGAGAGAAAGGCGACGAGGCATAGCATTGCGATCATAACCCGGAGCGGGCTTTTTCCGGCGAGGGCTTCGAATCGACCGGCCAGCAGTTCGATCAAACCGGTGCGCTCCAGGACCGCGCTCATGACGAACATGGCGGCCACGGTGATCGGCGCCGAACTGCCGAAGACACCGAGCGCTTCGGACGGCGTGAGCACCCCGAACAGCACCGTGGCGAGGAAAGCCCCCATCGCGGCGAGGTCCGGCGAGAGCCATTCCTTCATCAGCGCGACGAAGACGAGCACGACGACTCCCACGGTCGCGAGCTGCTGCCAGAGTTCGACTTCCATCCAAAGTTGATTGTTGATTTTCTCCCCGGGAAAGGCCAGCATCGCCTCCGGTAATTTTACCGAATTTTTTCGAAGTCCTCACCGATCGAACGATCAATGGAAACTCTTTTCATCGCCCTGGGTGCCTTGGTTCTCTATTTAGTAGCCTATCACACCTACGGCAAATGGTTGGCGAGGCGGATATTCAAGCTCGATCCCGAGGCCCGCGTTCCCAGCGTCGCGCTGAACGACGACAAGGATTACGTTCCGACGAAGAAGTCGATCATTTTCGGCCACCACTTCACTTCCATCGCCGGCACCGGACCGATCGTGGGTCCGGCAGTCGCCGTGATCTGGGGTTGGGTACCGGCCCTGCTATGGGTCCTCTTCGGCTCGATCCTGATCGGGGCGGTACACGATCTCGGATCGCTCGTGGTCTCCATGCGCAACCGGGGCCAGACCGTCGGCGACATCGCCGGGCGCGTGCTCACGAAGCGGACGCGGTTGCTCTTTCTCTCGATCCTCTTCATGGCCCTGACCATCGTTCTGGCGATCTTCGGGCTCGTCATCGCGGCGGTGTTCCGACAGTATCCGGCATCGATCTTTCCCTGCCTCGTGCAGATCCCTCTCGCGGTCGGCATCGGAGTCTACCTGCATCGCAAGGGGATCGGCATTCTCGTTCCGTCGCTTCTCGCCCTCGCGGTGATGTACGTGACGGTCTACTTCGGACACAGCGGGTTTCTCGGCGCCTTCAACAACTCTCTCGCCGAGTGGTCCACCATCACCTGGGTGGTCGTCCTGCTGACGTACAGCTACATCGCTTCGGTGCTGCCGGTGTGGACTCTGCTGCAGCCCCGGGATTACATCAACAGCCTGCAGCTGCTCAGCGCGCTCGCTCTCGTCGTGGTCGGGCTCGTGGTCGCGGGGCTCGTGGGAGGGGCGCCGACGACGGGAGCGGAACGACCCGCCCTGGAGATCGTCGCCCCGGCCTTTCGTCTAGCCCCGGAGGGAGCTCCCTGGATCTTTCCCTTCCTATTCATTACGATCGCCTGCGGGGCGATCTCCGGTTTCCACTGCCTCGTCTCCAGCGGCACGTCTTCCAAGCAGATCCGATGCGAGACTGACGCCCAGTTCGTCGGCTACGGATCCATGCTCACCGAAGGGTTCCTCGCCGTGCTCGTGATCCTAGCCTGCGTCGCCGGACTGGGGCTCGGGACAGTGGCCGCGGACGGTAGCGCCCTGTTCGGCCAGGCGGCATACGAGATGCGCTACGCCACCTGGGGAGGAGCCAACAGCCTCGGCGCGAAGGTGGGGGCCTTCGTCGAGGGATCCGCCAATTTTCTGAAGGCGATCGGTCTTGCTCCCGGTTTCGCGGTGGCGCTCATGGGGGTCTTCGTGGCCAGTTTCGCGGCGACGACCCTGGACACGGCCTGTCGTCTCCAGCGCTACGTGATCCAGGAACTCGCTTCCACTTTCGCACCGAAAATCTCGAAGACGGCGCTTGCCTCGGAAGCCTACGACTTCGACGACAACCGCGCCGGAGCCGATCGCGCCACCGGGGCCGCCGCCGACCACCGGCCCCATGCGCTGAACCCGTTTACCTGGCTGACGAACAAGCACGGAGCCACCATCTTCGCGGTGATCGTCGCGACCGGGATCGCCTCGTTGCCCGGCGGCGAAGGTAGACCCATGGGAACGGGAGGTCTCCTGCTCTGGCCGCTCTTCGGGGCGACGAACCAGCTCCTCGCCGGCCTCGCCTTTCTCGTGATCACCTTCTGGATGTGGCGGCGCAGTCTCCCGGTCTGGTTCGTCGCGATCCCGATGGTCTTCATGCTGATCCTGCCGGGCCTCGCGATGAGCCTTCAGATCTTCGTGGGGGAGAATTCCTTTCTCGCTACACGGAACTGGCTTCTCGTCGGGATCGGGTTTGCCACGCTCGCGCTTCAGATCTGGATGATCGTCGAGGCCGTGATCGCCTGGCCGAAAGCCCGGGGCGTGCTGGAAACCCAGCTCGAACCGCTTCCCGCCTCGCCCGGTCTGGGATCGGCCGGTGGCTCCTGATCGCGCGGGCCGCGAAGCCGAAGGTCAGTCGCCCGCTTCGAGCTCGGGGAGTACCTTGGCGACCCGCTCTTTCAATTCCTTGCCGGGCTTGAACTTGACGACGGCCCTCGCCGGAATCGGGACGGCGGCCTCGGGCTTGTTCGGATTGCGCCCGATTTTCGGTTTCGTCTTCGTAACTTGGAAGGCGCCGAAGTTCCGCAGGACGACATCGTCGTTGGTGGCGAGGCTGGTTGTCACCTCTTCGATGAAACTCTGGATGACGTTGAACACTTCCTGTTGAGTCAGACCCGTCTCGTTGCTTATCTGGATCACGAGGTCACGTTTGGTGATGGTGGCCATGGGGATGTCTTTACTGGTTGATGTTGAGAGCTTAATCTCGGATCGATCTACCGCTTGGCAACGAATTCTTTGCCCTCGGGGCGAAATGAAACCTGGAGAGGCCTCCCAGCGGTTTTCGTGCCGATCGCGTTGATTTCCGGCGCGATTCGACTAACGAAACCCGCTGCCTTCGCCCCGCGCTCCCACCGGTGGGCGGAGCGAACGATCCTTTGAATGGACCAAGTCGACAAAACGATCGGGACGGCCTTCCCCGACCGCCGCGCGGTCGAGGAGTTCCAGAGCGCCTTGGTTTCCTGGTTCGCCAGGGAGGGGCGCGACTATCCTTGGCGCCGCACCAGAAATCCATACGCGATTCTCGTTTCGGAACTGATGCTCCAGCAGACGCAGATCGCGACGGTCTTGGAGCGCGGGTACTTCGACCGGTGGATGAAGCGATTTCCCGATCTCCGTGCGTTGGCGAACGCCAGCGAGGAGGAAGTTCTCAAGGCTTGGGAGGGACTCGGCTACTACAACCGGGCGAGGAATCTTCAGAAAGCCGCGCGGACAATCCTCGACCGGCGGGACGGCAGGTTCCCGGAGACTGTCGAGGAGATGCTCGAGCTTCCGGGCGTGGGCCGCTACACCGCGGGGGCCGTGGTGAGTTTCGCGTTCGATCGCCGCGGCGTGATCGTCGACGGCAACGTCACGCGGGTCCTTTCGCGCGTGCTGGCGCATCGGAACCCGGTCGATACCCCGGCGGCCGCGAAGCTGATCTGGAGCTGCGCCGATCGTCTCACGCCCGACGTCGGCGCGAAGGCCTACAACTCCGCCGTCATGGAGCTTGGGCAGCGGCTGTGCACCAAGGCGGCGCCGGCTTGCGATCGCTGCCCGGTCCGCGGACAGTGCGCGGCCCGCGAACGGGGGATCGCCGGAATTCTTCCGGTCAAAAAGAGGAAATCGGCGGCGATCGCCCGCGAAGAGCGGATCGTGATACCCGTCCGCAAAGAAAGGGTTTTTCTGTGCCGGGAGACGGGTAGCCGCCGCCGGGGACTTTGGAGGCTTCCGGAAATAACGGAGGGGGTGGCGGGCGGTCTGCACGAACTTTTTCGCTTCAATTACGCCATTACCCGCTACCGCGTGAACCTCGTCGCCTACGGGGCTCCCGCGTCGCGCATCGTCGCTCTGACCCGCAATCTGGAGGGGGAATGGTTCCCTTTCGGGAGCCTCGACGATCTCCCTCCTCTCGGTTCGCCCTACCGGAAAGCCCTTGAAAATTACCGGAATTCGAACGAAAACGGCGGTGCGATCCGCTGAATATGAGTGACAGCGAATTAAATTTCGCGTAGTTCGTGCTTGTCTTAACCCGAAAAGTTTTTAAAAGTGAGCACTCGAGTCGGATTTGGTGTTGTTTTTGAGAAACACGGTCGCTAGTTTGGCTCCGGTTAAGGTGCTCCTGAATTTTTTTAAGATCAATCGTATTGCAGAGCCATGTGGAAGGTATTGCTAGTTATATCCTCAGTCGTCCTCGCGGGAGGCCTCTATCTCAGTTACAGCAACATGGGGGTCGTCAAGGAGAAGTCGGAGGAGGTGGCGGTCCAGAAGGAAACCCTGGAAAGGCGCAACGAGGCGCTTGAAGGGACTCGGGTGGAAATCGCCCAGTTGGAGCAGTCGGTTCAGACGCTGCGCGACGAAGCCGAGCAGCTCGAGACCGAGAAAATCGACTTGGATTCGAGAGTGGTGGAAGCCGAGTCCAACCTCAAGGCTCAGGAGGCGAACCTGGCGTCGGCCAAAGAGTCGCTCGAGGAATCCCGGAACCTGATGGGAGACATCGCCAAGGTCGAGGCGCTTCAAAAGGAGATGATCCAGATCCGGACTCAGATCGAGGAAGCTGAGATCGAGGTCACTCAGTTGGAGGGTGCCGTGGCCGCCGCCCAGGTCGATCGCGACCGGCTCGAGAAGGTGGCGTCGGAGCTGGCGGCTTTGCGCTCGGACCAGGAAGCGGGACAGATTCGGGGCGAATTTCAATCGGAAATCAAGAAAGCCTACAACCAATGGGGCTTCGTCGTGGTCGAGGGGGGCAACGATCAGGGAGTGGTGGAGCGGGCTCAGCTGAACGTCTACCGCCGCGGCCTTCCTATCTGCAAGCTGCTCGTGACGTCGGTCGAGCCGACCGAATCGGTCGCCGACATCATTCCGGGTTCTCTGGCTGCGGGACAGACGGTTCAGGTGGGGGATACGGTCGTTAAAACCGAGCGCGTCCAAACCCCCCAGGCTCCCGCGGTGGCGCCGACGGCTCCGTCGGGACTCGATCCGGCCGGGGCTCCCGGAGCGGCACCCGCCGCTCCTCAACCCGGCGAGGCGGCTCCCCAACCCGGCGAGGCGGCTCCCCAACCCGGCGAGGCCGGTGGAATGGAAGGGGAAAGCGCCGAGCCCGACCCGTTCGGCAGTTCGGCCCCCGCGCCGTCGGAACCCGCTCCCGATGCGTCCGGCACCGAATCCATGGAGGACGACCCCGATGCGGCTCCCGATCCCTTCCAGTAGAAGGCCCTGCTTGATTCGAACTTCGAACTATTTTTTACTATGAAAAAATTCATCATGATCCTTTCGTCCTTCGCCATGCTTGGCGCGGCGGTCGTGGGAGTGCTCAACAAAAACGACCTCGAGCAGGTCAACAAGGAACTCGAAGTCGTTCGCGCCGACGTTAAGGACGTCACCGAGAAACTCGGCGAAGCCGAGGACAAGCGGGACGACGCTACGGAACGAGAGACGCAGGCGAAGGATGCCCGCAACCAGGCGTCCGCCGCGGTCGAGGGGGTCAAACAGAATCTGAAGACGATCGACCGTTCCCTGGAAGACGTTTCGGCCGAGTTGAACAAGATCGAGATCGAGAAAAAGGAAATCGATCTCGCCGTGCGACAGCAATTTCCGGACGGGAACATCAAGTCGGCGGACGATCTCCAGACGACCCTGACGATGCTGAAGGATACGCTTTCGGAGAAGCAGGCTCGGAAAGCGGAAATGAACGCGCAGCTCGAATCGGCCGCCCAGGCCAAGCAAAGGCAGCTTGCGCAGGTCAAGGAGGAGGAGGAGTATCAGGTCGAGCGGGCTCAGAAACTCGCCCTCAACGGCTTGGTCGCCACGGTGATCGCGCTGAACAAGGAATGGGGGTTCGTGATGGTGAACGCGGGGCGTCGCCACGGGGTCCAGCCCGATTCCTCGCTTCTCGTCAAACGCGGCAACAACCGCATCGCTCGCCTGCGGATCGTCACTCTCGAAGACACCAGCGTGGTGGCTGACGTCGTTGACGACTCTCTCGTGCCGGGGCTGGACGTTCAGCCGGGCGACAAGGTGATTTTCGAGAACCCCAATTGATCGCCCCCGGGATCCGAAGATAGACATGCAAATTCTGGCGCGATTGTTTCACCTGGCGGTTTTCTGTTCATTCCTTTGTCTGGCATCCTGCGAGACACTGAAAAAGGAACCGGCACCCGAGCGCGAACGGCTGAGCAGCATGCCGCACAACATGCCGGAGTCGTGGGAAGGCCAAGCCGGCATGCCCGGCCAGATGGGGGCTCAGTATTGAGCTTCCTCTCGGATTTTCGATCCAGCCGAGCGTTTTAACCTAGAGAACCGATATGCCAGAACGAGACTCCGCCTTGCCCGAAATGGGTTTTGTCAGCGAATTCGACCCCGAAGAGAGAGCCCAACTGGGCCACTTCGGAGAATTCCTTTCTCTGGAAGACGGAGACTTTCTCATCCGCGAAGGACAGAATCAGGACTCGTTGTTTCTGGTCATATCGGGAACGTTCCACGTCCAGACCGCCGTCACCGGCAGGCCGGTTCTCCTAGGCAGTCTGAAGGCGGGCTCCACGGTCGGAGAGATCAATATTTTCGATCCCGGCACCGCCAGCGCCAGCGTGGTCAGCCGCTCCATTTCCGATGTTTGGAAGATCGATCGGGCGAGACTGGAGCAATATCTCGAAGCGCATCCCCGAACGGCGGCGCGGCTTCTGGTGAATATTTCGACTCAATTGAGCAAGCGACTGAGAAAGACGAACGAGAAAGTGGCGCTGGCCCGCGAGGCCATGCTGGACTCGTTCTGATTTCCGTTCGGTGCTTATTCGGGAGCCTGCCGACATGGGGCTTGCAGCGGACGACACCGTTCCGGTTTGAATGCCTGATACCCTCACACTCTCCTTTCAACCGGTGACCGGGCCAGCCTCCGCTGCGATTCTTCTCTTCGCTCTGCTCATTGGACACGCCTTCGCCGACTTTCCTCTGCAGGGCGAGTTCCTTTCGCAAGGCAAGAACCGGAACAACCAGCCTCCGAGACTGGCGGACGGAAAGAAGAGTCCGAAAGACTTGTGGGTCTACCTGATGACTGCCCACTGCCTGATCCACGCGGGCTTCGTTTGGGTCGTCTCGGGTTACGTGGTTCTGGCGTTTGCCGAGTTCGTTCTTCACTGGGTTATCGATGTCGTCAAATGCGAGGGCTCGACTTCCTTCGCGACGGACCAATGGCTGCACGTCGCCACCAAAGTTCTCTACGTCGTCCTGATCTGGCTTCAGGTCGTGTGAGGCCGTTCCCCTCGTCCCGCTGTCGGAGCGCCGCCGCAGTCCGATCTCTTTTTCCGGCCTCAATACGCTTCTTGAAAAGAAGCGCGGTGTGAAGGACCTTCCCCGTGATGAGTTTCCACCGTCGACTTTTTCTTTTGGGCTCGGCTGCCATCCTGACCTTCGCCGGCGGGCTCGGCGCCCGGGACGACGCGGAATCCGACGATTCCGGTTTCGAGGAGATCGAACTCTTTACCGAGGTGCTGGAAACGATCCGGCAAGGTTACGTCGATTCGGAGAAGGCCACCTACGAGAAACTGATCAACAGTGCTCTCGAAGGAATGCTGGCCGCTCTCGATCCCCACTGCCAGTTCATGCAGCCGAAGGTTTTCGAGCAGCTCAAGCGTCACACCGACAGCACCTACGAGGGAATCGGCGTGACCATCTCCACGAAGAACGACGTCCTCACGATCGTGACTGTCCGCGAGGACGGCCCGGCGGCTCGCGCGGGACTCCTGCCCGGTGATCAGATTCTGAAAATCAACAACCAGCTGACCGAGGACATCGGCATCTCGCAGGCGGTGAACATGCTTCGCGGGAAGCCCGGGGAGTCGCTCAAACTGACCGCCCGGCGGCCCGCCACGCAGAAGTTGCACGAATTCGACATGAAGCGCGAGGTCATCAAGCAGTCCACGGTGAAGGATGTCCGCATTCTGGGCGACGACCTCACCGCTCCCTACCGCATGGGTTATGCCCGCATCCTCCAGTTCAGCGAATCCACCGCGGACGAACTGGCGGACGCTCTCGACGAATTGGAGCAGGAGGGCATGGACGCGTTCGTGCTGGACATGAGGAACAACCCCGGCGGGCTTCTCGGCAGCGCGATCGACGTGTGCGGCGAGTTCGTGGAAGCCGGGACGGTCGTGCTGACTACGGAGGGCAAGCCCGGCTCGGGAGAGATCAAGGTGTACCGGACCAAGGCCGAGCGGAAGCGGCGTCCCCGCGACTACCCGCTCGCGATTCTGATCAATCATTCCTCCGCCAGCGGGGCCGAGGTCGTGGCCGGAGCGCTGCAGGATCTGAAACGCTGCATCGTGGTAGGCGAAACCTCTTTCGGGAAGGGCTCCGTGCAGTCGATTCTTCCCATTGGCGAGGGTAAAGCGATCCGCATGACCACGGCGAAATACTACACTCCCAGTCACCGCACCATTCACGAGAACGGGGTCGTTCCGAATATCGTGGCGCCGTTGACCCCGAGCGAGGAGCAGGAACTGGCTCGTTGGTTCAGCCGCGACACGCTCGATCCCGAGGAACGGAAAAAGGCGGACGGGTTCCGCGATTCCCAGATGATCCGGGGCATCGACGCCATGAAAGGCGCGCTCGTCTATTCCGATATCCGCCAAGGAGAAGTCCCCGCCACCGCGGCGGCCGGCGAAAGTGGCGATGAAGAGGACAGGGGCGCGGTCGTCGAGAAGCGGGCGGCGGACGAGCCTGAAGCAGAATCCGAAGAATCCGAAGAAGAAGCGGAAGACGAAGATGGCAACGAGCCGTCTTTGGAGAAGCCCTGACGGGGTCGCCCCATGGACGCGGGTCTGATTCTGGCGGTTGAGACCTCCTGCGACGAAACGGCCGTGGCGATCGCCAGGGGAGACGGGGAGATTCTCTACAGCGAGGTGGCGTCGCAGATCGAACTGCACTCGCCCTACGGAGGCGTCGTTCCCGAACTGGCCTCGAGAAACCACAGCCTCGACCTGAGGCCTCTACTGGAGCGTGCGCTGGAGAAGGCAGCGCTGACCTGGCCGCGGGTGGACGTGCTGGCGGCGACCGCCGGCCCCGGCTTGGCCAGTTCTCTGCTGGTCGGCGACACGACGGCGAAAGCCATCGCCCTGGGGCTGGGGCGGCCCTTCTACTCGATCAACCACATGGAGGGGCATTTGCTTTCGCCCTTTATCGCGAGCGGACGTCCGATCGAGCCCCACGTCGCGCTGATCGCGAGCGGAGGCCATACCCTGATCGTGAAAGTCGACGGCGTGAGCGACTACCGCGTCATGGGATCGACCAAGGACGACGCGGCCGGGGAGGCCTTCGACAAAGTCGGCAAAATGCTCGGGCTCGCCTACCCCGGCGGCCCCGAGGTGGCGAGAATGGCGGAGGGAGGAGCCATCGACGCGTTTCGTTTCCCGCGGAGCATGATGGACAGCGGCGACTTCCAATTCAGCTTCAGTGGTTTGAAGACCTCGGCTCGCTACGCGCTGGAAAAGCTCGGGCAGCCGCTCTCCGAACGGACCCTGCGTGACTTTTGCGCCTCGTTCCAAGAAGCCGTCGTCGACGTGCTGGTGACGAAGCTTTTCGCTGCCGCCAAGGCGGAAGGCAGTTCGATCGCGACCGTCAGCGGAGGCGTCAGTTGCAACGAGCGACTTAGAATCCGGGCGAAGGAGACCGCTTCGGCAAGCGGCATCGAACTGGTCCTCGCCGCGCCGGCGTATTCGACCGACAACGCGGCCATGATCGCCTACGCCGCCGCTAAAAGGCGGGAGGCGGGCATTCCCGGCTCGCCTTTCGATCGGGACATCGACCCGAATCTGAAGCTCGAAGGCGTCATCCCGCGAGTTCGCTCTCAAGGATAGGATTGCTTTCCTGGTCGCGGTTTGTTAGGTTCCTCGTTCCATGGTTTCCCGTTGTTTTTGGAGTTCGGTTTCCGCCGCGTCGCTCGGCGCCCTTGCAATTTTCTCCCCTCCACCCTGCTTAGCGGAGGATGACGAAGGCTTCGCCTCGCTCTTCGACGGCGAATCGCTCTCCGGCTGGTCGGGAGACCCTTCGCTGTGGCGGGTGGAAGAAGGAACGATCGTCGGCGAAACCAAGGCCGAGGCACCCATCGAACGGAACCATTTCCTGACATGGTCCGACGGCGAGCTGGACGATTTCGAGCTGAAAGTGGAATTCAAAATCGACAGCGGAAACTCGGGCATCCAGGTTCGCAGCTTCGCGCTGGACGAACCGCACGCCGTCGGAGGATATCAAGCCGACATCGACGCGGACAACAAATGGTCCGGCACCTGCTACGGCGAGAAATTCCGGGGAATCCTGGCGAAGCGCGGGCAGCGCGTCGTCCTGGGGAACGACGGGAAACCGAAGGAGGTCGAAGACATCGGCGATCCGGATGAACTGGCGGAATTCTCCAAGCCGGGAGAGTGGAACGAGTATCGCATCGTCGGTCGGGGCTTCGTGATCGAGCAGTTCATCAACGGACGGAAAATGTCCGAAGTCGTGGACCAGGACGAAGACACCAGACGCCGGGCGGGACTCCTCGCTTTTCAAGTTCACAAAGGTCCGCCGATGAAGGTCGCCTTCCGGAACATCCGACTGAAGCGGCTCCCGCTGGAAGACGTGGCCAAGATCGTGTTCGTGGCCGGAAAACCGAGCCACGCCCCGGGCCATCACGAGCACAACGCCGGTTCGCTTCTGCTGGCCGACCTCTTGAACGAGCACCACGGAGACAAAGTGCTCGCAACGGTCTACCGGAACGGCTGGCCGTCCGACCCGGCCGCGTTCCACAACGCCGACGCGGTCGTGGTCTTCGCGGACGGCGGGCAGCGGCATCCCGCCTTTTTTCATCTACAGACGCTGGAGGACCTGCGTCGCCGCGGGATCGGCTTCGGAGCGATCCACTACGCGGTGGAAATGGTGCCGGGCGAAACCAACGATGCGCTGATCGAAAGCATCGGCGGCGCTTTCGAGGTGGATTATTCGGTCAACCCTCACTGGACGGCCGAGTTCGACGACTTTCCCGACCACCCCGTGGCCCGCGGTCTCGAGCCGTTCGAGATCGAGGACGAGTGGTATTTCAACATGCGGTTCACGTCGGAGGAAGGCGGACTCACCCCGATTCTTAGCGCGGTTCCGCCGGAGCAGACAATGTCGCGGCCGGACGGACACCATTCCGGAAATCCGATCGTTCGTGAAATGGTCGCCCAGAAGCTGCCGCAGCACCTTTGCTGGGTCTACGAAAGCGAGTCAGGCACCCGGGGATTCGGTTTCACCGGCGGGCATTTTCACGACAACTGGGCCAACGATCCGTTTCGAAAAACCGTGCTGAACGCCACCTGCTGGATTGCCGGAGTGGAAATCCCGTCCGCCGGAATCCCCACGCCGACGCCTTCGGAGGACGATCTCGCCGCGAATCTAGATCCCAAGCCCGAACGAAAAGCAAAAAATAAAAAGTAGACTCTCCGTGAAAATTTGATCGTCAATCCAGACGGAAACCCCAACGCTCGACCCATTATGACCGAAGAAACAAACAACAAAGCAAGCCTACTGTCGCGTCGTCGATTCGTTGCCGGCGCCGCCTCGGCGGGCGCTGCCGCGTCCGTCCTGCCGGTGGAACTCAGCGCCCAGGTCGCAGGGAGCGACGAAATCAAGGTCGGTTTGATCGGGGTCGGCGGCCGGGGCTCGAAAGCCGTGTTGCAGAACCTAGCGGCGAACGACAGCACCCGCCTCGTCGCCGTGGCGGACGCCTTCCAGGACAAGGTTGACGGCAGCGGTCCCCGCGCCAAGGGCCTGCCGCAGATTGAACAGGCACTGGCGAAGGAGGGGAAGAGCGAGCGCATGGACGTACCGAAGAGCCGCCAGTACGCCGGGTTCGACGCCTACAAGGGCGTCATCGACGAATCCGACCTCGTCGTCATCGCTACGCCTCCCGGCTTTCGTCCCCTCCACTTCGAGTATGCGGTCCAGCAGGGAAAGCACGTCTTCATGGAGAAACCCGTCTGCGTCGACGCGTGGGGGTTCAACAAGATCATCGAGTCGGCCAAGGCCGCCGATCAGAAAAATCTGAAAGTCGTCGTGGGCTTGCAGCGGCACTACCAGGCACCCTATCTGGAGGCTTTCAAGAAGGTTCACGAAGAGGGATTGATCGGGGACATCGTCGCGGGCTACGCCTGGTGGAACACCCAGCGCCCCTGGATCGTTTCGCGTCAGCCCGGCTGGACGGAAATGGAGTACCAGATGCGAAACTGGTATCACTTCAACTGGCTCTGCGGCGATCACATCGCGGAGCAGCACGTCCACAATATAGACGTGGTCAACTGGTTCGTCAGCGGCGACTCCACTGCGGGCGGAAACCCCGTCTCGGCCTACGGTCTGGGCGGGCGGGCCGGAACCGAGCCCGCCACGGTCGGTGAAATTTTCGATCACCACGCCGTGGAGTTCCGCTACGGGGAGGAGCACGACAACGTGATCCTGTCGAGCCAGTGCCGGCACATCCCAAACTGCAAGAACAAGGTCGCCGAGGAAATCCAAGGCACCGACGGCATCCTCTACTTCGAGGGCAGCGGCGCCAGCATTACCGACCGATCGGGCGGGGAGGTGAAGTGGCGCTACCGCGGGAGCCGCACGCCCGACGATCCCTACCAAGTGGAGCACGACGTCCTCCACGACGCCATTCGCGACGACAAGCCGCTCAACAATGCCTACTACGGCGCCAAGAGTTCGTTCACCAGCGTCCTCGGCCGTCTCGCCACCTACAGCGGCCAGCAAGTGAACTGGGACGACGCGGTGGCTTCGGATTTCAACATCGGTCCCGACGAATACGACTTCAGCGCCGAAGCACCGGTAAAACCGGGGGACGACGGAGTCTACGACATCGCCGTTCCGGGGCAGTGGAAACTGCCGTGGGACGACAAGGGCTGAAGGCAGGGAGGGCCTGCCGGCGTTCGTCCCGTTCTCTACTCCTCGATTACAGTGCCCTCGCTCGGCTCCTCGTCGGTCCAGGAGGTTTTAGCCATGCGGGTGGAATCCTCGCCCTCCTCGTGTTCGCCGAGCAGGCGTTCTCCTTGGTAGAGGCGGATCCGCACCCCGATGACCTTGTCGATCGCGCTGGCGTCGGTCTTTCCACCGTCGCGGTCGATGTAGAACTCCGTGTCGAAAGTCCGCGAGAAGTCCTGGCGTCCCTGCGGAGGGATTTCGGCCACGGGAAACTTGCCCGCGATCGTCTGCAACCTTTCCGTTTTATTCCCGCCCACCGCCATGCGCGTGAATCTATTGTTCCGGGTGTCCACGAAATCGGCCACGTAGATTTCGTAGCGGATCTCAATGTCCTCCAAGGGGGCGATGTCCTTATTGTAGACGATCATTTCGTAGGTGTAGGGGATTGTCTTGAGCTTGTCGTCGATCATCCTCCCCGGTGCCTTGGACTGGGCGGTATCGCCTTTTTTCAGGTCGGTGTAGTAGCCCAGGTTGAGCCTGATCGAACTCGGATTCTCGTCGATCCACGTCTTGATGTATTGCTGGTCGTCGAGGGAGAACGTGGAGACGGGCACCGCGAATTCCTTCGCTCCCATGCGGATCACCACGTTGTCTCCGGCGTGGGCGACGAGTTCCGCTTCGATCGTGCGGCCCTCGGCGTCGGTGAACTCCCTCGCGCGCGTTTCGAAGGCCAACAGACACAGTGCGAGGATAGCGGGGGTAATCTTCATAACTCGGTTGTTTCCGTTTTCGACCCTAGCGAGTCAGGTCGGGGGAAGGCGAGCAAAAGCCGAAGAAAAACCCAAGCCCGCGTTGCCTCATAATTATGGACACCGAAGGAGAGGATTGCGAGAAGCGCGTTGCCTCATAAAAAGAGACGCCGAAACGCAATTGGTGAAACGGAATCGAAGGGTCGGTTGACTCAAAAATAGGACACCGTGGCGGATGGCAGCCACGATGAGCCGGAAAGGCCGCGACGAATACTTGGAAAAGATGCAGGACCGCGGCCCGAAAAAGGCACGTCGATCGGCGGATTTCTCGAATTGAACCGGACGGAAACCCATCGTTTCTTCCCCGATGCTTCGACTCTTCGGTTTTGTTGCCCTGATCCATGCGGTCGCCCTCGCGTCATTCGCGGGGACGGTCGAGGATGTTCTGGCCGAGGTGGAGAAGATCCAGAACGAGGACGGCATCCGCACCGCTTCGATCGGATTCTGCCTCGTTCCGGTCGAGGGGGAAGCCGGTGACGCCGTCGGCTATCGCGCCGATACCGGATTGGTCCCGGCCTCGACGATGAAGGCGATCACGACGGCCACGGCGACGGAAGTTCTGGGTGCTGATTTCCGCTTCAAGACCGAAGTCCAGACGGCTGGGGTTCTGGACGAGGACGGCACCCTGACCGGAGACGTCGTCGTCCGCGGCGGCGGCGATCCGACGCTCGGCGATTCGGGTATCGCCGGGACCTTGGCGCAATGGCGCAGCGCCTTGGCGGAGGCGGGAGTGAAAAAGGTGGAGGGTTCGGTGGTCGGCGACGACTCGATTTTCGACACCAAGCTGGTGCCGGATTCCTGGCAGTGGAACGACATCGGCAACTACTACGGCGCCGGCGCGAGTGGGCTGACGTTTCACCAGAATCAGTTTTTCTGCCGTTTCCGCACCGCCGGCGTGGGCGGGGAGGCCGAATTGCTGGGAACCGATCCGCGATTGCCCGGAATCGAGTTCATCAACGAAATGCGGGTGGGCGCCTCGGGTTCGGGCGACCAGGGATACATTTACGGCCACCCCTACGGGAACGTTTTCTATCTTCGCGGAACGGTTCCGGCGGGGAGCGGATCGTTCACCATCAAGGGCGCGCTGCCGGATCCGGCCTTCTTCTGCGCACGGGCCTTCACCAAACACCTGAACGAGAACGGGATTCCTGTCTCGGGCGAGCCGACGACCGCGCGGCTGATGGCCATCGCCGGCGAGTCGCTGGCCGCCCGCCAGTCGATCCACGAGCAGGAGTCGGATTCGCTCGGTTCGCTGTTGGTCCTGACAAACCACAAATCGAACAACCTGCGGGCGGAGTGCATCCACCGCATGATCGGACTGGAGCAAGCCGGCGAGGGGGCCACCGATGCGGCCGCGGAGGCCACCCGGGACCACTGGGCGGACAAGGGCGTCGACATGGCGGGATTCTACATGGCCGACGGCTGCGGGCTCTCTCGGGCGAATACCGTCACGCCCCGCCAAATGGCCTTGATTCTCTTCCATGCGACGAAGGCGGAGGAGTTCGGCGCTTTTTATGACTCGCTCCCCACGGCGGGGCAATCCGGCACCCTGCGCAGCATCGGGCGCGGTTCCGCCGCGGACGGACGGGTTCGGGCCAAGAGCGGCACCCTGGATCGGATCAAGGACTACGCCGGCTACGTGAACGCCCGCTCGGGCAAGCGCTACGCCTTCGCCCTTTTCATCAACAACTACGATGGCGGGTCGTCGAACGTGAAGGCCAAGATCGTCCGGGTGTGGAGCAAAATGGCCGCTCTTTGAGATTCCGGAGGGACGGCGGAAACGCCCGTCGCTGCGCGGCTGGGTTCACCCTTCCACCAAGCCCATTTCCTTCAGCTTCCGCTGCATGGTGCGGCGGGAGACGCCGAGTAGCCGGGCGGCTTCGGTTCGGTTGCCGTCGGTCCGTTCGAGGGCGAGACGGATCATTTTTTCCTCCATTCGGGCGAGGTCGAAATCCTCGTTCGACACGGGAGTGACGGACGCCGCCGGCAGTCCGGGCTCTGCTCCGTTTTCCGCCGTCGGCCGGAAGCCGCGGTGGGAATCGTCTTTCAGGAAATGGGGAAGGTGCCGGACGCCGATCTTCGAACCGTTCGACATCACCACGCCGTGCTCGATGGCGGTGCGCAGTTCGCGCACGTTGCCCGGCCAACTGTAGTCGAGCAGAAGCTGGAGCGCGTCGGCCGTCAACTCCATCCGGGGCTTCTGGTTCTCCTCGGTGAACTCCTTCAGGAAGGCGTCGACGAGCAGAACGATGTCCTCTTTCCGCTCGCGCAGGGTGGGCATCCGGATGGACACCACGTTGAGCCGGAAGAACAGGTCGTCGCGGAAGGTGCCCTCCTCGACCATCCGGTTGAGGTTCTTGTTGGTCGCTGCGACGACGCGGACGTCGACCTTGATGGACTTGTTGGAGCCGATCCGCTCGATGGTTCGTTCGCCGAGGGCGCGGAGCAACTTGACCTGGGTATTGAGGTCGATTTCTCCGATTTCGTCGAGGAAAAGGGTGCCGCCGTTGGCTTCCTCGAAGCGGCCGATCCGGCGCTCCATCGCACCGGTGAACGCGCCGCGTTCGTGGCCGAACAATTCGCTTTCGAGCAGTTGTTCGCTGAGGGCGGCGCAGTGGACGGTGACGAGCTTCGACTTCGGACGACCGCTGAGATGGTGGATGGCCCGGCCGACGAGTTCCTTGCCGGTGCCGCTTTCGCCTTCGATCAAAACGGTGGCGCGGGTCGGGGCGACCTGCCGGATGGTCTCGAAGACCGGCCGCATCACCGCGGAGCGACCGATGATGTTCTCGAGCCCGTAGCGTTCGGTGACCTGTTCCTTGAGGGCGACGTTTTCTTCCTCCACCTGGCGGCTGTGGACGGCTCGCTTGATGACGATTTCCAGTTCGTCGATGTTGAGCGGCTTGCTGACGTAGTCGTAGGCGCCTTTTTTCATCGCCTCCACGGCGACGTCGACGGAACCGTAGGCGGTCATCAGAATGCACACCGGCGCTCTCGCGCGGGCCAGGGTGCGTTCGATGAGATCCATCCCGTTCTCGCCGCCCAGCCGGAGATCGGTGAGCATGACGTCGACCGATTCGTTCTTGAGGACTTCCTCGGCCTCCGCGGTGTTCGCGGCCACGTAGACGTCGAACTCGTCCTCCAGCGAGAGGCGCAGGCCTTCGCGGGTGTTTTTCTCGTCCTCGACGATGAGAACCGTTTTGTCGAGATAGTCCATCTTGTTAGCCCACGACGTCCGCGTCGATCACCTGAGCCTCCGAGTGCTCGGGCAGAAAGCGCATCACTCTTTCGGCGCGGGGAAGGAACACGGTGACTTCGGTGCCGATGCCTTCGCGGCTCTTGAATTCGAGTTCGCCGCCGTGATCGTTGACGATCCGGTGAACGATCATGAGCCCGAGACCGGACCCGGTCTTCTTGGTGGTGTAATAGGGTTCGGTGACGCGGCTGACCTGGTCGGGGGGGATGCCGGGACCGTCGTCGGCGATGGTGATGAAAACGTCCTCGTCGTCGAACCCGGTCCGGATGGTCAGCTCGCCGTCCGATCCCATGGCCTGGCTGCTGTTGCGGATCAGGTTGTAGAGAACCTGTTTCATCTGGTCGCGATCGATGTTCAGGCGCGGGAGGTCTTCGGCGAATTCGAGGGTCACGCCGATGCGGCGGTCGGCCACTTCGGGACCGATGAAGTTGATGGCTTCGTCGATGAGGTCGTTGAGATCGGTGGATTCGATGTTGGGTTTCGTCGGACGCACGGCATGGAGAAATTTCTCGACGATGAAGTTCATCCGCTTGATCTCGGACCGGGCGATGTCGAGCGACTCGAGCAGTTCGGGCGCCAGCCGAGGGTCGGCCTCTTTTCTGACTTTGCGCTCGATGATCTGGAGGTGGATGTTGAGCGAGTTCAGCGGGTTGCCTATCTCGTGCGCCACGCCGGCGGCGAGACTCTGGACTGCCTGAATTTTCTCGGATTCGATTTTCTTGAGTTCCAGTTCGCGGGTTCTCGTATTGTCCCGGAGAATGACGACGAACCCGACCAGCGCCTCGGCGTCGGGCTCGCCCGCGTCCTGGTTGGCCAGCGGGGCAATGTAGAAATTGAGATAACGCAGCTCGGGATAGCGCACGACGAGGTCGCGGTTCACCACGCCGCCGGATTCGACGACTTCCTTCCAGGCGATCCCGGGAAACAAGTCGTGCACCTTCTGGCGGATTGCTTGCTTCGGATCGAGCCCGAAGAAATCGCAGGCCGCCTGGTTGATGTAGTGGATCGACCCGCGCGCGCCGGTCACGATGATCCCCTCCCGGAGAACCTCGAAAACCTTCTCGAGAAAGCCCTTTTCCTGGACCGCCTTGAGAACGAGCCGCTGCACCTCTTGCGGTTCGAGTTTGTCGAGCCGGTCGATGAGTCTGTCGATAACGCCTGGATTCATGTATGTTCGCAGGAGGACTGGATCATGATAGAGAGACAAAACGACGCTGAAAACCCCGTTCTGCTGGTCGTGACCACTTTTCCGAACCCGGATGTGGCGAGACAACTTGGCGCACGGCTGGTCGAATCGCAACTGGCCGCCTGCGTCAATTTGATTCCGGCGGTCGAGTCGATCTACCGGTGGCGGGAAAGGATCGAGAACGAGACGGAGACGGTAGGGCTGCTCAAGACGACCCGGGCTCGGCTCGGGGAACTGGAAGCCTGGCTCCAGGAGAATCACCCCTACGAGGAGCCCGAGTTCATCGCCGTGCCCGTAGAGGCCGGATCCGCCGGCTACCTCGGCTGGGTTCGCGCCGGCGCGAGCGGCTGACCGCGGCCGTGGTTTTCCAGTGGTCTCATCGGCGTTGGACAAAAGGGATTCACGAGGCGTAAGTCTCCGCTCCCATTTTACGAGACCAAGAATAGTGAGCCTCATTGTCCAGAAATACGGAGGAACTTCCGTCGGAACCACTGAGCGAATCGTCAACGTAGCGAAACGCATCCTCGAATCCAGGAAGGCTGGAAATCAGGTGGTCGCCGTGGTGTCGGCGATGGCCGGGGTGACCAACGACCTCATCAAGAAGGCCGAAGAGGTGACCGGCGAGGGGCATCCCACGGTGCGCGAGATGGACGTGCTCCTGGCGACGGGCGAGCAGACCACCATCGCCCTGACCGCGATGGCGCTGAATTCGCTGGGGGCGCAAGCCGTTTCCCTGACCGGCGCCCAGGCAGGGATCGAAACCGACGGCGTCCACACCCGGGCCCGCATCTCGAACATTTCCCCGGCGGGCGTCCACGAACTGCTCGACGACGGAAACATCGTCATCGTGGCCGGCTTCCAGGGGCGGACTTCGGACGGAAAAATCACGACGCTGGGGCGAGGCGGCTCCGACCTGACCGCCATCGCCATCGCCGCCGCGATCGACGCGGATCTATGCCAGATTTTCACGGACGTCGACGGCGTCTACACCTGCGATCCGCGGGTCGTGCCGAACGCCCGGAAGCTGGACGAGATCAGTTACGACGAACTGCTCGAAATGGCGAGTTCCGGCACTAAGGTGATGCAGTCGCGTTCGGTCGAGTTCGCCAAGAAGTTCGGTGTTCCCTTCGAGGTTCGCAGCAGTTTGAACAACAATCCGGGAACTTTAATTCGAGAAGAAACCATGAGTATGGAATCCGTCGTTATTCGGGGCGTCAGCCTGGAACGGGAGCAGGCCAAGGTAACGATTTCCGGCGTGCGAGACCTGCCCGGAACGGCCAGCAAGATTTTCGGAGCGGTCGCGGAGGCTGATCTGTTGGTCGACATGATCGTGCAAAACGTGTCCCAGACGGGCACCACGGACATTTCCTTCACCGTGCACAAGGACGAGGCGGCCAGAGCGGTGGAAGCTCTCAAGCCGGTGCTTCCGGAACTTGGCGAGGGCGTCGCGATCGAGGCGAAGGAGGGAATCGCCAAGCTCAGCGTGGTGGGGATCGGGATGCGCTCGCACTCCGGCGTGGCCGCCGAGATGTTCGCGACACTCTCGAAGGCCGGGGTGAATATCGAGATGATCTCCACTTCGGAGATCAAGATCACCGTGACGGTGGCCGAGGAACAGATCGAGGCGGCCGCGAAGGCGGTGCACGACGCGTTCGGTCTGGCGGAGGCGTGATCGCTGGGGCGCCTCGCGAACGCGTTTCGCGTATGCGTCTCGCGAACGCGTCTCGCGTATGCGCCCTTGTCGTTCCTTCCCCGGAATGCGACTTGTGGGCCATGAGCAAGCCTTTCGTTTTTCTGGTGTCGCTGTTGGCGGCCGTCGCGGTCCGCGGCGAAGATCGGCCCAACATTCTCTGGTTGTCCGCCGAGGACATCAGCGCTCATCTGGGCTGCTACGGCGACGACCACGCCATCACGCCGAATCTGGATGAACTGGCGGAGCGGGCCACCCGTTTCACCAACGTCTACACCAGCTCCGGCGTGTGCGCGCCCTGCCGATCCGGGATTATCACCGGGATGTACCAGAACTCGATCGGCACCCACCACATGCGCTGCAACGCGACGCTTCCCGAATGGTTGAAGCCGTTTCCCGTCTACCTGCGTGAGGCCGGTTACTACTGCACGAACAACAGCAAGACCGACTACCAGTTCAAGAAACCGTCGCCCAAGGAAATCTGGGACGAGAGTTCGGCGAAGGCGCACTGGAAAAATCGAAAGGACGGCCAGCCGTTCTTCGCGGTCTTCAACTACACCGGTTGCCACGAGAGCGGCATCGCCAGCGAGTCGAAGTACGAGCAGGTTACGGAAGACCTTACGGACGCTCAGCGCCAGGATCCCAAGGCATTCGAGAACCTGCCTCCCTACTACCCGGACACGCCGGTGGTCCGCGAGGACTGGAAGCGGAACTACGAATTGATCACCGCCATGGATCAGTGGGCCGGAGAGCACATTCGGAACTTGAAGGATGCCGGGGAGTGGGAAAACACCATCGTCGTTTTCTGGTCGGATCACGGCATCGGACTGCCGCGGGCCAAGCGCTGGCTCTACGATTCGGGAACCCACGTGCCTTTCATCGCCCGCGTGCCGGAGAGCTTCCGCGAGTCGGCCCCCCTGGAGCCGGGGACGGTGGACGAGCGCCTGGTCAATTCCGTGGATTTCGGTCCCACCGTCCTGACGCTTGCCGGGCTTTCGGTTCCCGAGCACATGCAGGGGCGGTCCTTACTCGCCGGAGAGCCGCGGAAATACGTCTACGGCGCCCGCGACCGCATGGACGAGCGCTACGACATCATTCGGGCGGTGCGGGACGGGCGCTACCGCTACATTCGGAATTTCGAGCCGCTCAAGCCGTACTACCAGTATATGAACACCCCCGAGAAAGGGGCGACGATGCAGGAGATTCGCGCGGCGGAAAAGGCGGGCGACTTGTCCGGTGCCGTATCGCAATTCTCCGCCGACCGCAAGCCGGTGGAAGAGCTCTACGACCTCGAGGCCGATCCCCACGAGGTGAACAACCTGGCCGAAGACGCCGCCCACCTCGAAACGCTGGAGGAACTGCGCGGCGCCCTGACGGCGTGGCAGCTCGAGGTCGGAGATCTCGGCCTGATTCCCGAATCCGAGATCGAGCGCCAGAAGGCGGCGGCCGGTTCCGACTACGCGATTCTTCGCCGGAGCGAAGATCCGGCGGCCTACATCCGGCAGCTCACCGACGTGGCAGCGAAAGCTTCGGACGGACCGGGGGCGTTTTCGCATTTGCTGGCGGCGTTCGACCACGAGGACCCGTCGATCCGCTACTGGGCGGCGACCGGCTTCGGAAACTTCGCGGACGAGGCGACGGACTTCGAAGGGGTGGCCGAAGGGCTGGAAGAGAGGTTGCTCGACTCCTCGCCCGCGGTGCGCATCGCCGCGGCGCGGGCGGTGTCTCGCATGGGCGAGCCCGGCAAGGGGCTTCCGGTTCTTTCCGAAGAACTGAAGGGAGACAACCAGTGGGCGCGGCTCGAAGCCGCCATCGTTCTCGACGAACTGGACGAGACCGCTCGTCCCGCTCTCGAATCGATGCGGGCCGCCCTGGAGGATCAGCCCAACAAATACATCGTCCGGGTCGCGAACAAGGCGGTGAACGACCTGCTCGGCACGAGCAACCGGGTTCCGTAGGAAGGGGCTCGATGGGAGGCGATTTCACACTCGATGCCGTGCTCGTGGCGGGAGGGCGTTCTTCCCGCTTCGGCGAGGACAAGGCGTTCATCGACTGGAAAGGGCAGCCTCTTTACGTGGCTCAGTTGCGGAAACTGGCGGCTCTCCGCCCGGACCGCCTCTGGCTTTCGACCAACGCCGACCAATCGTTTCCCGAGGTGTTGGAAGGCGTGACCCGGCTCGTCGACAAGACGCCCGGCCTCGGTCCCGTTGGTGGACTGAAGACCGTTTTCGAAAGAAGCGCCGCCGACTTCGTGCTGGTCCTGGCCGTCGACCTTCCCTTGATGACCGTCGACTACCTAAGGGGGTTGAGCCGGACACCGAAGGGGGTTGTGCCGAGGCGCGACGGCTTTTCGGAACCGCTTGCGGCGCTCTATCCGCGCGCGGCGATGCTCGGGCTTTTAGAGGCCGCCGGGGGCGCGGGAGAGCGCAGGCTCCGGAGAATCGTCGACGAGGCCGCCGGCAAGGGATGCATCGAGTTCCGGGAGATTTCCGGAGCGAAGGCGAGGCTCTTCACCAATCTCAACCAACCGGAGGATCTCGCCGCGGTGGAGGAAGGGCGATTCGACGAGGCGTTGACGCTGCGGCGGTATCGGGTCGACGGCGGGTTCGAGGAAGCGAACGACCGCGTCGCCGCGGAGGAGCCGCTCGAGATCCGGGTCAACGGCCACAGCGTCGCCGTCACCATGCGGACCCCCGGCCACGACGACGAGCTGGCGGCGGGCTTTCTCTACACCGAGGGACTGATCGAGGCGGCGGGGGACATCCTGGAAATCGCGCATTGTCCCGACGTCGATCCCGAGGCGCGGGGAAACGCCTTGGACGTCCGTCTCCGCAAAACGCCCGACCTCGGCGCCCTGACCCGGCACGTCTTTACCTCGAGCAGTTGCGGCGTCTGCGGCAAGGCGACCGTCGAAGCCGTTTTCCAGCGGCACCCGCCGATCGAGAACGGCCTTAGCATTTCGCCGGGCCTTCTATTGAGCCTGCCGGAAAAGCTCCGGGCGGCGCAGGAAACGTTCGACCGCACCGGCGGTCTCCACGCTTCCGCGATCTTCGACGACGAGGGTGCCTTGCTTCTGCTCCGCGAGGATGTCGGCCGTCACAACGCCCTGGACAAGGTCATCGGTCGCTCTCTGCTCGACGGGCGATGGCTCGGGAACCGAATTCTCCTGGTGAGCGGTCGGATTTCCTTCGAACTGATGCAAAAGGCGCTTGCCGCCCGCCTCCCCGCGGTGGTCGGCATCTCCGCACCGAGCAGTCTGGCGGTCAAGCTGGCCCGGGACAGCGGGCAGACGCTGGTGGGGTTTCTTCGCGGAAAGGGATTCAATCTCTACACGGGCGAATGGTGAAGAGGCGCCGCGAGTCGTCTAGTCTTCCGTCACTCCGGTCTTTTTCCGGAGCGCTTTTCGGGCGGCGCGGGTGATCAGAATCGTCACCAGGACCGTGGCGACGAATCCGACGACGTAGAAAACGATCTTCGTCGTGCCGACGCGGTCGGATTCCGCCGCGAGCCTGCCCAGCGAGCCGAGATAGACGTACATCACCGTGCCGGGCAGCATGCCGACCAGCGAGGCCGCGGCGTAGTGAAGCCACTTCACCTTCGCGAGACCGAAGGCGTAATTCAGGAGGGAGAACGGGAAAACCGGCGACAGTCTCGTCAGGACGACGATTTTCCACCCTTCGCGACCGATGGCGCTGTCGAGAGCTTCGAATTTCTCGTTCCCGGCGATTCGTTTCGCCACTCGGTCGCGGGCGAGATAGCGTCCTATCAAGAACGCCGCGCTGGCGCCGAGATTCGATCCCACGACGACCCAGAGAGTTCCCTTGAGCACGCCGAACAGTGCGCCCGCCCCGACCGTGAGCGCGAACCCGGGAACGAACAACACCGTGGCGACGGCGTAGACGACGACAAAGGCGACGGGTGCCCAGAGGCCGATCGAGTCGAGCCAGTCCGAGAGGCTCTCCCACCATTCCTCGACCGGCAGAAATCGGAAGGCGATGAAAAGGCCGATCGCCAGCGCCGCCAGCGCGATCCACTTCCATGTCGAGGCGCCGCCGTCTTCGGACGGGAGTTTGTCGCTCATGCTTATGGTTCGGGTTTTTTCGGAAAGACGGAAGCCAACCCGACCCGGAGCGATTCTCCAATTACGTTTCGAATTCGCCGTTGGCGGCGGCGATGATGATAAAGGCCGCCCAGACCGCTACGACGACGAGGAAGACGATGAGGGCCGCGTAGCCCGTGATCAGGCCGGCCAGGGCCAGGCCGCCGTTCGAGGAGGGAACGATCTCTTCGCGGGCGCGCTTGCGGGCGATGTGACCGCAGATGACGGCCGTGAGGCTGAAGAGGGGAAAGCAGGTTCCCAGACCGAGAATCCCGAAGACCAGCGAGCAAACCGCCGTTCCGCTGGTGGGGGCGGCGGCCTCGGGAAGGCGGGTCGACTGCGCCGTCGCGGCCTGCGCGCGGGTCGGGCTGAGGGCGGGGGGCGAAACCTCGCCGCCGAACAAATCGGGGCGCACCTCCGAGGCGGGGCGCCAGTCGGGAAGCGTCTCGTTCCAGACCAGGGTGGACGGTTCGATCGTGCCGTCCTCCGCGAGCTCGGAAAGCTCGCCCTCGTCGATCGAGATTTGTCGATCGTTCGTGTCAGCGTAAAACCACTCCATCACGGAGGCAACTCTACCCACGCAACGCCTGGGATGCCACCCCGAATCAGTCGAACCCGCAGTAGCCCCGGAAGGTCTCCAAGCGCGCCTCGAAGCCCTCGCGAGTCAGCTCCTCGAGGGAATGCGTGCTGAAACTCTCGCAGGCGAAACTGGCCAGGATCGTCCCCCTCACCATGGCGTTCTTCAGGTCGGAGAAATCGAACGACTCCTTTTCCAGGCTGACGAGATAGCCGGCGAAGCCGCCGATGAAGGTGTCGCCCGCGCCGGTTGGGTCGAACACTTCGTTCAAGGGAAAGGCGGGGCAGGCGAAGTAGTCGTCGCCGCTGAAGAGCATGGCGCCGTGTTCGCCCTTCTTGACGATGACGAACTTCGGGCCCATTTCCAGCAGCCGCTTACCGGCGGAGACGACGTTGGAAGTGTCGAGCATCAGCTTGGCCTCGCTGTCGTTGAGGACGAGCAGGTCGATGCGCTTGAGAAGACTCCCGAGTTCGTCGCGCGAGATCTGGATCCAAAGGTCCATGGTGTCGGCGATAGTGAAGGTCGGGCCGTCTTCGAGTTGATCCACGACGGCGTGCTGGTTCAGCGGATGCGCGTTGGCGAGGAGGTTGATCTTCGTCGACGCCTTCTGCGATTCTCCCACCGCCGGCTGCCAGGACTCCAGCACGTTGAGCGCCACCTCGAGCGTCTCGCGGTCGTTCATGTCCTCCATGTATTCGCCCGTCCAGCGGAAGGTCTCCCCTTTGGAAAATTCGATGCCCTCCAGGTTGATCCCGCGGCTTTTCAGCAATTGCAGATGTTCCTCCGGAAAATCGTGGCCGACCACCCCGACGATGCCGGCGTCCGAGAAGAAACTTGCCGCGATCGCCGCGTAGGAGGCCGAACCGCCCAGCAGGTTCTCCTGCGAGGCTTTCTGCGTTTTGACGTGGTCGAGGGCGATGGATCCGGAAACGAGGACGCTCATATTGAAATATCGTGATTTGTTTATGGAAGAATGGTCTTGGCTTCGCGGACATAAGCAGCAATGTCGGGCGATTGCAAGATCCCGGATACGATGACCGCTCTCGAGGCGCCGGCCGCGACGACCTCGGCGAGGTTGTCCTTCTTGATCCCGCCGATGCAGAAAATGGGCAAACCGGGGTGGGCGGCGTGGACCTCCCGGATCTCGGCGACGCCGATCGGAAGGTAGTCCGGTTTGGTCGGCGTCGAGAACAGCGGGCCGAATCCAATGTAGTCGGTTCGCGGATCGGCGGCGGCTTCGGCGGCCTGCTCGACGCTGTGGGTGGAGCGTCCCACCAGCATCTCGTCTCCGACAACGGCGCGCACGGCGTCCATGGGTTCGTCGTCCTGCCCCACGTGCACGCCGTCCGCCCCGATTTCCGCGGCGAGGGCGGGGAAGTCGTTGACGATGAATGGCACGCCGCCGTCGCGACAGAGAGCCAGGAGTTCGCGCGCCCACCGGGCGATGTCCTCGGGGGCGCGACCCTTGGCGCGAAGTTGAATCGCGTCGATCCCGCCGGTGATCATCGCGGCGGCGGCGTCCGAGAGCGCCTCCGGATCGGCGTAGCCGAGGTCGACGATCCCGTAGAGTTTCGCCGGGATGAGAGTGCTGCGGGCCATGTCCGACTCGAGGCGGTCAGGTGGTCGAGTCGAGCTCGTTCGGTGGACCTATTCCTCCACCCGATACAGGTGGGTTTTCGTTCGCAGGAACAGGGCGGCGTCGCCGGCGGCCGGCGAGGCCATGAAGCCTTCGTCGAAATGGTTTTCGGCGACGATCTCGAATTCCGGAGCGGCTTTCACGACGGTGCAGAGGCCTTCCTCGTCGCAAAAGTAGACGAGATCGTTCGCGGCGAGCAGCGAGGCGGAGTATTCGCCGCCGGCGCGCTCCGCCCACTGGACTTCGCCGGTTTCGGCGTCGAGACAACTGACGACGCCGTCGTTGGCCATGAAGAGGAGACCGTTGGCGAGCACGGGCGAGGAACGCTTCGGGGTTCGCTGGAAAAAGGTCCACTCGACGTGGGTGTCGGCGATTTCGCCCTTGGCCTCCGGGTCGAGCCGGACCGCCCAGATCTCCGCTTTGCCGAGACCGGTATTGATGTAAACGAAGCCGGTCTCCTCGCTGTAGACGGGACGCGAGGAGGGAGAGTGGGTCGGATAGTGAACGCTCCAGATTTCCTCTCCGGTTTCGACGTCGTAGGCCCAGCAGGCCTTGGCGCCGTTGCTGATCATCTGCACGGTGTCGCCGACCTCGACGAAGATCGGGGTGCTGTAGGCCTTGCGCATGTCGCCGCTGTTGGCCGGGACGCCGTCGGTCTCGTCGTCGTAGTCGGTGGAACGGTCGCGTCGCCACAGCGTCTCGCCGGTTTCCTTGTCCAGGGCGACTAAGTATTGCTGGTCGGCGCCGTCGAAGGTAAGGACGAGTGTATTCTCCCATCGCGCGATGGACGATCCGGCGCCGCGCCAGTGGCTGAGGGTGAAATCGCGTCGCTGCCACAGGATTTCGAACGTCTCGGTATCGAGGCAGAAGGTGCCGTAGCTGCCGAAGTGAAACCACACCCGACCCGGTTCGACGACCCCCGTCGAAGAGGCGTAGGTGTTCATGGTGTTGTCCAGGGGCTCGGGATTGTCGTTGGTGATGAAGACGCGGTCGAGAAGGACTTCGCCGGTTTGTTCGTCGAAGCAGAGCACGGACATCTCGCGGCCGCTTTCGGTCGCGGTGGTGAGCCAGATTTTGCCTTCCATCACCAGCGGCGTCGACAAGCCGAGGCCGTGAAGTTCTTTCTTCCAGGCGACGTTCTTCTCTTCGCTCCACTGGGTCGGCAACGCGGCGTCGACCGTGCCGTCACGGTTGGGACCCCGGAATTCGGACCAGTCGGCGAGGGCCGGAAGTGCGAAGGCGAGACAGCCGATCGCGGGGAGAAAGGATTTAGTCATGGGGGGAAGATCGGGAGAATGGAGGCCTCGGTCAACCGCGCAACCGTGCGAACCGGATGAATCACTCGTCTTCGTCCTCCGGCGGCGGATCGGCGGAGAAGCTGCCGGCGTCGGGGGTGAAGTCCCACGGCTCGGTGGGCGAGCCGAGCTTGTCGAGAAAAGCGCCGGAGGAAAAGGCGAGGAAGAAATTGGCGTCGCCTTCGGCGTGGCGGGTCCGGGCGTAGAGCGATTCCATGGCGGGGAGAACCGGGAGCGCCTTTTCCCCGAGCAACTCGATGGCGCGGCAGGCGCGCAGCGCGGTCCACCAGTCGGGATTGGCGAGTTCGCGCACGAGCACGGCGAGCGCGTGTTTGCGGTGGATCTCGGAGTTTTCGGCTATCCAGAATGCCGTCTCGATGCGGACGGGTTCGGAAATGTCGTCCATGAAATCGAATAGGTCCTCGTGGAGGGACTCGTCGTCGGGAAAGGCGTGGCGCAACCCGACGATGCCCCAGAATCGGACGGTTTCGTCGCCGGACCCGGTCAGTTCGAGCAACTCCTCGCGCGTTCCCTTGCCGACGAGGTCGGCCGCGGCCCAGGCGGACTCGAGGTCGGGGCGGTGATTGGTTTTGCCGAGAGTGATGTCCCGGATCGGGGCGCCTTCCGCTTCGACGTAGTCCGCCATGACGCTCTCGGGCAGGACGCCGACGTCGAGGATTTCCATGCGCTGTTTCTCGAAGGCGGCGCGATGTTCCTCCAGCGCGCGCTGCTGGTCGGCGTCGAGATCGCCGAGGAGAAGGTTGTCCACGTTGTCGGGATCGGCCGCCACGTCGTAGAACTCCTCCACCGGGCGAGTCGGACCGACGAAGGCGCGCTGAGCTTCGGTTAGCCGGTCTTCGTTCTCTTCCGCGTAGCGGCGAATGTCGTCGCGGATCTCTCCGAGGTCGGAAAAGACGCTCGGCTGCATCCAGGAGAGGTGCGGCATGTAGTTGCGGATGTAGAGGTGGTCCTTGCTCCGGATCGAGCGGGAAAAGTCGAAAACTTCGTCGACCCGGTCGCGGAATCCGTAGACGTATTCCTTTTCGCTCCCGGCGAGCGGTCCTAGAAAAACATCGCCCTGCATGTGGTCGGGCAGGGAGAGCCCCAGCAACGCCAGCAGCGTCGGCGGAAAGTCGACGAAAGTGACGAGCCGATCGATCGTCTCGCCCGGCTCGGCGGGGGCGAGGTGGCGGTATTTTTCGGGAAAGCGAACCATCAGGGGCACATGCATTCCCGAGTCGTGGAGCAGGCGCTTGTGGCGGGGCATGCCCGACCCGTGGTCGGAATAGAAAAAGACGATGGTGTCCTCGGCGAGCCCGTCTTCTTCGAGTTGCCGAAGCAGGTGCCCCACTTCCTGGTCCATCACCGTGACGCAGTCGTAGAAGCGGGCGACGGTGCGGCGGACGGTTTCGGTGTCGGGATAGTAGGGCGGCACCGGCGCTTCGGCCGGGTCGTGAACCTCGTCCGCGGAGAGCTTCGACTGCACGTGATCCTCGAACGCCTCGTAGGGCCAGACCATGGTGCGGGACTGGTGCGAGACCATGTGATTGAATACGGAAAAGAACGGCTGCCCGTCCTTTCGAGCCTCCGCCCGCCAGTGGGCGGTCGGGCTGCTTTCGTTCCAGGATTCGGCGATGAGACGTTCGGCGTCGCCGTTATTGTAGTCGGTCTTGACGTTGTTGGTCGTGAAGTAGCCCGCCTCCCGCAGGTAGCTCGGAAAGCCGTGGACGTCCTCGGGCAGCGGAAAGGCAGAGCGCATCTGGCTGGTCCCGGTGCTGGGCGCCCACATGCCGGTGATGAGCGTGGAGCGCGCGGGCGAACAGACCGGCGCCGAGGCGAAGGCGTTGGTGTAGCGCACGCTCTCCTTCGCGAAGCGGTCGAGATTCGGAGTGTCGGCGTAGTCGTCGCCGTAGGCGCCCAGGGTCGCGCTCATGTCCTCGGCGGTGATCCAGATCACGTTGGGGCGGTCCTGCGTGGTTTCGGGCGACGGGCCGGGCAGCTCCCGCGCCTTCACGTCGCGAAAGCGAATCGTGCCGCCTTTTCCATGGTGCTGAATGCCGAAAAATCCGCGAAGAGATTGGGAGTCCTCGATTTGCGCGATCTGCTTGCCGTTGACGTAGGTGGTGATGGAGGGGCCTTGGCAAACCACCCGGAAGGTGTTCCAGTCGCCGCTTTTCAGGACGCCTTCGATGGCTTCCAGATACTCTTCCTTGTCCTCCTCCTTCGGGTAGAGCCAGCCGCCGAGACCGATGCCGAAAACGCCGCCGGTTTCGCCCGGGAAGGGCGCTTCGATTTCGCACTGGTAGCCCTTGGGCTTGCCCTCGCCGGAGCACCGGAAGGCGATGCCGCTGTTGAGCGCCGCTTCGTCGGCGTCCTCGGGGAGCCGCACGTCGGCGGTGAACTCGAAGTTGGCCATCTCCGTCTCGGTGACGACCCAGACGTTGTTCTTCGAAAGAAGATGAATTTCGCCATCGACGGCCTCGAGCGTCTCGACTTCGCCCCGGGCGGTCCAGCCGTCGAGCGACGCGCCGTCGAAAAGCGGAATCCACGGCTCCGCCGCCGGGGAAAAGGTGGTGAGAAACAGCAGCGCCGCGAGACAGGAACCGAAAGGAGTTTTCATGGGACGACACCGTAGCGGATCGCGCCGCGAAACGAAAGTCAAACTCGGGCGGCGATCACGTTAGCTTCCGCTCGACGAGCGCGAAGCGGCGGTCGAAACGGCCCCGGTTGTGTTCGCGGCAGCAATCGTAACAGGCGACCCGGCGCTTCAGCTTCCGCACCCGCTGGATGACGGCGGCGCAGTGCGGGCACTGGTAGGCGAACTTTCTCCTCATGCGCCGGGGCTGAAAGTCGAGGGAGTGGCAGCGGCTCTCGCCGGGAATGCCGAGGTCGCGGCAGGCGGTTTGCCACTCCGGGCCGTGCGGCGCGATCCGTCGCCTTCCGGCCCGGGCGTAGGCGACGAGATGGGCCAGTTCGTGGAGAAAGGTGTTCTGGATTTCCGCTTCGCGGTGGGCCTCGGGGAGCTCTTGCAGCTTCGAGTTCAGTTCGATGCTCGCAGTCTGGGTGAAAGCGCGGCCGGCCGCGGTTCTCATGCGTGGATTCCACGCCACCGAGAGGCGCCTGGCGAGACTGCCCAACTCCAGCCGCTCCGCGTGTTGGGCGGCCGTTTGGGTCAATTCCGGATCGAGCCCGGCGCCGGGCCGGACTCGGGCCGGCTCGGCCACGGGAGAATGCTGCGGGATACGGGGTTCTTCGGCCCGCTTCGAGGCGGGTTCGTCGTCGTCGTCGAATAGTTCGAGTTGATGGGCCATTCGCTCACTCCCGGTCTTCGTCGCTCCTTTTCTCCCGAGGCATCGGTTCGCCGGTCACTTTGTTGGAAATATTCAATTCTTCTCCCACCGTCGTCACGAACGAGTCCGGGGGGACGCTCTCGCGCAGAAACACGTTCGCGCCGATGGTCGACCCGCGGCCGATCGTCGTCTTTCCGCCCAGGATGGTGGCGTGGGGATAGACCACCACCCGGTCCTCCACGTTCGGGTGGCGCTTGTTGCCCTTCACGATGCGCCCGTGCTCGTCCTTGGGAAAGTTGCGCGCCCCCAGGGTGACCCCGTGGTAGAGCTTGACGTGGTTGCCGATCACGCAGGTTTCGCCGATGACCACGCCGGTTCCGTGGTCGATGAAAAAATGGGTCCCGATCGCCGCGCCCGGGTGGATGTCGATACCCGTCAGGTTGTGGGCGAATTCGGTCATGATCCGCGGAATCAGCGGCACGTCGAGTTCGTAGAGGCAGTGGGCGCAGCGCTGGATCGCGATGGCCTCGACGCACGGGTAGGCCAGGATGATTTCGTCGAAATTCTTCGCCGCGGGATCGCCTTCGTAGGCGGCCTCCACGTCGGACTGGAGAAGCCTGCGCAGTTCGGGAAGATCGCCGAGAAAGTTGCACACGAGTTCGCGGGCCTGGTGGGCGGGACCGGGTCGCGATTCCTCGTTGCCTCCGTCGCGAAGCCGCAGCGTCTTGGCCACCTCCACTTCGAGCGATTCGATCAGGCCGGCGATGCGTTCGCCCGTGATCACGTCCAGTTCCTCCGCCGGGATCGGCTCTTCGTCGTGGTAGCCGGGAAACAGGAGCTGCAGCAGCCTCTCGCAGGTCGCGATGATGGTCCGCTTCGACGGAAGGTTCGCGCTGTCTATGCGGTTGATCCCTCCGATCTCGTGGTAGGAAGCGACCAGGGCATCCGCAATCTTTCTTTGGCTGTCCATTGTCAAAGCTGACCCTAGACAGACAGTCGCGGTTTCCAAGGAAAAGCTTTCAGAGTTTTCGGAAGGCGATTCGCATCGTTCCCTCCCTTCGACCCCCATCGTTCCATCGGATCATTCGGGCGGTTGGCGTTGAGCGATCTGCCGGCGGATCGAGGGGACCAGCCTTTCGTCCTTGTGCAGGGCGTCGATGAAGGAGGGGTAGGCGGGCTGCCAACCGGTGGCGTGCAGGGCCGAGTTGTCCACGATCTTGTTGGTCCAGGCCCGCTTCCGGTTCTTGTCGGGGGGGGCTTCCGGCGGGATGGGCAGGTCGAAGAAGTCGGCCATGGATTCGTAGCACTGGCGCTGGGTGAGGGGGCTGTCGTCGGAGACGTTGAAAATGCTTCCCGAATGCGCGGCGACGCCTTGGCGGAGGAGGTGGACGATCGCTCCGGTGGCGTCGTCGCGGTGGATTTGGTTCAGGTAGCGGCTGGGTTCTCCCGATTCGATGGTGGCGGAGCCGTCGAGGATTCTCTCGAGGTGGACGGAGCGGCCCGGGCCGTAGATGCCCGCGAGGCGCAGGGCTATTCCGCCGCCGGCGCGCACCCGCTCTTCGGCTTCGCACAAGAGGCGGCTCGTCTCCCGCTCCGGCGAGGTCGGCGAGCGCTCGTTCACCACCGAGCCGTCGGTCTGTCCGTAGACGCTGGTGCTGCTGGTCATGAGGACGGGGATGTCCGGAAAAACGGCCTGGAGGTTGGCGACGCCGTCGACGAACACGGCCCGGTAGGCCTCCGCGCCGCCGCGTCCGCTGCTGGCGCAGTGGACGATCGCGTCGGGACGCGAGAAGGGAAGCTGGTCGCGCAGGGCTTCCACCGATTCGAGCAGGGCGACGTCCCCGGCGAGTACGGGGTAGGTGTCGTTTTCCTGAACGGCGCGGTTCACCGCCGCGAGGGCGAAGCCCTTGTAGCCGAGAGTTTGGGCGAGGTTCGAGCCGAGGTAGCCGTGGCCGATGAGGAGAACGCGGGGAAGCGACATGCGGAAAAGCTTACCGCCTTTCGCCTGGACCGGCACCTCGAAAACGGATCGGGGCAGGTCGCCGGGGGAACTTCGGTTGATTTTTCGGCGGGGTCGATCATCCTGCGTCTTCACCGCCAATTTTTCCCGAACGCCTCCCATGTCAGACGAAAACGAGCCGCCGCCCGCCGAAGATCTCGGAACGCTCCTGCAGGTCCGCCGCGAGAAGCTCGAAAGTCTGCGCGCGCAGGGGATCGATCCCTTCGGCGGCAAATACGAGACGACTCACTCTCCGGGTGGCTTGCGCGAGAATTTCGGGGAAGAGCAGGCGGTGCGGGTGGCGGGGCGCATCACCGCGCTGCGCGACATGGGGAAGAGCAATTTCCTCGACATTTCCGACATCCACGGCCGGATCCAGGTGTTCGTGAACCAGAAGCAAATCGGCGAGGAGGCCTGGGCGATCTACAAGAATCTCGACATCGGCGACTGGATCGGAGTGGCGGGGGAGACCTTCACCACTCGGGTGGGCGAGCCGTCGATCAAGGCGAACGAAATCGCGGTGCTGACGAAGTCGCTGCGGCCGATGCCGGACAAGTGGCACGGCGTCGCCGATCCGCAGATCAAGTACCGGCAGCGCTACCTCGACCTCATCGCCAACGAGCGGTCCCGAGAAATTTTCAGGAAGCGCAGTCTCATGGTCGCCGAGACGCGCCGCTATCTGCAGGACCGCGGCTTTTTCGAAGTCGAGACGCCCATGCTTCAGGACGTCCCCGGCGGCGCGGCGGCCCAGCCCTTCGAGACGCGGCACAACGCGCTGGGAATGGACATGTATTTGCGGATCGCCCCGGAGTTGTATTTGAAAAGGCTCCTCGTGGGCGGCTTCGACAAGGTCTTCGAACTGAACCGCAGTTTCCGCAACGAGGGCATCAGTCGCCGTCACAATCCCGAGTTCACCATGCTGGAGGCCTACTGGGCCTATGCCGACTTCGAGCAGATGGCCGACCTGGTCGAGGACTTGGTCTGCCACCTTGCCGAGAAATTCTGCGGCGGGCTCGAGATCGAGCACGCCGACGCGGAAGGCGCGGTGACCCGAACGATCGACCTGTCGCGTCCGTGGCGCCGGGTGCCGTATCGGGAGCTGGTCGCCGGGGTGGCGGGAGCCGACTGGTGGGACCTGGGCCTGGAGGACCGTCGCGCCCGCTGCGCCGAACTCGGCGTCGAGATTTCCCCGGAAATGGAGGAGCACGAGGTCTCCCAGCAGGTTTTCGAGAAACTGGTCGAGGAAAAGTCGATCGACCCGGTTTTCGTCACCCACGTCTCCAAGGAGTTGGTCCCGCTCGCCAAGCAGAACACGGCGGACGATTCGCTCGTGGACGTTTACGAACTCATCATCAACGGGGCGGAGATTTCCCCCGGCTATTCCGAACTCAACGATCCCGACGTGCAGCGTCGACGTCTCGAGGAGCAGGCCGGCGAGGAAGTGCAGAGGATCGACGAGGATTTCCTCCTCGCGCTGGAATACGGCATGCCTCCGGCCGGAGGCATCGGCATCGGGATCGACCGCCTCGTCATGATGCTCACCGGCGCCGAATCGATCCGCGACGTGGTGCTGTTCCCCCAGTTGAAGCGGAAGGAGTAGCCGCGGACTTCGGTCGAAGTCAAAGCCTCTCCACGCGGAAGCGCGTTCTCGCGGCTCGCCCGCTGGTGCGGTCGCGGGCGACGATTTCGTGGTCGCCGGGACGCAACACCACCCAGCTTCGGTCGCCGTCGTTTTGCACGTCGAGGCTTTCGCTGATCCATTCGATGTTCTCGCGGCCGTCGCCGTCGATTCTGAGCGGAAACCGGGCGCCGTTTCCGGGCAGGTCGGGATCGAGAAAAGCGACCGTTCCCTCCAGAGGGCTGACGATCCGGAAGTCCGGTCGCGTCTCGGTGGCGGCGGGCGACTCGAGAGCGGCGACGCGACCGAGCTCGTTCCCTTGGCTTCGCCACCAGTCGGCGTAGCCGACGGGGAGCCGCGTTTTCCCCTCGGCCGTGTAGTCGCTCGGCATTGCCTCCGGCGGCAGGACGCCGTTGACGAACCACTCGCGGCGAACGCGCGAAGCGGGGAGGTCGGTCGAGTCGGCGACGCGCTTGCCGTTGAGCGGGTCGATCGCCAACTCGGTCGCTCCGCGCGGCGGGTCGTACCAGCGCGGTTCGCGATTCTCGTGGAGCTTGATCATGACGCGGCGGAAAATCGGGGCGGCGCCCGTGGCGCCCGAAACTTCGTTGAGCGGACGATTGTTGAACCGACCCACCCAGACGCCGACGGTGAAATCGGGCGTGTAGCCCAGGGTCCAGCCGTCCCGGAAATCGGTGGAGGTTCCGGTCTTGCTTGCGGCGCGGAAAGGCAGGTCGAGCGGCGAATTCAGTCCGAAGGCTTCGACGCGGGCGCGGGAATCCGAGAGGATGTCGGCTATGAGCCAAGCGGCGTCGGGATCGAACAGGGTCGAGCTACCGGTCGCACCCTGGTGAATCAGGCGATACGGCTTGAACTCGCCCAGTCGAGCGAGGCAGGCGTAGGCGTTGGTCAATTCGAGCAGGCGGACTTCGGCGTTTCCGAGTGTCAGTCCGAGTCCGTATTCCGCCGCGTCGGGGTGGAGACTGGTGAGGCCCAAGCCTTCGGTAAAAAGCTCGTGCAATACTTTCGGCCCGCCGAGTTGGTCCAGCGTCTTGACGGCGGGAACGTTGAGCGAATTGGCGAGCGCCTTCCGGAGCGCCACCGGCCCGCCGAAGCGGCGATCGAAGTTGACGGGTTGATAGACGCCCGTCGACGTGACGTACTCGATCGGCGTGTCGGCGAGGACGGTCGCCGCGGTGTATCCCCGTTCGAGCGCGAGCAGGTAGGTGAAGGGCTTGAGGGCGGACCCGGCGGAACGCGGGCGCCAAGCGCCGTTGATTTGGCCGGAGGCCGAAGCGAAGAACGACCGCGAGCCGGTCAGCGCGAGGACGTCGCCGGTCCCGGTTTCGATGACGACGACGGCGGCCTGGAGTTCGTCGCTGTCCCCGGAGGCGTGCCCGAGGCGGACGAGTTCGGCCGAAACGGTGCTCTCGACGAAATGCTGGAGGTCGAGGTCGAGTGTCGTGCGGACGGGTTCGCCGGCCGAGTCGGCGGCTGCGACGGTCGCTGCTTCCTGCTCGGCGACGAGTTCGACGAAATGGGGCGCGCGAAAGGTCTGGGCGGTGCCGGAGGCCAGATGGACCGGTTCGATCAAGGCCGTGGCGAATTGGGATTCGGTGATGAAACGCTCTTTCTTCATGCGTCCGAGAACCCACAGCTGGCGCTGGCGGGCGGCGTTCGGATTCCGCCGCGGGTTCAAGCGCGAGGGTTTGTTGGGCAGCCCGGCGAGGAGAGCGGCCTCGGCCACGGAGAGATCGGAGAGGGGCTTCCCGAAGTAGCCGCGGGCGGCGGCGCGCGAACCGGTCAACTGGTTTCCGTAGGGGAGCTTGTTGAGGTAGGCGGTCAGGATGGCGGTTTTGTCGAAACGCATCTCGAGCTTTCTCGCCACGACAGCCTCGATGAACTTGGTTCGGAAGGTGCGTTTCCGCGGCGGCGAGTAGAGCTTGACGGTCTGTTGGGTGATGGTGGAGGCGCCGGAAACGAATTCGCGGTGGACGACGGCGTCGCGGACGGCGCGGAGGATCCCGAGAAAGTCGATGCCGCCGTGCGTGAAAAAACGCGAGTCCTCGGCGGCGACGGTCGCTTCGACAAGCGCCTTGGGGAAGTCCTCGAAAACGGCGGGGGCGTCGGCGCGGACGGGCGGGGCCACGTTCGGATCGCCGTCCAGCATTCGTCGAACGGGGCGGCCTTCCCGGTCGACGAAGAGCAAGCCGGCGGGCGCCCGCTGCGCGAGCGCGTCGGGCAGGGGAACGAAAAGCGGAACGAGGTAGAGCGGGATCGCCGCAACGAGCAGCGCGCCGAGAGAGGAGCATCCGGCGATGAAGAACCAGCGTTTCATGAGGCGCGCGCGGAAAGATCAACGGGCGGCGACTTTGTCGGGCCGCAGGTCGCGGGCGGCGGCTGAGATGTGTTCGGTGCCGCTGAGGCCGAACCGCTGGGGTTCGTACATGGCCTCGATCTTCGCGGGAGGAGCCGTCACTTCCCCCGGCGCGACCACCCGGGCCAGATATTGGATGGCGTAGTCGCCCGGCCGGAAAACGCTGTCGGCGAAAAAGAGGACACGGTCCTTGCGCAACTCGCGGTGGTTGGCGAAAAAGGTGCGGCGGTCGCGGTCCTTGTCTACCTTTTGCGTCGCCTGGGACTCGAAGTCGGGATTCACCGCTTCGAAGATCGCGGGGAGCGGGTCGTCGATCGCGAGGTAGGTTTCGCGCTCGTTCGGAATGTTGAGGTCGAGGGTGACGAGAATGAGGTCGCCGACGCGGAGGTCTTCGGCGGTGCCGATGCTTCCGTCGGCTTCGACCTTTTCGTAGCGACGCGCAATGGAGAATCCGTTTTGCTCGGGCTCCATCGGGATCAGCTCGGGGCGGGTCGCCACGCGGACGCTGGCGTAGACGGGACCGGTGCCGGACGGCGCGATGGCGAGCGCTTGGCTTTTCACGTCGCCGTCGAAGCGGAAGGCGACTTCGCCGCTTCCCGGCTCCGCGGGCAGTGCGACTTGCTCCGTGCGATCGCCGAACGCGATCGTGATTTCGTTGGGCGAGAGAGTCGCCGCGGCGGCTTCCCCGTAGGCGGCCAGAGCGATCAACGGCCAGGCGTTCGAGTAGGTGCTGCCCCAGCCCCGCTGCGGCCGGCGGAGTTTCATGAGATCGTCGACGAGCGCGTCGACGCGTTCGCTGCCGGGATCGTGACGGACCTGGGCGAGCAGGCGGGTCGCGGCCACGTAGGGCTGGCGATACCAGGACCCTTCGGCCACGGGTACGTTTTCGTCGGGCGACAGAAGCGTCTCGATGCGCTTCGGGGCGTCGGTTCCGCCTTCCACCATGGCTAGGGCGAGAAGGGAGCGGGCTTCGCCGGAGAGTTCGCCTCGCTTTTCGAACAGCACTTCGTGGTAGGAGGTCTCGTTGACGCCGGCGAGGGCCAGGGTGTAGGCGGCGAGGCATCGCTGAGAGAGTTCGTAGGGATTCTTCAGTTTCGCCGAGTTCCGCAGGCTTTTGGAGAGGTAGTCCCAGAGACGCCCCGAGGGCTCCTCCGGGATTTCGATCCCTTGCTGCGCGGCCAAGGCGACGGCCATGCCGCCGTAAGCGCTCCCCGTGAGCATCGACTTCGTCGCCCCGGGCCAGTAGCCGAGCCCGCCGTCCGACGTTTGCATGGAGAAAAGCCGAGCGATGCTGTTCTCGACGACGGCGCGCACTTCGGCTTCGGATTTGTCCAGGTCCGGCATGACTTTCCGGAGGCTTTGCGTGCTCAACCAAGGAAGGAGGGTGGAGGTGGTCTGCTCGACGCATCCGTAGGGATAAGCGAGAAGATAGTCGAGCGCGTCGGAAGCTTCGACGAGCCGCGAGTTCGAAAGGGTCACCTCGACGTCGCCCCTGCCGTCGAGCAGTCTCGGGGCGACGGCGGCGAGGGCGTTTTCGAGAGATTCTCCGCCCTCGAGGGTGAAGGTCCGGGATTCGCGGAGCAGCGGCAGCGGATAGCCGACTTGAACGGTGGACTCGGTGGCGTCGCGGAGCCGCGTCTCGGTCAGCGAGCGAACTTTCCAATTCCACTTGGCTTCGCCGACCCGGGTGAGGGCCACGGGAAAAGCGAAGGTCTCCGTGGCCCCGGCGTCGAGGACGGCCTTCACGGTGCGGGTGGTTTCGCGATTCCCGGACGTCAGGGCGGTGGGAACGTTTTCTCCGAGCCGACCGAGGAACACGGCGTGCTCGTCGAGTTCGACTTCGATTTCCACTTCCTGGGCGTTGCCGGTGTTGTTGTGGAGAACCGCGGAGACGTCGATCTGGTCCGTGAGGTTGGTGAAGCCGGGCAGGGCCGGTTCGATGACGAGCGGCTTGTTGACGACGATGGGTTCCTCGCCGTTTCCGAAGCGATTGCCTTGGGCGACGACGGCCATGATCCGGAAGGTGGTCAAATTGTCGGGGACTTCGAAAACCGCCGAGACCACGCCGTCTTCACCCGTCTGGAGAGCCGGCTGCCAGAAGGCGAGGGCCTTGAAGTCCTTGCGCACGCGGTCGGGGTCCATCCCCTTTCCCATGCCGCCGCCGATGACGTAGCCCTTGTTCGTGAAATCCTGCTCGAGCGGATTTTCGGGAAGGAGGTCGCCGAGGCTCTCGCCGGTGAAAACCGCCAGCGGGAAGGCGGCTTGGAACACTTCGTTAGGATCGGGCGTCCGGTGACCGGTCAGGCTCAGCACCCCTTCGTCGACGGCAAAGAAAGTGACTTCCGCGTCGGCGACGGGGAGGTTCTCGAAGTCGGTTACGGTGGCGGTCAACTCGACCTGTTCCCCGGGCTGGTAGTATTCCGCGTCCCCGGCGTCGATGGCGACGGTGAGATGGGTCGCGGGATCGTCGACTTTCAGCTGGCAATAGCCGAGCCGGTAATCGGGCGAGCGGTGAACGTGCGGGCTGTCGTCGGAACCTCGGACGATCAGGACGGACGCGAAAAGGTTCGGGGCGTCGCCTTCTTCGATGGGAATTTCGAGAACAGTTTCGTGCCGGTCGATCGTCAGCGAACGGCTCGAGCGGACGCCGCCGCGCTCGGTGGTGAGAAGGGCGCTGCCGAACACCGGGCTGCGGACGAGGAGTTTCGCGGTGTCCCCGACTTCGTAGCCGGGCTTGTCGGGGACGAGGTCGATGCGGATGACGTCGTGCCACGACCAGGAGGGCTCCTCCGCTCCGATCACCGCGAAGCGACTGCGGGTGACGACGGGGCGGCCTCGGTCGTCGCGGGCCGTCGCGGTGACGAGGAAGTCTCCCGCCTCTTCGAAGGCGATGTCGTGGGGCATGGCCCGAGTCAGTCCGGTATCGGAATCGACGCGGGTTTCCAGCGTGGTGGTTACTTCGGAGACGGTCCGGAGGCTGCGCTCGTTGCGATGGGTCATGCGGCCATTGGCGCCCATTACCTTGACGGTGTTCCAGATCTCCTTTTCCACGAGAAGCGTCGTTTCGACGGGCTCGGTATGGGCGGTTCCGTCGCTCGTCACGGCGGCCAGCGAAAAAGTCGCGGTGTCGCCGGCGCGGTGAACGCCGTCGGGCTTCCTCAGCCCGAGATAAAAATCGGAGCTGTGCACGGTGAACTCCGCCGAGTTCGTGATCGTTTGCTGATTCGCGTCCGTAACTTGAGCCCTGACCGTGACCCGGCGAGGAGCGGGGGCGGCACCCTGATCCGGCAAGTCGAATTCGACGGTGGCTCTGCCTTTCGAAGAAAGAGGCTCGGTGCCGTGAGTGCTGAAATAGTCGTAGTCGGCGGTGGAGTCGCCGAAGCTGAACTCGTCGAACCCGCGCGGTCGGGGGTAGCTGGTGCGGGCGTCGGCGCTCCAGTTCAACTCGGCCTTCGAAAGCGGCTTGCCCATGTAGTAACTGGCCGAAACGGGAATCTTCAGCAAGTCGTCGACGGCGTAGTCGTCTTGCGCGGTCAGATCCACTTCGAAGGTATTGACGCGATATTCCTCCACCCGAAACGAATGCGTCGCGATCAACCTCCAGTCGCGGTGTTCGCCTTCCTCCAGTTGATTGAAATCGACTTCGATCGAATGCCAGCCGAGTCCGGCGGGCGAAAGTTCGAATTCGTCGTCGAAGCTGCCGTTCTCGCTCAGCTCGACGGTTCGTTCGGCGAGCTTGCGGCGGCGCGCGTCGAATAAGCGAAGGGTGGCCTGCCCCGCCCCCGGGCCGAGAAGTTCGTCCTCGTCGACGAAGCGGGAGATGATTTTGACTTTCACATCGTCCCCGGGCTTGTAGACGTTCCGGTCCGTGAAAACGAGCGTGCGTCGTTCGGCGTCGCTCGTGCCGTCGTATCGCTGGGGGATCGAGAAGCTCCAGAGGCCGACGGAGGCGAGATTGTCGTTGAAACGAATCACGTGTCGGTCGCCTTCGTGTCTCGCGTCGAGATAGAACCTTTCCTCTTCCTTTCCGGCGTAATGCTCGCCCGCGATGCTGGCGAGGCCGTCTTCGCCGGTGACCGCGTCGGCGAGCGTGTTCGCGTCGTCGTCGAGCAAACGAACCGTGAGCCCGGCAAGCGGTTTCCCCGACTTGAGGGAGAAGGTCTGGATGAGAGTCCCGTCGCCGGATTGCTTCCACGCCATCCCGATGTCGGTGAGTTGAACAAGGGCCTGCGCGCCGACCGCGCGACCTTCGCGGGTCGCGGAGCTACCCTCGGAGCAGAGGTAGAAAGCGCCGGTGGCGGCGTTGTCGGCAAGTTCGTCCCAGTCCAGTTCCACCGTCTCGGTTTCGTCGACTCCGGAGGTCGACTCTTGGAATTCGTCGTAGACGATATCCCCCGGAATCATCGTGATCGGCAGCGTCTGCTCTCCGCCCCAGCCCTCGTATTTTTCGTCGTATTCTCCAAGAGCCTGGATCAGTTCGTCGCCCTCGAGTCGCTTCACCCGCGTGCGGGTACCGGTCAGGTTTCCGCTTTTGACATCGAACTTTCGGTGTCCTCCCGAGTTCTGCGTAACCGTGAACGCCGGAAAGGAAACGAAGCCTTCGTTGGGCTCGAAGGTCACTTCCTCGGAAATCTCCCGATCGAGGCGCGTCGTGTCCCCGGCGGCGATTCCTTTCGAAACGGTTACCCGGTATGCCGTGCCGTAGTCGAAGTCGCCGCTCAAAGTGATTCGGTTGGGGCCGGCAGTGATCGCGAAGCCATTCGGCTCCGGGGATACCGAAATGTATTCCGCCAGCTTCTCGCCATCGAAGGCCGAGTCGAGGCGCGCCTTGTTGTGGACGACCGCAATTTCGAGCGGCGAGTCGTAGTCCACCCGGGCGCTGACGTCGGTGACGGTGAAGGCGTCGAGGCGCCCGACATAGTCGAGCCGGTTTCTCGCGATCTCGTGCAAGCCGTCGAGGCTCGCGAGTCCGGCGCGGGTCTTGAGATACCACGTTCCGCCCAGCGGCAGATTCGAGGCGGGCTGGATGAGGACGAATTTCTCGAGATCCGCGTCGACGCTCTCGATGCCTTTTAGACGTTTCACTTCGTCCTCGGAAGGGCGGGACGCGGACAACGCGGCAAAGCGCGTGTTCGGTTTGTCGTAGAGCCGGAGGGACCTTTCGACGTCCGCCGGTCCGACCGGAACGTTGAACTGAAGCAGCATCGCGGAATCCGGACGAAGCGGGTTTTGAGAATCGAAGCGATAGGGGAAGCGTTGGAACGTTAGCGCTGGTTTGGCGGATGCGGGTTCCGGCGTTTCCTGGGCGTGGCCGGTAAGAGGCCCGAGCAGCAGGGTGCCCAGAGCCGCGAGGGCGAATATAGAGCGTTTCATGGGAAGCGGGTTTCGTTGACTGGAGACATTAACGAGTAATACGGCCGAGTGGGGAGGGAACTTTCGTGAGGGAACTTTTAAATTGACCTACAGAGACGAATCGTAGCGATTTGCAAACCGCTCGTCGAGCTTTCGGTTCGGGAGACTGGCGTCGCGATCGTTCGATGGTGTATTGTCGCAACAGCGATCTCGAACGATGGCGAAAACCTGGCTTCGGCTCCCGGCCGGGGAGCTACGGGTCAAGCAAGCTGGGCCGTTCGCACGAACGGCGGAAGCGGGCAGCCCATGGTGTCGGCGATGGCGCGGACGAGTTCGGCCTCGCGACTGGTGACGACGCCGTCGGCGAGGATGCTTTCGCCGCACGCTTCGAGGAGGCGTTTTTTGAGAATGGGCGTAGCCTCGGCGAACTTGTCCAGAGCGGCCTCGATCCGGTCCAGCCCGCATTCCTCGCCGGATTTGTGGGGCACCTCGACGCGGTCGGTTTCGTGGAGATGTCGGGCCGCCAGGTCGAACGCTTCGCGCGCCGCCGCGTCGTCGCCTCTGTGGCTCAGGGCCGCCAGGGTGGAAAGCAGAATGCCGGTCTCGTCGCGGAGACGATCGAAGCGGCGATACCGGATTTTCTCGGGTTTGCGCTCGTGGAAGAAGGTGTCGAGATGCCGCGAAACAACCCGGGCAAGGGCGAATTCGAAGAGATCCACCTGGCGGTCGCTGGCGATGAGTTGTCTCATGATCTTCCGGAACCGCCGATATTCTTCGGGGGAAAGATGGCGGAGAGAGGGGATGGCGAGATCGACGAGGCCGAGTTTCACCGCGGAGTGGATCGGCTGCACGCCATCGACCAGCTTGGCGACGGCGTCGCGGGTGGACGGGTCGGTTTCGGCTCCGAGGAACTCGAGCTCTTCGCGGCACAGTGTTTCATCCTCGGCGAGCAGCAGGGCGAAAACCATGGCCTGGGCACCGGACCGCGACCGGCAGGCCTCGACCCAGTCCGCCGGAAGTGCCTCGCGGAGTTCGTGGCCGAGTGCCACCTGCTCGGGGTGAACGCTTTTCATGCTCTCGGCCGCTTCCGGCCCCGTCATTCGGCTTTCGCCGGCAGCGCCGTCCAGGAACATTCCCGGGAAAATCGGCGGGCCTGCGGGACGGCGTCGCGGGGCCTTCTCCGAGGGCTCTTCCTGCTCCGTGACCGGTTGACGCTTCACCGATCCGAATTCGCCGTTCCAGTCCGGGAGTAGGCGCTTGATGCGCTCGGACAAAGGTGGGTGGGTCGAGAAGAGCTGCGAGGAAAAGGCGCTGCCGAAAAAGAGGTGGCTGGCGTCCTTCGCCATGGGGTGCTCCACGTTGGAACCGAGGCCCCCGATCTTTCGCAAAGCGCCGCCGATTCCGTCGGGGTTCCGGGTGAACTGCACCGCCGAGGCGTCGGCCAGAAACTCGCGCTGGCGCGACACCGACGCCTTGATCAGGTTGGCGAAAAAGCTGCCGATGTATCCGATCAGCAGCAGGCCCAGTCCGGCGATCAGCATGACGATCGCCCCGCCGCCTCCGCTTCTGCGGTTCGACCGGACGGAGCCGAAAAAGGAACTTCGGAAGATCAACTCCCCGACGAGAGCGAGAAAGAGAATGCCGAACAGCAGGCCCATGAGGCGGATGTTCAACCGCATGTCGCCATTGAGGATGTGCGAGAACTCGTGCGCGATCACTCCCTGGAGTTCGTCGCGGGTGAGCAGCGTCATGCACCCGCGGGTGACGCCGACGACCGCGTCGCTGGTGCTTTTGCCGGCGGCGAACGCGTTGATGGAGTCCTCCCCCTCCAGCACGTAGACCGACGGAACCGGCATGCCGGCGGCAATGGCCATTTCCTCGACCACGTTGAGCAAGCGGCGCTCGTGAAAGTCGGTCGTGTTCGCATCCAGTTCGCGACCGCCCAGCTCGCGGGCCACGACGGCGCCGCCTCCGGAGAGTTGCATCGTTTTGAAGGCGGAGGCGAAGAAAACGACGAGGAAAGTGCCGACGGCGCAGTAGCCGAGAAGGACGGGATCCCAGAAGTCGAAGCTTTGCCCGGGCGTCCTCTCGGCGTCCGTGAACGCGAAGACGAACAGCGCGAGTCCGTAGATCGCGGCGACGATGCCGATCAGGGCGAGGCCGAAGTAGAAGACGAGGAGGTGCGTCCGCTTCCGGGCCTTTTCCTGATGCTCGAAAAAATCCATGCGGCGATGTCGACCGGTCGGCGTCCTGCGCCGTCCGCCGAACAGGGTTGGGCGCGGGAGTCGACAGGGTTAGGAGACTGTTGAAAAACTCTGAAACGAAAAATCTTCGAGGAGGAAAAACGGGATGATGGCGGCTTTGCCGCCGTGTCTTTCGACCGCCCCTGTCGGGCTGCGGCCATTTTCCCGCTTGGCTTCGTTACATCTCGGTCGTGGGGTAGACCCCACTCCCTCGATGCGTCTCGCCAATCGGAAAAATGGCGCGCAGTTTTTCATTCCATACTTTTTCAACAGTCTCTTAGAACTTCACGTCGACGCGCTCGCGTTCGGAATCGTCCGTCACTTCGAACATGGTGGCCTTGGCGAAGTTGAACATGCCCGCGATGACGCTGGAGGGAAACATCTCGAGCTTGTTGTTGTAGTGCATGACGGCGTCGTTGTACGCCTGTCGGGCAAAGGCGACCTTCGACTCGGTGGACGTCAGTTCCTCCTGCAGCTGGAGCATGTTCTGGTTGCTTCGCAGATCGGGGTAATTTTCCGAAAGGGCGAAGAGACGGCCGAGGACGCCGCCGAGCCCGGCCTCCGCGTTGCCGAGTTGTTTCATGGACGACTCGTCGCCTGGATTGGCCTGCTCCCGGGCGCTGGTGGCGGCGTTGCGGGCCTGAATCACCGCCTCGAGCGTCTCGCGCTCGTGTTTCATGTAGCCCTTCGCCGTCTCCACGAGGTTCGGGATGAGGTCGTGCCGGCGTTTCAGTTGCACGTCGATCTGGGCGAAGGCGTTCTTGTACCGGTTCCGGAGCTTCACGAGGCCGTTGTAGATGCCGATCACGAAGACGACGGGAAGGACGAGCACCGCGACGATGGCGAGGACGATGAGGAAGGTGTTCATGATGTTGGGCTGTCGAAAGGCTACGTTTCTCGGCGTCGGGAGTGGACGGGCGAGATGAAGAATTTCACCCTCTCCCGCAATTGCAATTCATTTCCGGGACTCGGATTTGAACGAAGCGAAGCCCGAATCGGTCAGACAATTTCGAGCGCTGGAGTTGAAATAGTCAAGTTTTGCATGATATTTTAAAATCTTGAGTATTTCTATGCCGCTTTAGCGGGCCGCTTTTTTAAAACATGGAACCATTTTTCGCAATCGACCCGCTGGCGGGAAGCATTCAAACGGCGCTGGAACAGCCCGCCTTTCCCGGGAAGATCGTGATATGGCTTCTGTTCATGCTCTCGATCGTCAGCTGGGTGATGATCGTTTCGAAGGCCATGCACCTGGCGAAGATGCGCCGCGTCGACCGTCGCTTTTCGCACCGTCTTCGGCAGTCGCGGACGACGCTGGAGGTGTTCGAGGAGGGCTGGGACGATCCCCGCTCCCTCCAGCATCTCATCTACCTGGCCGGTGCCCGGGAAGCGGCCTACCAACTGCTGGGATCGCGCGAGCCTCAGAAGGAAATGCAGGACAGGATCCGCAAAGCGCCGAAACTGGCCGCCCGCCAACTCGATTTCCTCAACCTCGCGTTCCGGTCCGGCTACCGCACCGCTCTGTTGAAACTCTCTTCCGGAATTGCCGGGTTCCGCTTCGTGGCCGCGGGAGCCTTGCTTCTCGGATCGCTCGGAATGGTCTGGACCCTGATGCGTGGATTCGACCAGGCCTCGAATTTCGCTGAAATCGCTCCGATGGTCGGCGGCGCGCTCGGATTTTTGGCTATCGCTCTGATGGTCGCGGCTCCGGCCATCCTCGCCCGCATCGCCTTCGATATTCACATTCGGAGGCGGAAGGTGGAACTGACCAAATTCCGCGACGACGTGGCCCGGCTTTTCGAGAGAAGCTACGCTGCGCCGGAACCGGCTCGGGACGCCGGCCCCGGGGTTTCGGCGGAACCGTCGAGACCGGGCGGATCCGACTTCGAAAGCGGCGGAGAAGCCGCGGGGGAGGGAACGAGGAAGAAATTCCACTCCATTCGGGATCGGCTCCTGAGAGGGCCGGACTCGGATGAGGACGAGGACGAAGAAGAAGAGGGCGAGATCAACCCGATCGCGAAGCAGGCGGCGACCCTGCGAACCCGGTGACGAAGAGCAGATGAGTTTTTCCTTTCAGACGGTGTCCATTGCATTTGCGGTGACGCTGGCCCACTTGGCGATAATGGCGGCGCTTTCGCCTACCGGAGGAGATGTGTCCGGAAGCTACTCGACGGTCGAGGCCGAGCTTCCGGAGGAGGCAATCGAAGTCGAACTCCCGGAAGAGGACGTCGAGGTGGCCGAGGAGGTGCCGACGGTCGCGGAGCTTGCGTTCGAAGAAGGGGGCGATGTCGTCGCCGACCCTGAACGGCTCCCGGAACAGTTGCCTTCGCCCCCCGGAGCCGACGACGACGAGCCTGCGGTTTTCGCCGTCGATCTCTACGCGGATCGCCCCGCCATGCCGAGAGGGGACGATTTGGCGGAGGCTTCCGATGATTCGGACGCCGACGAGGGAGACCGGGATTCGTCAGTTGGGAGCGCGGATTCCGAAGCCGAGTCGGAGCGGGCGCACGAGATTCGCCGGATCGAGCCGAAACCGCGATCCTGATCCGGCGGGGGCTGTTTTTCCAAGCGGCTAAATTGTCCGGTTCCTTCGTTTGCCGCTGAGACGGGTAGAAGGTATGGTCGGGCGCTTTCCCGATGAATCTCCCCAACCAACTCACCGTCGCACGCTTGGTCCTGACCCTGGTTTTCGTGGGGTTGCTTTCGATCGAGGGAGCGGACTTTGCCGGAGGCTTCGCCAAAACGGCGGCCTTGCTCGTCTTCGCGGTGGCGGCAGCGACCGATTTTCTCGACGGCTATCTTGCTCGGAAACACGGGATGATCACGACTTTCGGGAAGCTCATGGATCCGCTCGCGGACAAGGTTCTGATGTGCGCCGGCTTCGTTCTGCTGACCCGGTTGGAATTGATCCCCGCCTGGGTCGTGATTCTGATCCTCTCCCGGGAATTTCTGGTGACCGGACTGAGGCTTCTCGCCTCGGCCGAAGGCGTGGTGCTCGCGGCGGAGAACGTGGGCAAATACAAAACGATCGCCCAGATCGTGACCATTCTGTACTTTCTCGTGTTCCTCGCGTCCCAGGAGCCGGCCCTCGGCTGGTTGAAGCCCCTTTTCTCGGCCTCCTATCTGGGGCCGGAGCACCTCGGCGTCCTGCTGGTCGGCCTGAGCCTCGTTCTCACGCTCTGGTCGGGCTTAAGCTACGTGTGGAAGAATCGGCAACTGCTCCGCGATTGCTGAGAAAGCAAAAAGGCCGGAACTTCCGTTCCGGCCTTCTTCGTGGAAAATTCGAGCGGTTCGATCAACCTTCGGCCGAACTCACGGATTCGACGGCGTCGTCCTTGTCTCCGTCGTCGATGTCCTCGGCTTTGAAGCTGAGGTACTTCTCGCCTTTCTTGTGGGTGACCTTGACCAGCTGACCAGGAACGACGTCTCCGCGGAGGAGATGCTCGGCGAGAGGATCCTCGACGTGTCGCTCGACGGTCCTGCGCATCGGCCTGGCGCCGTAGTTGGGGTCGTACCCTTCCTCGATGAGAAACTCCTTCGATTTCTTGTCGAATTTGAGCTTGATGTCCTTCTCGTCGAGGCGTTTGAGAAGGTTGTCGACTTCGAGTTCGACGATCTTGATGAGGTGCTCTTTGTCGAGGACGTGGAACACGATTTTCTCGTCGAGACGGTTGAGGAACTCGGGCTTGAAGGTTTCTTTGGCCTTCTCGAGAATCTTGTCCCGCATGTCGCCGTAGTTTTCGTCGGCCCCGCCCATGGCGCCGAAGCCGACGGTCACCTGGCGCTTGATCACGTCCGCTCCCACGTTGGAGGTCAGAATAATGATGGTGTTCCTGAAGTCGATCTTGCGACCCAGGCTGTCGGTGATCATTCCTTCCTCGAGAATCTGCAGGAGCAGATTCATGACGTCGGGGTGGGCTTTTTCCACTTCGTCGAAAAGCACCACCGAGTAGGGCCTGCGGCGGACGGCTTCGGAGAGCTGTCCACCCTCTTCGTAGCCGACGTATCCCGGGGGCGACCCGATGAGGCGGCTGCTGGTGAACTTCTCCATGTACTCGGACATGTCGATCTGGATGAGCGCTTCGGAATCGCCGAACATGAACTCCGCGAGATTGCGGGCCAGGTAGGTCTTGCCGACGCCCGTGGGGCCGAGGAAAATGAACGAGCCGATGGGACGACGAGGGTCCTTGAGATCGGCGCGGCTGCGGCGGAGCGCCTTGGAGATGGCGGTGACGGCCTCGTCCTGTCCCACGACGCGCAGCTTGAGCTCGTCCTCCATCTTGAGAAGCTTCTCGGTTTCCTTCTCCTCCATTCTCTGGAGAGGAACGCCGGTCCACTTGGCCACGACGGACATGATGTCGTCATCGTCCACCTCGACGATTTTCTCCTCGTTCGTGGAGCGCCATTCTTCGAGGATTTCCTCCATTTCCTGCCGCTTGTTCTTCTCCTTGTCGCGGAGAGCGGCGGCGTTTTCGAAGTCCTGGTCTTTGATCGCCGCCTCTTTCTCGACAACGATTTCCTCGATCTCCTTCTCGAGATCCTTGATCGCGGGAGGCCGCGTCATCGAGACGATGCGGGAGCGGGCGCCGGCTTCGTCGAGAATGTCGATGGCCTTGTCCGGAAGGAATCGTCCGGTGAGGTAGCGGGCGGAGAGTTTGACGCAGGCTTCGATCGCTTCGGCGGTGAAGTCCGCCTTGTGGTGGGCTTCGTACTTGGACTGAAGTCCCTGCAGGATGAGAATGGCGTCGTCGATGCTGGGCTCCTCGACCTTGACCTGCTGAAAGCGGCGTTCCAGGGCGGCGTCCTTTTCGATGAACTTTCGGTATTCGTTCATCGTGGTGGCGCCGATGCACTGCATCTCGCCGCGGCTGAGGGCCGGCTTGATGATGTTCGACGCGTCCATGGCGCCCTCCGCGGATCCGGCCCCGACGATGGTGTGAAGCTCGTCGATGAAAAGAATCACGTTCTTGGAGCGCTTGATTTCGTCCATCACCGCCTTGATCCGCTCTTCGAACTGCCCGCGGTACTTGGTGCCGGCCACCATCAGCGCCAGATCGAGCGTGATGACTTTCTTGTCCCGCAGCAGTTCGGGGACGTTCCCGGAAGCGATTTCCTGGGCGAGACCTTCGGCGATCGCGGTCTTTCCGACGCCGGCCTCGCCGATGAGAACGGGATTGTTCTTGGTGCGGCGGCACAGGATCTGGATGACTCGTTCGATCTCGCTGCTGCGTCCGATGACCGGGTCCAGCTCGGCGTTGTGGGCCAGTTCGGTGAGATCGCGGCCGAACGCTTTCAGGGCGGGCGTCTTGCCTTCCTTGCGGTTTCCGGCTCCGGCGACGTCTTCGAATTCACCCTCTTCGTCCTCGAGGTTGTTGCCGGCGAAGTTGGGATCGAGTTCGCGCAGGATCTCGTTGCGGGTCCGCTCGATGTCGACGTCGAGATTTTTCAAGACCCGCGCGGCAACGCCGTCTCCTTCGCGGAGAAGGCCCAGAAGGATGTGCTCGGTGCCCACGTAGCTGTGGTTGAGCGCCTTGGCTTCCTTGCCGGCGAGGGCGAGGACTTTCTTGACGCGGGGCGTGTAGGGAATGTTGCCGACCATCTTGGTCTCGGGGCCGTTCCCGACCTGCTTCTCCACCTCGAGGCGAACGGTCTCGAGATCGAGGTTCATCTTCTGCAAGACGTTGACCGCCACCCCCTGACCGAGTTTGATGAGACCGAGAAGCAAGTGCTCGGTCCCGACGTAGTTGTGGTTGAATCGGTCCGCTTCTTTCCGTGCGAGGGCGAGGACCTGTTGTGCTCTGGGGGTGAAATTATTCATCGTCTTCGTTGTTGTCCCGTTCAGTCAGTATAGTGCTAAAATCTGGAGGCGTCAGCCGATTTAAGCTGGTTCGGATGATATCGGCACGCAAAATATCGCGTTCTTCCGGTGTCAGCTTCCGCTTGGCGGAAATCTGCAGGTGCGCGGGCTGAATCTCGGTCAGCAAGACGTTGATCGTCTCCCGCTCGTCTTCTGGGATGAAGCCGAGGTCGCAACCCAGCCGGATCATGGAAAGGTGGTTCAAGGCCTCTTTCGACGTGATGATGTGGGAGAATTTCAGGACGGCGTAGGCCCGCCCGATCTGGTCCTGCATCATGGTCGGACGATCCTCGAGGATCTTCATGCGGGCATTCTTTTCGTTGTCCAGCAACTGGGAGATGACCCGGTCGAGATGCTCGATGATTTCCTCCTCCTTGGTGCCGAGCGTGTTCTGGTTGGATATCTGGAACAGATTGGCGAGAGCTTCGGTGCCTTCGCCGTAGAGGCCGCGAACGGCCAGTCCGATCTTGTTGGCGCCCTGGATCGTCTGGTTGATCTGGTCGGCGAGCACCAGGCCGGGAAGGTGCAGCATCGCGGACGCCCGCATTCCGGTTCCGAGATTCGTGGGGCAGGCGGTGAGATAGCCGTACTGATGGTCGAACGCGTAGGGGAGATCTACCTCCAGGGTCGAGTCGATCTGGTCGAGCGACCGGAAGGCGGAGAGCAGTTGAAGTCCCGGCCGGATCGCCTGCATGCGGAGGTGATCCTCTTCGTTGATCATCACGCTGACGGTTTGCAGACGGTTCATCACCGTCCCGCAGCCGGGTCCCTTGGCGGCGTGTTCCCGGCTGATGAGGTGTCTTTCCACGAGAACCTGCTTCTCGATCGCCGAGAGATTGGTCATTTCCTCGGAGAAGGAATCCCGCATCTCGGAGAGCGCCTCGAGCGGCGGACGAAGCTCGTCCATGAGGTGGAGGCGTTCGTCCTTCTTCGCCCATCCGGGGAAAGGGTGACCGAGGAGATTGCGGGCGAGCCTGACGCGGCTCGTGATCACGATGTCGCTTTCCGGACCCGGCGTACGCATCCATTCGGCTGGTTTTTTCAGCAGTGTTGAAATGCGCATTGCCATGGTGGTTCTTCTTGAATTTCCGGGAGCCTCTTAGGTCCTGCCCGTTGATTTGTTACGTTACGAATCCCCCAATTGGGATTCGAGCTGGGAAATGGCGTCGCGAAGACGCGCGGCCTCTTCGTAGTCCTCTTCGTCGACCGATTTAGACAGCGCCTTCTTGAGTTCGCTCAATTTGTCGAGAGGGCTGGATTCCATTTCCTCGTTCGGTCTCTCCTCTTCGTTCCGCTGGGGAAGTTCCGGAAAGGTCGACGGTACTTTCCCGACGTGGTGGGTGTGCTTGTGCATGGCTTCGAGCAGACCCTCGAGACCTTCGTCGAACACGTGGTAGCACTCGGCGCACCCGAACCGGCCGGTCTTCTTGAAGTCGGTCTGGGTGAACCCGCAACTGCCGCACGTGAGGTCGTCGGTCGCCACGGCGGTTTCGGTTTTCGCCTCTTCGCCCATGCCTTCGAGCATGTCGGCGAGAGCGAATCCGGTCGGGTCGGTGACGCCCTTGTCGTCGGCGCACGTCTTGCAGAGGTTCACCTTCTGCAATTTGCCATCGGCCACCTGGCTGAAGAAGATCGTGGCGGTCTCGGTCTGGCAAACGTCGCAATTCATTTGTTCGGGGGCCGGGTCGCCTGGTTCCGTCCGGAGCACCGATCCATGAATAATTTACGACACGAAACCGAATTAGTAAATCGGGGTGCCCGTAGTTTCCACGAGATTCCGGAACTCGGACATCATCCGCTTGGTCACGGGCCCCGGCTTTCCGTCCCCGATGCGCCGCTTGTCGTATTCGGCCACGGGAACGACCTCGGCGGCCGTGCCGGTCAGAAACACTTCGTCCGCGGTGTAGAGATCGTAGCGGCTCATCTGGACCTGATCGAGTTCGACGCCGATCGTCGCGGCGAGTTCGACCACGACGCCGCGGGTGATCCCGTAGAGACAGCCCGACGCCACCGTCGGCGTGAAGAGCTTTCCTCCCTTGACGATGAAAATATTGTCGCCGGTGCATTCGGCGACGTAGCCCGCCGCGTTGAGCATGACTCCTTCCTCGGCTCCGGCGGCGAGCGCCTCCACCTTGGCCATGACGTTGCTGAGGTAGTTGAGCGACTTGATCGCGGGCGAAAGGGAATCGTGGTTGGGGCGGCGGGTCGAGCAGGTCGCGAGAACGAGGCCCTCTTCGTATTTTTCCGGAGAGTAGAGGGAAATGGTCGAGGCGATCACGACGATGGACGGCTTTTCGCACCGGTAGGGGCTCAAGCCCAGCTCGCCGGGCCCGCGCGTGACGATGAGACGCACGTAGCCGTCCCGGAGCGAATTCTTCCGGATCGTCTCCAGGACACACGAGGCCATGTTCTGTCTCGTCTCGGGAATCTCGAGGTGGATCGCCTTGGCCGAGTCGAAGAGGCGGTCGATATGCTCGTCGAGGCAAAACACCCGGCCGTTGTAGAAGCGGATGCCTTCGAAAACGCCGTCGCCGTAGAGCAGGCCATGGTCGAAAACCGAGATTTTCGCCTCGCCTTTCGGGAAGAATTCGCCGTCGATGAACACTAGGATTGGCTCTGCACTCATTAGGATTGGATCGCGCCGCCTACCTTCCGCAAAGGGTCGTCGAAAGCAAGCGAATGGCGAGTGAAGTCACTTCTATCCGAAAAATCGGTTCACCTTGCGCATGGCGCGGACGAACGCCTCGACGTCGTCGTGGTTGTTGTAGAACGCGAAGGACGCCCGGGCCGTGGCGGGCAGCTTCAGGTAGTCCATGAGCGGCTGCGCGCAGTGGTGGCCGACCCGGATCGCGACGCCTTCCGTGTCGAGAATGGTGCCGATGTCGTGGGGATGGGCGGGCGTGTAGAGGTAGGAGACGATGGCGGCTTTGCCCGGGGATTTGCCGAAAATGCGCATTCCCTCGAATTTCTCCAGTTCTTCGGTCGCTTCCGCGGCCAGGGCCGTTTCGTGATCGTGAGCGGCGGCCCAGTCGATCCCGTCGAGGTAGCGGAAGGCTTCGGCCAGACCGATCGCCCCGGAAATGTTCGGCGTGCCCGCCTCGAATCTCTCCGGCACTTCTCGGAAACTGGTGCCTTCGATGGAAACCCGCTCGATCATGTCGCCGCCGGTTTGATAGGGCGGAAAGGCGTTGAGCTGGTCCTTCGGCCCCGTCACCACGCCGATCCCGTCGGGACCGAAGACCTTGTGTCCCGAGAACACGTAGAAGTCGGAGCCGAGGTCCGAGAGATCGACGGCGCCGTGGGGGAGCGCCTGGGCGCCGTCGACGAGAACGCGGACGCCGCGCTCGTGGGCGAAGGCCGTCATTTCCTTCACCGGGTTCACGGTGCCGAGGACGTTCGATACGTGGGTGAAGGAAACCACCCGGGTCCGCTCGTTGAACTGGGCCTTCCACTCGTCCAGATCGAGTTCGCCGTTGTCCTCGAGCCCGACGAAGCGCAGCGTCAGCCCGAGCTTTTTCGCGAGGACCTGCCACGGGACGAAGTTGGCGTGGTGCTCCATCACCGTGAGAACGATCTCGTCTCCCTCCGCCAGTTCGCTTTCCAGACCGTGGGTGACCAGGTTGATCCCCTCGGTCGCTCCCCGGACGAAAATCAGCTCGTGGGAAACCGGGAGGTTGATCGCCTTCTTGATCGATTCCCGGGCGCTTTCGTAAGCGTCGGTCGCCTGTCGGCTGAGATAGTGAACCCCGCGGTGGATGTTGGCGTTTTCGACCGCGTAGAACCGCCGCATCGACTCGATGACGCAGGCGGGCTTCTGCGACGTGGCGCCATTGTCGAGATAGGTCAGCGGCTTTCCCTCGATCTCCCGGGAGAGAATCGGAAACTCGGCTCGGACCTTGACTGGATCGAATGATGGCATCGCGGAAATAGGCACTCAACTTCATCGTTCATGCGCGGAGTCGCAAGATCGGTTTCCGAGCGGAGGCGCCGACCGGCAGTGCCCGGCGACTTTTTTTCACACAATCGGTTGCCGGAAGTCGCCCGAAGCAGCTAGTTTCGCGGCCAGAGCCCATGCCGAAAACCATTGTCAGCGTCGCCGGAAGGGCGGAGACCGGGGGCAGCCGTCCTTTTTTCTGCGAATCCGACGACGGCGGCTTCCACTACGTCAAGCGCGACAACGTTTCCCGCGACCAGCTGGTGATCGAATACGTGATCAGCCGGCTGGCCGAGGAATGCGGTCTGCCGGTGGCCCCGGTCGCCATTCTCGAAATTCCGTCGGAACTCGCCCGCTACGCCGTCGTCGAGCGGGCGGAGGAGTTCTGCCCCGGAATGGCGTTCGCGTCTCAGCGGATTTCGTTCGCCGACGATCTGCGAGCGACGCATCTGCGCCAAATTCCCGAGGACTTGAAAATCCGCTGCCTCTGTTTCGACTGGTGGGTGCGGAATTCCGATCGCCGCCTCGATATGCTGGGCGGCGACCCGAACGTTCTCTGGGATCCGAACCTCCAGTCCATCGCGTTGATCGACCACGACCAGTGTCTCGATCCGGAGTTCGATCCGGACGAGTTTCGGCGCGAGCACGTCTTCCGCGATTCGCGCCCGTTCGTCGAGCGCCCTTTCTTTGAAAAGTGGAGGACCAAGTTCGAGTCGACGATCTACAATCTCGGCGACATCTGGGACGAGGTGCCGCCGGAGTGGCTCGAGGACGACACCGGGACGGCTCGCGTTTCCTTCACCCGCCAGGAAATCGAATCCCGCTTGATCAAACCCGAACTGCCCGCCGACGGCATTCTGGCAGGCCGATGAACGCGAAGATGAAGCTGGTGCTCAACTACGCCGCCGTGGGGTTCCGCCCCTACCGGGAGATCGGCGAGTTCGTCAACGTGGGGGTGGTCGCCGTCGAGGCGAAGAGCCGCTACCTCGCCCACAGGTTGATCTCGCCGCAGCGGACCAAGCGGATCTCGGCCTGCTTTCCCGAATTGGAGCCGAGCATCTACCGCGACGGGCTTCGGCGCCTCGAGAACGAACTCTCCGTTCTCGCCATCGAGACGAATCTATGGTCCGACGACCATCGCCAGGCCGGTCGCAATCATCCGGCGCAGGGCGACCTGTTCATCCAGGAAGGAGACATCGATCTGTTTCGGCGGCTCACCGCTCCCCGGGCGTCGCCTTTTTTCTTCGCCGCCAAGGGAACCCGGCTCACCGACGATGCGGCCCTGAGCCTCGACGAACTCTATCGCCGCCACGTCGAGCACTGGAACCTCGCTCCCGTCGACTACGAGGAGAAAAGGCTCGTCCGCGACATTCGCAAACTGCTGCGGGAGCATCGGATCGAGCGTCTCTACCGCGAGGCCCCCTGGGTCGGCACGGACATCTACCACGTCGGCATTCCGCTCGCCTTCACGCCGCGCGGAAGCGAGGTTCCGGCGAAAGCCATCAAGCCGCTCAACCTCGCTCGCTCGACCCCCACGCGAATCTACACCCACGGAGACGAGTGGATCGCCAAGGTGCGCCGACTCGCCCATCTTTCCTGCCTGCCCGAATCCTTTCTCTTCGTCGTGAAAAAGCCGGATGACGTCGAGGGCCGCGCCGCCGCCGACGAAATCTGCGAAGGTCTCGTGCAAGCCGGAGTCGAGATCGCCGAAATCGACGACGAGCAAGGCATTCTCGCCTTCGCCCGGATCGAGGAAAAGGCCGACCTCGAGTTGTCCGACTAATCTCCTAACGCGGTACCCGCTCTTTCAGGTCCAGGTTCAACAGGGCGTCCCGCTGCAGCACGATCGATTCCTTCGTCGTCGTCCGCTTGTCGTGCGCTCCGTATTCGACGTCGAGATCGACCTCCATCGGTTCCACTTCCAGTCGCGTGATTCTGAAAACCGGCTCGATTCGGCTGCGGATGAAACAATGGAGCGGCACGTCGGCGTGGCCGGCGTTCCAGAGAATTTGCGCCGGAGGAAACCCGTCGATGCGTCCCAGCGCCGCGAGCACCTCGCGCACCAGCGCGGGACCGTGGGGCTTGGCCAGCCGCCGAATCGCCGCCAGATTTCTCAGTCGCTCGAGATACGAGGTCTTCGGATTCTTGCTCGCCTCCTCCATCTCGTCGATGAGGCCGCGGGCGAGCAGTGCCATGGAAGCGTGGAGTTCTTCACGGCTGATTTCGCCGCGCTCGAACTGGCGGAAAAGCTGGGGAGGGGTGGGATGTGAGCTGAAGTTCACGGTGTTTCGTTCCGTCTTTATCCTTATCTTTATCTTTTTCCTTTTCCACCGCGAAGCCTCCGGTCCCGGAAAATGAAAAAGATAAGGAAAAAGAAAAAGAGGCTTATAGGAAAAGAGGTTTTTCCGCGACCGTCATGTCACTCAACGAGGTTGACTGTCGCCCCGAACCCTGTTGATTCGGGGCACATGGAAAAGGATCCTTCAGCCGGCTTCGAGACGCGGGCCATTCATTCGGGGCGCGACTTCGTGGGAGAAACCGGGGCGGTGACGCCGCCGGTCTGGCTGACCTCCACCTTCGAATACGGCAACCCGAGCGGATTCGACTACACCCGTTCGGGAAATCCGAATTTCACTTTGCTCGAGCGCACCGTCGCCACGCTGGAAGGCGCCGAGTTCGCGACGTCCTTCGGCAGCGGCGTCTCGGCGATCACCGCCGTCGTCTCGACCCTCGGCAGCGGCGATCTCGTCGTCGCGGAGGAAAACATCTACGGCTGTACGTTCCGGCTTTTCGCCCAGGTCTTCGCCAAGTTCGGGGTCGAGGTGGCCTACGTCGACTTCACCGATCCCGCCTCGATCGAAAGTCTCGCCGCGCGGAAGCCGACTCTCGTCTGGATCGAAACGCCGACCAACCCGAACCTGAAGATCGTCGATATCGCCGCCGTGGCCGAGGCCGCGCACGCCGCCGGCGCCCCGCTGGTGGTGGACAACACCTTCGCCAGCAGCTACCTGCAGCGCCCGCTCGAACTGGGCGCGGACTTGTCGCTGGTGTCGCTCACCAAATACACGAACGGCCATTCGGACGCCCTGGCCGGTGCGGTGTGCACCAATTCCTCCGAATGGAGCGGCAAAATGATTTTCGCCCAGAAGGCGCTCGGCTTGCAGCCCTCGCCGATGGACGCGTGGCTGACGCTGCGCGGCGCGAAGACGGAAGCCATCCGCATGGAACGCCACTGCGCCAACGCGCTGGCCTTCGCCACGTTTCTCGAAGAGGAGACGGACGCGGTCTCCGTGAGGTATCCGTTTTTGCCCTCGCACCCGCAGTACGAGTTGGCGAAGCGCCAGATGAGCGGCGGCTCGGGCATCGTTACCGTGGATTTCGGCCGAAAACTCGACGAGACGCTCGCGTTTCTGGAACGGCTCCGCTATTTTCCCAAGGCGGAAAGTTTGGGCGGCGTCGAGTCGCTCTGCTGTCATCCCGCGTCGATGACGCACGCCGGCATGCCGAAGGAAACCCGGGAGTCCGTCGGGATTTCGGATTCCCTGGTCCGGTTCTCCGTCGGCATCGAAACGGTGGAGGATCTGATCGCCGACGCGAAGCGGGCCTTGGAGACTGTTGAAAAACTCTGAAACGCAAAATCTTCATGAAGTGACCGGGAGATGGTCAGCGGCTTCGCCGGATCGATTGGCGAACGACCCGGCGGGCTGCGGCCCGTTTGTTCGCTGGCTTCGTTGCTCCTTGGGCGTGGGGCTCGCCCCACTTCCGCGTCGCGCCGGTAACCGGCGTAGCTCCCCAGCAATCAAAATGACTCGCGGTTTTTCATTCCATGGTTTTTCAACAGTCTCCTTGGCCGGATGACGTTCCACGGCTTCTTCCATGCGCGATCCCTTCTCCCAGCCCTTCTGCCGTCCCGAGGATCTCGGCCTGGCGATTCCCGACAGCGACCACGCCGTCTCCGTGTGTCTTCCGACCTGGAAGGACGTGGTCGGCTACGAGGAGGGCGAGCCGGACGTGCTGGAGGCGCTCGAGTGCGGCTACCCGCGTTTCCTCGAGCATCCGTTCGTGGTGGAACTTTTCCAGTCGGCGCAGCAGGAGTTCGCCAAGACCGGCGAAGCGGCCCTCGTCTTTCCCTCGCTCGCGGCCGCGTGGCGGTGCGCCGACTACGTCAAGCAGCGGACCGGCGCTTCGTGCCGGCTCGAATCCTACGGATGGAACCGTCTCGCGGCCGTGCTCGTCGACGGGGCGTCCTACGACACGGCCTGGCAGTGCTGGCAGCACGGCGGCGAGATCGTGAGCAGTCGCCTCGCCGAATCCGCCCTGACGGACGCGCCCCTCGACAAAGCGGTCGTTTCGGCCGGCGGCGAGGCGCTGAGCGTTCTGCGCGAACGGCTGGCGTCGTTTCACGAGAAGGCCGAGCCGGAAGACGTGTTTCTCTTTTCTTCCGGCATGGCCGCCATTTTCGCGGTGCATCGGATTGTCACGGAACAAAGACCGGACGAAGCGACCATCCAGATCGAGTTCCCCTATCTCGACACCTTCAAGGTGCAGAATCATTTCGGAGAAGGAGGCGTGGTCGATGTTTCCGTGACCCAATCCGGTGGACTCGAGGAGATCCGTGAATGGTTCGACAGCGGAAAAAAGGCGGCGGCCGTTTATTCGGAATTGCCGAGCAATCCCCTGTTGCGGACGCCGAACCTGGCGGATATCGCGCCGATTCTGAGAGAACACGGCGTGCCCTTGATCGTCGACGACACCGTGGCCACCTCGGTGAACGTCGACGGCTTCCGCTTCGCCGACGCAATCACCACCAGTCTCACCAAGGCCTTCTCCGGCGCCGGCGACGTCGCCGGGGGCTGCGTGATCCTGAATCGCCGTTCTCCGTTCTACGAATCGCTCAAGGAGAGCCTCCCCTCGGAGGAATCGGCGGCCCCCTTGTTCGAGCGCGACGCGGTCGTCCTGGAGACCAACTCCCGCCACTTCGAAGAGCGCGTCCGGGCGACCGGCGAGAACGCCGCCGGCCTCGTCGAGTGGTTGCGGGACAGAGCGGAGATCGAGCGGCTCTGGTTTCCCTCGACCGAATGCCGCGGATTCTACGACGCGGTGAGAAGAGACGACGGCGGCTGCGGAGCCCTGTTTTCCTTCGTCCTCGAAGGCGGGGAAGGCGCGGCGGCGAAGTTCTACGACGCTCTCGAACTTTCGAAAGGCCCCGGACTGGGAACCGATTTCAGTCTCGTCTGTCCCTACACCCTGCTCGCGCACTACCGGGAGCTCGACTGGGCGGCCGAACGCGGCGCCCGGCGGGATCTCGTCCGGTGCTGGGTGGGCCTGGAGGAACCGGAGGATCTGCGGGAGAGGTTCGAACGCGCGCTGGCCTGAAGTCCGGTGCCATCCTCCGGGGCGGCACGAACCGATTGGTTAAGCCTCGTTAATAATAAAAAAGCGATTTTGGGCTTGCACCCGGACGCGAAAACGCCTTTCATCAGGCGAAATCCAACTTCTCCCATGAAAAAACTCTTCGCGATATTCTGCGCCGTCTGCCTCATGCCGACCTTCTCCACCTTCGCGTGGGTCGGGGGTCCCTTCAGCAACAACTCGTTTTTCAGCGAAAATGGCGATGATGGCATCTACGAGGCGGTTGCCTTTGCCAACGGCTCGAATGCGACTGGATTGTTTCGGATCGTCGTCGGTAATAATTTTCGAGGAGTCAACACCCAAGGAGTTGAACGGTCTGCCCCAGCCCAGGAAGCTGTTCCAACCGTCCCATTCGGAACCGCGGTAACCATTCAGAATCCGGGACTGTTTTCGGGGAACATTATCTTCGGAGCCTTCGGGACGTCGTCGAACGTCTGGTGGTACGAGGGTGTTTCGTATTTCGGAAAGACAGTGGGAACCGTCAACTCCGTTATGGGACTGGTTACGGCCGTGGGTCAAGCGGAGGAAACGTTGGCGGGCGAGATTATCGGAGGCAATGTCGGGGCCACGGGTCAAAATCAAATTAACTCTTTCTTCGTCGCGAATCTGAGCAAGTCGGGCAAGTTTATACCTGCCACTGCGTTCAGCGGTCAAGGTGAAGCAACCGGCCCGGACGGAGAGACGTTTGAGTTCTCTGTGTTCGGTACTAAGGTTTCCGATCGGATTCTATTCGGCCTGTAAGGAGTGGTTTCATCGGTCTCGATGATGGTGTGTCGTCCCGGAAGCGGAGCATGCTCCGCGTTCACGTTGGTGGAAGGGCTGGTGACCGTAGGCTTGTTGACCCTCTTGGCGACAGCTTCTGTCCCCCTGTACAAAACATTCGAGCAGAGGGCGGACAAAGCCAAGTGTCTTTCGCACTTGCGCACGATCCATTCGGGAATTCTGGGCTATGTGAACGACCACGGTCACTGGCCCCAGATGTCGGAAGACAAAGTGGTTAAGGACGAGGAGGAGTTTTTCGAGTTCTGGATAACAACTACAGACCCCTATGGCCTGAATCAGGATACATGGGTGTGTCCTTCGGATCGAGCCTTGGAACGAAAGCGAAACGCTGAAAAAACGGAATTTTTCGGCTCCTACGTACCCACGGGGTTCGACAAACAAGCCGGTTCGCCATTTCGCTGGAATCAACCCTGGGTCATTGAACGCGGAGATTTCCATGGAAAGGGATCCCACATGCTTATGCCGGATGGTTCTATTCAGCAGGCGCTGAATCCGTTTTACGGGCGTTGAACGATTCGTCGGTCAGGTCGATCGGCCGGGAACCGCGTCAGTCGATCGACTTCAGCGTCTCGATGTACTGGTCCCAGTCGAAGTCGGTGACGCCGTGCTTGTCGGTGCGGACGTGGTAGCGGATCGACCGGCCCACGGGGTGGTTCACAGGAGGCTGCTCCTCCACTCCGAGCCCTTTTTTCCCGAGGAGCTCGTAGACGGGTTCCGCGTGCTTGGCGGCCAGAAACTCGCCCCGGGGATCGGCCCAGTTGTCCTCTTCGGCGCTGGCGACGTAGACCGTCCTCGGGGCGACCAACGCAACGAGCTGGTGCTGGTCGACGGGCAGGGCCGACTCGTTCTCGTTGTAGCGGGCGAAGTTGTCGCCGAACCAGTGGGGAAAACTGTCGTTGATGCGGGAGACGCGCTCCCCGATGCGCCGACGACTGAGCGCGGCGCCGCCGCAGCCGGAGTTGTTCGAAATGACCAAGGCGAAACGCTGGTCCTGGGCCCCCGCCCACAAGGCCGTCTTGCCCAGCCGCGAGTGGCCCATCACCCCGACGCGCGATGCGTCGATGTCTTCGTCCGTCTCCAGGTAGTCCATGGCGCGGGAGACGCCCCAGGCCCACGAGCCGATCGATCCCCACTCGTCTTTCGCGGGCCGGCCGAAAAGGGCGTGGATTCAGCGCTTCAAGGCACCGTCGAGCGAGAATTTTCCGGCCCCGGTGAAAAAAAGCGCCAGGAAAGAGATCGCGTAGAGCAGTGACAACTCCTTCACCTTGAACGGATCGTCGCTGTGAATAACGAAAAAGGCGACGAGCATGGTGACGAGAAGAGGAATCACCGCCACCCGCGTGAACAGACCGAGAACCACCGCCAGGGCGCAGAAGAACTCCGCGAAAACGGTCAGCGCCATGGAGGGGACGCTTCCGAAGCCGAGGGGGTCGGGGAACTCCGCGCTGTTCTCGGCGAAGCCGGTTAGCTTTTGCCAGCCGTGCGCGGCCGCCATCGTACCTCCGCAACCGATCCGCAGAATTAAAAGACCAAGGGATCCGAATGTGCCGTGGGTACCGGGAGAGATGATGTTCTTCAGCATGTTATCAAGGGTTGGGAGAATTGGGATCTCTATATCCCGCAGTCCCATGCATACTCTACCCGAGAACGACCTGTCGAGAGGCAAATGGAGGTTCGAACGTATTTCCGGGATTACGCGACGGTCACTTCGGCTTTGCGAATGACGATGTCTTTCAAGCCGTCCCGATAGACGTAGCCGGGTCGGACCGTCGCGAGAACCTTCGAGGCGCGACCGTTTTCACCGGGAGGGCCGCCGTTTCCCTGAACCTTTGTCGCTTCGTTCGCGGGGAGAGGAACCAGCTTGATCATTTTTCGTTCGCCCGCGGAGAGGAGAGTCCCCGGCTCGAGGTCGAAGGCTCTGACGGAGTGATCGCTCAGCAGATCGAGAAAGCCCGTTTTGAGAAGGACTAGTTCCGCGGCCACCTTCGGATACCGCCACGTGTTTTCGTAGCGCTTTGTCAGGTCGTCGAGAAGATCGAGCTTGCCGATCAGCTTGCGGTAGAATTCTTCCGACGAGGCCGTTCCGTTCCGGGTCGGTCGCTCTCCCGTTTCACCGGCGAAGACCCCGTTGCGACTGACGAGGTTCTCCCGGCGCTTGCGCTCGACCGCCTCTTCCATTTCCCGCTCCAGCTTCTTGAGCGATTGGATGCGCTTTTCCGCGGAATCGATCACTCCCGCCAGCTTTTCCTCGCGGTGTTGGGATTCGACGCAGCGTTCCCGGAGCGTTCCGAACTCGCGCTTGGCTTCGGCGATGGCGGCTTCGAATTCTCGGCACTCCGCCAGGAGCCGGTCTTTCCGGGTTTCCAAGTCCTCGTGCCGAGTCCGGAACGTTTTCAGTTCCGATTTCAGGCTGTGGAATTCGGATTCGACGATCTCTTTTCGAGAGGTCGCTTCGACGATTCGTTCTCGCAGTTTTCCGAGATCCCCGTTCTCGGCGGAAAGGGCGAGATTTTCCTCCCGGAGCCGGTCGAACCGCGTTCGCCAGTCCTCGACCTCGTCGGCGAACCGCGCTTCGTCCTTGGCCGCCCGGGATTTCAGGCGATCGATTTCCCGTTGGCTGTCCCCGAGCATTTTTTCGGCGCGTTCGCGGGCCTCCGTTTCCGAGGCATGGGAACTCCGGGCCCGCTCCAGATGACCTCGGGTGGCGTGCAGGGCGTGGGAAAATCCCTCCCGGGTCGTTCGCAGTTCGGCCAGAATCCGGTCGCGCAGATCGTTCTCGTCGCGAAGGCGCAACGCCAAGTCCTCGACCTCCTCGGAGAGCCGCTCGATTTGTTCCTCCCGGCCGTCGAGATCGTCCTCGAGCGCGGTGCGGGCCTTCTCGATCTCCTCCCGCGAGTGGATCGCCCGGGTGAGTTCCTCTTCGGTTTCGGAGAGTCTCGCATTGCCGGCGGCGACGATCTCGGCCTTCTCCCGTTCGCCGTATCGCCGGGCGGAGCGAATGGCCCCCGACATGCCGTGTCTCGTGTTGTCCAGCTCCGCGACGAGCGCGGTCGTCCGGTCGCGCTCGACGCGGAGTTCGTCGAGAAGATCGTCGACCTGCCCCCGGTGTTTCTGCAGCATGTCCCGTTCGGATTGTTGGGAGCGAGCTTCGGCCTCCGCCAGTTCCTTCTGCAAGTCGCGTGTGAGCCGGGCGTGGTGGGAGGCGAGGGTCGTTTTCTCCGCGAGATCGGAAGCGAGCCGGGAGCGGGTCTTCTCGTTCTCCCGAAGAAGATCGCGCATCGAATCCAACTCGTTCTCGAGTTCGACGATTCGGTCGTTCAACCGCGCGATCGTGGCCCGGGCCTCCTGTCTGCCCTTGGATTCGCGCGCGAGGTCTTTGCTCAGGCTCGCCCGTTGTTTCACTTCCTCCCGCAGGCGCGAGCGAAGCGAGTCCAGCTCTCCTTGAAACAGGTCGGCTTGTTCCTTCTCCCTTTTCAAAGAGTCGCTTTCGATCTTCCGGACGTGGGACTCGAGTTTCGCGATCAGCTTTTGGTTGGCCAGCGAGGTCGCCTCTTCCTCTTTGACGCGGGCCGCCAGTTCCGAGTTCTTCGCTTCGACCTTCTCCAGTTCGGCCGAGAGCCGGCCATGGTCGCGGCGGAGTTCGCTCTCGCGCTCCCCGGCTTCCCGCCGGGCGGCTTCCGCCGCGTCGAGCTGCTGCTTCAAGCGTTCGAAGGAGCCGCTCAGCGATTGCTTTTCCTTGACGGCCCGCGCTGCCTCCGCCTCGGCGGCGACGGCTTGCTCTCTGGCTTCGAAAAGCTCCCGTTTCAGAAGCTGGACGGAGTCGCTCTCCGACCTCGCCTGCTCGCGCTCCAGTTCGGCGACTTCGCGATCCTTCGAGGCGACGAGTTGCTGGAGCGATTCGATCTCCGCGAGCCTGCGGTCCGACTTTTCCCGCGCCGCTTCGAGGTCCTCCCGCAATTGGTCTTTCTCGGTGCTTTCTCGGTTCAGCCGGGCCTGAAGCCGACCGACGTTTGCGGAAAGTTCCATGTTGCGCTCCCCGAGGCACTTCGCGTCCTCGCTCGCTTCGTGGAGATCCGGCCGGCATGGCGTGGTATCGGCCCGGAGGCTTTCAAGATGCTCTTCGACGCCGACTTCGAGGATACCGAAATGGATGAAGTCGCCCGCCTTGATTCCCACCGGCGTCTCCACGGGATCGCCGTTGAGAAAGGTACCGTTGGCGGAACCAAGATCCACCAGTTCGTAGCTCCCTTCGTCGGTCCTGCGCAGTTCGGAATGGTATCCGGAAACGTAGGTCTCCTTGATGCGAAGATCGTTGTCGGGCCGACGACCGACCCGATACGTTTCTCGTGTGAGAACGAGCTCGGAAAGGTCACCCGTGGCGCTTGTCGTGACTGCCAGCTTCAGGGTCATGTATATCTGCGGTTTGCGTGAAGGCACGGCGCGTGTCTGCGCGGCGCGAAGCGGACTATATCAGAATCGCTCTTACTGGGGAAGACAAAGATACTAGGGAAGACAAAGATAAATAAACTGAGTCTCAATCATGCGAAAGTTATGAATATTGGGACCATGGCTTTCTCGAAGAATTCCCCTGGAGGCCGGCGAAAGGCTTGCAAAGTAGGGGGCGATCAGCGTCCTTTCGGCGCCATGCCGAAGATGAGACTTTTCGATACGATGACCCGGGAAATCCGGGACGTTTTCCCGCAGGACGGCGAAGTCTTCCGCTTCTACTGCTGCGGTCCGACCGTCTACGGCCCGGCCCATATCGGCAACTTCCGCACCTTCGTCTTGCAGGACGTCTTCAGGCGGACTCTCGAACTCGCCGGCGTCACGACCTTTCACGTGCGCAACATCACGGACGTGGACGACAAGACGATTCGCGATTCCCATGCCGCGGGACGCTCGCTCGAGGAATTCACCAAGGTCTGGCTGGATCGCTTCCACCAGGACTGCCGGAGTCTCGACCTGCTTCCGCCTCACGAAGAACCCAGTGCGGTGGCGCACGTCGATCACCAGATCGCGATGATCGCGGAGCTGGTCGAGGGAGGCCACGCCTACCGAAGCGAGGACGGTTCGGTCTACTACAAGGTTGCGAGTTTCGACCGCTACGGCCGGCTCTCGCGTCTCGCCGACCGCGAACTGCGCGAGGGTGCCTCCGGTGCCGTGACCGACGACGAGTACGAGAAGGATTCGGTATCCGATTTCGCGCTGTGGAAGGCGCGCCGGGAGGAAGACGGCGACAACTACTGGGAAAGTCCCTGGGGGCAGGGGCGACCCGGGTGGCATCTCGAATGCTCGGCGATGTGCCGGGAGTACCTCGGCGACTCGTTCGACCTGCATTCCGGTGGCGTCGACCTGATTTTTCCGCATCACGAAAACGAGATCGCGCAAAGCGAGGCCTGCACCGGCAAACGCATGGCGGATCACTGGTTCCATCTCACCCACCTGCTCGTGGACGGAGGAAAAATGTCGAAGAGCGCCGGGAACTTCTACACCCTGGAACAGTTGGGGGATTCGGGATTTTCTCCGGCCGAACTTCGCTACGCGCTCATCTCGGCCCACTACCGGCAACCGCTCAACTTCGTGGCGCGGGATTCGGAGGGGCGCGAGAGCTTTCCGGCGCTCCACGCGGCGCGCCAGGCACTGCTTCGAATCGCCCGATTCGACGAGGCGCTGGCCGAACAGGGTCAAGTCGCCGAGTCAACGGGGTCGTTTGCGACGGGGGCATCCGTGACATTCGAGGAAGCCAAGTCGGTCGACGACACCGGGTCCTTCGGTCCGGCGTTCGAGGCCTTGCTCAACGACCTCAACACGCCCGACGCGCTCGGGCGGATTTTCTCCGCGATCAAGACGATCGACGTCGCCGGCCTGTCCCCGGAGGACGCCGTCCGCGAGCGGCGCGGATTGCGTTTCGTGCTCCAGGCTCTCGGTCTGGAGCTGCCGGAAACCGGGAGCGAACCCTCCGAAGCGCCTCCGGAAATAGCGAAGCTGGGCGAAGAGCGGTGGGCCGCCAAAGCAGCCCGGGAATGGGAGGTCGCCGACCGCTTGCGCGACGAAATCATCGCCGCCGGATGGGAAATCAAAGATTCCAAGGAAGGATACGAACTATGTCCGAAAAACTGAACCTGCCCCTACGCCCGCGCCGCAACCGCAAGACCCCCGCCGTGCGGGGCCTGGTCCGGGAGACGACGCTGCATCCTTCGGATTTGATCTATCCGCTCTTCATCCACGAAGACGACCGGAACGATCCCATTGACTCGATGCCGGGCTGTCACCGGTGGGGCCTGGCCGGCCTGGTCGACGAGGTCGGGGAAGCCCGGGAAGCCGGGGTGCGGGCCGTGGTGTTTTTCCCGAAGATCGCGGACGATCTCAAGAGCCCGGACGGCCGGGAATGCCACAATCCCGACGGGCTCGTGCCCCAGGCGATCCAAGCGGTGAAGACCCATTTTCCCGACGTCGCCGTAATCACCGACGTCGCGCTCGACCCCTACAATTCCGACGGCCACGACGGGATCGTGGAAACCACCGACTCGGGCGACCTGCGCATTCTCAACGACGAAACCGTCGCCGTCCTCCGTCGGCAGGCCTTGTGCCACGCCGAGGCCGGCGCCGACATCGTCTCGCCCAGCGACATGATGGACGGGCGCGTCGGCGAGATCCGCGCCGCGCTCGACGAGTCGGGTTACGAGGACGTCTCCATTCTGAGCTACACTGCCAAATACGCCTCCGCCTACTACGGCCCGTTCCGCGGAGCGCTCGGTTCGGCCCCGAAAGCCGGCGACAAGAAAACCTACCAGATGGATCCCGCCAATCGCCGCGAAGCGGTCCGCGAGGCGGAACTCGATATTTCGGAGGGAGCCGACATGATCATGGTCAAACCGGCCGGCCCCTACCTCGACGTCGTCCGCACCCTGCGGGACACCTTCGACATTCCCATCGCCGCCTACCAGGTCAGCGGGGAATACCTGATGGTCAAAGCCGCCGCTCGGGACGGCTGGATCGACGAGGAAAGCGTGGCGATGGAGTCGCTTCTCGGCATCAAGCGGGCCGGCGCGGACATGATCCTGACCTACTTCGCCAAGGACGTGGCGGCGAGGCTGGGTTGAGGAAACAACCGGCCCGGCAAGGTCATCGCCGCGCCCTAGTTCGCCTTGGCGTCGAGTTCCTCCAGTTTGAATCGCACGCTGACGACGTAGGCTTCTTCGCCCTCGGTCCAGTGACCGTAAGTGGTCGTGACGAAGGTGCCGTCGGGCAGCACTTCGACGCCGGGGTAGGCGCAGTCCTGGCCCTTGGTGTTGTCCATGATGCGGACCCGGTACTGGCCCTCGCGACCCTCGACGATGTCTTCGTAGGTGCCGACCCAGCCGACCCAGTCGCCCTTGGTTGGGCTGACGTGCGTCGTGTCGCGGAAGCTGACGAAGAGACGGCCGTCGGGAGCGTACTTCGCGACGTGCCGGTCTCCGGTGAGCGCGGCGGGCAGTTCCCTGGGCTCGCTCCACGAGAGGCCTTCGTCGTCGGAGAAGATGGCGAAGGAATTGAACTTGCGCCCGTTTTCCCTCAGGAGAACGGCGATCTGCCTGCCGTCCGGCGAGCGCAGCGCCCCCGGTTCGCACAGCTTTGCGTCGGGCAACATCGCGATGGGCGCGGGCACGCTCCAGGTTAGACCGCCGTCCTTGGAAAGCGTGGTGTAGACCCAGAACCGCCAGGGCTTCGCCGTCGGCGAGGCGTAATCGGGCGCGTGCGGGCTCTCGATCCGGTACTTCTCGACTTCGCCGCCGCGAATGAACCGCCCGTCGTCGTGAAAAAACGCCAGGTAGTGACCGGGGGTCTCCAGCCCCACGACCGTGGACATCGTCACCACGCCTCCGAAATCGCCGATCGGTTCCAACTCGCTCCACGACGCGCCGTCGTCCTCCGAAACGGCTTGGCGGATGGGATAGAGGCCGCTGAACATGACGAGGCGCTTTTTGCCGTCTCCGTCGACGACGCGGTGCAGCGTCGGCACTTCCAGGGAGGTCTCCCAAGACTTGGGCGTGGGCAGGCGCTCGCTCCAGGTCAGGCCGCCGTCGTCGCTGCGTTTGTACACGATGGCGCCGCGGCCGTGCCCCTTGGGATAGACCGCGAGCATCGTCGCATTGTCCTCGAGCAGCACGGTGGTCGGATGGCCGAGATACTGCCCCGGTTCGCGATCCACGATTATTTGGCGATCGGTCTCTCCGCTGATGTCGACGATGGGGATGGTGTAGCCCGGTTCGAGTGACGTCTGGAGATTTTTCGGTGGAGCGGGGGCGACGTCTCCCTTTTGCAGGGAAGGCTGGGAATGGACCGGAAGATACGAGAGGAGAACCAGGCTGGCGAAGGCGAGCGGTCCCGGAATGACTTTTGTGGAGGCTTGGATCATGGCGACGGCGATTGGCGGGGCTTTCCACTCTGGCCAAAAATGGAATCGGTGTCAATCGCCGCGCCCGGGCCGGATCGGAGACGAGTCTTCGTCGAAAATCGTTGACTCCGGTACGCAGACCCGCAAACACTCGCTACTCGCAGTCCGCCCCATGAATGCCGTCCGCTTCTCCCTCGCCCTCGCCCTCGCCCTCGTCTCCGCCTCCCTTGGCGCGGTGTCCGCGCAGGATCCGGCTCCACCCGACTGGACGCTGGAAGGCAATGCGCCGTGGCAGGCGCGGGACTCGCAGGCGGAGTATGTCTACCGCGACCGCCTTTGGATCATGGGCGGTTGGTTTCAATCCTACGAAGCGCCGCCCAGGGACGTCTGGTCGTCCCCGGACGGGCGCGAATGGAAACGGGTGACCCCGAAAGCCCCGTGGATCCACAGCGATCTGCCGATGAACCTGACCTTCGACGGCAGAATGTGGATCATGGGCGGCTGGTTCAACGGACGTCTCCCGGGACACTCCGCGAGCAACCAAGTCTGGGCGTCCACCGACGGCGCGGAGTGGGAACAGGTCACGGACGCCGCCGGTTGGAGCCCTAGGCTGGCGGGCTGGGCGGTGGAGTTCCAGGGAAGGATGTGGATGCTCGGCGGAACGGAGAATTACTACTTCGGCGATGCGGAGAGCCTCAAGAACGATGTCTGGTCGTCAGCCGACGGGCGCGAGTGGCGCCTGGAGACGGCGGAAGCGGGGTGGTCCCCGAGGGCCTACCACCAGGCCGTGGTGCTGAACGACAAGATCTACGTCTTCGGAGGCGGGAACTACGCGCCGGACTACCACGCCACCAACGATGTCTGGTCTTCGCACGACGGGATCGAATGGACTCGGGAGACCGAAGCGGCGCCCTGGGCGCCACGCCTATGGTTCTCCGCGGCGGTCTATCGCGATCGGATGTGGATGATCGGCGGCTGGGCGAAGGAGGACGGAAATTTTGCCGACGTCTGGCATTCGGGCGACGGCCGGAAATGGGAGCGCTTGGAGACGAAGACCCGATGGAAGGCGCGCCACGAACACTCGGTTTTTGTTTTCCAAGACAAGCTCTGGGTCGCGGGCGGTCATGCCAAGCCACTGTCGAACGAAGTCTGGTCGCTTCACCTGCCGAAAGATTTCGCCGAAAGAACTCCTTGAAGGGAGGAGGGGAACACGTTCCGGTAACAAGCCGAGGGACTTCTTCTCCCGGGCGACGTCTCTTGACAGAGCAGGCGGAATTTCGTAGACCGTACTGGGTGACCGCCGGGAACGAGGCCGTTGCCCAGAGAGGAGATTCGCGCCGGTTCGTCCGAACGGAAGGGCAAGAATCCTCGACCCGCCTTCCATAGCCGCAAGCCATGCCATCGCCCGACTCCACGTCTCTCCACGCTGTGCTGAAGGACGTCTTCGGGTACGACTCTTTCCGCACCATGCAGGAGGAGATCGTCGGTGCCTCGCTGGCGAATCGCGATGTCGTGGCCATCCTCCCGACCGGGGCGGGAAAGTCGATCTGCTACCAGCTGCCGGCGCTCGCCCGCGAAGGGCTGACGCTCGTGATCTCTCCTCTCATCGCCCTGATGAAGGACCAGGTCGACGCGCTCGAGGCCAACGGCGTCGCTGCCACCTTCTTGAACTCCTCGCTGGGAATGGACGATCTGCGGATGCGCACTTCCGGCCTCGACGCGGGACGCTATCGCTTGCTCTACGCCGCTCCGGAACGAGTCATGGCGCCCGGATTTCTCGACCACCTGAAGCGATGGGGCGTCGCGGCCGTGGCCGTGGACGAGGCCCACTGCGTCAGCGAATGGGGCCACGACTTCCGGCCCGAATACCGTCAGCTGGCCGACCTCCGCTCCGGCCTGCCGGGAGTGCCTTTCATCGCCCTCACCGCCACCGCCACGGAGCGGGTGCGTCGGGATTTGAGCGACCAGCTCGGCCTGCGCACGCCGGAGGTTTTCGTGGCCAGCTTCAACCGGCCCAATCTGAACTACACCGTTATCCCGAAAAAGAAGCCGGTTCGACAAGTCTTCGAGTTCGTCGATCAACGGCGGGAAGAATCGGGCATCGTCTACCTCCAGTCCCGCAAGTCCACCGAGAGCCTCGCCGCCGCCCTTCGCGAAGAAGGCATCGCGGCGCGAGCCTACCACGCCGGCTTGGAAACCGAAGAGCGCTCCGCGGTCCAGGATGCCTTTCTCCGCGACGAGGTCCGAATCGTCTGCGCCACCGTCGCCTTCGGCATGGGCATCGACAAACCGAACGTTCGCTACGTGATCCACGCCGACCTTCCCAAGAACGTGGAGAGCTACTACCAGGAGACCGGACGGGCCGGGCGCGACGGATTGCCTTCGGAATGTCTGCTGCTTTTCTCCAAGGGCGACCTGATGCGGAACCTCAAGTTTCTCGACGAAATGACGGATCCCGAGGCCGCCGCCATCGCGCGGGCGCAGATGGGCCGGATGGTCGACTACGCCGAGAGCGACCGGTGCCGGAGAGTCGAACTGCTCGCTTACTTCGGAGAGACCTGGGAGGGCGAGAACTGCGGCGGCTGCGACGTCTGCCTCGAGCCGCGCGAAACCTGGGACGCCACCCTCGAGGCCCAGAAGTTTCTCTCCTGTCTTGTCCGCATCCGGGACAAGAGCGGATTCGACCTGGGGATGAACCACGCCGTCGAGGTACTCGTCGGCGCCAACACGGAAAAGATCCGCAAGTGGGGCCACCAGAACCTCAGCACCTACGGGATCGGCGCCGATCGCTCGCGTCCGGAGTGGGCCGAGATCGGTCGTCAGCTCGTCCAACTCGGTTACGCGGCCCTCAGCAACGACAACTTCCAGACGGTGGGCGCGACGCCGCGGGGCATCGCCTTTCTGAAGTCGCGCGAATCGCTCGCCCTGACGCGTCGGCCCAGCCGCGACGAACCGGATTCCGCCGCCAGGGTGGCGCGCGCCGGTTCGGTGGCCTGCGACGAGGAACTGTTCGAACGGCTGCGCCTCCTTCGCAAACGCCTCGCCGACGAGCGGGGCGTCCCGCCCTACGTCATTTTCGGCGACCGCACCCTGCGCCAGATTGCGCGGCGCTATCCCGGCAACGACGAAGCGTTCCTCGCGGTGCCGGGCGTGGGAAACCAGAAACTCGCGGACTTCGGTCCCGTCTTTCTCGCCGAGGTGGCGAACTGGCTGGAAGCGCATCCGAAACAGGACTTTCCCGACGACGACGACGCGCCTCCTCCCCGACCTCGGATGAAGAGCGAGAACGGCGTCCCGGGCACCGCGCTGGAGTCGTTGCAACTGTATCGCGAAGGGCTCTCCCTCGACCGGATCGCCGAAAAGCGGAACCTCAAGCGCGGCACCGTCGGTTCCCACATCGCCAAGTGCCTCCATGAGGGATTGATCGATCTCCCGCCCCGCGACTTCTACACCGAAGAGGAAGAGCAACGGATGGCCGCCGCCGCCGAGAAGCACGGCCTCGAATCCCTCGGACGGATCCACGCCGCGCTCGGCGGGGGAATTTCCTACGAGAAACTGCACTTTTTCCGCTCCTTCGCCTGTCGCAAGCCGAGGAGCGGGGCGGGCGATTGAGCTTTTCCCGGCTCGCGGGTTCACCAAGACGGGAATTCATTTTGCAATTGTTTCGGGGCGGCACCCTTGCCGATTACCCGGTTGGAGGCGGCTCGCGAGGGTCAGGATTTCCGGGTCGAATGGCTAAAACTTTTATTTCAGTCCGCCAGATTCGGCGAGAGCCACTTCTCGGCTTCTTCGATCGGCCACTCTTTTCTGGCCGCGTAGTCTTCGAGTTGGTCGCGCTGGATTTTGCCGACGTTGAAATACCTGGCTTCCTCGTTGAAGAAATAGAGTCCGCTGACGGAGGAGGGCGGGAACATGGCGTAGCTGCTGGTCAGTTCCATCCCGACTTGTTTCTCGACGTCGAGCAGTTGCCAAAGGGTGCCTTTTTCGGTGTGATCGGGGCAGGCGGGATAGCCGGCCGCGGGTCGGATGCCCCGGTAGCGCTCCTTGATCAGATCCTCGATTTCCAGATTTTCGTCGGCACCGAATCCCATGAAGCCGCGCACCTGCCGGTGAAGCAGTTCGGCGAGTCCTTCGGCGAAGCGGTCCGCCAGCGATTGGATGATGATGGCGGTGTAGTCGTCGCCCTTGTCCTTGAAGGTGCGGGCGTACTCTTCGATTTCGTTGCCGGCGGTGACGGCGAAGGCACCGAGGTAGTCGTCGCGACCACTCGAGCGGGGAGCGACGAAATCGGCGAGACATTGGTAGGGCGAGCCGGCTTTGACCTTTTCCTTCTGCTGGCGGAGGAAGTGGAAGGTGGTGAGGGGCTCCTCCCGGGCTTCGTCCTCGAAAAGGACGACGTCCTCGTCCAGCGAGGCGGCCGGCCACACCCCCCAGACGGCGCGGGGCCGGACCCGGTCGTTGGCGACGAGGTCGTCGAGGATCACTTTCGCGTCGTTGTAGAGTTTGGTCGCCTCTTCGCCGTGGTTCTTGTGCGAAAGGATCTTGGGGAAAACACCCCTCAGTTCCCACGCGTGGAAGAAAGGCGACCAGTCGAAAACTTCGACGATCTCGGCGGGGGGAACGGGATCCCGGACGTGCCGGCCGATGGATTCCGGAGTGGCGATGTCGGCCTCGTCCCAGTCGATTTGAAAGCGCTGTCTGCGGGCTTCTTCGAAGGGCACGTAGACGGCGGTCGATCCGCGACCCGCGTGGACATCGCGGTCGTGCTGCTCGGTTTCGCGGAGCTCGGTCAGGAACGACTTGCGGAGATTGTCGGATAGGAGCGAGTTGCAGACGCCGACCACGAGCGAGGCGTCGATCACGTGGACGACCGGTTCCGAGTAGTGCTCGCTGATCTTGATGGCGGTGTGGGCCCGCGACGTGGTGGCGCCGCCGATGAGCAAGGGCATTTTCATCCCGCGCTTCTCGAACTCGGCGGCGTTGTAGATCATCTCGTCGAGCGACGGCGTGATGAGCCCGCTGAGCCCGACGATGTCGGCCTTGTTCTCGACCGCCGCTTCGACGATGCGGTCGCAATCGACCATGACCCCGAGGTCGATCACCTTGTAGCCGTTGCAGCCCAGGACGACGCCGACGATGTTCTTGCCGATGTCGTGAACGTCTCCCTTCACCGTCGCGATGACGAAAACCGGGGCCTTGTCCTCTTCGCCCTCGACCTTTTCGGCCTCCATGAAGGGCGTCAGGTAGGCGACCGCCCGTTTCATGACCCGGGCGCTCTTGACGACCTGGGGAAGGAACATTTTTCCGGAGCCGAACAGTTTCCCGACGATTTTCATGCCGTCCATGAGCGGGCCTTCGATCACGTTGAGCGGCTTCCCGAGCGTCTTGCGGGCTTCCTCGGTGTCTTCTTCGATGAAGTCCGTGATACCCTTGACCAAGGCGTGGGCCATGCGCTCTTCGACGGGGCCTTCCCGCCACGCCAAGTCGGCGGTGGAGCCTTTCTCCCTCTTGTGGCCGCCCTTGTTCTTGAGTTCCTCGGCGTAGTCGATGAGCGCCTCGGTCGCTCCGGGGTCGCGGTTCAGGAGGACGTCCTCGACGAGTTCGAGGAGCTCCGGAGCGATCTCGTCGTAGACCTCCAGCATCCCGGCGTTGACGATGCCCATGTCCATCCCGGCCTTTCCGGCGTGGTAGAGGAAGGCCGAGTGCATCGCCTCGCGCACGACGTTGTTGCCGCGGAAGCTGAAGGAAATGTTCGAGACGCCGCCGCTGACTTTGGCGCCGGGGAGGTTTTCCTTGATCCACCGGGTCGCGTTGATGAAGTCGACCGCGTAGTTGTCGTGCTCCGACATCCCCGTCGCGACGGTGAGAATGTTGGGGTCGAAGATGATGTCCTGGGGGTTGAATCCGATTTCGTCGACGAGGATGCGGTAGGCTCGCTCGCAAATGCGGATCTTCTCGTCGTAGGTGGCGGCCTGCCCTTTTTCGTCGAAGGCCATCACGACCACGGCGGAACCGTATTTCATGACCGTGCGCGCGCTCTTGCGGAAGACGTCCTCGCCTTCCTTGAGCGAGATGGAGTTGGCGATTCCCTTTCCCTGGAGGCATTTGAGGCCTGCCTCGATGACCGTTCCCTTCGACGAGTCGACCATGATTGGCACGGCCGCGACGTCGGGCTCCGAGGCGAGCATGTTGAGAAAGCGGGTCATCATGTCGACCCCGTCGATCATGCCTTCGTCCATGCAGACGTCGATGACAGGGGCGCCGTTGTCGACCTGCTGGCGGGCGATGGAGACGGCCTCCTCGAGTTTGCCTTCCTTGATCAGCTTCGCGAAGCGGGGCGAACCGGCCACGTTGGTCCGTTCGCCGATCATGAGAAATCCCTTTTCGTCGGTTTGGTTGAAGGGTTCCGATCCGCTAAGGCGCATCGCCGGCGGCAGTTCGGGCACGGCGCGGGGCGGGTGCCGCTCGGCCACCTTCGCGATCGCGGCGATGTGTTCCGGCGTGTTTCCGCAGCAGCCGCCGATGAAGTTGACCAGACCCGACTCGGCGAAACCGTCGAGATATTTCTCCATGTCTTTCGGCTCGAGGTCGAAGCCGGTCGGGGCGAGCGGGTTGGGGAGCCCGGCGTTCGGATAGACGGAGACGTGCGTTTCCGCGATGCGCGACAGCTCGGCCAGGTGGGGTTCCATCAGGTCGGGGCCCAGGGAACAGTTCAGGCCGATGGCGATGGGATCGACGTGGGCCACGGCGTTCCAGAGGGCTTCGACTTTCTGGGCCGAGATCATCGTCTCCCCTCCCCGTCCCACCGCGGCGGAGACGATGATGGGATGGTCGACTTCGTCCTCGTCGTAGACTTCTCGCAGGGCGACCAGGGCGGCCTTGGCGTTGAGCGAGTCGAAGATCGTTTCCACCATCATGATGTCCGATCCGCCGGCGATGAGGGCGCGGACCTGGTGCTTGTAGGCGTCGCGGACCTGATCGAAAGTCACCACCCGGAAGCCCGGATTCTCGGCGTCCGGAGAGTTCGTCAGCGAAACCGTCATCGGACCGATGGCGCCGGCGACGTAGCGTTTCCTACCGGTGTCGTTGCCGACTCGGTCGGTCCATTTGCGGGCGAGTTTGGCGGACTCGTAGTTGATCTCCCAGGCGAGGTCCTCGAGAAAGGAATTGTCGCAGACCTCGCGGTCGAAGAACTCGGGATCTTTTCTGCCGGTGCCCTTCTCGCGCGGGTCCTCCACGAAGAATTCGCTCTGCGCCAGCGTCGTGCCGGAAAAGGTGTTGGTCTCGATGATGTCGGACCCGGCTTCGAGAAAACGCTTGTGAATGTCGCCGATGGCGTCGGGACACGTGAGCGAAAGAATGTCGCCGTTGTTGAGCAGATCCTTCCGGTTGTCGGTGAAGCGGTCGCCGCGGGCGTCCTTTTCCTCGAGACCGTAGCCCCGGATGGTGGTGCCCATGGCACCGTCGAGGACTAGAATGCGTTTGGCGAGTTCGCCGCGGAGTTCGTTGGTGAGATCTGTCGACATCAGGAGTGACTTAACAGGGATACGCGGCAGAGGCAACCGGGTTGGGTTTAATGTCCCAGGAGGATTCGGACTCCGGCGAAGGCGCCGAAACCCGCCGATTCGAAACCGGCGGTCTGCTCGTATTGTTCGTCGAAGACGTTTTCGAGGCGGGCGTAGACCTCGATGTTTTCCCGAACGTCGACGCTGCCGAAAAGGCGGGCGGCGGTGTAGTCGTCGACGAAGAGGGTTTCTCCGGTGAGGAAATCCTTGCTGTCGGCGCGGTCGTAGGCGCCGACCAGTTCGGCCCCGGCCGTCCACTTGTCGCCCCGGACGACGAGTCCGGCGCTGAGCGTGTGGCGCGGGCGGCGGACGAGCCGTTCGCCGGGATTGTAGACCGTGAAATAAACGCCGTCGACGACGTTGGCGTCGAGGTAGGTGTAGTTCGCGTAGAACTCCGCCGAATCGCAGGGCGCGGTGCGAAGCTCCACCTCGAATCCGGACGTCTCGGTGTCGACCACGGCCGGATCCACGAAGGTGAAGGGATCGACGTCGATGAGGTTCTCGAGGTCAGCTTCGAAGTAGGTGACCGATAGGGAATTACGGGCGCTGAAGAGATTCTGGCGGACGCCGATTTCGCGGCTTTCGCTTTCCTCGGGCATGAGCGTGAAAGGATCCAGCGTCGGGGCCAGAAAGACGAAGTCCTGACCGGAGGGGGCTTTGTAGCCGGTGCCGACTTTTCCGAAAATAGTGGTCCCGGTGGTTTCGATTTCGTGCGCGAGCTGCACGGTGTAGGTGCCCTTGCTCTCGAAGGAATCGTGGTCGTCGTAGCGTCCGGAAGTCAGCAGGTGGAAGTTGGCCGGAAGATCCAGCTCGGCCTGGGCGAACACGCCCGAATAGGCGTAGCCGAAGGAGGAGTCTGGATTGAAAGGCCCCGGTATGAGCGGGGTGCGGGTGAAGCTGTAGTCGTAGTGTCCGCCGCCGAGGGTGAGGACGGCGTCGTCGGTGGGGCGGTAGTTGAACACCGCTTCCGTCTCGTGACCGGTCTGCTCGAGCAGGTTGTCGTTCAGGAACGGGTCGTCCGTCGCCCTCAGATCGTTCGTGGTGTAGCTGTAGAAAACGGAGAAATCCCAGTCGTCGCGTTCGATGCTGAAGCGCGGGGACACGAGCGCCGACCGGTTTTCGTTGACCTGCATCTGGGGGAATCCGAAGGCGAGGCTGGAGCCGGGTACCTGCAGCTCGGAGTCCTGCACGTAGCCGAGGACGTCGAAATGGACGCCGTCCCCCAGGTCGACGGCCGCGTTGCCGCGGACGGTGCCGTTGTTGAAGTCGGAAAAAGGCCGGTCGTTGTGCGTGTCGTGGTAGTTGGTATCGATGACCACGCCGACCGGCCCGTCGCGAAGCGTCGCCTTCTGGCCCGTGCGGAAGGTGGAAAAGGAGCCTCCTTCCGTGTAGCTCGACAGGGTGTTCGATTCGACGAAACGGGCGTCGGTCGAGCGGAGATCGACGACGCCGGCGATCGCGTCGGAGCCATAGAGCGAGCTGGCGCTTCCGCGCAGAATTTGCACCGATTCCAGGTTCGACGCGTCGAGGTATTCGAGTTGATAGAGGCCGGCGAGACCCGGAGGCAGGCGGCGGCCGTTGAGAAGCACGACCGTGTGGTTGCTTTCCATCCCGCGGATGAAGAGAGAGGTTTGCGAGCCCGCCTGGCCTGTCCGGACAATGGATGTGCCCGCCGTCCGGCGCAGGATGTCCGCGACGTCGCGGCGCTGGTAGGTCCGGATTTCCGCGCCGGAGATGGTGTCGACGGACGGGAGAAGGAAGGGGGCGTCGTGGTCGATTTCGTCCGCCACCGGTCGAGTCGTCTTCGTGGCAACCGAGGGGACCGCGGCCTGCTGAGCGGCCTCGTGACGGATGATCGCGGACCGGGTGTCTCCGGTGACCGTGGTGACGTCGAGGACAGCGGTGTTGTCCGTCAACGTGCTGACATCTTCCTCCTGGGCGAAGGAGGAGCCGACCGCCCCCGCGACTGAAAAGGCCAGGATGACAATTTTACGTATCAACAAATCAAGATTCATAAATATGTTCTATTCTCGGGAGCCGCGGCGTGCAAGTGGTTTTTGTGAAACCGGCGGGAAACCCGTATGACACACGACGAAGTTGCGGCCGTCTCGATTTAGGTTAGTTTTTTTCAAGCATCAGGAGTGGCTCGGCGCAAGTCGAGTCCGGCAACCTGGTTTGGAGAAGCCAAGGTGCCTGGATGCGGACGGGAATTTTTTCCCGCCGCAACCGATGTGCGGACCGATAGGTTCGAACAGAACTTCTCCGGAGGGCAAGTCCGAAAAGGGCGAACCTTCCGATCCTGGTGCGGTAACTGAACCAACAGAAACTGCATCAAGAAATGACCTATCAGGACATCCTCGAAGTCGCCGGAATCGGCGCACGGCCCGCCACGGGCACTCTCGCGACGAGAACCGTCGCCGACAATCCGAACCACCATCTGTGGAACAACCGCGGCACTTGGTGGTGCCATTTCACGCTCCACCGGGACGACTACACTGCGGAGCGAGTCCGGGTCTCGCTCGAGACCCGGGACCTCGGCGAGGCGAGATCGCGGCGCGACCACTTGCTGGAAACCGTGTCGGGAAGGCGGGCATGAATTCGAACGGGCTTGTTTCGAGAGATGGCTGGGGCGCGCCGGCGAACTTCGACCGGTGGCCGACCGGCATGAGGCGCCGCTACCTGCGCCACGCGCTTCGGGTGCCACCCCGAGCGGCGACCGCAAATCACTCCAGAGGTTCCAGCCCCATCGAACTTCTCTCCGCCTCCATGTCGGACAGGGCGTTCCGGGCTTCGCGAAGGCGCTGTTCGGCGATGGACGTGGTCTGATTCGTCAGCTCGAGAAAACGCTCGCACGCCTCGAGAAAATCTTCGGCCAGAGAGTGGTAATCGCGTATTTCAGGCGTCGCTTCCATCCGCATCCGGGAGAGAACCAGTTGAGAATCGTCGAGCTGGTTCCGCATTTCATTGACGTCGAAATCGTCTCCCGCCAGCTGGACGAACGGCTCGACGGCCGCGTCGATTCTGTCGGCGAGAGCCTCCTCGCTCTCGCTCTCGCCGGCCGCCGGCCCCCTCCCGAATTCGAGCATGGCGCGGGCGGAGAGGTGCTGCGGAGAGGTGTCGAGAATGGATGCGAGCCGCTCCTGAACCTTGGCGTTCCGCGCGAGGTCGACCAGTGGCATCCGGGCGGAAACGGCTTCGATTTCGGAAAATCGGCGGCTGGATTCCGAGAGCGATGCGGGAACTTCCCGGGTGGTCAGAGCGACCGCCTCGCCGAAGTCGGCGTACGACAGAATCTCGGTCGGGAAGAGAATGCCGAGTTGTTCGCTGGCGTGCAGGTAGTCGACAATTCGAGCGAGAGCCGATTCGGGAAGCGCCAGGAAAGGTTTTTCGAGACGCGCCGCCGCCTCGAGCGTCGCGAGAACAGCGGCCTTCCCTTCGGCGGTGGTTCCATCCGGCGAAGGATCCGGGGTGCCGGCATTCCCCGCGAGGATGATTTCCTCGACGATCGGCAGATCCTTCAGCGCGCTTTCGATCAGGATCATGACTGGAATCGTGGCTCCGGCGAGGGTCGTCTCCGGGGAAGGGGGGAGGGAACCATCGGTTTCGAAACTCACTTCACCGACGATGTCGGCGGGCCACTGCCACGAGTTCTCGGCGGCGACGGCGGCGGAGACTTCCAAGCCGGTCAGCGAAACCCCGTCCTCCGTCTGGAGCAGGGGCAGCGGGCGGTCGCCGTCCGGTTCGTCGCTCGGCGAGGGCAACGAATCGCGCTCGGCGCTTTCGGGCGGCCGCAGCTCGAGCGTGAGCCGACCGGCGACGGGTTCGCCGTTCCCCGTTTCGGAGAACAGGAGACAGTTCATCGTCCGCGAGACCGGCTCGAACGACGTGTCCGGGTCGCCCTTGGACATTTCCGGGCGGGACAGGGCGGGCTGGTCGTCCTTTTCCCTTGCGCCGGAAGGAGCATCGGGAACGTCGTCGGGCATCTTGAAATCGCGCATTTCGCGGACCAGGCTTTGAGATCTCGCGGTGCTCGGGTTGTTGTCGGGCTGCAGAGTGGTGAACTTTTCCCACGGGAGCGCCTGCTTTCCCGTGGTCTCGACGAAGGCGGCGAAGCGCTCCGGAGGAGGCTCAGGGTGCGTCAGCAACGACAATTCGATCAGGTAGGGAGCGAGCTTGGCGGCCTCCGGTTCGACCGGGTCGGCCAGAAGCCGTTCGGTCCCGGTCCAGAGAGCCTCGGACACGGCGGCGAGGGTGTCGTAACGATCCGTCGGTTTCGGTACCTTCTGGTTTTTCAAGGCTCGATGCGCTTCGCGAGCGCCGCCGTGGAGAGGATCGAGGGCGAGGGCGAGGGCCAAGGCCTTTTCCTTGATGTCGCTGTCGACGCGCGAAACGCCGGGAAAGTCGGAGGCGAGGGAAACCAGTGCGTCGAGGATGCTCTTTTGCTGGTCCTCAGGCAGAAATATTCCGTCCGCCGAGAAAACGCGATAGTCGAAATTCGGTGCGTCGTAGCCGCGGGTAACGACGGGGAGGAATCCGCTCAGCGCGACGCACAGCGCGACGCACCGCGCGATCCCGAAGGCTCGATGGGCAGAATTTTTCATTCCGTAGGACGTGCCCTTGGGCATGCGGGATGCTACCATGGTTGAGCGGGAGTGTCTACGCTGCACCGCCGAGTGAATCCAGGGCGAATGAAGATCGAAATCACCGAGCGGGTCATGTTCTACGACACGGACTGCGGGGGCGTCGTTTCGAACATCGCCTACCTGCGTTTCGTCGAGAAGGCCAGGTCCGCTCTGTTCGAAGCCATGGGGATGGATTTGGCTTCGATGACCGAGGCCGGGCTCTTCCCGGCGGTCGTACGCACCGAGGTGGACTATCTCTTTCCCGCCCGTCTCGGCGACGAGGTTCGGGTGGAGGCGACGCTGGACACGGTGGAGAAAGTTCGCGTCGGTTGCCGGTTCAGCCTTGCGGTGGGCGAGGGCGAGGCCCGGCGCAACGCGGCGACCGCTCTTCAGACGATCGTTCTCGTCCAGTTGCCGTCGGGCCGCCCGAAACGTATTCCTCCGGAATGGTTTAGCCTCGTGAAATAAAGCCGGTTTTTCCGCTTGCCGCCGATGGCGAGTTAACTCACAATGTAAATACACTCCCAGAAAATAGTCCCCCCATGAGCACGGCAGAAGCAGACGAGACGGCCGAGATTCAGTTTTCGGTGTTGAAACGCGGATCGCGGGATCCACAGGGCCCCTACACCGAGCAGGATCTTTTGAGCTTGCTCAACAACGGAGACCTTGCGGTGGAGGACCTCGTCTATTTCGACGGCATCGACGAGTGGAAGCCCATCTACGAGGTTTTCGACATTCAGGAGCAGATCAGCCATTTCGTCGACGACGGTCAGGATACCGAAAAGGTGGGCGTGGCCTTTCGCGAAGTGTCGAACGTGGTGGGCGACGAAGAGAGCATCTACTACATCGCCGTTCAGGAAAAGGTCGGCTTGCTCAGCAAGACCAAACAGTGTGTCATCCTCACGGACCGTCATATTTTTCTGATGCACGACAAGCGGGGCGGCTACGAACTCGAGGCTCACCCGTGGAAAACCGTGACCAACACCCTGATGCGGGACGAAGGGCGGGGGCTCAGGACTTTCTCCATTCTCCTCGGCGTCAACCAGCGCGTCGATGTCGCCCACATCCCGCTCAAGCAGGTGAAGCGACTCTTCCAGCTTTCGCAGGAGATGAAAGAGGGAAACGGCTCCTGAGAGTCAGCGGCGACCGAGATACTTGGCCATCGACCGCAGCATCGACGTGGCGAGGTCGACCGAACCCTCCATCACGCGGTGCAGGTTCTGATGGGTCACTTCCAGCGCGACGACGGGGCCGGAACTCCGCACGGTGGCCGTAGCCGGAGTCAATGACACCGCGCCGATTTCGCCCACGACTTCGCCGGCGTTTTCGATCCGGTTGACGAGGTCGCCGTCGACGAGGACCTCGAGTTTGCCGTCGACCAGCAACCAGACCGACTGCCCCGACTTTCCCTGCTGGATCAGGTCGTCGGCGGGATTCAAGTTCACGATCCGCCCGGCCGCGATCAATTCGGTCAGAGCCGATTCCGGCACGTGCAGAAACGATTCGTTCCGGGAGAGCAGTTTGACCAAATCGGATGGATCCATGAGCGTGACCTGTTCTAACACCGGATTGAAGCGGTCATCAAGCGGCCTTTGTGCGGAGATAGACATTCGCGAACCGGGCGGAAGCGCGATACCTTGCGGGAATTCCTCTTTTGTAATCCATGCTGAACGATCCAGACAAAGAAGCGGCGGCGGAGCCGATAGAAGTTCGCTGCTATTTCGTCCGCCACCGCAACGCCCTCGCGGTGCGCGGGCAATTCACGCCGATCTACACGGACTACTACCTGCACCTGATGCAGCATCGGATCCGCTACGAAAAGCAACAGGATGAACTGGTGAAAGACGGGCTGGCCGCACTGACGCTCCACCTCGCTTCGCGCCCGTGGAACGAGGCGATCGCGTGGACCTTGAACTGGCAGGATCCCTTGCAGAACGTGTTTCTGACGGGCAGCAACCGCGACGGCAACGTCACCGGACGCGTCTTCACCGAAGACGTGCGCCGCCAGGACAAGAACCTGTTTTTCTCGCAGCTCACGGTCGCCGGCCAGGAGCCGCGCCGGAGCATGATCGAAGTCGACAGGCTCGATCTTTTCGAAATTGCCGAAGATTACTACCGGCAAAGCGAACAACGCCTCGGCCGTTACTTTCGTCACGGCGACGAAGACTTCGTTCTCGTAACCGCTCAGCCCGACTGCGACCTCGAATGGCTCGAATCGCTCGACGAGGAAAAGGTTCGCGAACTCGACGAAACGGAGGAACTCAGCCTGCTCGAGACCCGCCACTACCGATTCGACTGCGGCTGCAGCGCCGAGCGGATTTTTCCCATCATCGCGGGGATGAGCGAGGACACCGTCGATTCCATCTTCGCCGACGAGGAAGTCCTTCCCGCGGGTTGTCCGCGCTGCGGCGCCCGCTACGTGATCACCCGGGAGGCGCTGGAGGCCTACGTGAGCGAACAGCGATGAGAACCGGCAAGAAAAGCGGACCGAAGCGGCGCGAACAGGAGCTTGCCTGGATCGGGGACACCGTGCTCGATTTGTTCGCCCGGTCCTGGATCCTGCGGGAGCGCGGCGGCCTCTGCGGGGAGACGCTCATGCGGATGACTTCCAACGATTTTCTCGCCTGCTTCGGCAATCCGACGGCGATCGAGGCGAAGATCGGCGCCGTCTACCGCGAGGAGGGCCTCGCGTCCGCCTTCAAGTGGATCGAGAGCGAACTGCTTCCCTTGTTTGAAAAGCAGGAGAAGAAACGCCGCCGAAAATCCAGCTTTTCCTGAAAATCCGGGATTTACTATTGAATCCCGACGATCTATCTTCGCGGCCGGCCCGCCAAGAGGTTATTTCAGGAATTCGTATGAAAGAAGAAACGAACGCCGCCGGGTTCTCGGCGCATCGATTGGCCATCGTCCTGTGCGCGATCGGCGGAGCCGCTTTTCTATCTTCCTGCACCACGGCCTCGCCGCCGGGGCGCGGGTCGGCGGGTCAGTTGTCCGCGGCCGCTCTGAACAGTCCGGCCGTGAAAGCCCGCAACGAGCGGATCGCGATGGAGCCCACCGGCAATTACTACATCGGCCGCCGATGGTGGACGGACGGGACCCGCTTCTGGGGCTATCTGAGAAAACCGCGCCAGCCATGGTCGGAAGCGAAGTTGGTGATCATGAACGAAAGCATCGTCAAGCAGCCCGACCGCGTGCCCGAGGAAGGCGGGAGCGCGAGCCACGGATACGATCACAACTTCGAATACCGGATCTGGGGGAGTTTCACCGGGGATACCGTCTACGACCCCAATTCGAATTTCGTCGTTCCGGAGTTCCGCTTGTCCAAGTTCGAATTGCTCGACCGAAACCCCGGTTTCGTTTTCTACCCCGGCGAGTCGTACAACCCGAGGCGGCTTCCCCCGAAGCATCCGCCCTTTCCCGGATAGCGAGCCCTTCCGCGGGGCTTGGTAGTCGTCGACTCGACCAGTGCCGGTGAAGAAAGCCGGGAGCCTGCGGGAGAGGGGCCTCCCGTCGGCGCGATTCCGGCTGGCGGCGGATCAAGACCGATACGCGCTGATCGACGTGATCCGGTACCGCTTCGTTTCGCCGTCCCCCATGGGGAACTCGACTTCGTCTCCGACCTTCTTGTCGAGGATTTGAGTCCCGCGCTCGGAAAGGTAGGCGATGACGCCCTTGTCCGGATCGGAATCCCAGGCACCGAGGACCTTGTAGGTCAGCGGCTCGCCGCCGTCGACCGCCTCGAGTTCCACCACCGTGCCGATGGAGACTTTCGAGGTGTCGGGATTGGAGAACTCGGTCGGTTGGGCGATCTTGAGATCGCGTTCCCAGTCGCCTTGGCGCTTCATGAGAACGCGCTGGTATTCCTTGGCGGACTTGTATTCGAAGTTCTCGCGAAGGTCGCCGTAGGAGCGGGCGACTTTGATGTCTTCGCGATTCTGCGGGATCTCCTCCTTGATGAGCTTGTCGTAGGCTTCCTTCCGCCGCGCGAGACTCTCCTGGGAAACGATGAGAACGTCGTCCTCGGTCCGCTCGCGCCCGCCGACGAGGTCCTGAACTTCGGGTTTGAGCTTGATGACCCGGGCCATGAGGCTTTTTCGGGTAAGCTCGTCGAACGATGCGGAGGTCACGAGACGGCTCGCGAAGTTCCTAATCGTGTTGATGTTCGCGTCTTCGATGAGATCCGGAATCAAATCGCTGTCCCCGGCGACGAGGTCGCGGAGGCGATTGGCCGAGCGGACCAGCCCTTCGTCGTTGAGCTGGTCGGATTCGAGCGAACTCATGACGGAAAGGCTGAGGATGGGGCTGAAAACCGGTTCGGCGATCTTTTTCCGCTCGCGGCAGATCCAGGCGAGACCGTCGGAAGAGAGCGTGCGCTGCTGAAGTCCGTTGGCCATGTAGGCCAGCAGGGCGTCTTTCTCGCCGGCCGATTCCAGGAAGTTGGCGATCTCGCCGATGGAGCGCAAATTGCACTGGGGAATGAGGCCGAGCATCTTGTCGACCCACTCGTCGCCGAAGGCGTCGGGGAAGCTTTTCAGGACCTGCCGCAAACGGGTCAAAGACAATTCCTCGAACAGGCCCGGTATCGCTTCTTCGTCGCTGGCGAGAATTTCCGCGATCGAAATTTCGTCTTCGCCGGTTTCGTAGTCCTTGAGTTTGCCCCGAAGCTCTTCGCGAATCAGAATCAGCTCGACGGCGGGGGCGTACTGCAGCCTGACGCCCTTCTTCGCGATGTCGCTGATCTCCGTGGCGAGGCTGTCCAATTTGTCCTGGTGATCCTTGAAAGCGCCGATTTCCTTGATGATCGATTCGACCGCCTTCACCTTCGCCCTGAGATCGCGGGCCTGGCGGAAGTCTTCGATGAGACCTTCGGTCGGATCGAAATCTTCCTCGCGCAATTCCAACGGGTCGGTGCGTTTGGCGGGGACGATAAACTGCATGTCCTCGCGAAGTTTCTTTTTCGTGCTCTCCCACCAGCTCTTGTACTTGCCGTCGGGAACGATGGTCCCCTTGATGAGCTCCTCCAGCTTGTCGAGGTAGAGGCGGTCGCCGTGACTACTCAGCGCCAGCCTGACGAGCTCCACCGGTTCGTCCTTGGCGAGGGCTTGGAGTTCTTCGCGGGAGGAGTGGCGCTTCGCCAGAAAGGAATCCTCGGCGATCGGCGTGAGGGACATTCCCGCGAACTTCATGCCCATCTCGTGGCCGGGCTTGTCCTCGAAGTCGACGACGACCTTGAGGTTGAGGCGATCCCAATCGGCGATTCTGCCGGCCCCCCAGCTCTTGTGCTCGCAGAACGTGCCGGGTTGAAGCTCGTCGAGCTCTTCGGCGGTCGTTGGCTCGAGTTTTCCCCGTGAGACTAACTTTTCAAGATCGGAATGCATTGCGGCTCAACATAGGATGAACCAGCCCCGCGCCAAGCGAAAAAATTTTTGGTTGCCAATATTGTGACGCTTGTCTAGTCTGCGTTCCGCTATGAAGAAACTCCTCGCATCCTTTTTGGTTCTGGCGATCACCTCGATCACGATCGCCGACATTCACGAACCGCCCAAGACCCGTTACACCAAAACCCGCAAGATGGGCCGAGGTATCGCCAACATCGTCTACGGTTGGACGGAGGTTCCGATGACCATGCACCGCTGGGGCGAGCTTCATACCGAGCAGAACATCGGCATTTTCACGGCGGGCTACCTCCAGGGCATGCAGCGTGCCGGCGCCCGGCTCAAGTACGGCTTCTACGAAGTAATCAACTGGCAGCGTCCGCTTTACAAGGACTCCTACCGTCCGGCCATGCCGGACATCGATTACCTTCCCATCCGCGGCTACGAGGAGTTTCCCCCGCAGATCGGCTTCCTTTCCACGGTGGGATACACCCGCGGTCGGACCTGGTAGTCCCTCGCGCCGATCGAAATTTTTTTAAAAAGCCGCGGTTCGTGAGAATCGCGGCTTTTTTGTCGACCGATCTTGGCCGAACCGGCTTAGTTCAGAAAGGTGCGCAGGAACCGCAGGTAGAATTCGACCCCGGCTTCGAGGTCGTCGATCGCCAGGGACTCATCCTTCGTGTGGGCCTGGGCGATGCTTCCGGGACCGCAGGCGACCGAAGGAATGCCTCCTTCGGCGAGCCGTCCCGCGTCGCAGAACCAAGGGGCCGTGGCGAGGGGCGACCCGATCGATTCGAGACGCCGCACTCCGTCAGTTGCCGGATCCGTCAGCAACGGCGTGGAATCGACCAGAACGGCGACTTCCACCTCGTCGGCCAAGTTCGTTTCCTCGAGAAATTCCTCGACGAGCCTCCGACTGCCCCCGCTTCGGTTAAGGGTCGGCGTTTCTCGAAAATCGAGAAGCGCCCGGCATTCCGCCGGAACGATGTTCGGGCTCGTGCCGCCGTCGATCATTCCCAGGCTGACGGTGGGGTTCCCGAGTACCGGGTCCGCGAAATCGGGCAGGCGGCCTTCGAGGCGCGTCAGCAGTCCGTCGAGCAGCGACATCATTTTCCGGACCGCGTTGTCGCCGCGTTCGGGAGTCGAGCCGTGGCAGGAACGACCCCGGGCGGTCAGCTCGAGCCAGGCGCATCCCTTGTGGGCGTACACGGTCTCCAGTTCGGTCGGCTCGCCCACCACGGCGAAGGCGAACTCGTCGCCGTGACGGTCGGCGAAATGCTTGGATCCGGGTTGGCCCGCCTCCTCTCCCATCAATCCCGCGAACGCCACCGCCGAGGAAAAGCGCGGGATTTCGTCCCGCGTCTCGCGCAGCGCCCACAGCATCGCGGCCATCGTGCCTTTCGTGTCCGAGGCCCCGCGACCGAAGACGCGTCCGTCCCGCATTGCGGCGGCGAAGGGATCGATCGACATGCCCCGCGCGCTGACCGTGTCGGTGTGGGGGGCGAAAAGCAGACCCGGTTTTCCGTCGCCGCCCGGAAACCGACCGATCACGTTGGGGCGTCCCGGCAGAACCTCTTCGAAACGGACCTCGGCGCCGCAGTTCCGAAGAAACGCGCCCACCCATTCGGCGCATTGTTTTTCTCCCGTGGCACCCTGGTCCGGGGCGCCGTCGGGATTCACGCTCGGGATGCGGATCAGTTCGCGAAGCAATTCCGTCGGACTGGAAGGGATGTTCATGGGCGACACAGTGGAGGCGAATCCGGGCCGAATCCAGGAACGCGTGTCCACGAAAAGCCGGATTTCGGCGATCGGAAACCCCGAGGCGATTTATGCGGTTGACACGATGGGCGATTCAAGGCCAGAATAAGGGTCCGAATTGTAAAATTTTATTCGTATGAGCGACCAAGATCCACCAAAGCCTTCCTCGAGCACCTCCACCGTGCCCCTGAAGAAGGAAACGGTCCGAATCAGCTTGCGGGCCCAGGGCGACGAATCCGGCCCGGTGGCACCGAAGGGATCGACCTCGCCGGTTCCGCCGGCACCCCCTTCGGGTCCGAAAGCGCCCGCGCCGCCGCCGTCTTCCGGCGGCGTCCCCACCGCGCCGCCGACGGCGCCTCCCGGGTCCAAGACCATCCCGCTTTCAAAAGCACCCGATCCCCTAGGCCCTACGAAACCCGTGGGCACCACCGGCGCTCCGGATCCGCACGGTCCGACGACGCCCGTTTCCGCGCCCGGTTCCGGTCCGGATCCTCTGGGACCGACCCAGCCGGTTCAGACCAAGGGCGGCGGGGGCGCTCCCACCCCCGTGGGGGCGAAAACCATCCCGCTCGCGAAAGCGCCCGGCGGCGCCGGAGCCGGTCCCGTCGGCAAAGCCACCACGCCGCTCAAGCCGGGAGGCGCCAAGCCGCTTCCCCAGGCCACCGTCAAGATGGGTGAAACCCAGAAAATGGGCGGCGGGGCGCCGACCCGAACCATTTCAGACAAGCCCAATATCCAAACCACCGAGGAGGTGGAGGAGGAATGGGAAGAAGAATACGAAGAATCCGGACTCATGCCATTTGCTATCATCGTTCTTATCCTGTCGCTCGCTGTGCTGGCCATCGAACTGGTCACCAAGATGGGCGCGGGCAGTTGATCCCGCGGACTTTCACGGTCCGGGATTGATTCTCCACCGCGTGGCCGCCACGCGGTGGCCGCCGCACAGCCGGGGGCATTTCCGTGCCTTTCTTCGCGGCTTTCCGGCGGGCATTTTCGTCGGACCGACGACCTCTCCGGAGGCCCGGCTCGGCGGCTGTAAGCAATTCCGGGTTGCTCCGTCCGTGTTTGTGAATGACCTATGTCGCGCCGAAGCGACCGTTTCCCTCGTATCATACCCAAACACCCACTACCATGGCACACGAATCCATCGTCAATCTCACCGCCGACAATTTCGCCAGCGAAGCCGAACAGGCCGAAGTTCCCGTGATCATCGATTTCTGGTCCGAGCACTGCGGCCCCTGCAAGATGCTCTCTCCGGTGCTCGACGAAGTGGCCGAGGAAATCGGGAGCAAGGGTAAAGTCGCCAAGGTCGACGTGATGGACCAGCGCGAGCTGGCCATGAAGTTCGGCATCCGCGCGGTTCCCACGCTCATTTTCATGAAGGACGGCGAAGTCAAGGAAACCAAGACCGGCATCATGATGAAAGACGCCATCATCGAAAAGCTGACGACTCTGGCCTGACCGGCGCCTTTCCACCCCGAACTTCCGGACCCGACCCTGTCCGGTCCTCCCTTCAACCCTGTTGCCCGTCCCGTGTCCGATTCCGATCCATCTCTTTCGTCGCAGCCCGTACTGAAACCGTATCTGGTGCTGCTGTTGCTGGCCGTCACCGTGGCCTACCGCGTGGTGGCCTCGCACTTCGATTTTCTCGGCAATACCGCTCCGCTGATGGCGATCGCCTTCGGCGGCGCTCTTCTGCTGGGTGCCCGCTACTGGTGGTTGCCGGTGGCGCTGCTGGTCGCGAGCGACCTCGTTCTCGGGATCGTGCACGGAGGCGGCGGCATCGGAGGGTACACCGTGATGTCGGCGTTCTTCTATCTCGGGGTGGCTTGGGTCGGCGGTCATGCCGGACGGCGCGAGCGCGTCTGGCCGAAAATGTGGTGCGGCACCCTGCTGTGCGGGGTGCTCTTCTACGTCTTCGCCAACACCTACAGCTGGTTGCTGTGGCCCGGCTACGAAAAATCGCTCGCCGGATGGTGGCAGAGTCAAACGGTGGGAGTGCCCGGCATTTCGCCACCGGCTTGGATGTTTCTGCGCAACGCACTGATTGCCGATTCGATCTGGTGCGCGGTGGCGGGAGTCCTCTTTTTCGCTCAGCGTCGGCTCGGGCCGGCGTCGGCGGCGAAGGCGGTCGAAGCCGCGTAGCCGAAGTGTTGCGCTTGTCGCGAACGCGCAATTTCCCGGCGCAAAAGCTTTACGTGGCGGCGGAGGGATTTACCGTTCCCGCATGTCCGATACCTCCCACCCCTTTCTGCAGGACGATTTCCACATCCGATGGTCCCGGCTCGTGCCGGAGGCGGTGGAACCGGACATCGGTCTCGCCCTGGAAGTGGCGCGGGCCAGGATCGACGAGTTGTGCGCCGATTTCGAGCCCGGCGAGTTGACCTTCGAAAACACGCTGCTCGCCTTGGAGGACGCCACCGAGGATCTGTCGATGGCGTGGGGGAAAGTGGGACATCTGGACTCCGTCCGCAACAGCGACGAACTGCGCGAGAGCTACAACGCGATGCTGCCGGAAGTGACGAAGTTTTTCTCCCGGATTCCGCTGAACGAAAAGCTCTGGAGGCGCATCAAGGCCTATTCCGAAACCGACGAGGCGGCGGCGCTGACCGGCGTGCGAAAGCGACTCGTCGACGAAACCGTTTCCGATTTCGTGCGCAGCGGCGCCGATCTGCCGGAGGAGGGGAAGCAGCGACTCGAGGAAGTGCAGTCGGAATTGGCCCGCATCACCCAGAAATTCTCGGAGAACGTCCTCGACTCGACCAACGCCTGGGATCTCGTCGTCGAAGACGAAGCCCGGCTGGCCGGTCTTCCGAAGACGGCCATGGAAGTCCTGAAGGCGGAGGCCGCGGCCAAGGACCTCGGAACGGACGACAAGCCCGTCTACCGCGTCACTTTGAAAGCCCCCGTGTATTTTCCGGTGCTCGAATACGCCGACGACGCGGCACTGCGGAAGGAAGTGTGGGAGGGCAGCGCGACGGTGGGACGCGGAGAATACGACAACACCGGACTCGTCCGGGACATTCTGAAATTGCGGCAGGAAAAGGCGGAAATTCTCGGCAAGACGAACTTCGCCGACCAGGTGCTCGAGAAGCGCATGGCCAAGGACGGGCGAAGCGCCTTGGATTTCGTCGAGGATCTCGCCGAGCGGACCCGGCCGTTTTTCCGGGAAGAGATCGAGGAACTGAAGGCCTTCCGACGGGAAAAGGAGGACGGCTGGGACGGAGAGTTCGAGCCCTGGGACGTCGCCTACTGGGCGGAGAAACTGCGCAAGGACCGATACGACTTCGACGAGGAGGAGGTCCGTCCCTACTTCTCCATCGACAACGTCATCCAGGGAATGTTCCGTCTCACCGAGCGGATTTTCGGGTTCCGAATCGAGGAGCGGGACACCGCGTTCGTCGCCCCCGGAGAAACCCTGGAAGGCGACGCCGCGGCCGGCGCCCCGGTGGAAGTCTGGCACCCAGACGTGAAGTTCTACGACCTCCACGACGTCGGCTCCGGCGAGCATCTCGGTTCGTTCTACGCCGACTGGCACCCGCGCGAGGAGAAGCGGGGCGGAGCCTGGATGAACTATCTGAAGACGGGGTCGCCATCGACGGGGTCGCCATCGACGGGGTCGCCATCGACGGGGTCGCCATCGACGGGGTCG